>CAMTUI010000025.1:0-56310 GCA_947084985.1 Methanobacteriota archaeon | reverse complement strand
GCGATGCCCCAGGACTTCTGGCAGAAGATCGGTGCTGCCGCGACGACCGTCGTGAACAGCCTCGTGTACGTCGGCCAGCTGATCTACAAGGGCCTCGTCGCATTGGGCACGTTCCTCGTGAACCTTGCGTCAGGTTCCTCGAAACGCTGTGCGGTCGAGACGGCTCGTCTATGATCTCAGACCCGAGGGTTTCCGCACCGACGCTGCAAGGGACACGCAGTTAGTAGGAAGGTAGTCCCGATACGGCCGAGCCCCTCCTCCTCATCAATAAATACGTCCACGGTCATCCGATACGCGTGAAGCTGAAACTCTCCGTGACTGTGCACCGCGAAGGCGACTGGTTCGTTTCCTGGTGCCCGGAACTGGACGTGGCGAGCCAGGGCCGGACCGTCGAGGAAGCCCTGTCCAACCTACGGGATGCACTCGAACTCCGGCTTGAGGGTCAGGACGTCGACGTGCCCGAGGAGCCGTTCCTCCTGACGACGATCGAGGTCGAGCATGCCCAAGCTGCCCGTCCTGCCCGCCCGTGACATCCTCAAGGCGCTCGGACGGGCGGGTTCATCGTCGTCGGCCAACGCGGCAGCCACATTAAGCTCCGGCTAGAGCGGGGCGGTGTCGTCCGGACGGTTATCGCCCCCAACTACGATGAGGTGCCGAGAGGCGTCTTGACCTCGATTCTCCGTCAGGCGGGCTTGACGCGGGAGGAATTCCTTGAATTGCTCTAGGGGGACCCTTGCCTACAGCGTGAACGCGATCGTCGTGCCCCGTTCCATCTTCCTGGAGACGAAGCTGAAGGCAGACTTCAGCGCGGGCAACCACTACCCGCTGGCCGACGCTTGCCCAAGAAACCTGACTAGCACAATTGGAATCCTTGCGCTCAGGTTGTGAGTCCTAATGCCGCCAGGGTCAGGGACGGGCTCACGACTTCCGCAATAATATCCCGAAGGACTCCCCGGACTTCCCACGCTGGGTTGCCTACGGAAGCGCCATCTCGCCCTTTTTCTTGCTCGGGAGGGCTTCTGTTCATCGTACTCGTCGGCCGCTGGGGCTCCAAGTAGGCGCCGCGAACCCTCCCGGCATTGACGCTCCTGGGCAGCACAGGGCGGACGTTGATCTCTTCGGTTGGCGGGGCGAAGCCCTTTTATCGCCAAGGCGGCATGGATTCCGGCCCATGAAGGTCGTGATCCTCGACGGCTACGTAGACGAGCCGTCGAACTTCGGCGTGCCACCCTACATCTCCCCGTATCCGCGGTACGTGGCCGGCTCCGTTGCGGACACAGGCCACACGTGGGAATACGTCCCCGTCGACCGCGTGCGCGCGGGCCGCCCGCTCCGAGGCGACCTTCTCGTCGTCATTTCGGGGCCGATCGTCCCGGGGAAGTACCTCCGCAGCCTGCCAATCAGCGAGAAGGAGATCGTCCATTACGCGAGCGCGTTCGAGGGTCCTCGGTTGCTCGGCGGGCCTCTCGCCCGCTTCCGATACTTCGACGACGGGCTCGTCGAGCCGTTCGATTGGGTCGCCCTGCGGGATGTCGATGCGGCGGTCCACGACTTCCTCACGACGGGCGAGTGGACGCACCGCGATCAGACGATGGAGGAGTGGGACCGATGGGCCCTCCTCGGCGCCGACGTGATCTGCGTTCATCCGGATTTCCCGGAGCCGCTTATCGTCGAGCTAGACACGTCGAAGGGCTGCGTGCGGTACGTGAACAAGGGCTGCTCGTTCTGCATCGAGCCGATGTACGGCAAGCCGAGGTTCCGACCCTTGGCCGGCATCCTGGCGGAGGTCCGCCGCCTCGCTCAAGCAGGCGCAGTGAACTTCCGCCTCGGCGGCCAGGCGGATTACTTCAGCTACCAGGCGATCGGCCTCGGGTCCTCGCCGACGCCGCAGATTAACGTGCCTGCCCTGCGGGAACTCCTTGAGGGGATCCGTGCGGCGGTTCCTAAATTGAAGATTCTGCACACGGACAACGGGGACCCCGCGATGATCATGGCCCACCCGGACGAAGCGACGGCGGCGCTGCGGGACCTCGTCCGCCTCTCGAGTCCCGGGAACATCCTGTCGTTTGGGCTCGAGTCCGCGGACCCGCGCGTCACGGAGGCGAACAACCTGAACATCGATGCCGATGGATGCCTCGAGGCGATCCGCATCGTCAACGCGGTCGGACGCGAGCGCGGCGAGAGCGGACTGCCCCGTCTCCTCCCCGGCCTGAACTTCGTCGTGGGCCTCGAGGGCGAGACGCGGAAGACATTCGACATCAATCTGGCGTTCCTGAAACGGCTGCTCCAGGAGGACCTCTGGATTCGCCGCATCAACATCCGTCAGGTCCGTCCGGTGCGGCGGGAATTCAAGCCGACGGGACTGTATCGCGAGTTCCGGCGGTTCAAGGAGACCGTACGGTCGACGGTGGACCACGACATGCTGCGGCGTGTGATCCCCGAGGGGACCGTGCTCCGGAACGTGTACCTCGAGATTCAGAAAGGCCACGTCGCCTACGGCCGCCAGATCGGCACGTACCCGATCCTCGTCGGGTTGCCGTACGACGTGACTCTCAGCCGCTTCGTCGACGTGAAGGTCACGGGACACGGGCAGCGGTCCGTCACGGGCGTCGAATATCCGCTCGATGTGAACCGCGCACCGCGGAGGGCGATCGAAGCCCTGCCGGGGATCGGCGCGAAGCGCGCGGCGCGAATCGTGCGTTCGAGACCGTTCCACTCGTGGTCCGCGTTCGTCGCGTCCCTCGACGATCCGGCGGTTGCGGAGCGCGTCGGGCCGTTTGTCGGCCTCGCCGCGTAGCCGGCGCAGGGCCATCGCGGCGGTATCGGAGATCCGCTCGCGTTAACCTTGAACAAGGTTAACCGGAAAGGCGAACCTTTTCCCCTCCTCTGGTCTTCCCTGCATACGAATCCGATGGCCGTCCCCGGGAAACACAAGGAGCACGCCCCCGCCTCCGTGAAGTGCGGGATCGTCACGATCTCCGACAGCCGCACGCCAGATACGGATGATTCGGGCAAGTTGATCCGGGACATGCTCCTGCGCGCAGGCCATTCCGTCCTCTTCTACGTCGTCGTGAAGGACGAACCGAAGCCGATCCTCGATGCCGTCGAGCAAGCCTCGTGGACGTGCGACACGGTCGTGACGAACGGCGGCACGGGTCTCGCGCGGCGCGACGTCACGATCCCTACGCTCCTCCCCACGTTCGAGAAGACGCTCCCCGGATTCGGGGAGCTGTTCCGCTCGATGTCCTACCAGGAGATCGGCACGGCGGCCATGCTGTCCGGCGCGACGGCGGGCGTCTACCATGGCCGACTGATCTTCTGCCTCCCCGGCTCGCCGGACGCCTGTCGCCTCGCGATGGAGAAGCTCATCCTCCCGGAGCTCGCCCACGCGGTCGGGGTGATGGGCCGATGAGCCGCCGCGGCCATGCGCATGACCATGAGGCGCGGAACTCCGGACGTGGCATGCGGCCCCTAAAGACCCTCATCTCCCTCGACGAGGCGATGTCGATGGCGATGGGTCTCGTACGGCCGATCGATCGGGCCGAGTCCGTCCCGATCGGGGAGGCGCTCCACTGCGTCGTCGCGGAGGATGTCCTCGCACCGATTGACGTGCCGCTCGCGGACCGCGCGGCGATGGACGGCTACGCGGTCCACGCGAAGGACACGTTCCGTGCGGGGAAGTTCAAGCCCGCAGCCCTAGGTCGGCTCGAGACGCTCTACGCGGACTCCGTGCCGAAGAAGCGCGTGACGAAGGGCCGCTGCTCGGAGATCGCGACGGGCGCGACCCTGCCGAACGGCGCGGACGCGGTCGTGATGGTCGAGGACACGGAGCGGGAGGGGGATCTCGTGAAGGTGTATCGACCCGTCCACCCGGGCGAGCACGTGTCCCGCCGCGGGGAGGACATCGAGCGCGGGTCCGTCGTCGTGCGGGCGGGGGAGGCCCTCACGCCCGCGAAGGTCGGCGCCCTGGCGGCTATTGGACGCGCCCGTGCGCTCGTCTTTGAACGACCAGGCGTCGCAATCCTCGCAACGGGGGACGAGGTCGTCCCACCAGGCCGGCCGATCCGGCCCGGCCAAGTGTACGACATCAACTCCCTGACGATGGCCAGCGTCGTGCGGGAGAACGGCGGGAAGCCGATCCTCCTCGGTCGCATCCCAGACCGCCTCGATGCGATCCGCACGGCGATCCGCGGCGCCGTCCGGAAGGCGGACCTCGTCGTCTTCTCAGGCGGTTCGAGCGTCGGTGAGAAGGACATGATCATGGACGCTCTGCAATCGATGGGCGACATCCTCTTCCACGGGATCGCTGTGAAGCCGGGGAAGCCGACGGTCCTGGGCCGCGTGGACGGGAAGGGGGTCCTCGGGATGCCCGGCTACCCGACGTCCTGCTTGAGCAACTGCTACATGATCCTCGCGCCCATGGTGCGGCGGATGGCTCGGTTGCCGGCAGCCCACGAGAAGATTGTCGACCTGCCGCTCGCGAAACGCCACGTATCGACGATCGGCCGCGTGGAGTTCCACACGGTCCGCGTGGTCGACGGCCAGGCCGTGCCGGCGTACAAGGAGAGCGGCGCGATCACATCGATGGCCCACGCGGACGGCTACATCGAGATCCCGGCGAACGTGGACCTCGTGGAGAAGGGCGAAGTCGTCCGCGTTGTCCTGTTCTGATCCGCGTCTGTCTGCCCGCGAAAAAAACTTTGGATATGTGCTCGGACCGGGGGAGGCTCGGCGGTCGCCCGCGTGTGGGGAGCAATCCTTATACGTCTGCGGGCGGTGGCCGGCTCCCGATGGTCCTCGTTGACCGCGCGAATCCCACGGACCGGGTCGATGTCGAACGCCTCATCGCCGCGTATCATGTATCGGAGGGTGTGAAGGCGCGGCCTGAGCGAATCTCTTGGGCCGTCGAACAGCACTTGCGAAATCGCTTCCCTGGCGTCCTTCTCATCGCACGGGAGAAGAGGGCGGCCGTGGGCGTCGCCCTTGCCGTCTATCAACCGTCCGCGGAGCTCGGGCGGGTCCTCGTGATCCAAGACTTCTTCGTCGATCCGACGCTGCGTCGCAAAGGCGTCGGCCGCGCCCTCGCGACGCGGCTCCTGGAAGAAGCGAAGGCGATGCGGATCGACCGATTGGACCTCGAGGTCTTCCCGAAGAACGAGGGCGCCACGGCGTTCTGGAAGAAAATAGGCTTCCGCACGGGCGGCCGGACCGTATACAGCCGCGACTTGCTCTAGCGCCCGTGGACGACCACGCGGTGGGCGAGATACGCGTCGTGGCCGAACTCTTTTCCGCACTTCGGGCACCGGACACGGGGCCGGGACCGCTCCGGATCCTGCATCTTCAGCGCGCCGAGCAGCTCCGCCATCTCGATCGCGATCTTCTCGGACTCCGCCTCGGATCCGTGGTATCCCTTCACCTCGCGCATGAAGTCCACGTGGAGGTCGATCTCTGATTCCTTCGGGACCCGCTCGAGGCCGTGGGTCTCCAGCCGCATGTGAAACCGCTTCCCGTTGTACAGGGACTTGAACGCCACGAGGTCGAACGTCTCGCGCACCACGCGATACCCACGGGTCAGTACCGCGGCCTCGATCGCGTGGAGTGTCATTCGCCTCGGGAGGGACGCTTTCATCACGGCCCCCCGGGTCAGTCCGCGTACGCGACGCTCGCGGACGAAAGCCTGTACCCGATCGGGCAGTCGAGTTCCTCGCCGAGATCGACGACCTTGAGCTTCATCCCGGGCTCGATTCCAATCGGATGGCAGGTGCGGTAATTCGGACAGGCGGCGTTCGCGCACACGATCTTCTCGTACGCTACAAGGGCCCCCTCCACCGCCGCCCGGGCAGGAAGGCTCACGGGCGGTGGCATCGTCTCGACCTCGACGACTCGTACGCGCTCCTCGTTCAGGAGGCAGGGGTGGGCGACATCCCGAACGCGGACGATCCGATACCGTCTCCCCAGATCCTGGTTCAGACACGCGCCTCGGACCCGGCACGGTCCGCATTCCGGCTGAGGCCCGCGATACACGAACTCGTGGCCCACCTGCGCTTGCCTCTCGCCGACGAGGGTGATCTGGACCACGACGCCGGCCTCCCGCACAAGCTAACGCGCTGCGCGGCTTAAGGGTCACCGTCGCGGGATGCCCACCGCACGTTGAAGATGGAACGAGACGGTTCCTAACGACATGCGGTGGCTTCGGGACGAGCGCACACGATTCCTTCTGTTCTTCGGGATCGGCGCCCTCGCGGACTTCCTCGCGGCCTTCGTCCTAGCCAGGGTGATTCCCATGGGCTTCGGCACGGCTTTCCGTCTGCTTCTGTTCATGACGGGGGTCCTCCTCTTCCTGACCGGCTTGCCGTCGGGCCCCGCAATGCCGGAGACGGCCGCCTACCGCAATCCGTGCTACCACGTTCCGTCGCGGTACGCGTGTCCGACGGCCCCCGCGAGGAGGCCGCGATTGCTCCCTGGCCCGTACCCGGAAGCCTCTGGCCATCGACTCCCTGGCGGGCCTGGCGCTCCTCGGTCTCGCGTTCGTGCTGAGGGTCCTCCCGCCATTCTGACACCGGCAGATTCATGCGGCGGCAGACATTGGCCCGAATCGGTCCGTAGGGCCAGGAGGTTCCCGGTGATGACGTCCGAATGGATTTTCCAAGCTGCGCCGGGAACCGCCTGATCTCGTTTCGGCGTCCCGGCGTTCGTGTACTTGCTCTGTGAATGCCGTTCCGATGAAACGAAGCCGAAGTCAATGCCGAACGATCCCTACCTGGATTCGAGCGTCGAGTGGCGCATCAAATTCGGGACCCTATCCTTCGAGGAGCCGGATTACCGCACGGTCGTGGAGTCTATCCTCTCTGCGGGGCTCGCGACGGAAGTCGTGGGCCTGATCAGCGCAGGCAAGGAAGCGAACGTGTACCTCGCGCGGTACAACGGCGCGCCGCTCGCCGTCAAATCGTACCGATTGTACCGCACGTCGCACCGCGGCGGCCGGCCGATCAAGCTCGACTCGATGGGCTGGCGCGCGGCCCACGAGTACGAGATGATGCGACAGGCGTGGAAAGGCGGCGTCCTCGTGCCGACGCCAGCGCGGCGCGTCGAGAACCGCTTCTCGATGCGGTACCTCGGGAACGACGAAGGTCCCGCGCGGCGGCTCAAGGACGTCCGCCTCGGCGATCCCGCAGACTTCCTGGCCCGCGTACTGGACGGCGTTCGTCGCCTTACGGCGGCCGGCGTGGTGCACGGTGACCTGAGCGCGTTCAATGTGCTCGTCCACGAGGGCGATCCCTGGTTGATCGATTTCTCGGAGGCGATCCGGGTTGATCGCACAGGCGCCTCACCCTGGATCCGCCTCACGGAGGCGCGGACCGCGCTCGTTCAGGGGCTCAGCGCGTTGCAGGTGTACTTCCGCCGCTATGCCCTATCGATTGACGCGGACGCGTTCGCGGCGGAACTCGTTCAGTCCCTCGACCGGTTCGGGGTTCTCGCGGGCGCCGACATCTAGATGGAACCGCACACCGTGCGGGGGCCCTCGAATTCAGATGACCTTCGTGATGTGCGCGAGACGCTCAGCCGCCTCGAAGGTCAATCCCTCGTCCCCGAGGATCGTATACCGCTCCTTGTTCGTCTCGTGGGCGTGGTAGAGGGCCTGGAGGACCTCCTCGTCCGTCACCCCGAGCGCCCGCGCCGTCGTCGGCGCGCCGATCGCGAGGAGCGCATCCCGTACCTCCTGCCAGTTCCCGCCGTGGAGGTACATCATCATAATCGTGCCGACGCCGCATTGCTCCCCGTGCAGCGCGGGCTTCTTCGCGACCTTGTCGAGCGCGTGCGAGAACTTGTGCTCGCTCCCGGACGCGGGTCGAGAGGATCCCGCGATGGACATTGCGACGCCCGAGGACACGAGGGCCTTGCACACGAACCAGGCGCTCTCCTCGAGGCGGGGCTTGATCGTCGACGCGTTCTCGATCACGAGGCGCGCCGCGAGTTCGCTCAGCGAGGCGGCGTACGACGAGTAATACTCGTTCCGCAGGTTCCGCGCGAGGGCCCAGTCCTTCACCGCTGTGAGGTTCGAGATGATGTCCCCGCACCCCGCGGCCAGCAGTCGGAAGGGCGATTCCGCGATGATTCCCGTGTCCATGATCACGGCGATTGGCGTCTGCGCGGCGAGGCTCACCTTCTCCCCACCCTTCGTGATCGAGGCGCGCGACGACACGACGCCGTCGTGGCTCGCGGCGGTCGGGACGCTGACGAAGGGCACGCCGGCGTTGAAGGACGCGCACTTCGCCACGTCGATCGGCCGCCCGCCCCCCACGCCGAGGGCGAAATCGATGTTCCCTTTGCGGATCCGCTGCTCCGCCTCGACGACCTCGTCCCACGTGGCGTCCGGGATGAGGAACTGCGCCGTCTTGATTTTCCGCGACGCGAGCTCCTTTTCCGCCGTCGCGCCGGCAATCTTCATCGTCGTGTCATCGGCCACGAGGAGCGCGCGCTTTCCGAGCTTCAGGGACGCACACACGTCGCCAACTTGCAGGAGCGCATCATGGCCCACGACGACATTGCGTGGCAACTCCATTGCCTTCGTCTTCGAGAAGGACTCTACGTCCATCGTCGACACGAACGGTCTCCCCAAACCGGGACCAACGGACTGACTCTACTTAAATCCGACGACCTGAGCGACACGATGCTCTCATCCCTGACCTCGACCGCGGAACCTTTAAAGCGCGTCCGCACCTGATGCGCCCCCGATGGCCCTTCCCCTGGCCTTCGCCATGCTGGACCTGCCCGCGGCGGGGGACCTCGCCCGGGGCGAGGCAGAGTTCCTCCGCGGGAACGCCCACTGCGACGCTCACGAGTTCGCGGACGCCCTCGCTTGCTACGAACGCGCCTCGGCCCTCGGCTACGAGGACCACATCCTGTGGAACAACAAAGGGGTCGCCCTCGACGGCCTCGGGCGGCACGAGGACGCGATTCAGGCGTACACGCGGGCGATGCAACTCAACCCGAAGTACGAGATTGCCGTGTACAACCTCGGAAACGCGTACGCGCAGCTCGGGCAGTTTCAACAGGCCCTCGTGGTCTACGACCGCGCCCTGCAGGTCCGGCCGGACTATCCGGACGCCCTGTACGACCGCGCGCTCGTGCTCACGCACCTCGGCCGGACGAAGGCCGCGCTCCAGGCGTACGACACGCTCGTGCGGGCGGACACGGAAATCACGGTGACCTGGACGCGCCGGGGAAACCTACTCGAGGAACTGAACAAGATCGAGGAGGCGGTCGACGCGTTCAAGGCCGCGACAGCCCTGAATCCGAACGATACAGACGCGTGGACGGGCCTCGGCGACGCCCTGTACGCCCTCGAGCGGTACGAGGAGGCGATCGAGGCGTACGACCGCGCGATCGCCACGGATGCGGACAACGAAGAGGCCTGGAACAACAAAGGCTTCACGTTCTTCATGCTCGGGATCCACGACGAGGCGTTGCGCTGCTACGACAAGGCGCTCGAACTCAACCCGACGTACAAGCAGGCCTGGTACAACAAGGGCTACACGTTCCACGGGATCAACCGGCTCGAGGAGGCCGTCGACGCGTACGAGAAGGCGATCGGGCTCGACGAGGGGGACGAGGTCCTCTGGAACAACCTCGGCAACGCGCTGTACAACCTCGGCCGCTACGACGCGTCGATCCCGTACTTCGAGAAGGCCCTCGAGATAAACCCGGAGTACGAGATTGCGTGGAACAACATCGGGAACGCGCTGAACAAGATGGAGCGCCACGCGGAGTCCCTGACGTACCACGACAAGAGCCTCGAGATCAAGCCGGACTTCGACTACGCCCTGTACGCAAAGGGTCACGCGCTCGACAACCTCGGCCGGCACGAGGAGGGCCTCGAGCTGATCGGCCAGAGTCTCGAACTGAACCCGAACTATGACCACGCGTGGATGGCGAAGGCCGAGGCGCTCTACCATCTCGGCCGCCTCGAGGAGGCCCGGGACGCGCTGAACAACGCGCTGATTCTGAACGGCGCGTACGACGAGGCATGGGTCTTCCGCGGAAAGATCCTCGAGGAGATGGGGAACGCCCTCGAGGCGGAACGCTGCTACGAGGAGGCCCTCGACTCGTTCCGCGAGTCGCTGAAGCTCGAACCCGACAATCCAGAGATCTTGTTCCACTACGGGCGGCTCCTCGACGACCTGGAGCGGGTCGACGAGGCGATCGAAGCGTACGCGGCGTCCGCGGCGAAAGGCCACGGCGTCGACCCGCTCATCCACCTGTCCGCGCTCCTGCTGCGTCTCGGTCGCGCCGCGGATGCCCTCGTCCCCGCGGACGAGGCCCGCACGGCGCACCCAAAGGATCCTCGCGGTTGGCTCATGTCGGGCCGCGCGTCCCTCTCGCTCGGCCGCGCCTCGGAGGCTGCGGAGCTGTTGCGCACCGCCGCGGAAGCCGGCGCGGGGCCGGACGCGCACGTGGAGATCGCTCGCTGCCTTGACGTCCTCGGCCGCAGGGAGGACGCCCTGCTTACGATTGGAGCGATCGAATCGCCGAGTGCGGAGGCGCTCCTGCTCCAGGCGGACCTCCTGGTGTCTCTCGATCGGTCCGAGGAGGCCTTCGGAGCCTGCGACGCCGCGCTCCGCGCCGCGAAGGACGCTCGGGACATCGTGTACCGGCGCAAAGGCCGCATCCTCATGGACCTCGGCCGCGCGAAGGACGCGGTCGCCGCGTTCGACGCGGCCCTGGGCCTGAACCCCGGGGATGCGGACACGTGGTGCGATGCGGCCCTCGCCTGGCGCGCACTCGGCCAGGAGGCCCGCGCGCAGAAGATGCTCGATCACGCGCTCAACTTGGACCCGACTCACGGCCGCGCGTTCCGCCTCCGGTCTGAGGCGACAGCTGCCGCGTGATTTTCAGACCATTATTATCCATATTGAGGATAGATAAAACAGTCCTCTTCCCGAAGGGTTATGTCCCGCGTGTCCATCCACCGACCGATGGCCCTCAAGGTCCGACGCAGGACCCGGCTCCGTCAGAAAGAGGTCTCCGATTGGCTCGACCGGTTGAACGCAGACTTCGGGATGGCGGTCCCCGCGGACGCACCCATCGACGAGGCGGAGGCGGGCCCCTATCGTCTCCTCCTTCGGGAGAACGAGGCGTTCGCCCTGATCGTCGGCGACGGGATCGCGCCGACGATCCGCGGCCTCCTCGCATTCCCGGCCGCGCGTCGCGCCGTCACCGTGGACATGGGCGCGATTCGGTTCATCTACAACGGCGCAGACATCATGGCGCCCGGGATCGTCGAGGCGGATTCCGACATCGGCGTCGGGGACTTCGTCTGGATCCGGGACGAACGGAACAAGCAGCCGCTCGCCGTGGGTCGCGCGATCATGGACGGCCCGACGATGGCACGGGAGAAGAAGGGGAAGGCGATCGAGACGCTTCATCACGTCGGCGACGAGCTGTGGCATATCGGAGAAGAGGAGGTCTGACCCGCTCGCCCCTCGAGCCGTCTCAGGCCCAGTACGGCTGCTTGAGATACTTGTAGATCGACATGACGGCCGTCACGGCCTCGCCGCAGCCCGTCACGATGCGCTTGTCCTTGCCGGGATACGAAACGATGTCGCCGCACGCGTAGATCCCGCGGACCGACGTCGACATGTCCGCCCGGACCTTGATGAGCCGCTCCCCCTCGAGCTCGATGCCCCACTTCGGCAGGGGCGTCGTCTTCGGCTCGAAGCCGATGTTCACCAGGATGGAGTCGACCTCGAAGATCTTCTTCTTGAGCGTGCGGTTGTCGTACACGATCGCCCGCTCCACCCGGTCGCTGCCCTCGATGCTCGTGACCTCCGCGTTGAAGACGACCTGGATCGGGTTCTTCATGACCGCCTCGACGCTCTTTTCCATCGCGCGGAACTCCTCGCGCCGGTGGACCAAGGTCACTTTCTTCGCGAGCGCGACGATCTCGAGAGCGATCTCCAGCGCGCTGTCGCCGCCGCCGACCACGAGGACCGTCTTGTCCTTGAAATCGTGGCGGTCCCGCACCCGATACTCCACGCCCCGTTCTTCGAACTCCGTTTCGCCTGGCACGCCGAGTCGCTTCGGCTCGAAGAGTCCCATCCCCATCGCGAGGATGATTGCGCGGGCCTCGTACGAGTGGCCCTGCCGCGTGAGGATGGAGAAGCCCGACGGATGCCGCTCGATGTCGACGACCTCTTCGTTGCGCATCTCCGCGCCGCTCTCCCGCGAGTGGAGCGTGAACAGGTCGCCGAGCTCCCCGCCCTCGATTGCGATGTAGCTCGGATAATCGTACACGGACTTCGTCGGATACAGCCACGCGAGCTGTCCGCCCATCGCCTGGGCCTCGAGTATCAGGGTGGACATCTTCCTCGTTCGGGCGTACACGCCCGCGGTGAGCCCGGCCGGCCCACCCCCCACAATGATGACGTCGTAGGCCATTGGCGGGGGAGCGTCAGAGGCCTTTCCTTCTTAAACATTGTGACGTTAGACCCATCCATGGCAGAAAAGGACACAGTTATGATATGGCCATTCGAATAATTCTTGTATCATCTGGCGTCACTGCGACGACCCGCGCGATACCTTTAAATTCGTGGTGTTGGCTATGGGGCGCCGCAGAAGGGATGTGGGATGGCCTTCATCAAAAAGCCATTCAGGCGACTTGCGGAAGGAGCCGCCGCCGAGGCGGATACGTACATCGACTTGGGCGAGCTGGCCTTCGAGGGCGAAGGTGGTGCGCTGGGAGAGCCCGTGGAACACCTGGTCAAGGTCGCGGAGGTCTATCGCTACGAGGACGTCAGCGACTTGACGACCCATGTGTACAACGGGAACATCCTGCTCATCGACTTCTCGAGCCTCTCGTCGGATGAGCTCGCGCTGAAGCGGATCACGGCGGAGATGAAGAACGCGGTCCGAGATTGCGGCGGAGATGTGGCCGTCGTGGGGAAGAACCTCCTCATGGCCACGCCGGCCGGGATCAAGATCGACCGCGCGAAGATCAAAGGCGCCTTCTGATTACGCGCGGCGTCGACGCCACCGGGACGGTCGCGGGACCTCGTAGGGCCTCGCGGCGAACGCCTTGTTGTACGTCAGCACGAAGTAGTCCCTCGAATGGTTCGTGTGGCGCATCTTTGCGCACCGGAGAAGGAGCTGTACCTTGCCCTCACCCGCGCCGCTGAAACGAAGCTCGAACACGCCGTCCGCGAGGAACGTCACGTCGTGGGCGACCCCCGGGCGAACGGGATCCTGGTCCGCGACGACGAACGTCGTGACGCCGAGGGACCGGAGGAAGTGGAAGAAGTAGAACAAGTCGTTCCGGATGTCCTCGAGGTGGGCCATCGACGCGAGCACGTCAAGCGTGTCGATTACCACGATGGACGTCTGTTTCTGCGAATGCCGACGCTCGAGGAAATCCCGCAGGACGCGAAGCCAGTCGCGGACCTCCTCCGCGCCCTCGTGTTCGAGCCGCAGGCGGGCGATGTCGACGATGAAATCCTCCTCCGTCCCGAGGCCGAGGTGGCGCATCGTACGGAGGATCGAGTCCCGGCTCTCCTCGACGGTCACGTAGACCCCACGTCGGCCCGCAGCCCGGTTCCGCGAGAGGATGTACAGGGCCAGGGACGTCTTCATGGACCCGCCGGGACCCGTGATTGCGATCACGGAGCCGCGGGGCACACCGCCCTCGATCGCGGCGTCGAGTCGCTCCACGTACGTCGGGATCCGCTCATCCTCGGGAGCCGGGCGCGCGGACGCCGTGGCCAAGGCCGCCATCTGCTCCCTCAGGCGGCGGACCTCATCGCGGAGCGCCCGCAGCTCCGCCTCGAGATCCTCCGGGGGCTTCCCGGCTTCCCTGCCCTTGGAGGTCCGGACCCACTCCACGCCCACACCCGTTGCTATCCCGACAACGTCATGCGTGGTGGGCGCGCTTAACCTTTTGGAACGTCGCTTACCTCTGCTCAGGGGACTGTGTCGGTTCCCGAACGTGCGGCATCCGGCCGCACAGGCCGGAAACCTGATAATCAACGAAGCACGTCTGCGCAGAACAGTTAAATAGCCCCTGCCCCCCATAGCAAAGGGCCGAGGCGACCCATGGCCATCAAGACGAAGTCCGAGCGAGGCCCCGCCGGGACGCTCACGGTCGACGACCTCACGCGGGCGATTAAGAACTCGATCGACCGGACCGGGATGAAGGAGGAAGAGGCCCGGGCGATGGCCCAGCACGTCCTCAATTTCTTCGGCTATTCCGAGCGAATCATCGACAACGTCCTGGAGCCGGAGGACCGGGACGCGTTCTACATGCTCGAGGACTCCGGAATCCTGACGACGGAGCGGGAGGAGACGACCCTCTACGACGGGCGGGAGTGGCGGATTCACTACTGGATGTTCCGGAAGGACCGGATCGCCGAGCTCGTCGAAGCCCAGCGCGCCAAGGAAGAGGCGGGGCGCATGTCGTCCGTCTACGACGACGTCCCCGAGGACTTCTGGGCGTCCCGTCGCGAGAAGACCGAGGCGCCGAAGTAAGCCTTAGCCGAACGCGAGCTGCACGGCGCCCCCGTGTCGGCGTACGATGTCCACGGCGAGCGCGTGCGGCAGGATCATTCGTCCAACGCGATACGAGAACGCGGCCCCGAAGCCTTCAATCGTCCGGATCGCCTTCGCCGCGAGTTCGTCCGTGAGGTACGCGCTGTCCTCGAGGTCCCCGGACACGATCAGCGTGATGGGCAGGCGTAGCCCCTCCGCCTCCTCCGCCGTCAGGGCGGCCGCGTAACGCGTCAAGATCTCCGGCTCGAACGGGTGCTCGTCCCCTTCCCGCGTTCGGCATGCCGGACGCGGTTCCGCCCGCAGGCGGGCGAGGCTCTTCTTCTCGATGACGAGCCCTGCATTCAGCCGGCCCAACTCGAACGAGATCCATCGGTCGACCGTTCCGGGTTCCACGCATTCACCACGGCGGTTCCCGTTGAAAACCCTTCCGTCGGCGCGCGGGGTCCACTGTTATGACGGATCGAGCGCGTCACTTCTTCTTCGAGATCACGTGGGTGACGAAGAACTTCTGTCCGTCGTGGTTGAGCGCGAGGGCGTCGTGGTCGACATTCATCCACCGCATCTTCACGCACCGCAGGCGGAGCTGGACATCCGTCTCGCCGACATCCACCTGACGCAGATGCAGGATGCCGTCCGCGATGAAGTCCTCCCCCCATTCCGCCAGCCGCGTCGAGCCGAACGGGGTCTCCGCGATCAGGAACGTCGTCAGGCCGAGTTCCTTGAGCGTGCTGAGGAAGTGGAATATCTCCCGCCGCGGGCTTTTCAGGTCCGAGAGGGCGTAGAGCGCCTCGAGGCTGTCCAGCGCGAGGACCTGATAGCCGCTCGAGCTGACGGCCTCCTTGATGATCTCGAGGAGGATCGTGAACCAGTCCTTCGACGCCTCCGCGCGGTGAAGGCCGAGACGCAGCTGTCCCAAGTCGAGGATGTACACCTGCGACTCGTGGAGCTCCTTCATCCCCATCCGCACGGCGCTCGCCTTCAGGCTGTCCATCGTCTGCTCGAGGCTGACGTACAGGGACTTCGTCCCGTTCCGCCGAGCATTCTCGTGCATCGTCCAGAGTACGAGGGACGTTTTCATCGTCCCGGGCGTCCCGGCGACGAGGACCGTACTGCCTTTCGGGATCCCTCCGCCCAGGGCACGATCGAGGCCCTCTACGTACGTCTGGAGAAGGGGCACCTCGACATCCATCGTGTTCGCACGACGAAATGCACGTTATAAAGGGATGGCGACTCGGTTATCGAGCAAGATATTCACCGGATGTAAGACGGGTATCGCGTCTTGCCGCGCGGTAAGGAATGCTTTTGTAGCGCGAGCCCCTTCCACCCGGGAGAAGGGATGGCGAAACGGGACGAAGCAGCGCTCAAGCTGCTCCGCTGGGAGCTGGCGGGCCATGGCAACACGGTCATGGAAGCCCTGCTGCGCCACCCCGACAAGAGCCTGGCCGACGCGGTCGACCTGATCGAGCAGGAGATGCCGATTCTGTCCGCGAACGATTCGTCGCCCGAGCTGCCTCCGCCGGAGCCGAGCCGACCGCGCGCCTCGACGGAGCTCGACGCGCTCGCCCAGGAGTTCCAGACGTTCCGGCATCTGCTCCATCCGAAGGAAGCGAAGGAGGTCGAGTCGACCCTCCGCGAGCTGGCGCGGAGCCGCGATCGGGAGGCGATGGCGTCGCTCCGACGGCGTCTGCGTTCCCTCTCCCTCCAGGCGGCGTTCTGGTCCGAGCTCGCCGCGCGCGACCGAGAATCGAACGCGATTGCCCTCGTGATCCAGCGAAAGGGGCGCGAGGTGCTCGCGAAGGCCGGAGAGACGGCGTACCTGGACGAGCCCGCCATCGCGGAGATGGTCCGCCGGGAATCCGCCCGAAGGACGCGCGGTACGTTCGTGCTGCACCTCCCGGTCGGACGGCTCGTGGTCATGGCGGGCGAGGACACGTCGATCGCCGCGCTCTTCCGGCGGGCGCCGGGGAAAGACGTCGTTTCGGTCCTCGTGAAGACCGTCGAGGCGATCGAGGAGAACCGCGCGGCCGCGACGAAGACCTTCGGGAACGCGAAGCTCGCCGCGAAGTATGCGGAGGCGCTCCTCAAGCTCCTCCAGAAGACGTCACTCTGAGATCGCACGTGTGATCTGGAAATGACCGTTGTTCCGAATCAGCGCGAAGGAGCCGTGCTCGTGCCGCGCCCGGCGCATCTTCACGCACCGCAGGCGGAGCTGGACGTCCGTCTCGCCCTTCTCGAAGTGCCGTAGGTACAGGATCCCGTCCACGAGGAACTCCTCGTCGAACGTGCTGAGCCGGCCGTTGCTCCCCGACGGCACTTCAGAAATCAGGAAGCATGTCGCGTCGAGAGACTTCAGGAACCCGAAGAAGTGGAACAGGTCCCGCCGTGCGTTGTCGAGGCGGCTCAGGCTGTACAGGGCCGCGAGGCTGTCGAGGGCCACCAGATCGAACCCGTTCATCCGCACGCGCTGCTCGATGTACTTTTGCAGGACGTCGAGCCAGTTCTTCGACAGTTCCTCGTCCTTGTGCTCCAGCCGGATGCGCCCGATGTCGAGGATGTACAGTTCCATGTCGTCCAGGTCGGTCATCCCCAGATCCGCCATCGCGGCGCGCAGGTCCTCCTGGCTCTCCTCGAGGGAGATGTACAGCGCCTTCGAGCCGGCCTTGACGTTCTCGTAGATGATCGAGAAGGTCAGGGCCGTCTTCATCGTCCCCGGCGTCCCGGCGACGAGGACGAGGGACCCGCGCGGGATGCCGCCGCCGAGGGCCTCGTCGAAGCCTTCGACGTACGTCTTCAAGCGGTCCATAGTGGGAACGACAGAAGAGGTCGCCTCTCGCTATAATACGCTGGCGCGGAGATTATCAGGCTCGATAGGGTCTCGCTCTCCGGGCCGTCGGTTAGGTATATGCGAGGGCGGTCCCTTCGCGCGGCGATGTCCTGGGAGGCGATACCGCAGGCCCTGTGGTTCTTCCTCCCGGCCTACGTTGCCAACCCCATGGCCGTCGTCTTCGGCGGCGGCACGCCAATCGACTTCGGCCGGACCCTGCGGGACGGGGAGCGCCTGTTCGGGGACGGCAAGACGTGGCGCGGCCTCGCGGGCGGGACACTTGCGAGCGCTATTTTGGGTCTCCTGCTGACCCTCCCGATCAACGGCTTCGCCCCCACGTCGACGTGGTCCTTCGGCACGCCGGCCGATGCCTTCGTGGCGTCCGCGCTCCTCGCCTTCGGCGCGCTCCTGGGCGATCTCGCCGGCGCATTCGTGAAGCGGCGGATGCACAGACCGCGCGGCGCGAAGTCACCCGGCCTAGACCAGTATGACTTCGTCCTCGGTGCGCTCGTGCTCAGCGTCCTCATCCCGGCGTGGTCCGTCCGCCGATTCTTCGAAGGGGACGCGCTCCTCGGCCTCGCGGCCATCATCCTTATCACGCCGGCCCTGCATCGGGCGGTGAACATCCTCGGGTATCGGATCGGGAAGAAGCATGAGCCCTGGTGAGTTCAACCGCATGGCGCTCCTCAAAGGCCTCGTGGGATGCGGCGCCGTGCAGTTCGGGAGCTTCATCCTAGCGTCCGGGAAGACATCGACGTACTACGTGGACATCAAGAAGGCCGTAACCCGACCGGCTCTCCTCCGGATGATGGGAGACGGAATGGCCCCGTATGCGCGGACCGCGGAGCGCATCGCGGGCGTGGAGCTCGGCGCCGTGCCGATCGTCGCGGCGGTCAGCCTCGCTTCCGGAAAGCCGTTCATCATGGTACGCAAGGCGACGAAGGAACATGGCACGATGAAGGAGTTCGAAGGGGAGCTGCGCGCGGGGGAACGCGTGTTGTTCGTCGAGGATGTCGTGACGACTGGCGGCACTCTACGCGGTGCAATCGAACGAATGCGGGGACACGGCGCGACGATTGCGGACGTCGTCGCGGTCGTGGACCGCGAGGAAGGCGGGACGGAGAATCTCCGGGCGATCGGCGTGCGGCTCCGCGCGCTCCTCACGGCGAAGGATCTTCTCCAGGCCAAGTAATGGGTCGGAACACTTTCGCCTACCCCTCCCGCGCTCGTTGATAACCTCACGTCCACGTGACGTGGCCACCTCTATGGAAACGATTGGCGCGATCTCGCCTGCGAGGGAACACGCCCCGGACGTGCCGCTCGCCTTGACCGTGTCGGAGCTCACCCGCCTCCTTCGCGACACGGTCCGCGGCAATCCCCTCCTGAGCCGCGTCCTCGTCCGCGGCGAGACGAGCAACGTGCAACGGGCGCCATCGAACCTCGTGTTCTTCACGTTGAAGGATGCGAACGCGCAGATCGGCTGTGTCCTCTTCCGGGAGGAAGCGGAGGCGCTCGGCTTCGATCTGGAGGACGGCATGGACGTCGTCGCGTCTGGAGACGTCGACCTGTTCCAGCGCAAGGGCGACGTGCAGCTTGTCGTCCGTGCCCTCACGCCCGCCGGCATTGGAGCGTTCTGGGCTTCGTTTCAGCGCACGCGCAAGAAGCTCGAGGCGGAGGGGCTCCTCGATGCCGAACGCAAGCGTCCCCTCCCGAGGTTCCCCCGCCGGATCGGAGTGGTGACGTCGGAACGCGGGGCCGTCCTCCATGACATCCTCACGATCCTGCGCCGCCGCGATCCCTTGGCCGACGTGGTCGTCGGTTCCGCGCTCGTGCAGGGGCCTGGGGCCGCCGTGAGCCTCCGGAAGGCCCTCGAGGATGTCGGGCCGCGCGTGGACGTGGTGATCCTCGCTCGGGGCGGTGGCTCGCTCGAGGACCTGTGGGCCTTCAACGACGAAGGCCTCGCGCGATCGATTGCCGCTTGTTCGGTGCCTGTCGTGAGCGCGGTCGGCCATGAGACGGACGTGACGATTGCGGATTTCGTGGCGGACATGCGGGCGGCGACCCCGAGTGCCGCGGCAGAGCTCGTCTCGCCGAACCTCCTCGAGGTCACGTCGGACGTGCAAAGGTTTCGGAAACGCATCGTGGAGGCGATCCGAGATCGGCTGCGGGAGGCCGCCGAGTCCCTCGCGGCCGTCGGTGAACGCCTGACGCCGCGCGGTCTCCGCCGGGACGTCGACGCGAATCGTGTGCGACTCGGAGCTGCGGCACGGTCGCTGCTCCAATCAGGCCGTCGCGATCTGACGCGGCAACAGGAGAGACTCGAGGCCCTCGGTCGGCGGCTCGATGTGTTGAGCCCCCTCGCCACCTTGGGCCGCGGTTACGCGATCGTGTCGCGCCCGGAAGGATCCGTGATCCCATGGGCCTGCGAGCTGACTCGCGGAGACCCCATCTTGGTCCGCCTGCAAGACGGTCGGATTCACGCTCACGTCGATCGAACGGAGGTCGCATGACCGACGAGATGTCCTTCGAGGATGCCCTCGCGGCCCTCGAGGCGAAGGTCGAGGAACTGTCCCGTGGGGATCTCCCGCTGGACCGTGCCCTGACCGCATACGAGGAGGGGCTCGCCCTGTACCGCCGCTGCCACGACCTGTTGTCGAAGGCGGAGCAGCGCGTGACGAAGCTCGTCGCCGCAAGCGAGGGCCTGTCCGAGGAACCACTCACCCTCGACTGATTCTGCCGCCCGTCCCACCATCGTACGTGACGAACGGCGAGTCGCGGGGGATGCGCCTCGCAAGTCGCCCGTTCATCGGCGTGACGATGTATCCGCCCCCCAGCGTGCCGAAGATCGCACAGCAACGAGTGCCCCATGTCCAGTAGTACGCTGCGATGTATGCGCACAGGATTGCGTCGAGGCGGTCGTCATATTCCTTGAGGGCCTTGCCCTTCCTTCGCGAGACGTCCGGATCGAGAAACATGTCGACGTCTTCGAACGCCGGATCGCATGCGCGAAGGCCACGAATGTGCTTCTCATATTCGCGGAACGCCGCCCACCGTGTCTCGTAGGACCGCCCCTGGCGGACCTTGTACTTGAGCGTCTTCTCCAAGTCGAACAGGGCCACGGATGCCGCATGCGGATACGTCTCGAAGAACTGGCGCGTCTCGGTTTCCGGGTAGATGCGGCAGTCGTGGCGGTAGCCCAGACGCTCCAAGTCCCGGACCAGGTCCCATATCCGCTTCGCGCCGTATCGACCCATGTATTTCCTCGTCGCCGGGTACACGCCCGCCTCGCTCGGTCCGAACACGCGGGTGACGATCCGGTCGCCTTCGCGCCCTCTCGTACGATACGGCACGACGAGGGGCGCGTCGATCGCGATGATGGCCTTCTCAGGACCGACGTGCTTCTCGATGTGCGCGAGGATCTCGCGGTTGTCCCCGAGGGCGTCGTGCACGTCAAGCAGCCGCCAAGTCCGACCCGCGCGTTCTGCGACAGCGAGTCCCGATCTGTTGCGGGGCGACCACGCGAGGTCGATCCCGACCGCGAACACGCGCGGTCATCGCATCGCTCCTTCAAATCTCCGCGGGCAGGTCCGCCGGCTCTACCTCGTCGTCCACGACCCGCCACGGTTTCCTGTATCCGACGCCCCCGCGGGCGCGGCTGTGGCCCTGGGACTTGTAGTCCTCCTGGATGGCGATCGCCCGCTCGGGGACGTTCTCGATCGAGACGTCGGAGAGGTCCTCGCACATCGCGAACAGCTTTTCCTCCGTGTATCCGAACGGCGCGAGCAGGGTCTGGCCGGACCGGCACAGGAGGCGGATGTATTCCCATGCGTCCGGCTCCTCGTCCCCCTGGAGGAACTCCGCGACGCGCACCTTGCGCTCGGAGTCGCGGACGCGGGCATCGAGGAGGACGTAGCGGATCGATTCACCGGGCTCGACCTTGAAGCCCCGCTTCTCCATCTGCTTCAGGGCGGCTGCGGTGGCCGTGAGGACGACGTACTCCGGGAGGGTGCGGGAGACGTTCTTCGTGAGGATGAACTGGTGGACCGGGATCGCGCGGTCGAGGACGCGCTTCGCCGTCCATCGGAGGATGTCGACGGCCCGCGGGATGCGCTCGCGGAACTCCGCAGCGTTCGACGCTAGGCTGAGTTCACCGAGCATCGCCTCCTGGCAGATGTTGATGAACTCCGGGGTGTCGTGCTTGCGGAGCTCAATCCCGCGGAGCTTGAACTCATCGTGCTCGAAGAGGCCGTAGTACCGGTTCAGCGCGCCCACGCCGGTCGTCTTGCACGGAAGGAACACGATCCACTTGTAGCGGCCCTCAAGTTCGATCGGGAGGCCCGTGGAGCCCGCGATGTGGTCGATCACCGGACGAATTGCGTCTGCGCCCTCGCGGGCACGGAGCCACATGGAGTCCACGATGCCGTGGACGACGTCGTAGCTGTGGGATTCCGCGATCTCCATCGTGCGGACGAGGAGGTCCCGCGCGATTGCGTTAATCGCTTCATGGCACTCAATCCGACCATAGCGGGCATTCTTATAGCCAGTGTACCCAAACGAATTTCCGACTAATGTTCCGCCAGCAATAACAAATCCGTGCGGCGCGTCTTCAGTCTCGAAGCAATATACGTACTTCGATTTCGAGGGAACCGACGTGACTCCCCTAATCCGTCTGAAGGACAGGTTCGCAGAGGCGAGACGCTTCAGATTCTTTAAAACATCAGGGATCTCGCCATGGCACTTTGCCTCGATCGTGGCAAGCTTCTGCATCAGTTTCTCGGTGGAAACGCAGCGGTTCGTGCGTTGCTGGAGACCATGAGTCGCCTTGAATCGACGGCAAAGATCTAGGAGTCCGCTTTCGACTACTGGGACTCCCGATCTGCGATGCGTACTCGAGCTCGTCCACGTCTCAAGCCGATGTCTGTGAGCATCTTTCAGCCAAAGCTTCCCTACGACGTCACGACATGGAAAGTGAATTCCGTACAGCGGGAATCCATTGGGACGCATCGAACTGAATGTGTGTCGAACGCCGAGCGTTGTCATTAGAAGGGAGATGGCCTCGACAAAGTCGCGTTTGTAGCTGCTGATTGAGGCGAAATCCCTGTTTGGGCTGATGTATCCGTCGCTGGCCAAAAGCCCCGATAGAAACCCATATCTGACCTCCTCACTCGCGTTCAGAATTAGTGGAGGAACGACCAACTTCCCATATTCGGCTGATCGACCGATTTTGAACACAGTCTGCATAATGCGGACTAGGGCAATGCTGTTGAACTGAAGCGAGAGCATGTTCGCGTGCCGTTCTTTTCTCACCTGTCCCACCAAGTCGAATTTGTGACGAGCACAATTCATCAGCTTCCCGACAAGCTCCTGCTCGCCCATCCCTATAGAAAGTCGAACCATCCTTCCAGCGCCCGAGCCGTCTCCGATGTAGAACCCAAGGAAGAAGGCTAGATCGGCGTCCAGCCGAAACTCCGTGGGCAGGTACTGGATTTCCCCACCGTGTCTCTGTCCCCGACCCACGCCTAACTCCGTGAGCTCCTCACGTGTCAGTGGCAATTGAGGCAAGTATCGCAGCGGGGTAGGACCTCCGCGTTTCCACAGCCAAGCTGAGCGATACGTATACCCATCATCCAGTGCCCTATGGAGGATGGCGGGATAGTTTTCTGTTACCGCTTGCGCAACTGGATTCCCCTTGATTCGCCAACAACGTCGCTCGTCCGTCGTGAGAGCCGTGAACAGAGGATTGAGAACATTGAGACTCTCCTGAGGATGGTTTTCGAGAGGTATCGACGCGTACTCAGGGAGGAAGTCACCCACCGCTAACTCATCCGCTCGCTTCTCCGTCAGGCTTCCGTTATTCGAAAGAACGAAGAAACGATGGTTCGGTGTTGCGAGTATCCGTCTTCCGCCTTGTGTGGCAATCGCAAGGATGTTTTCGGGCGCTCGAGCTTTGATAATTTTCTTCACGCGCTTTTCTACAACGCGAAGGTCGCGATCGGGTCCGAGTACGTGCAGGACGTCCGGGGGTTCCACTTGACCTTCGTTTCTTAGGTACCGGTCAATGACCTGCTCGATTCGCGCGACGCGATACTCGTCGTTTATCTTGTACGGAACGACCGTCGAGCCGTCAAGGCATGTGACCAGGAGCCACTTCAGGATTGCATCCCGGTCTCGATACGTCTCCTGCTGGGGTCCGGGTTCTTTCTTCATTTTCTTGTAATATCGCCGCCGCTCGAGGATCGGCTTCAGCACCCGCGGAATCAACCCGATGCGGCTCGCACAAAGATGATACCGTAGCCCCGGCACGGGCATCGCGTTCGCATCGCAACAAGGGCAGTCAAGACACTCCGGCGAGATGTTGTACTTCACCATGATGCTCGGATAGAGAGAGGAGAAGTCGAGCTCGTACAGCCCCTCGTGGAGCCCGACCTCGGGCTCGAAGATGAACCCGCCGCGGTCTCCGAGGACGAGGTCCTCCGCGGTCTTGAAGTCCTCCGGGCGGTTCTTCTTCCAGATCACGAGGCACCCGTCCCGGGACGCGAGGTTCACCTGCATCGCGCTGATTGCGGTCCCCGGTGTGAGGCGGGCCTGCTCCTGGGGCATCAGCAGCGACATGCGGGAGAGCTCCGCGAGCCCCGCCATCGCGGCCTCCCGGTATGCGAAGTGCCCGCGGTCCAGGTGGAGCCGCCCCTTCAGGAGGTACTGCCCGGGCTTGTACACGATCTTCCCGTACGTGAAGTACGACTTCCCGCGTTTCTCGACGAACCGGTCCGGGTCCCTCCCGAGCTGGAGGGGGACCTTGTGCTCCGCGGCCTTCGTCGCGAGGTACGGCATCAGGAACGCGTCCCCGTTGTCCGTGAGGATGACGTCCGGGTCGAGCTCCTTCACCGCCCCGTTCAGCCTCTCGAGGATCTCCGACTCGCTCCCGCTCACCTCGATGTCCCCGACCCGCGCACCGAGGAGCCGGTCCTGGAACCGCGGGATCCCGAGGGGCGTGTCCACGTGGAGATCGAGGACTGCGGGCCGCAGGGGCGGGATTGGGTAGTCGAGGGCGAAGTGCTCCTCCTCGGGCGTCCATCGTCCGTTCGCGTAGCGCACGAGCCCCATCGGGAAGATTCCGTGTTCCATCGCGTACCACTGGCTGAACCTCAGGTCCACGTTGAACAGCCGATGGTCGACGTACCCGCCATTCGAATCGAGGATGTGGGCAAGTCCACGGAGGTCACGGTAGTGTCGCGGCACGATCTCCAAGACAGGCTTCGGTTCCTCATCCTCGAGGGAGATGCGACGGGAGACTTCGCGCACCTCACGCACGCCGTCAAGAATCTCGATGCGCTGGCGAATCGACGAGAGCTCGCTCGTGGGCGCGTGCAGGAAGAACGTCGGCACGAAGCTCGGGTCCTCAATCCGATGCACGCCGTGCTCGTTCCAGAGCCAGAGGACCATCGAATCGCGGTCGAAGTCCCCATAGGCGTCGATGATCCAGCCGTGCGTCTCGGTCTCCCCCGGAGACCACCGAGACGCCTCTCAGGCTCCTTGAGCCGATGCAGGGGAGGGGTCGGTGAAAGTGCGCACCATCAGGGCCTCGTGGGGCGCGAGGACCATCCGCATCTGGACCCCGAGGCCGCGCCAGCGGTACCATCGCCAGAGCATCCGGCGGGGGACCTTCTCGAATCCGAGGGAGGCGAAGAGGCCGATCGACGCGTCGTTCTCCCGAGGCACCGCGGCGAGGACACGAGTGGCACCCCGCGCCGCGAAGCGCCTCATGGATTCATGCACGAGGCCGCCGCCGATCCCCTTGCGTCGCGCGTTCGGGTCCACGGCCACGAAGTACACGTACCCTATTGGCGGCGTGCCATCGAACCACTTTCCTTCGAGGAACCCGATCGCCCTCCCGTCTTCCTCCGCGACCAGGAGCGGCCACCCCCCCTTCAGTCCCCTCACGGCGAAGAAGGCATAGACGCGATCGAACGATGCTCGCGCGATTTGCCGCAATCGATCCGAATCGGCCAGCGTTGCCTCACGGATTTTCACGGAACGGGGAATCCCAGGCGGCCAAAGAACGTTCCCGTTTCAGTGCCTCGATCTCCCGTTCCATCTCCAAGAGGACGGACAGGAGGGCGAGGACCGTCGGGTCCATGTGGGCGCAGTAGCTCGCCGCGCTCGCGTGCTGCCGTGCCTTGCTCAGGACGCGATCAAAGGCCTGCCGGTCCTTCTCCCGCAGCGCGCGCCGGTAGTCCATCCAGTCGTTCAGGGTCGATTCGAGGTGCAGGCGATACGTCGGGATCGTGCGGCCCATGGTGCCTCGCATGGGTGCGGGGCGTAAGACCATGCGGGGGAGAGGCCACTGAAAGTGCTGTTAACCGCAAACAGCAAACAAGGTTAACTGGCGGGCATCACGCCTTTGGTCCTGACGGTCCATCCCGATTCGTGGATCCCGAGCAGGCTTCCAGACTTCTCGTTGAGGAGTACGGTCGGATGGCCGCTGTCTACGACGTGCAGGCCGCACCGTACCACGAGCCGCTCGCGTGTCGGGTTGTTGAGCTCGCAGAGCCGCGAACGGACGGGCGGGTCCTAGACATCGGCTGCGGCACTGGGGTCGCCACCTTAGAGGCCGCTCGTCGGATCGGGGAGAACGGTCTCGCAATCGGAATCGATCTCGCAGGCGGAGCCGTCCGCGTTGCAGCGGTGCGAGCGACGGCGTCAGGGGTCCGGAACGCGCGATTCGCCATCATGGACGCGCGACTGCTGTCGTTCCCCGATGCTCGCCTGGGTACGGTCGTGTCCTGTCTCGGCCACCCCGTCGTCGGCCGCGATTGATGCTTTGTAGAGGCCTTCCGGGTGCTACTGCCCGGCGGGCGGTTCGCCCTGTGCACAGGCACCGATTTCATGAGCCCCGTCGGGAAGGCCTTCCGCGAAATCCTCGAGAGTCGCCGACCCGCCACCCTCCCGGACGACGTCGCATCCCTCTTAGAGGCCCGCAAGACGATTGCCGGCACGTCGGAGTCGAAAGAAATGCTCCGTCCCGAGGGCTGGCTGCGGGCGCTCGAGGCTGCCGGATTCCTCAGCATCTCGGTGATCGAGGAAACCCACCCGGTTCTGTTCCCGGATCCCGATGCTTACCTCAGATATTCATTCGCGTGGGGTGACAACGACCGGGAGTTGCACTACATGACGAAGGAGACCCGGGAGTCCTTGCGCATGGACTTCCGTCGGCGCGTGGCTGCGCTGAGCTCGCCCAAGGGGCTCGTCGTTGAGCGTCCCACACGCTATTTCATCGCGCAGAAGTAGGATGGGCTCGGAGGCGGGCGATCCAGGGATGATTCGGATGGCATGCTCTCAGTGCACGCTCGAGCCACATCCGTCGTTCTCCATCCAGAAGAGGCCGTGCGGCCTCAAAATCCTCTTCGTCCTTCGGAGTCGGTGACTTCGCCTTGTAGAGTAGGACGATCTCAGTCCCGAGAAAGGGGATTTCCCCTCGGGTCTGTGCGATCCGTTCGACAGGTCTCGTAACCGCCATGTTCCTGCGGAACCGCCAGAGCCCTTCCGAGGATTCGTTCAGGGGGAATTCGACCCGAATCCCTCGATTGACGTCCTCGGCATGGATCTCATGGACCGGGCTGCTGAGCCACTCACCGCCAGTCCAGGGCTCCTGTCCTCCCCCCGCGATTTTTGTGAACCGCCATCCCGGGAGGAATTCACGGAGGCGGAGCTGGTCTTCCCGAAAGACTGCCACATCGAGGTCCTCGTGCACGCGCGTCGCACGACCGAGGAAGAGGTCGATCGCCCATCCGCCCGCGATGAACCATGGGCGCCGGAATCCCCGCAGCAAGTCCGTGGTCTCGCGGATCGGCGCGAATGGGTCGTCGACCATGATCAATCGCGCGCCCAACGTCGCATCTTCCGGAGGCACGCGCGCTTGTCATCCGGCGTCCCCTTGAAGATCTCCAGGGTCGCATGCCCGTCGTAGCCGCGGGTCTTCAGCGCCTTCACGTCCCGCTCGACGTCGATCGTCCCCATCCCGAACGGGAGGTGCTCGTCCCCCGGTTCTCCGTGGCCCCCGTGGTTGTCGTGGATGTGGACAAGCCCGAGCCGGTCGCCGAGGGCCGAGAGGTACGTCCTCCCGCCATCCGTGCGCCGGTCGAGATGCGCGTGGCCGACATCCAGGCAGAAGCGCAGATCTGGGACCGTATCGAGGACCTTCCGCAGGATCTCCGGAGGTTCGTCCACGTTCTCGACCGTCACGACGACGCCCCGATCCGTGGCTGCCTTCACGAAATCGGCGAACCACGAGGCCTTCGCCTCCGGCGAGACGCGCGGCGCACGTCGCGCTTCCAAGAAATGCGCGTTGAAGATGCGCGTGCCGACGAGCTCGAGGGTGTCCATGAACCCGACGAACCGTCCGAGATCCGCCTGGTGGAACTGCGACGGGGGCAGGTGCGCGGTCCGCAGGGGGAGTCGCTTCGCGAGGGCTTCCGCCTCTTCGCGGAGCTTCCCGGGCGGCCACTTCACGTACGTCAGGTCGAGTTCCGCGTAGTCGAAGCCCGCCTCCCGGAGCTCGTCGATCTGCTTCGGGAACGGCTCCCGGCTGTACGTCGACGCCCCGATCCGCATGCCTCGTCCGAAGATCCGGGCCGCTATAAGGCTTGCCGCGGTTCTTGATGTGTCTTCGCGCGATGGCCTCTCGTGGTCCTCGAACTCGTCGTAAGCGCCCTCGCCGGCGTCGTCATCGGCTTGTCGCTCGCGGCTCCACCCGGCCCGGTGAACGCGCTGATTGCCTCCCATACGGTGACGCGCTCTTGGCGAGCGGGTTTCTACGTCGGCGCGGGGGCGGCGACCGCGGACACGGTGTTCCTCGCCCTCTCCGTCCTCGCCCACTCCGCCGTCGTCGGGATCAACGTCTGGTTGCCGGTCATCTCGCTCCTCGGCGCCGCGGTGATGGCCTACTTCGCCTGGGGCGCCGTCCGCGCGTGGCACCGCGCCGACACGATCCTCGAGACCTCGATGGAGCAGCATGCGCGCTCCTATGCGACCGGGCTCTCCGTGAACATCACGAGCCCATACCCGATCCTGTGGTGGCTCACCGCCGGGCTCGTGTTGGTCGGCCAACTGGGCCCGGCCGTCCTCGTGGGGTTCTACGTCGGGCTCCTGTTGTGGATCACCGCGTTCCCTGCGGCCGTGCGAGCGGCCCAGCGCCGGTTCGCTCGGACGTACCATGCCGTCCTGGTCTTCTCGATCGTGTGCCTCGCGGCCTTTGCGGCATGGCTGGCATGGTCCGGGATTGACGCGCTGGTGTGAACTCACCAGCCTAGGCGCAGATGCTCTGTAATCCGGATTTCCCGAGAGCCGCCCGCCATGCCGAGGGCGGGGATCCTCGGGACCGGGGCCGCGAAGTCCTCGATCGTCGTCTGGTTCGGGGGCGCGGGGGCGTACCACTCCGATGTGTCCGTGTCGAGCCGATGGATCAGGACGCCCCCTTTGCCATGAGCGATCCGCACGACCCGGTCCGCGGCCTCGTACAGCTGCCGGCGAATCGAGCGACGGCGATACAGCTTCGCCAGCCCGGCGTTCGTCACCAGGCCGATTACCTTCCGCTCCGCGACCGTGCGGCGGATCGCGCGCATCGACCGCTGGAACAGCTGGTGAGCTTCGCCCACCTCGACGTCCTCGTCGAGGAACATCTCCGGGAGGCACGCGAGGACCGCTAAGCCTGCGCGGGTCTCCTCGATTTTTTTATCCAGCATACCCAATATTAACGCGGTCATCTGGTGGCACGTGAAGGCCCGGGCCACGTGGACCTTCGGTAGGATTTCGTCCCTCGTCAACCCGGCGCGCTTCCCGATGGCCACCATCCCGTGCGGGTTCACGGAGTTCCCGCCGTCGAGGAAGACGACCTCGTGGCCCTCCATGACCGCGCGCACGCAGAGGAGGGTCGTGAGGTGGAACACGAAGTCGGATCCGCTGTCGATCAGGGTGATCTTCCCGACCTCGAAAGGCCCCACGATCCGGTCGAGGGTGGGCACGGAGGTCGCGAGGGCCGGGCGGGCCTCGACGCGGGCCTCCGGCGTGACGAGGGCCTCGGCGATGAGCGCGATGGTCTCCCCCATCGAATCGATGGACATGATGGTATAAAGGCGGGAGCGGAGGGGAGGGATGGGGGAAAGTACTCGCGCGCGGAAAGGCCGGGAGGAACGTATCGTCGCGGAGTTATTCTTATGGACGCCTCGTCCCATGGTCCTTCGGAGACCATGTCCGTCCGCGGTATAGGGATGAGGGGTTGGTTATTGGTTGCGGCGACAACCATCGCGCTGGGCGTCTACTTGGCGATGGCCTTGGCGGGACTCCTCTTCCAACCTCCGTGGGACAGCGTGGCCGTCGGCCTGGGGCTGGCGCTTCCGATTCTCACCTTGTTCACCGCCTGGTACTTCTTCGACGTCGTGTGGCGGCGGGAGATCCGGAGAAGACGGAGGGCGGAGTCGGCAGAGATCCCCGGGATGGCGACCGCGGAGGCTCTTCTGCGCCTGATGGATTACGCGGACCGAATCCTCGATCGGCTGACCCGCTACACGGGCTGGTTCTTTTTCCTCGTGCTCCTTGCCCTCTTCTTCGTGCCGTTCTTCTATAGCCTTGGGTTCTTCGCTTTTGGGGCGGGAAACGTAACCTTCACTTTGTTCGTCGGAGGGGGGAACCTCGCCTTCTGGGTCGCTTATTTCTATTACTATTATAAGATAAAACATGAAAGTGATCTCTGGAAGGAACGCATCGCATGGCTCCGGGAGCGCGAACAGTCACTGCTCGAGCGGTAGAGGCCCATGCCGCCCCGCACCGCGGAGTGGAAGCCAGATCTCTACGTCGTCGCCCGCCTCCTTGAACACCTCTGGAGACACGAAGGTCCCGTGCTCAAGACCCGACTCCAGGTCGGCGCGAACGTCAACTACGATGTCTTTACACGGTACCTCGAGTGGATGCGCGGGCGCGGTCTCGTCGCCCTTGAGAACTCCCCGGAAAGCTACGAGCATGTAGTCCTCACGCCGAAGGGCTACGAGGCCTACCGTAAGCTCGTCCAGTGGATCAACGAGATCGTCCACGGTCGGATGCCGGGAATGTGAGGGTAGAGCGCTCACGGCGGCGGAGGCGGTGGGGGAGGCGTCGCGGCAGCCGCGGCATACGCGCGCGCCTGTTTTTTTCGCCGGATGGCGGACGTCTGCATGAACGCGCCGAGAACGAACACGCCGAGACCGGCGAGGGCCGCCGTCGCCGTGCCGATTCCCAAGAGATAGAGCCCGCCTGCGAGCAGGAGACCGCCGATGGCTGCCGTGATGATGCCAATCAGATCGTCGATGAAGTAGTACGCGATCCCGAAGACGACGACCAGGACGAGGAGCGCGACGACGAGGGGCGTATCCATTCGGCCCGCTGCGAACGTCGCCCGGCCGCCCATGACTCCGTACACGAGGGCCGCCGCGAGCAAGCCGACGAGGAACGCGAGGGCGACCTTCACGAGCTTCGTGAACAGGATGCTCCCGATGATCGCGCCGACGGCCGCGAGGACGAGGCCCGCCAGTTCGCCGCCCAGGGCCGCTCCGAAGAGGAACCCGACCGCGCTCCCGAGAAGGGCGCCGATCAGCGACATGACGGTCGACCAGAGCCCGTGTCCGAAGAACGCGAGGGCAATGCCTGTGACGACGAGGATCGCCGCGATGGCGAACGTGGCCTCCGGGGCGAAGGGGAGTCCGAAGACGGCCATGCTGCGTACGATTTGGCTCGGAGTATAAATAAGAATCGCGGGCGTGCTCGCTCTTGATTCCGTCCGGGCGTCAGCCGCGGCCGAAGACGTCGTCCGCGCGCGTCGCAATCTCCCGCACACGGCCTTCGTCCATCACACCGGCGCCGAGCACATGCTCCCGGACGTTCAGGTCGTCGTACGGGAGGACGTCGATGACGGTCGGAATGCGGATCGCGTCGCCGATCATCGCGACGGTCCGCAAAGGGAGCTTCGCGATGATGTTCTCCCACATCTTCTTGTCCGGGACGCCGGCGAGGGCCGCTTCGACGTCGGAGGGCTCCTTGAGGGACATCACGAGTCGGTTCGCAAGCTGGCTTCGGACCTCATCGGAGATCCTCCAGGGCCTCTGGTCCACGAGCGCAAGGATGAGATTGAACTTCCGCGTCTCTCGCGCGAGGCGGCTGAACGTGTGGGCGTACGGCGCGATCTCCGGGCTGAGGAACTTGTGGGCCTCCTCGAGGAACAGGACGAGCCGCGGGTACTCCTCGTTCCGCTCCGTGTACAGTTCGAAGAGGCGGCGGGAAAGGATGTTCGCGACGAACAGGTAGACCATCTGGTCCGTCCCGTAGGATCCGAAGTCGAGGACGACGCTCTTTCCCTCCCGGATCGCTGCGAGGATGTGGTGGAACGCGTCCTTCTTGTCGTCCCTCATCTCTGTCAGGAACGGCAGGCGGTCGAGCCGCCCGATCCGCCGCTTCAGGCCCTGCAGGGACATCTCGTGGGTCCGCTCCTGCCCGAGCGTCTCCATCGTCGCCTCCTTCGCCGCCGAGATCAGGTCACGGCCCCCACGGCCCTTGCTGATCTCATACAACGTGTCGACCATCGGGGCCGTCAGGTCTTGCAGGGCGACGACGAGGTCCTCCGGCGTGATCTCTCGGGTGTCGAGGACGAAGGGCTTCGCCTCCTTGTTCTTCGGGTCCAGGGAGAACATCTCAATCTTCCCGGGGAAGAAGAACTTCAGGCCCTCCGTGCTGTCCGTCTGGCTGTAGATTCCGTACTCCCCATGCATGTCGAAGATCAGGACGGAGCCGACATCCTTCGACAGGATCCCCGCGCAGACGAGCTTGTTCAGGATCGACTTCCCGGTCCCCGTCCGGCCGAAGATTGCGAAGGGCTTCTCGACGAGCTTCCCCATGTCGATGTGCACGTAGAACGGCTCGACGCCGGTGATCGTGCCGAGAGTCGCGGAGGTCTCCGTGACCTCGTAGATCCGCTCGACGTCCTCCCGGGTCGCGTGGCGGCACGCGGAGAAGTACGGCGGGATCGTCTGAGGCTCGCTGAGCGTCTTCGTGTCGCGCTCGATGAGCTGGATCATCCGGAGCTTCGCCTTGCTGTAGAAGATCGGACCGCCGTACCCTTCGTGGGTCTCGGGTCGAGGCACGACGACGTCGCTGATCGAGCTGCCCGCGAGTTGGTCCGCGATGTCGCTCGGCTCGTTGATCACGTCCTCCACGAGGCAGTAGAAGTCGTACCGGGCGCCCTCGACGATGACCGGATATGCAATCCTCAGCTCCTCGGGGTTGTGAAGCTGGAGCTTCGCGACGAGGCCGTCGATCACAGACGCCGCGACGATCTCCCCAATCTTCATCGCAGGTCCCTCGCGACCTTGTCGAGGTATGCGTGGAAGGCGCTTCGTTTCCGCCCCTCGACCTCCGTGAGGCCGTCGAGGACCGTCCGCACGTCGAGGCCCATGCGGAGGGCTGCCTTGATGACCGTTTCCTGGTACACCGGTTTGAGATGGCGCACGGTCACCGCCATGCGATGCGCCTCGATCAGCGGGAGCGGATATCCGACGGACAAGAGGCTCTTCGCGTACGGGGCGAGCTGCCCGAACACGAAGTCCGGGTCGTCGCGGAACGTGCCCACGTCCACGCGGAACCACTTCCGTGCCTGGTGATGCAATCGCGCGTAATAGATGTCTCCGTACAGCAGGCCCGCCTTGGCGGCCTCGGAGGCTTTCGGCGCGCGTGCATAGGCGAGCGAACCTCGAGGCAAACGGCTCTGACAGCGGAGCATGAGGTCCTCGTCCGTGAGGACATGCCCGAAGGCGTGGAGCTGGCTATCCTTCGAGATGCCGACGAGGACGTGACCGCGCTTCTCGCACAGGGCCACGAGGCGCTCCATGAACGTGAACTGCTTCGGGAACTCGGACAGGGTGCCGTCGACCGCGACGATCGCCCCTTCCGTCTCGTCCGCGAAGTTAATCGCGGTCTGCCCTTCGATGAACCGCCGGTACTCGTTCACCATGTCCCTCGGCTGGTCCTCCCGCGCCTCCTTCGTGAACTCGAACAGGGAGCGGTGCAAGTCGTCCTGCCTCAAGACGAAGTCCTCGAACGTCGAGATGCCGACCATGCGCTGCACGAGCCGCCAGTCCTTCCGGCGGAACGCCCCGCCGTCGAACGAGTAGCGGAGCAGGCCCACGGTCACGAGCGCAAGCCACCAGCTCGAGAGGTTCAACAGGAACGAATAGGATCCGTCGACCGCGATCATGTCCCGTGCCTCGTCCGCCGGACGGAAGACGCGGAATTCCGGAACGTCCTCCGGAGGCAACGGAACGTCCCGGTGGTGCTTCACGAGGAGCTCGAGCTCCCGGCGCATGTCGTCGACGTAGCTCATGCGAGGATTTCCACCCGGGACTCCTGATTCGGGGTCATCGTCACGCGGATCCGCCCGGGGAACCGGTCGGCGACCTCCGCGAGGTGGGTGATCAGGATGACCTTCTCGAAGAACTCGCCCATGCGGAAGAGCTTCTGGACGAACAGCTCCCGCGAGACCTCCGTGTCGAGGGACCCGAGGTCCCCCTCGTCGATGAAGAGCGTCTTCATCCGACCGTACGTGCGCCCGACCTGGGGCATTGACGCGAGCTCCTTGGCGATTGCGAACCGCAAGGCCGCGTTAATTTGGGTCTTCTCGCCGCCGGAGAACTCCGCGACGTCGTGCCATTGTCCGTCGACCCCTTGCACCAGGATGCGGATTCCGTGGCCGCGGCCCTCCTCGAACGTCTCTAGGCGGATGCGACTGAACCGACCGTCCGTGAGCTCCGAGAGGTTCTTCGACGCCTCGATCTCCAGTTCGGGCAGGAGCTGCTCGACCGCGTACATCACGACCCCGCGCTTGTGGAACACCCGGTTCACGAGGATGTCGTGGACATCCAGTTCCGTTCGCATGGCATCCCGCTCGCGCTCCGACTCCTTGAGCCGCTTCGCGTCCGCTTCGAGGGCCTCGATCTGTTCGCCGAGGGCTTTCTCCTGGCCTTCGAGCTGATGGAGGGTCCGTCGTTCCTCCTCCATTGTACCTAGCAGCTTCTCGAGCCGCGACCGGGACTCCAAATACGCCTGATGCGCAGGCTGCAATCGAGTGATCTCGTCTCGCAGGACCGTCCGCTCGCCCTCCAGAGTCTTCCGCTGAAGGCCCAAGTCCGCCAGCCGAGCGGGGACGTCGCCCACCTGCCGGAGGAGCGCCGTGAGCTCGTTCAGCCGCTTCCGCTTCTCCGACTTCTCCACGACGAGCCGGGAAACGATGTCGAGGTGCCTCTGGTCCGTCTCCGTGAAGGGAGCCGCGTCGAGCTGCCGAAGCGCTTCGATCTTCACGTCGTCCAGAGGCTGTAGCAGGCGATGGCTTTCGTCGGCCTCCCGCTTGAGATCGTCCTTGAGCTGTTCGAGCTGTCGCTTGTATTCCGTCAGGACGAACGAGTCCCGGTCGATCGAACCGACTTTCTCCTGAACGCGAGCAAGCGCCTTCTCCGCCCGCACCCTCTCCTCCCGCAGGTCCCGCACGAGATCCGCGCGGTCCGATAGCCACTCAAGCTCCCGCTCGATGCGCATCACGCGCTCCTCGAGCCGCCCCTCGTCGCGAAGGGCGGAGAACGCCATCTCCTGATCGATGTCTGTGCGGAGAGCGGCAATCTTCCGGTGAAGCTCGTCGATGCGATTCTTGATCTCGTCCCTTCGCCTTTCGTGTTGCTTCCTCGCGAGATCGAACTCGCGTTCCGCGGCACGTGCAGCCAGTTCGCGCTGTTCCCGCAGACCTCGCGCGTCCTTGAGTCGTTCCGCTTCGCTCCGGAGAGGCTCGAGGTCCTCCACGTCTTTCTCGAGTGAAGAGCGCTCTGCCTCGAGCGTTGCGGCGAGTTCTCCCTGCGCCCTCAGTTGTTCCGCGTGATTCGCGATCTCGGCGATTCGACGCTCCCGATCCTCGAGGGCGCTCGTCGAGCGGACCCAGTCCTCGTGTCTCGTCTCGAGGGTCTTCACCTCGGCCCCCAGCGCGTCGAATTCCGAATGAATTGCGGCAACGCGTTTCCGCCGATCCGCCAGGTCCCAATCGAGACCTGCGATCTGTTCGCGAAGGCCGGGGAGCCGGCCGAGGGCTTCCTGTCGCGCGGCGATCTCCGCCTCCTTGGCCTGAAGATCTCCCTTCAGCGTCGCGTGGCGTTCCTTCGCCCGCTCGAGCGCCCGCTCGAAGATCTCGAGGCGGAAAAGCTTCTGGAAGACCGTGAGCCGTTCCGCTCCTCGCGCGGCCCCGAGGTCCTTCATCTCCTCCTGCCGCACGAAGGTCGAGTTGCGGAAACCGTCGTAGTCGAGCCCGACGACGTCCCGAATCGTCCGCTCCTTCTCCGGGATTGTGCCGGGCACCGTCTCGCCGTCCCTCGCCACCCCTAGGTACGATTCCTTTTTCGTCGTGAAGCCGCGAGTGACCTCCCAATGGCTGTCCCCCTGGCGGAACGCGATCCGGACGTATCCGCCGGGTCGGCAGACCTCCGAGGTCTTGACGCCCTGGATGTCCGTCCGCGTCGTGGAACCGTACAAGGCGAACGTGATCGCGTCGAGGATTGAGGACTTGCCCGCGCCGGTTCTGCCCGTGATGACCGTGAACTTCTCGGGGAAGCGGAGGGGCGGGTCCGTCTTCTCCAGGTAGCGCATGAAGCCCTTCATCTCGATCTCCTCGAGGATGAACCCTTCCAAGGCGCCGGCTGGAGTCTCGATCGTCTCCACGACCGCGGCCTCGATCCCGTCCTCGCCCTTCACGTGAGCACTTCCTTGAGGACGCGCTGGGCCTCGACCTTGATCGCCTCCCGCTTCGGATGGTCCGCGAGGACCTTGTCGATGTAATCGGAGAGGAGCCGACTCGGGTCCATCGTGAATTCGTCCGTCACCGTGCGCGGCCGGCTCGTCGAGATGAACTTGACCTCGTAGTGGAACGCGTCGCGCAATCTCTCCCCGAGGCGTTTCTCGTCGAGACGGTTCCGGAGTTCGTCAGGTAGCGTCACTTCGATCCGCACGAGATGTCCGCGAACGTCGGTCGGCAGGGACTCGAAGACATTCTGCGTCACGTCGTCCGCCATGCCCACCGTCACGTCGACCTTGTCCATGGGACGCGCGGGTAAATCGACGAAGGTCCAGCTCCCGTCCGGCCGGACCGCGAGGAAGCCTTTCGGATCGAGGCGTTCGCCCCAGTCGATCCGCTCCGGGGCACCAGGGTACACGACCTTGCCTGCGACGACCTGATGCATGTGGATGTGCCCAAAGACGACGAGGTCGACCGCCTCCGGGACCATGTCCTGCGAGAACGTGAAGTCGTTCGGGACCACCTCTGGAGGGACCGTGCTCGCATACCGCACGCCCTGGAACTCGAAGTGGCCGAACAGGATCCGCATGTCGGCGTCTTTCAGTTCCTCCGAGCGGTTGTGGATCCACTCTTTCCAGAGGCGTCGTGCGACTTCATACCCCTCCTCGCGTGGGACCTCCTTGCCGAGCGTCTCCCGGACCCGCTCGACGACCTGCTCCGGATGCAGATACGGCACGAGGATGAATCCGACCCTTCGGCCGCCGATTTCGCGGACCTCGGCCCTCGGCTCGCGGAAGACGCGTACGTGGGCGTATCCCCGGAAGTCGTCCAGGGATGTGGAGCGCGCGGCCCGTCGGGGCTGATCGTGGTTCCCCGCGAGGATCCACACCTCGATCCCCGCGGCCCCGAGCGGCTCGATCACGTCCTTCCGGACGAGCTCGCGGAAGATCGGGGCGACGTGCGTGCGGTCGAACAGGTCCCCGAGGATGCAGAAGAGGCCGGCCTTGTGTTCGATCGCCCACTGCGCGGCCTTCGCGAAGTTCCCGTGGAGGTCCATCGCCCGCTCGGAGATTCCCGTCTCCGGGTCGATTCGAAAATCGAAGTTCAACCCCTCGTGGACATCGCCCACGCAGACGATCTCGTGCATCCTCGCGCGTGCAAGGGTTACTCTCTACTTATATTCTATACGAGATGGTAAGCGAAAGTGTCCTACGAAGCGCAGCGGGCCGGATTTTCGAGTCCGTGCGCGGGTGGCGTGAGCATTCCGAGGGAGGTCCTCGCGGCCTACCGCGGTCAAGAGCCGATGCCGTTCGCGTCCGGCTAAGGCAGCCGCGGCCCCCGCTTCGCGGGGAACGGGGCGTCCGGCTTGATCGGTCTTCCCTCTTCGAACCGGGAGACCCCCAAGGCCCCGATCGGCTCGGGCTGCCTTCCCGTCGCGACGTGTTCCGCGAGGAGCCGCCCGACTTCCGGGGAGAGCTTGAACCCGTGACCGCTGAAGCCCGCGGCGACGAAGAGACCATCGAGTCCTATCGAACCCACAATGGGGTACGAGTCGGGCGTCACGTCGTACACGCCGGCCCAGCCGCCGCGGGGCTGGGCACGCGCCACGATCGGGAACCTCTTCGCGAGCCGCCGGCGCAAATCCCGCACCGTGGACCCGGGCACGGAATCGTCCTGGAGCTCATGACGGCGGATTGTCTTCCGCGGGTCTGTGTCCATGTACCCGACGAGGATGTCCTTTTCCGCCTCGGGCCGCGAGTACGTGTTCCCATAGAAGTCGAAGTGGATTCGCGGCGGGGAGGCGAAGCCGACGGGCCGTCTCAGGATCGCCACCTGTCCCTTCACGAAACGAATCGGGAGGCGGATGCCCAAGGCGGCCGCGACATCCCGCGTCCAATTTCCGGCGGCGAGCACGACGCGTTCCGTCGCGATTGTCCCGCCGCCTCGAAGCCGTACGCCGGCCACGCGTCCCGTCTTCACGAGGATCTCTCGCGTCTCGCGGCCTTCAAGGATGCGCGCGCCCTCTCTCGCCGCCCCGCGCGCGAAACCGTCCGCCGTGGCGATCGGGTCGGCGTAGCCCGCGTCGGGATCGTGGACGACCGCCGCGCAGTCGGAGACGTCAAGCTGGGGCTCGAGTCTCGTCGCGTCCTGCGGCGTCAGGACTCCCGCGCGGACACCTTCCGATTTCAGGAGACGCAGCAACGCCTCGAACGCGTCGAGGTCCCGTTCCCGCGTCCCGGACAGGAACCCCGTGTTCCGGAAGTCGCACGGGACGCCCGTCTCCGCCTCGAACCGCCGGAAGAACGCGAGACTGTCCCGCGCGAGGCGGATGCCGAGGCGCGCCTCGTAGAACTGTCGCACCAGGGCTCCACTGTGACCCGTGGCCCCGGACGCGATGTGTCCGCGCTCGAGGAGGACCGTATCCACGCGCCGCCGCGCGAGATGGAACGCGATGCTCGTCCCCATGCATCCGCCGCCGATGACGACCACTTCCGCACGTGTCGGGACAACCTGAGAGCCCACGGACCCGCCATCCACTACCACCTTATGCCGCTTTCTTTGAGCCATTTCCATCCACATGTGTAGATATATATCAGCTCTCGATGCGGAGAACCCTTATCCGTGCTCGTTCCGATTCGGCGGCCGTGCCGGACACGTGGCAGCTCGGTGTGGGGGAGGACCGGGCACGGATCGCCGTCGTCGGATGCGGCGGCGCCGGATGCAACACGCTCCGCCACGTGGCCGCTCCGCCGAACACGATCCGCATCGCGCTCAACGACGCCGTCCACCCTTCCATGGCGGAAGCCGGCCACCGGCTCATCCTGCCGCCCGCATCCCTTCAGGCCTATGCGTCGATGGACGGGAAGGCCGTGCAGAAGATGGAAACGCACGAAGAGAAGGAGATTTCTGCGACCCTGCTGGACCGGGACGCTGTCCTGATCCTCGGCGGCTTGGGCGGGGAGCTCGGCGGATGGGGGATGAGCCTGGTCGGTCGGGTCGCGCGGATCCTCGGCGACGCCACGCTGGCCCTCGCGACGATCCCGTTTTCAGCGGAGGGTTCGGTCCGCCGCCAACTCGCCGAGGTCCAGTTGCAACTTCTCCAGAAGCGCGCGGACGCCGTTGTCACGTTCAGCAACGACCGGCTCCTAGACATCGCGCGGGATCTTCCGCTCGCTCGGGCCTTCGCGGCCCTCGGTGCGATTATGGCCAGGCCGGTCTCCGGGCTCGGCACGGTTCTTGCCCGCGCGGATGTCGTGCCCGTGAAGCGGATGCTTGCCCGCGCGCGCGACTGGCGGTTCGGCATGGGCTCGGGCCGGGAGAAGCACCGTTGCTTCCTCGCGGTCGAGGAGGCGTACGCCTCGCCGTGGTTCACGTCCCTGCCCGAGGAAGTGAGCCACGCAATCGTCCTGATGTCCGCGTCGGAACCCGGGAAGGACGAGGCGGAGATTCTCCGTGAGATTCGGATGCGATCACCGCGCGCAATCCTCGCGTGGGGCACCCTTCCACCGGAACCGGGGGCAGATCGCGTGGTCGTTCAGATCCTCGCGGGGACGTGACGAGGATGCCCATTTTCGTGCAGACACGGTCGCAGGATTCAAATAGGACGTCCTCATCCGGTCCGTGCTACGCATTCGCACGGGTGGTCCATGTCCTCAATCGGTAAGGAGATCCGACTCCGTCGCGTGCTCAGTGGCGGGAAGGCCCTCATCGTCGCGATGGACCACGGGGTCTCCTCCGGTCCGGTCGCGGGACTCGAGGACATCCGGATGGCCGTCGCAAATGTCGCGAAGGGCGGTGCCACCGGCGTCGTCCTGCACAAAGGCGTCGTCCGATTCGCGAAGGATTACTTCGATGAACGCCTCTCGCTCATCCTCCATCTGAGCGCTTCCACATCCCTCAGCACGCATGTGGACCGCAAGGTTCCCGTGACGCAGGTTGCGGAGGCGATCTCGTACGGGGCGGACGCGATCAGCGTGCACACGAACATTGGAGGGGAGGACGACGACCGCATGCTCACGGACCTCGGCGCGACGGCGACCGCTTGCGATCGGTTCGGAATGCCGCTCCTCGCGATGATGTACCCCCGCGGCGCGAACATCAAGAATCCGTACGACGTTGACGTCGTGAAGCACGTGGCCCGCGTCGGCGCAGAACTCGGCGCGGACGTGGTGAAGACCCTGTACACCGGATCTCCTGAGACGTTCAAGGAAGTCGTCCGCGGCTGTCCTGTCCCTGTCGTAGTGGCGGGCGGCCCGAAGCTCGATTCGGAACGGGCGGCCCTCGAGATGGTGGCGGGCGCCCTGGCTGGCGGGGCCGTTGGCGTGTCGATGGGCCGCAACATCTTCCAGGCGAAGGATCCGATTAGCGCGACGCGGGCGATCGCCCGGATGATTTTCGACGGAGCCTCGGTGGACGAGGTCTATCGCGGGTGAGCCCCCATGGACCGCCTGGTATGGGTGGGGGCCCTTCCCCGCGAGGACACTGCGGACGTTCGCTCCGTCGTCGCTGCCGCGCTCGAGGCGGGCTTCGACCAGATCGTCCTCGGGAAACCGGACGATTCCCTGCAGCGACTCGGCCGTTTCTCGCCGATTTTCCTCAAGGGAGACGTCTTCCGGTTCGACGAGGAGGAGATCGGACGGCTCGCCACGATCCGATCCGCGAGGGACGAGTCCGCCGTCCGGACCCTGCGCGGCGCGGCGAAGCACGTCGTCGTGCGCGCGGAGGATTGGAAGATCATCCCCCTCGAGAACCTGATCGCGCACTTCCAAGGGAGCGGCACGCGCCTTCTCGTGGAGGTCCACGACGCGGCGGATGCGAAGCTCTTCTTTGAGACGATGGAAGTCGGCGTGGACGGGATCTTCCTTACGCCCACGTCGACAAAGGAGATCCGTGCAGTGCGCTCGCTCTTGGAGGCGAGCCGCGAGACGATTCCCCTCGTGCGCGCGAAGATCACCGCGATCCGCCCGCTCGGGCTCGGTGATCGGGTGTGCGTCGACACCTGTTCCCTCCTCCGGAGCGGAGAGGGGATGCTCGTGGGCAACAGCTCCGCCGCCCTCTTCCTAATCCACGCGGAGACCCTCGAGTCGGGCTACGTTTCCGCGCGTCCGTTCCGCGTGAACGCGGGTACGGTCCACGCATACATCCTGTTGCCCGCCGGCAGGACGAAATACCTCAGCGAACTCCGGGCGGGCGACGAGGTCCTCGTCGTCGAACGAGAAGGTCGATCGCGCTCCGCCGTCGTCGGCCGCGTGAAGGTGGAACGCCGTCCGTTGCTGCTCATCGAGGCGGAGTGGGAAGGCCGCGGCTGCACGACGATCGTCCAGAACGCGGAGACGATCCGCTTCGTGACTCCCGATGGAGGCGCCGTGTCCGTCGGGGAACTGAGGTCGGGCGACGAGGTCTTGGTACGGCTCGAGGAAGGCGGCCGACACTTCGGGATGAGGATCCAGGAGACGATCGCGGAGCGATGACATGACGAAGGTCGCGGCGGTCATTACGGCGGGCACTTCAGGGGAGGCGGAGCGACAGGCTCGCACGGCCATCCAGCGCGGCGCTGATCTCGTGGAGTTCCGCCTCGACCGTCTGCGGGATCTGAACTCTGCCGATATCAGGAAGCTCGCGGGATCGTTCGGGCCTCGAGCGATTGCGACCCTCCGTTCGCCGTCCGAAGGCGGTGGCCGACCGCGGTCCGGGCTTCCACGATTCGCCGTCCTCCGCGAACTATGCCAGCCCGGCTTCGGCTATGTCGACCTCGAACTCGAGGCGGATGCGAAGGATATCCGGGACCTACGCGTCCTCGCGAAGCGACATCGATCTCGCGTGATTGTCTCCCGCCACTTCGAGGATTTCGTAGGGGCATCGAAGATCCGCGACACGCTGGAGGCAAGCGCCGCCGTGGGGGACATCGCGAAGGCCGTCGTCCCGATCGCCCACTGGTACGAGGCGCTCGAGGTCGTCGACCTCGCCCGATCGTGGGCGGCGAAATCGAAGCCCTATGTGCTCATCGGAATGGGTCCCGCTGGAGCGGTCACCCGGGTCCTCGCTGGCGACCTCGGTCAGGCGTTCCACTACGCCGCGTTCGGCGCAGAAGCTGCGCCCGGTCAGCTTCCGTTGCGGAGCGCGGTCCGTGTTCACGGTCCGGAGCCGTTCGTCGTGGGCCTCGTCGGCCATCGGATCGGCCACTCAATCTCACCGCAGATCCACGAGGCGGCCCTCGACGCCGCGGGCCTCCCGGGCGTCTACCTGCCCTTTGATGTCGAGGCCTCGGACCTCGAGCCGCTTCTCCAATCTGCGGATCGCCTCCGTCTCCGCGGCCTCAACGTCACGATCCCGCACAAGGAACGGATTGCCTCGATGCTGGACGAGCTCGATGGCGACGCTGAGCGTCTGGGCGCCGTCAACACGGTCGTGGTGGACGGTGGCTGGGCAAAGGGATTCAACACGGACGTCTACGGATTTCGGATCTCCCTACGGGCCCTCGGGCTTCGACTCGGCGAACGGAACGCGCTCGTGGTCGGTGCGGGAGGCGCCGCCAAGGCAGTGGTCCATGTCCTCCTCCGGGAGGGCGCCCGCGTACAGGTCGCGAATCGATCCGCCTCCCGGGCCGAGGCCTTGGCGGACTCGTTCGACGAACCGCTCGACGTCGTGTCCCTGGATGAGCTGCCCAAGCGAGGTCCGTGGGATCTCCTCGTGAACGCGACGCCGGCGGGGATGGAGGGCCACGATGCCACCCCGCCCGTCCCCGAATCCGTGATCCGGAAGGCAGCGTTCGTGTACGATCTGGTCTACAACCCGCCGAGCACCCTCCTGTTGCAGGTTGCGGCGCGCCTCGGGAAACCCGGTACCTCGGGAATCGAGATGTTGCTCCACCAAGCGGCGAAGGCGTTCGAGCTCTGGACGGACCGCCCGGCATCCATCGATGCGATGCGGCGGGCCGCGAAGGAGGCATTGCGGTGAAGGCCCAGGCGACGTGCTTCGGTGCGGGCACGATCGTGAATGCGATCGCCACGGGGAAGGGCGCAGCGTTTGGCCTTCTCCTTCGGGCGACCGCCACGGCGCAGACGATGCCTGAGTCCTTCGGCTTGCGCGTCCATGTCCCGCCGGACGTGGATTCGGCGCTCGCGGAGCGCGGCGCGCAACGGGTCATGCGCAGGAGCCGCCGCAAGATCGGTCTCGAGGTGCGCGTCGACTCGGAGATCCCGATCTCGCGAGGTCTGAAGAGCAGCTCCGCCGTGGCGAATTCCGTCGTCTCGGCGTCGGCGAAGGCTCTGGGGCTCGGCCTGGAACCGATGCAGATCATCCGGATCGGGGTGGATGCAGCGCTCGATGCCGGCGTGACGATCACGGGCGCCTTCGACGACGCGTGCGCGACCTTCTTCGGCGGCATCGTGGTCACGGACAACCGCAGCCGAAAACTCCTCTCCGCGGATCGGTTCCCGGAAGGCCTGATGGCCGTGGTCCAGGTGCCCCGCCGCATGATCACGAAGCCGAGCCTCAAGGACAAGGATTTCTCCTCGATTCGGCCGCAGGTGGAAGAGGCGTTCCGCCTCGCGATACGGGGCGACTACTTCCGGGCGATGGAGGTGAACAGCGCGGCCTATGCTCCCGTCTTGGAGGTCGACGAGAGCCCGGCGATTCGTGCGCGGGCGGCGGGGGCGGTGGCCGCCGGAATCACGGGCGCCGGACCCGCGATCATCGCGCTCGCGAAGCCGGCCCACGTGGACGCGATCCAGAAGGCGATGGCGGACGGGGAGTCGGACGTGCGGGTCGTGAGCCTCAACACGCTGGAGTCGCGGGAGGTCGTGGCATGAGATACCGGGCGATGCCCTCCCGCGTCTCCGGGACCGTTCGGGCGCCGCCGTCGAAGAGCTACACGCATCGGGCGATCATTCTCGCCGCCCTCTCCGGCGGCCCGTGCGACATCCGACGACCGCTCCTCGCGGAGGACACACTGGCGAGCTCGGCAGGAGTCAAAGCGCTGGGAGCCGAGGTGACCCGGACGCATGACGGCCTCCGAATCTCGACGGACGGATTGCACCCGCCGAATCGGTCGATTGACGCTAAGAACTCGGGCACCACCCTGAGGCTCCTGGCGGGCGTGGCATCGCTCCTCCCGGGAACGACCGTGCTGACGGGCGACGCGAGCCTCCGCAAGCGGCCTATGGGCCCTCTTCTCGACTCCCTCTCAGACCTCGACGCGAAGGCGCGGTCCCTGTCGGGGGACGGCCGACCGCCCGTTGAGATCCAGGGCGTCCTTCGGGGAGGCACGACGTCGATTGATGGGTCGGTGAGCTCGCAGTTCATATCGAGTCTCCTCATCGCCTGCCCGCTTGCGGCGGCATCAAGCGAGATTCACGTGCGGCCGCCGTTCCGCTCGGAGCCATACGTCGAGGTCACGCGGCAGATGGTCCGATCGTTCGGCGGGGCGGTTGAACCGAGAGGAGATGGGTTCTACGTTCGCGGCGGCCAAGACTACCGACCGACCGATGTTGACGTCCCAGGTGATTTCTCCGCTGCCGCGTTCCCGCTCGTCGCCGCTGCGATCACGGGCGGAGATGTCACGGTCGACGGACTTGACCCGAATGGGCCGCAGGGAGACCGAGCCATCATCGAGATCCTTCGGGCGTTCGGGGTCAAGGTGAATGTCTCCGAACATCGCGTGCGGGTTCAGGGTGGCGAGGTCGCGAGCCAGGTGGTGGACGTCGGTGAAACTCCGGATCTCTTCCCGATTCTCGCGGTCCTTGCGACGCAGGCTCGCGGCGAAACGCGCTTCGTGAACGGCGCGCACCTGCGGTTCAAGGAGAGCGACCGCATCACCTCGACCGTCGCGATGCTGCGCTCCCTGGGGGCGGACGCGGAGGCGACCGGCGATGGTTGCATCGTCCGCGGACCTTCTCGCCTCCGAGGCGCCTTCGTGGACTCGCGTGGGGACCATCGGATTCTGATGGCGGCCGCCGTGGCGGGACTCGTCGCCGACGACGCTGTGGACATCACGGACCCGTGGTGCTTCCGCGTCTCTTATCCCACCTTCCTTGACGATTTCCGGTCCCTCGGGGCCCTGCATGCGGTGATCGCATGAACGCGTTCGGAGTTCGCTACCGCACGACGATTTTCGGGACGAGCCATGGACCCTTCGTCGGCTGCACGATCGAGGGACTTGCGGCAGGTACGAAGATCGACGAAGGCCTCGTCCAGGGGCAGCTCGATCGCCGCCGGCCGGGCCAGAGTCTGGTCACGAGCCAGCGCAAGGAGGAGGACCGGGTTGAGTTCCCGGAGGGCTTTCGGGATGGGGTCACGACCGGTACACCCATCGTAGCGATCATCCGGAATCAGGACGTCCAGTCGAAATCGTACGCGGACGTCGCGCGCGTCCCCCGACCCGGCCATGGGGACTACCCCGCTCTCGTGAAGTATGGCGGCAAGGGCGACCTTCGTGGCGGCGGGCAGCTTTCCGGTCGGATGACCGCCCCCCTCGTCGTCTCCGGAGCGGTCGCCCGCCAGATCCTCGCCCCGCGCGGAATCCGCTTCTACGCTCATGCGATCCAGATTGGCAGCGTGACCGCACGGTCCGTCACGCCGGAAGAGATCGAGGCGAACGTCGAGCGAACGCCGGTGCGGTGTGCGGACCTCGATGCGGCGGACCGCATGATTACGGAGATCGAGGCCGCGCGGAAGAACCGCGACAGCGTCGGAGGGGTCATCGAAGCGACCGCCACGGGCGTGCCGGTCGGAGTGGGCGAGCCGTTCTTCGACTCCGTCGAGTCCAGCCTGGCCCATCTCCTGTTCTCGATCCCTGCCGTGAAGGGCGTGGACTTCGGGGCCGGCTTCCGGTCCGCGTCGATGCGGGGGAGCGAGCACAACGACCCGTACGTGATCGAGGGGGCCCGCGTGGTCACGGAGACGAACAACGCGGGCGGTATCCTCGGGGGCATCACGAATGGCATGCCGGTCACGTTCCGCGTCGCCGTGAAGCCTACCGCGTCGATCGCGAAACCGCAGCGGTCCGTGGACTTGGAGACGATGTCGCCGACGGAGGTCGTCGTGACAGGGCGTCATGACCCGTGCATCGTGCCGCGCGCGGTGCCCGTGGTCGAGAACGTGGCCGCAATGGCCATCTTGGACCTCATGTTCTTGGGGGGATTCTTGTGAGCGATGCGGAGATCGTGCGCTTGCGCGAAGAAATCGCGGCGGTGGACAAGGAAATCGTGACTTTCGTGGCGAAGCGGCTCCACCTCGCCGCTCAGGTGGGCTTGGAGAAAAAGCTGCTTGGCCGCCCGGTGCGGGACGAGGACACGGAGGACGTCGTTCACACGCGGCTCCTCCGGGAGTGCGCGACCCGCGGGATTACGCCGTCCTTCGCGGAGGGCCTCGCCCGCCTGCTGATCGACGAGAGCGTGCGCCGCCAGGAAGCGGTCCGCCCGCCGAGTCCGATTCACCAACGGGTCCTCGTCGTCGGCGGCGCGGGACAGATGGGCCAGTGGCTCTCTCGCTACTTCCGCTCGCGCGGCCGCGAGGTGATCGTGAACGATCCTGCGGGGCCCCTCGAAGGGTTCGCGTACGAACCGGATCTCGAGCAGGGCGTCCGCGAGGCAGACGTCGTCGCGGTATCCGTCCCCATGTCCGTATCGGCGGAAGTGCTCGCGCGGATCGCGGAGATGGAGCCCGAGGCCCTCGTGTTCGACGTGTGCAGCCTGAAGGCGCCTGTCGAGAAGGTCCTGCGGGAGATGGGGCGCGCGGGCCTCCGCGTCGCGAGCGTCCATCCGATGTTCGGTCCCAGCCTCTGGCCCCTCTCGAGCGGCAACATCACGTTCAGCGACTGCGGGAACGACGTCGCCGTCCTGGAGGCGAAGGAGCTGTTCCGCCCGAGCGGTGCGTCGTTCGTCGACGTCTCCCTGGACCACCACGACGAGTTCATGGCGTTCCTCCTCGGCCTCAGTCACCTCTGCCTCCTCACGTTCGCGCGGTCCGTGGCCCGGAGCCCATTCGACCTCGCCGGCTTGAAGCGGCCTGCGGGGACGACCTTCTCCCGACTGTCGGTTGCGGCAGCCGGGTTGCTCGGCGATCCGCCCGCCCTCCTCCGGGACATCCAGGCGCTGAATCCGCACACCCCGTTCATCTACCGACGGATCCGCGAGACCCTCGACGAGTGGGAGCGGGCCACGCAAGCGCCAGACGGATCCGACTTCCTCCGGCTCATCGAACAGACCCGCGCGTACTTCGGAGGACCCGCAACATGAGCAAGATCCCCGTGGCCGTCCTCGGTGCGACCGGGAACGTCGGACAGCGCTTCGTCGGACTCCTGCAGGACCACCCGGTCTTCGATCTCGCCGTCCTGTGCTCATCCCAGCGGAAGGTCGGCGGCCGCCTCGCGGACTTCTGGCGCCTCGAGGACATCCCCCTCGACTCGGCCGTCGGCTCGATGGAACTCGAGCCGGTCGATCCGAAGGTCCTCGTGCGGCGGGAGGTCGTCGCGGCGTTCAGCGCGCTCCCGTCGGATGTTGCCACGGAACCGGAGGCGGCTGCCGCCCGGGCGGGGATCCGTGTGTTTTCAAACGCATCCTCTCACCGCATGGACGCGGAGGTGCCGCTGCTCGTGCCGGAAGTGAACCCCGACCATCTGGCCCTCGTCGAGCGTCAGCCGTCGTACAAGAACGGGGGCTTCCTAGCCGCGAACCCGAACTGCTCGATCACGGGCCTCGTCCTCGCCCTAAAGCCCTTGGCGGACGCGCTCGACTTCTCGGAGGTCCACGTGGCCACGTACCAGGCGCTGTCCGGCGCCGGTTATCCCGGGGTGCCGTCCATGGACATCACGGGGAATCTCCTCCCGTTCATCGAGGGCGAGGAGGAGAAGATGCGGCGCGAGGCGAAGAAAATCCTCGGGACTTGGTCGGACGGCGTCGTCGCGAGCCCCCTCGAGGTTTGGGCGAGCTGCGTGCGCGTGGCCGTCCGCGAGGGCCACCTCGAGGCGGTCTCCATCCCTCTCCGGGAGGACGTGACCCCGGAGGAGGTTTCCTCCCTTCTGTCCTCTTACCGCGGCGAGCCGCAGCGAAGGAAGTTGCCGACCGCGCCGAAAGCGCCAATCATCGTCCGTCCAGAGCGGAATCGGCCGCAGCCGCTGCTCGATGCGATGGCGGGCGAGCCGGCGAGGGCCCGCGGCATGGCCGCGACGGTTGGGCGCATCCGCATCGCGGATCGCAACCTGCGCCTCCTTGTGCTGTCGCACAACACGATACGCGGCGGTGCGGGCGGAAGCGTCCTGAACGCGGAGCTGGCGCATCGGAGAGGGTACCTTGGGTAAGCCCGCGAAGGTCGCGAAGTTCGGCGGTGTCTGCGTGAGCCGGCCGGACATGTACGACCGGATTGCGAAGCTCCTCCAGGAGGACTCGACGCGCCGGTTCCTCGTGGTCTCGGCGATTGCCGGCGTCACGGACTCCCTCTTCACGACGATTGCGAAGCCCCGGGAGGAGAAGGAGATCGACCTCTATGTGGCGGAACTCCGCCGGAAGCACCTCAGCCTCCTGCCGAAATCCCGGAGCGGCCACGACGGCGCCGTCGAGGCGATTGAGGCCCTCTGCACGAAGCTCTCGCGTCTCCTTTATGGGATCTCGTACACGGAGGAGACGACGTCCCGCATCCGCGACCTCGCCCTGTCGTTTGGAGAACGGCTCAGCGCGCAAGTCGTCTCCGCGAACCTCCGCGATCGCGGGATTGACGCGGCCCCGTTCGAGGCGGACCAGATTGGCCTCATGACGGACGACCACTACGGGAACGCGACTGCCTTGCTCGAGGAAACGCGAGCCCACATGGCCCCGTTCCTGCGCCGCCAGGCCGACGTGGGACACGTCAGCGTGATCACCGGCTTCTTCGGTCAATCGCCGGAGGGGAAGACGGCGACCTTCGGCCGCGGCGGCTCCGACTACAGCGCGGCCGTCGTTGCGAATGCCCTCGAACTTCCGTTCATCGAAATCTGGAAGGACGTCGGCGGCTTCATGAGCGCGGACCCGAAGATTGTACCCGAGGCGTTCCGCCTCGCCGCCCTGTCGTACGACGAAGCCGCAGAGCTGTCCTACTTCGGCGCAAAAGTCCTCCATCCTCGCGCGGTCCAGCCGGCTCGGGCGTCCGGCGTGTCGATTGTCGTAAAGGACATCTTCCGCCCGGAGGACACCGGTACGCGAATCGGCCCGGACACGGTCGACAAGACGGGCGACGTGAAGAGCGTCTCGTACGTCCGCGACTTGACGACGCTCAGGGTGTTCACGGCCGGGGCCGGAGTCAAGGAGGGTCTGCTCGCCCAGGCCGCGACCGCGATCGCGGACGCTGGGGTGAACGTGTACAGCGCGGCGACGTCGCAGACGTGCATCGCCTTCCTCGTGGAGTCCGACGCAATGAACCGAGCGAAGAAGGCCCTCGGTCGCCTGCCTTCGGGCGTCTTGGAGCGGATCGAGGTCTCTCCCCACGCTTCTCTGATCTGCTTCGTCGGCGAGGGCCTCGGCTACGCGAAGGGGATCGCCGCCCGTGTGTTCCGGGCCGTCGCGGAACTTGGGGTGAACGTCCAGCTGATCTCCGCGGGCGCCTCGATGGTCGCGTACCACTTCACGGTGGACACGAAGGACCTCGAGCGGGCCGTGCAGGCGGTCCACCGGGAGTTCTTCGGCCGGAAGGCACAGCCTAGCGGCTCCATGGCCCCGACGGCGCCGGCGTGAAGCGGCTCACTGCACGGAGGGCGAAATCAGGTCCGCATCCCGAAGCCCCCGGAGGTCCTTGTAGCCCCCGAGGGCTTTCATGAAGTCGTACGCACTGAGCACGCCAACGATCTCCCGGCCGTTGAAGACCGCGAGGTGGCGCAGGTTCGCGCGCTTCATGAGCCGGGCGGCATACGCGATGGGCACCCCAGGCGTGATCGTCACCAGGGGCGCCGTCGCAATCTCCCCCACGAGTGCCTTCGTCGGATCCACTTCTACCGCGAGGGCGTCGACGATGTCCGTGGACGTGATGATCCCGAAGGGCTCCTCCTTCCCTTCCGGGCGGACAATGAGGCTGTTCGTGTGGGCGTCTGCCATGCGCCTCGCCGCTGCCTGTATCGTCGCGTCCTCGGAGATTTCGAAGACCTCCGTCGACATCACGTCTCGAACCTTCACAACGGCCATACGATCGTCTCCGTAAGGTGAGCGCCACGGAAATGCCCTCGGTGCGTACAATATGTTCCGTAGGGGGCATCAGAGGGGCGGCCCGGCGCGGGGACCGAGGAGGCGCTCCCTCGCGAAGCCCAGTGGGGGAGCCCCGAGACCAAGCAGGGCGTCGTGGAACTCTCTGAGGGTCGCGTCCTTGTGCCGCGCGAACCAATCGGCCCGGAGCTTCTTGATCATCAGCTTCCCGAGCGTGTAGTTCAGGTAGCCGGGGTCCCACGTCCCCCGCTTCGCCTCCCGCTCCGCGGGCAGGCGATCGAGGAACGCGTTCTCCATGAAGAACCGCGTGGCGTCCTCCCAGGACCACCCGGACGTATGCATGCGGATCGACGACACGTAGCGGCAGTTCCGGAGCAGGGCGTCCTGAAGCTGGACGAGGCGGAGGCGCAGGTCCCCGAACCCCTCGTCGGCGAGCATCTCCTCGCAGTAGTGAGCCCAGCCCTCGGTGAACGCGTACGAGAAGTAACTCCGGAGGACCGTCGACTTCACACGCTTCCGGTGCAGGAAATGGACGTAGTGGCCCGGATAGCATTCGTGGACGGAGATGTTCCTCAGGCTGGCGTAGTTCAGGTGGCGGAGCCATTCCTCTTGCTTCTCCGGCGGCCAAGCATCTTCGACCGGGGTGACGTAGTAGTACGCTTCCTTCGCGACCTTCTCGAAACTGCCGGGGGAGTTCATCGCGGCGGTCGCGAAGCGATAGAAGCGCGGAGTTTCGATGACTTGTGCACGCTCTTCCGACGGCACCGCGACGACATCGTCGTCGATGACGAACTGGCGGATCTCCTCGAGCATCGCGCGCGTGTCCTCGATGAGGGAGTCCGCGGAGGGATGGTCCTTCGCGATCGTCTCCATGACCTCCGGGGGCGTCCTCCCCGGATCCAGTGCATGCGCCGTCTCCAGGAGACGCTTCTTGTTCGCTTCGAGGTCCTCGAGTCCGACATCCAGGAGTCGTTCAATCGGAATTCGCGCGAGGTGTTCCGAAAGGATCATGCGCTCGTATTTCGCCCGCCCGAGCGCGAATTCTCGCTTCACGCGTGGCTTGTACTTCATCTCGAGGTCCGCCGCGAGAGCATTCAGCTCCCGAATCGCGATGTCGTTCGTCCGCTTGACGAGCGCCCGGACCCCAGGGGCCGCTCGGTCCAGGTGTTCCGGCAGCTCCCGCTCGTACGAGTCCGCGATCCCTCGCGCGGCCATCTCCGCCATCTCGTAACACGTGTCGGCGAGTCGACGGTCCATTGTCCCCCGGAGCTGCCGAACGTACCGCGGGATTTGCTCCTGCATGTGCGCGACCGCGCGCAGCCGCCGATCGAGAGGCGAGTAGTCCCTCATGAGATAGTTCACGACGCTGAGCCGATACAGGAAGAACGTCGGGAGCGTTCGATGCATGCGCTGGTCCGCGAGATCGAAGCGCTCCGACAGGAGCATGCCCCTCAACACGCCCGACTCGAGCCGCTGCCTCGCCGAGAAGCGCGACTGCCTCAGGCGATCCAGGGCCCGCAGCTGTCGGTCGACTTGCGCGACCCGGCGTTCCACCGACGAGGCGGAATAGTCCGCGAGCTGGCCATCGTACTGGTGGAGCCCGGAGCTCGCCGCCGCCGTCGGATTGAAGTCCCACATGGCCCGAAGGATCTCGTGCGCGGCCGATTGGAAGGCCGGCGGCCGTCTCCGGGTTACCATCGCCTCTCCCGCGGCAGGAGCGCGGGTGACGCGCAAATACGTTCGTCCTGCACACGCCGGCTCCAACGTTCGCAGCGCTCGCAGGTCAACATATTCGATGATGGATAAAATACAATAATGTATAAATATAATGTGTAGTTTACATTTAGGTGCATTTTGAGGGATCCTCGTGCCACTTTCCGGGATACCACGGCGCCTCCGGAGGCTCCTCGGCCCGAACAGCCGGGCCTTCTTGATTGCCCTGGAACACGGGATTCCCGCGGGCCCGATTCCGGGACTCGAACGACCGCGAGAGATCCTCGAGCAGGTCCGCGGCGCCCCGGAAACGGGGATCATCGCGAATCCGGGGATGGTGCGTCATCTCCCGGCCGACATCATCGCGGGACGCGCCCTTGTGGTCCACCTGTCCGCCGGGACGCTCCTCGGGTCCTCGCCGACCACGAAGGTCCTTGTGGCCACTGTGGAACGCGCGGTCGGCCTCGGGGCCGATGCGGTTTCCGTGCAGATCCACTTCGGTGATGCCGCGGAGGATCGGATGGTAGCCGATGCGGCTCGTGTTGCGGATGAAGCCCATGCCCTTGGCATCCCGACCCTCGCGATGGCGTACGACTCCCGGTTTGCCGGAACGACATCCGTCGATGAGGCGTCCGTCGCCCATGCGGCGAGGGCGGCCGCGGAAATCGGGGCCGACCTCGTGCAAATCTCGTACGGCGGGCCGGCAGACGGTCTCCGCCGGATCGTGCACGGTTGTCCGGTGCCCCTGCTCCTCGCCGGCGGTCCCAGTCCCGCCGTCGTGTCGACGTGGCTTGAATTCCTCCGGCAAGCCTTCGCCGCGGGCGTCGCGGGGATCTCCGTGGGCCGCGCGCTTTTCGCCTCCGAGGATCCCGCGAGCCTAGCGGGACAGATCGCCGACGTGGTCTTCGACCGCGAACTTGCGCCCATGCCGATGCGGAGGTGATGCCCTGCTGCGAATCCGCCTCGATCCCCGTCTGGACCCGTACGCCGTGTTCGCGGCGTCGCGGGACGATCACCCACACGCGTTCCTGCTCGAGAGCCTGACGGGCCCGGAGCGGCTGCGGGAGCATACGTTCGTGGGCTTTGATCCGGAGCTCATTGTAAGCTACCGCGGCGGTATCTTCCGGTCCAACGGAGATTCCTTCAAGACGAACCATCCGCTCGATGCGCTGCGCGAGGTGCTGCGAACCCACGCCGTGCCCAACGCGCCCGGTCCCTTCGTCGGAGGCCTCGTGGGCTATGTGTCCTTCGAGTTCGTCCGGAACCTGGATTCCGTGCCGGTATCCGACTCCTCCGGCTTTCCGGAATTCGAGTTCGGATTATACCTGGATGGCGTCATCGTCGACCACGTCCGCCGGACGGCGGAATACTTCGCTCACGGGCGGTCCCGCGCCGAGGACCTGCCGAAGGCCCGGACGCACGAGCCCGTCTTCGATGCGGGGGATGCCGTCCCGGAAGTCGGGCCGGGTCCGTTCATGGATGCCGCCACACGGGCGAAGAGGTACATCGAGGAGGGCGAAGCGTTCCAGATCGTCCTGTCGCGGCGAGATCGCGGGACGATGCATGGCGACCCCCTCGCCTTCTACGAAGCCCTGCGACGCATCAATCCCTGTCCCTACATGTACTACCTCGACTTCGGGGCCCGTAGGGTGATCGGCTCGAGCCCGGAGATGTTGCTGCGGGTCCAAGGCCGGAACGCGACGACCTTCCCAATTGCGGGAACGCGTCCGCTCGGCGCGTCTCCCCTGGAATCAGAACGGCTAGCGGCGGAGCTCCGAGCTGACGAGAAGGAACGGGCGGAGCACAACATGCTCGTGGACTTGGCGCGCAACGATCTGGGGAAGGTTTGCGAGTTCGGGTCCGTGCACGTGCCGCAGTACCTGTCCGTCGAGCGGTATAGCCACGTGCAGCATCTCGTGTCGAGGGTCGAGGGGACGCTCGCGCGGGGGAAAGACGCCCTCGACGCGTTCGCAGCGACGTTCCCCGCGGGCACGGTCTCCGGCGCGCCGAAGCCGCGCGCTCTGGAAATCATCCATGAGCTCGAAGGTCGACCCCGCGGCCCCTATGCCGGCGTCGTTGGATACCTGTCCCTGAACGGCAACCTCGACACGGCCATCGCGATCCGCACCCTCTTCGCGGAGCACTCGATGTACTACCTGCAGGCGGGCGCAGGGATCGTGGCGGACTCCGACCCCGCGCGGGAGTGGGTGGAGACGGAGCACAAGCTCGCAGGGCTGCGGTCCGCCCTTCGGGAGGCGAGCGCATGAGGGTCCTGATCGTCGACAACTACGACTCGTTCGTCTACAACCTGTACCAGCGGCTCGGGGAGCTCGGGGCCGAGCCTGTCGTGCATCGCAACGATGCGATCACGCTGAAGGACGTGCTGCGGATCGCACCCGATGCGATCGTCCTCTCGCCGGGACCCGGCCACCCGACGAACGCTCGCGACTTCGGCGTCTGCGCAGACATCCTACGGGACGTCAGCCCGAGGACGCCCACGCTGGGCGTGTGTCTCGGACACCAGGGGATCGGCACGGCATATGGAGGCCGGGTTGGCCACGCCGCGCGGATCCTCCATGGAAAGGTGAGTCGGATCCGCCATGACAGCCGCACGATTTTCGAGGGCCTGCCGAATCCGATGGTCGCGGGCCGCTACCACTCCCTCGCGATCGAACGGGATACGCTCCCGCCCGACCTCGAGGTGAGCGCCACCGCCGACGACGGGGAGATCATGGCGGTTCGCCACCGCAAGCATCCGATCGAAGGCGTCCAGTTCCACCCGGAGTCGATCCTCACGCCGGAGGGACCCGAGCTCCTGCATAATTTCCTCCGCGGGGTGCGGCGTTGATTCGCGACGCGATCGCCGACGTCGTCGACGGCCGATCCCTCCCCTTCGACCGCGCCCATGGGACCATGGCGGAGATCATGGACGGGCACGCGACCCCGGCGCAGGTTGCGGCCCTGCTCGTCGGGCTCCGGATCAAAGGCGAGACGGTCGACGAGATCGCGGGGATGGCCGCGGCGATGCGCGAGCGGTCCTCGGCAATCCACATGGAGGGGAACGGCCGGATCGTGGACCTGTGCGGCACGGGCGGTGCACCTCTCAGGACGTTCAACGTCTCGACGATCGCGATGTTCGTCGTGGCCGCGGCTGGCGTGACCGTCGCGAAACACGGGAACCGGGCCGTCACGAGCGCGTGCGGCAGCGCGGATCTCCTCGAGGCCCTCGGCGTCCGCGTGGACCTGGAGCCTCCGGAGGTCGAGCGCATCCTGAGGGAGCAGCGGCTGTGTTTCATGTTCGCGCCCAAATTCCATCCCGCGATGCGATTCGCGATCGGCCCGCGTAAGGAGATTGGTGTGCGGACGATCTTCAACGTCCTCGGCCCCCTGACGAATCCCGCAGGAGCGCAAGGCCACGTGCTCGGCGTCTTCTCCGAACAGCTCGTCGATCGCCTGCCGTCCGTCGCCGCCCGTCTCGGGATGGAACACGTCCTCGTGGTGCACGGCCAGGCCGGCGTGGACGAGATCTGCCTGTGCTGCCCGACCTCCGTGGGCGAACTGGTCGACGGGGAGATCCGCCGCTACGTCCTGCGCGCGGAGGACATGGGATTGTCTCCCGCCGATCCCGCCGCCCTTGCGGGTGCCGATCCGGCGAGCGCCGCGCGCGAGGCCGTTCGAATCCTTCGGGGAGAACACGGGGCGAAGCGGGACATGGTGCTCGCGAATGCCGCGGCCGGGATCTACGTGGGCGCGAAGGCGCCGACCCTGAGGGAAGGACTCGCGATCGCAGCGGAAGCACTCGATTCCGGACGCGCGTTGGGTCGCCTGGTGGATCTGATCCGAGCGACGGGCGGAGACCCGTCGAGGGTGGAGGTCCATGAATACGCTTGAGCGCCTGGTCTCGAACGCGGAAGAGCTCGTCGCCGAGGGGTACTATCGTGCGGTCGAATCGGATCGACGAAGCCCGTCCTTCCTCGAATCCCTCGGGACGGGCGACCAGTCGGCCGACGTGATCGTGGAGATCAAGTTCGCCTCTCCCATGATGAAGAGCGGAAAGAGCGCTGCGGCCTTCGACGATCTCCTCGCGGCCCTCGTCGCGGTGGAGCCTCTCGGCCTCTCCGTGCTCGCGGAGCCTCGCATTTTCGGAGGCCACCTCGACTTCGTCCGGCGCGCCGCACGGACAGCCTTCCCGGTCCTCATGAAGGACATCATCGTGGACCCCAGGC
>CAMTUI010000024.1:0-15006 GCA_947084985.1 Methanobacteriota archaeon | reverse complement strand
CTCCTGGTTGCTTTCCGCGTAGTACTGAATCCAGCCCGTGTCCCGCTGCGCGATCGTGTCGCTGTGGTCCGTCCAGATCGAGAGGGGAGGCGCGATCGCGCGGTTGGCGACCCCCATCACGATCGGCGCGCGGATCCCGCTCGCCCAGTGCAGGAGCTCGTGCATGAGCAGGAGGCCCTGGCTCGAGGACGCCGTATACGTGCGGGCGCCCATGCCCGCTGCGCTGATGCACACCTGCATCGCGCTGTGTTCCGACTCGACCTTGATGTACTCCGCCGGGAGTTCGCCGGAGGCGACGAAGTCCGCGAGCCTCTCGACGATCGTCGTCTGCGGCGTGATCGGATACGCGGAGATCACCTGCACGCGTGCGAGCTTCGCCGCGTAGGCTTGCGCGTAGTTCCCGGAGATCACCTGGAGCGGCATGGTCACCCTTCCTTCACCATGTCGATCGCGCGCGGCTTGCATTCCTCCGCGCAGATCCCGCAGCCCTTGCAATAGTCCAGCAGGACGACGGGGTAGCCTTCTTCGTTGATCGCGATCGCGATGTCCGGACAGAACTTCCAGCAGACATTGCACTTCGTGCACGCCTCGAGTCGGATCACGGGCCGCATCGTGCGCCAGCTCGCGGTCTCGATCTGGTCGCTCGGCAGGGTCGCGATGCAGACCTCCGGGAGGTCCTCGACGGTCTCGTAGGACGTCATCGAACGATCACCTCGAATTGCGTCACATGGTCGAACGCGTCTTCCGCGGCCGCGCGGTTCGCGTCCTTCTTCGCGGGCACGAACTTCGCGATCGCCTCGAGGACCGACGGAAGCCCGACGAGCCCGCTCACGCGGGCGAAGGCCCCGAGGATCGCCGTGTTCACGATGGGCGTCGCGCGCGAGCCGAGGCCGTGCGCAAGGGCGATGCCCGTCGCATCGACCGTCGCAACACGGCCCATGAAGTCGATCCCGAGTCGGTCCGGGGGCAGGTGCGTGTTCACGAGCAAGAGGCCGTTCGGCTTCAGCCCCGCGGTCACGTTGATCGTGCGGAGCAGGCCTGGGTCCAGGACGACGACGATGTCCGGCGTCGTGATGCTTGTCCGCACCTGGATCGGCTTGTCATCGATCCGCGTGAACGCGGTCACGGGCGCCCCGCGGCGCTCGACGCCGAAGAACGGGAAGCTCTGCGGCGTCTTCCCTTCGATGAACGCGGCTTGCGCGAGGAGCTCCGAGGCGATGACGGTCCCCTGGCCGCCCCTCCCGTGGAATCGGATCTCGATCACACTCTCGCCGCGGATATCGACGAGAGCGGCCGGATTAGTACGTCGCTACCATAATGTATGTATTGCAGGTATCGGCAAGGTCGAAGTTTATCTCGGTGGCAGGGCGTTCAGACAAGAGGAAGCGAGATGTGCCTCACGATCCCGTTCCGGGTGCGCTCCGTCGAGGGAGACCGGGCGATCGTCGAGTCCCAGGGCCGCGTCCGCGAAGTCGACGTGAGCCGGCTCTCCGTGAAACCGGGTGATTACGTCCTCGTCCAAGGGGGCGTGGCCATGATGACCGTGGACGCCCGTGACGCGGAAGCGATGCTCGAGGCCTGGGACGAGGTCGGGGCCCTCGATGCATGAGACCGTGATGGCGCGACAGATCGTCCAAGCGGTCCTCGCGGAGGTCGATCGTCGCGCGGCCTCCGGGGTGCGGTCCATCGACGTGGAGATCGGCCAGCTCGAGGGATTGCGCGAGGACACGCTTCGCCGGGCGTTCCGCGCGGAGGCCATCGGCACCGTCCTCGAGGAGACGGATCTGCACGTGACGATCGCACCTGCGGTCGCGTTCTGCCCGGCGTGCAACGCGGCGAAGGCCTTCGATTTCGTGCCCTCGGCGGAGCACGGGATTCCGAAGGCGTCGTGCCCGGACTGCGGGGCCGACCTGGATTTCCGCGGCGGCCGAGGCCTGATCGTGCGGCGTGCGACGATGGTCCTAGAGGACCCGTAAGGCGAGGAGCGCCTCGTTCGCCGCATCGATGGACCGGCGGGTATATTCCTGGATGTGCGCGAGGTCCTCCGTCTCGAGGACCATCGCGGGCCAGTCCCAGTGGATCGCGACCCAGTCCCCCTCGTGGACTCCCGGGAGGATCCGCGGATCGAACGGGACCGTGTGCGCACGCATCGGCCCGATCGCGAGCCGCCCGGCCTCGAGGACGAGTCCCGGACGCTCGACGTGCAGGTTCGCGTCGTCGACGCGCGTCACCCGGGCCCAGGAGGGCCGGCACTTGTCCATGTTGTCGAGTGTCGTCTCCACATGCCCCGTGACGGAGCCCACGCCCACGTAGGCCACGTGGAACATGTGATGCGGGATCGGCCGCGCGGGCAGATGGTCCGCGAGCGTACGGGCGACCGGACCGGGAAGTCCCTTTCGCCGGAGGCGCTCGAGGAGCCGCCGGAAGTCGTCGCGGGTGAAGCCGTCCAGGAGCTCGTTGCCGATCCAGTACGCCTCGGCCACCTCGCGATCGAGCGGGTTCCGACCGTTCTTCTCCGCGATGGCGGTCAGATAGGGCTCGAGCGCCTCGAACTTCAGGAGGGCCCCTCCGGCGGCCTGGAGGTCCCGGCCCTCGACGATCGCGCGGAACAGCAAGGGCTCGGCCTCGTCGGGACCGCAGAACCGCAAGCGGTTCGTCGCGATACTGAATCGCGCTCCGAGCTGGACTCCGTTCATCGCCCCGCGACCTTCGCGAGTTTCGCTCGGGCCGTGACGAGCACGAAGTCCCACGTCTCCCGGAGGGAGGCGGCCCCGATCGCCACGACGGCGCCCACCCCGACGACCGTGGCGCCGGCCGCCTGCGCGATCCCGACGGGCGTGCGGCCCGCCAGGGCGCCCAGGGCCCACGTGATCGGGAAGGCGAGGACGAGGACGGAGGTGGCGGTGGACAGGGGGACCGTCCGGAGGCCCGCATACCATGTGGTCACGAATCCGAACAGGAGGAACGCACTGAGGCCGATCCACGCCCACTGTGCCGGGCCCAGGCCGATCGCAGCGGCCGCTTGACCGGAGAGGACGAGGTAGGCCGCGAGGAAGACGCCTCCGAAGCCCATCCGGCCGAGGGCCACCGTGGACGAGGGCAGGTCCCGCAAGATCCGCTTAGAAAGGGTGTACTCGCCCGCCCACAGGCCCGTGGCCGCAAGGACGAGCAGCGTGCCGTCCGACCACACGGGTGCGGTCATCGACAGGAGGAGCGCGTTGCCCCCGAGGAAGAGGCCCGCGGCGAGGACGATCCGCGACGAGAACCGCTCCCTCAGGAACACGACGCCAAGGATCGTCGCCATGACGAACAGGGTGCGATAGCCGAACGTCGCGGTGGCCGCGCCCGAGGAGCCCGCCATCTGGAGGCCGCGGAAGAAGAGGACGAAGGGGATCGCGCCGCCGACGAGTCCGATCGTCGCGAGTCGCGCCCAGTCCACCCTGCGCAGGCGCACGCGGACCTCCCTCCGAGCGAGGAGGGCCATCGGCACGAGGAGCGCCGCCACGAGGAGGTTGCGCGCCGTGATGAACGCGTCGGAATTCGAACCCTGCACGGCCCAGAAGTTCACGAACGTCGAGACGCCGCTGATCATCGCGGTCGAGATCACGAGGAGGAGCCCTGCGGCGATCGCTCGACGCGACCAGGTCGACTCCGAGGAATGGATCATCGCTCCCACCGTTCCGTCCCGACCCGGTTCGAGGTTGTGCCTCGACTTGGCCTTCGGGTACCGGCTATATATACAATCGCTAGAAAATCGCACCGGTCCGCGCGGCCTGCGGGCACGTCCGCGACACGTTCCAAATTTACTTAGTCGAGAGACCGCATCGCGGTGCGGGGAAATCCCTTGGCCGACGTCGAGCTGCGGACGTTCAAGGACATCGACATGAAAGGCGGGACCGTCGTCGCGGCCTTCCCGAGCGTGGGCCTCGTGAGCACGATCACCGCGACGTACTTGATCACGATGCTGAAGGTCGACCAGGTGTGCGCCCTCGAGTCGCCGGACTTCCCCTCGCTCTCGATGGTCTACGCGAAGAAGCCGAAGTTCCCCGCCCGGGTGTACGCGTCGAAGGACCCGCGGCTCGCCGTCTTCATCTGCGAGATGCCGCTCCCCATGGCGACCCACCGGCCCCTGGCCTACGCCCTGATGCGGTGGGCGCACGAGCACGGCTGCCGCCAGATCATCCCGCTCGAGGGCCTTCCGACCGAGGAGGGCGCGCCCACCGCAGAGGAGCCGCCCGTCTGGGGCGTCGGCAGCACGGACCGCGCGCGCGCCGAGCTGGACAAGCGTGGGATCCCGCAGCTCGAGACGGGGATGATCACGGGCGTCACTGGCGTCCTCTTGAACGAAGGTCGCTGGCGCAACACGGACGTGATCGCGCTCCTCGCGGAGGCCCGCGGGGACATGCCGGACGCCCGCGCGGCGGTGGCGCTCGTGCGCGCGCTCGACGCGCTCCTCCCGGAGATCCGCATCGACCTCGCGCCCCTGCAGGAGCAGGCCCGCGGCCTCGAGGAGCACCTTCAGCGTCTCAAGCAGATGGCGAAACCCGTGGTCAAGGGAGAGCCGATCCCTCCCGAGATGTACCGCTGAGCGGGGCACAACGCCATAAGGCGCGCTTTACAATCGTTAAGCGGAACCAACAAGGACGACGGACCGTCTCGTCCTCGGGCGAGACGTGGTGAGACCATGGCGACGGATCCCGTGTGCGGCATGTACGTGGACGAGACGACGTCCACGCTGACGGCGGTTGTCCGCGGCCGGACGTACTACTTCTGCTCGGAGACGTGCCTCGAGACCTTCACCGCGCCGGAGAAGGAGATGGCGCGGCTCAAGCGGCTCATCGCCTTCAGTCTGGGGGTCGGGCTCCCGATGTTCGTCGTGACGTTCGGTCAGGGGCTCGGGTGGTGGCTCATGGGCCTCGACGAGCCCGTGAACCTCGTCTTCTTCGTCCTTGCGACGCCGGTCCAGTTCGTCGCCGGATGGCGGTTCTACCGCGGCACATGGGACGCGTTCCGGAATCGGAGCGCGAACATGGACGTGCTCATCGCGATCGGCACGACGGCCGCGTGGGGGTACAGCGCGGTCGTGACGTTCCTTCCTCTCCTCGGCGTTGTCCTCGCGGACAAGGGGACGTACTACGACACCGCGGCTGTGATCATCGGCCTCATCCTCCTCGGGAAGTACTTCGAGGAGATCGCGAAGGACCGGGCGAGCGACGCGATTCGGAAGCTCATGGATCTCGCGCCCCGTACCGCGCGTGTCGTGCGCAACGGACGCGAGGAGGAGGTCCCGATCGAACTCGTCCAGGTGGACGACCTGTTCGTCGTACGTCCGGGCGAACGGGTGCCCGTGGACGGGATCATCGTCGAGGGATTCTCCGCGATCGACGAATCGATGGTCACTGGCGAATCGATCCCGGTCGACAAGAAGGTCGGCGACACGGCGATCGGTGCGACGATCAACAAGACCGGCCTCCTGAAGATCAAGGCGACCCGCGTCGGGGCGGACACGACGCTGAACCAAATCATCAAGCTCGTCGAGGACGCCCAGGTGGCCCGCGCGCCGATCCAGAAGCTCGTGGACCGCGTCTCCGCGGTCTTCGTCCCCGCGGTCGTGGCCATCGCGACGTTCACCTTCTTCTGGTGGTTCATCCCGCTCGGGCAGTCGATCGCCCATTCCCTCATCTTCTTCATCGCGGTCCTCATCATCGCGTGCCCGTGCGCCCTGGGCATCGCGACGCCTGCGGCGATCATGGTCGGCACGGGAAAGGGGGCCGAGCACGGCCTCCTGATCAAGGGCGGCGAGTACCTGGAGAAGGCCCACAAGCTCACGACGGTCGTGTTCGACAAGACCGGCACCCTGACCAGAGGCAAGCCGTCCGTGACGGACGTGGCCCCGCTCGGTCCCTTCTCCGAGGCGGAGATCCTGCACGTCGCGGGTTCCGCGGAGAAAGGTTCCGAACATCCGCTCGGCGAGGCGATCGTGCGCGCGGCGACCGAGAGGAGTCCCGCCCTCGAGGACCCACGGGATTTCGAAGCGATCCCGGGCCACGGGATCCGAGCGCGGATTGGCGGCCGAGCGGTCCTGCTCGGCAATCGGACGCTCATGTCGAGCGCCGGGATTTCCGTCGACGCGACCGAGGCGGTCCTTCAACGGATGGAAGGCGAAGGGAAGACCGCGATGATCCTGGCCGTGGACGGGAAGCTCGCCGGCGTGATTGCCGTCGCGGACACCCTCAAGGACCACTCCGTCGACGCGGTGCGGGCTCTCAAGGGGATGGGCATCGAGGTGCTCATGCTCACGGGTGACAACCGCCGCACAGCGGAGGCGATCGCCCGCCAGGCGGGGGTCGACCGGGCGATCGCGGAAGTCCTCCCGGGTCAGAAGGCGGAGAAGATCAAGGAGCTCCAGACGCAAGGCAAGGTCGTCGCGATGGTCGGCGACGGGATCAACGACGCGCCCGCGTTGGCGCAGAGCGACGTCGGGATCGCCCTCGGGAGCGGCACGGACGTGGCCATGGAGGCCGGCGGCATCGTCCTGATTAAGGACGACCTGCGGGACGTCGTCGCGTCCATCCAGCTGAGCCGACGCACGGTCCAGAAGATCAAGCAGAACCTGTTCTGGGCGTTCTTCTACAATACCGCGCTGATCCCCCTCGCGGCGGGCGTCCTTGCGGGGATCGGGATCGTGCTGAATCCCATCCTCGCGGGCGCGGCGATGGGCTTCAGCTCCGTGTCCGTCGTGATGAACTCGATGACCCTGCGCCGCTTCAAGCCGACGCTCTGAGGCCGGCCTAATCCAGATGGGTGGACCCCAAGGAGGTGAATCATGGAGAAGGATCCGATCTGCGGGATGATGGTGGACCCGAAGCGGGCCGCGGGCAGTTCCGTGTACCAGGCCAAGACGTACTACTTCTGCTCGCCGGGCTGCAAGACCACGTTCGACAAGAACCCCGCCAAGCACGCGATGTGAGCGGGCGGCAGCCCCTCTGGGAAAGGTTTATTCCGTTCCCGTCCGTACCTTGGGACGTGGCCTCCGCGATCTGGCAACGGCTCACGTGGAGCAAGGCGCTTTTCGCGCTCCTTGTGCTGAACCTCGTGTGGACCGCGTCCCTCTTCATCGCCCCGTACACCGTGCCCCCGGGATCCTTCGCCTATCAGGTCGGCGGGGCGAACCTTGTGGACCACGGGGACATCTGGGCGACGTTCCCCCTGTACGCCCGCATCGTCTACACGTTCGGCGATTCGCAGTGCCACCAGCTATGGTTCCGCTCCTTCTGGCTGAATGGGAACCAGATGCCGATCGACGCTCGGATGACCTCGATGTACATCTTCGCGAACCTCGGCGTGCTGGCGGTGATGTTCGCGCGGCCGTCGACGAGCACGGGCCAGGTCATGCTGAACGCCTTCCCGATGTTCATCCGACGGCGCCTGCAGTCGCTGGGCGCCGAGCGGGCGGGAGCGATGATCGTGATCGCGGGACTCCTCCCGACCGCGATCGATGGCTTCACGCAGCTGTTCGCGATTGCCGGTTATGAGTCGACGAACCTGATGCGGGTCCTCACGGGTGCTCCGCTCGGATATGTCGGCGGTCTCCTCGTGGGCGCGATGCTCGTGACGATTCGCCAGTTCACGATCGAGATGGACGAGATGCGCGCCAGGGCGTACGCGTACTCCCGCGCGCAGCCCTGATCCGGTCCTCGTCCCGGCAGGTTCATTTCCGCGGTGCGAGTTTCTGTGCCACATGTCGTTGCGGCTCGACTCCCGCATCGTCCTGAACAACGAGGTGAAGATGCCCGTCCTGGGTCTCGGCACGGCCGGGGCGGAAGGGAAGCGCTGTGTCGCGGCCGTTCGCGAGGCGCTTCGCATCGGGTATCGGCTGATCGACACGGCGAGCGCGTACGGGAACGAGAAAGACGTCGGGACGGCGGTCCGGGGGAGCGGGATTTCGCGCGAGGATCTGTTCGTGACGTCGAAGGTGCGCAACGGAGACCAGGGGTACGAGTCCACGCTTCGAGCGGCCGGCGAGAGCCTCCGCCGGCTGCGCATGGACTACCTGGACCTGTATCTGATTCATTGGCCGGTCCCGAGGAAGCGGCTCCAGACGTGGAGGGCCATGGTGGAACTGCTCGAATCCGGGAAGGCGAGGGCGATCGGCGTGAGCAACTTCATGGCCGGTCATCTGGAGGGGCTCGCCCGCGAAAGTGCGATCGTTCCCGGGGCGAACCAGATCGAGCTCAGTCCGTTCCTCCGACAAGGGGAGGCGGTCGCGTACTGCCGCAGGCACGGGATTCAGGTGGAGGCGTACAGCCCGCTGACGCGAGGTCGACGATTGAAGGACCCGACGATCGGCGCGCTCGCGGAGAAGCTCGGCCGGTCGCCCGCGCAGATCCTGATTCGTTGGAGTCTGCAGAACGCCTTCGTGGCAATTCCGAAATCCGTGGTTGCGGAGCGGATCCGCGAGAACGCGGACGTGTTCGACTGGGAGCTCCCCGCGGAGGCCGTCAAGACCTTGGACGGATTGGATCGGGATCTCCACTTCGATTGGGATTCGACGGATGTCCCATAGATTCCGATCGGTCGCTGAGCGAAGGTTTTTGAAGGGCCCTCATCTACCGACGCCCGATGGCCCGCCGGAAACGGAAGGAGGAGAGCTCGGACTGGGTCGCGCCCGAGTTCGACGAGGTGGGCTACATGCGGCAGGAGATGGGGGCCGCGCGTGCGTCCGTGGCGACGATTGTGTGGGCGATCGTGGGCGCGGGCGTTTCGTTCCTCCTGTTCGCCGTCTACCCGCCGCTCGCGTTCGTCGGCGGCCTCGCGATGGGCTTCGGCCTGTACTTCATGCTCCCCTTGTTCGGTATCCGAATCAACGCGTTCAAACGACGAGATTGGTTCGGCCATGGGATGATCTACTTCTTCAGCTGGCTGGCCTTCTGGATCATCATGCTCAACCCGCCCTTCGGGGACTTCGCGGATCCGACAATCAACGCGATCTCCGTCTCCCCGTACCGCGCGGGGCTTACGACCGGCCTCGCCTGTATCACTCCGACCGGAGGGTCGGTCGGTGTGTCCAAGGGTGCGCTAAATGACAGCTACTACGTCCTGTTCCGCGCGACCGACAATCTCGGGGTCACGACGTTGCGCGTCCATGTGACCCCCTCGGTTCCGCCCGACTATGATGTGAATGCGACCATCGCCTCGGGAAACAACCCGTGCCAGGGGCATGAAAGCGAGCCTTTGCTCGGCGGGACCTACTTCGTTGTGATTCCGGCATCCAGCAGCAGAATCCAGATCGACATCGTGGCAGCGGACGCCTCCGGGCGCCAGGTTGGGTCAACTTTCCAGATTCTCGAAATCCCGTGAAGCGTTCACCGTAGCCACGGGAACCGCTTGGCAAATAAGCGCGTCCAGCCTTCTGCGTAGCCCGCCCGGAGAGCCGCAGTTCCCGCGTACGCCCGGAAGGACCGTCGTGCGGTCTTGTCCAGATCCTTCCCGAGGCTCAGCTCCCGCCACTTCGTCTTCACGAGACCGACGGCCGTCGTGACCTCCCTTTCCACGTCAACGGCCCAGCGTTCGCCGTCGACGAAGGGCCCGGCCAATGTCTTCTTGCTTCCTCCCCACTTGTCGAGGAAATCCTTCGCGTTCTTCACCCATACGGGAGGCCCGCCATGGCGCTGGACCCTTGGGAGGGCCGCAACCTGGAACTCGAAGAGGAAGACAATCTCCTTGCCCGCGACGGCGAAATGGGAGTCGAAGACGAGGAACCCGTTCCGCTCGAAGAGGTCGAGCAGCGCGCGGTGGGCCTTCCGGAGCTGCGGGTACAGCACGTCCTCCGTCACCCCGGGCGCCGGGATGGAGACCGCGAGGAGCTCTGCGCCGCGCTTCTTCGCGAGCGCGCGCAGTTTCGGGATCGGCAGCCCCTTCAGCGGCTTCGGGAAGAAGAACCGCTCGCTCGCTTCCCGCAAATACTCGCGGGCGGCATGCACGAACGTCGCGAGCTGTTCCACAGAGACCGCGCTCGCCACGTTCCGGTTCGGGTCCACGGGGTCGACGACCACGAGAGGCTCGGTGAACGCGCGTCCCGCGAGCCGGTCGAGCTCGATCACCTGGCCGCGTCGCCAGCCGAGGCTGCTCTCCAGCACGCCGCGGAACGTCCCGTACTTCAGGACGAGAAGCTCGCACAGATACCCGCTGAATCCGAGGACCTTCGCCTCCGCGCCGTACACCCCGATCCCCTCCGCCCATGCCTTCAGGAGGCGGATCTCGTCCGTCTGCTCGTCCTTGATGCGGCCCAGGACGTAGTCCACGTGGAGCGGCGTGCGGTCCACCGCACTCATCCGCTGCGTCGCGTCCGTGATCCGGTAGCACGGGACGATTTCCACCTCGGAACCGTTGTACCACCCGCGGGTGTACGGATGTTCCGCGTAGAGGTGCGTCCCTCGTTCGAGCAGCTGCCCAAGTGCGAGGCCCCGGGTCTCGAGGTCCTTGCGCGGGAGGTCAGGCGGGAACGCGACGAAGATGTCGATCTCGGGTCCGGTGAGGTGCGTGCCCTTGGCCACAGAGCCCGCGAGGAACGGCTTCGCCTCCCATCCTTTCTCCTTCAGCGTCGCGGTGAGGCGATCCAGGAGCTCGCGGACCACCTTCCGGATCCGCGCTTCCTCCTCCGCGGACGGCCGGATCCGCGCGAGGACCTTCGCCTCGACGCTCATGCGGACGGCATGCGAGGCCCCGGATAAAAGGGCATGGGACCTCGCGTCATGCGAGCAGGCCTTTCATCCGCGCGATGTCGAACACGCCATCAATGATGAACTGGACCGCGATCGCGGCCAAGAGGAGTCCCATCACCCGCCCGACCGCGCGGGTGCCCGTCCTCCCGAGCCGCCGGAAGATCCGGTCTGCGTTGTGGAGCAGGAAGAAGGCGGCCACGGTGGAGACGAGGATGCCCGCGAAGATGAAGAGCTTGTCCGCCGGGTCCGCGACGGGATGCGTCATGTAGATCATGACGGTCGTGATCGCCCCGGGGCCTGCGAGGAGCGGGATGCCGAGGGGGACGACGGCCACCTCGTCCGCGCGCTCGAGGGTCTCCTCACGCTCCTTGTCCGTGAGCCGCGAGCGGGAGCGCTCGCCGTGGAGCATCTCGAACGCGACGCCGAACAGGAGGATGCCTCCCGCGATCTTGAACGCGGGGATCGTGAACCCGAACGCCGCAAAGATCCACTGCCCGAAGATCGCGAACGTGCCAAGGGTGATCGTCGCGGTCAGGCAGGCCTTCGAAACGATCTGCTGCTTCTGCACCGGCGTCATGCCCTCCGTGAGGACGGAAAAGAAGGGGACCACGCCCAGCGGGTCCACTATCGCGAAGATGGAGGCCATGGCGGCGGCGCCGAACGCCAGATCCACCATGGTCTTCCCGGAAGAACCGCGAGACCGTTCAGTGCTTGCGCATCAGCTTCATCCAGCCGCCGCTCTCGTACACGGCGAGGTTGCGGCCGGTCGCGGTCTTCTCGAACTCGTCCCAGGTGATGACCTGGAGCTTGTTGCTGTCGCCTTTCGTGAACCGCAGCGTGGTCGTGCCCCTCACCTTGCTCGGTTGCAGGCCCTTCACGCTTGCGATCTGCTTGGCGGCCTCGAACGAGATTTGTCTGAGTGCCGGCATGGTCCATCCCTTCTTGCGCGACCCTCCCATGGAGGGACGCAGACAGGCGTACGACAATATGGCTATAAATGTCTTTCGTTTGTCTGACGTTCCTTGACAAAGCCCTCCATCTGCCCAAGAAAACAAGGGAAGGGCCGGGCCCGCGAAGGGCCCGCTCACTCGAGGACCGTCAGGTAGCCGCGCATCTCGGGTGCGTCGATCTCGCAGACGTAGGCGAACGTCCCCCGTCTGGCTCGCGACGAACGTCACGTTCGTAACGCTGCCCGTCAGGGGCGTGATGTCTTCATGGACGTTGAACGCGTTGATGTGGACGTCGTGTGCTTCGTCTTCCGTGTTGACGATATGGAGGACCAAGGTGTCGCCCAACCCAGCGACAAGACTCCCGGGCAGGAACGTGTCGCACCCGAAGTCCCCAGCGATCATGTAAACTTCGATGGTCTGCGGCGTGTGAGCGGCAGGCCTCGGCGCCATCGCGTATGAGACGCCCACAGCCACGAGGGCCGCAACGATGATCGCAATCACCAATGTCATTGCCATGCCTCGGCTCGTCCCTCTCTCCACTCTCGTCCCTCCTAACCGGATGTGAGGCGGAGCCTGGGGGCCGTACGTCTCCTGCGAGTTCGTACAACGGATATTGTGGGGTCGATGGGAGCGCGTGGGTCGAAGGGTCGTGTGCGGCCCACGCGCACCCCGTCGGAGGTCTTATGTTCTCACAAATGATTCCCTTGCCCGACGCCTTATATACAGTGCAACACACCCTTTCGGCGTTACGCCAGATGTTGGCGGTGACCTGAATGGCGAGCGAAAAGCCCTCCCCGATCCTCCTGGACGCAGTCAAGGCGTCGGCCTCGAAGTTCAAGGAAAACCGGAACCTGCTTGACGCCCGGGCGAAGGAGCTAGACGCCCTCAAGGCGGAGCTCGACGCCCAGCGCGCGGACCTGAACAGACAGGCGGAACGGCTGAAGGCCGAACGGGAGGAGTTCACCAGGGAGAAGGAGCAGGTCCACGCCGCCCGCGCGACGATCGACCGCGACATGAACGCCACGAAGGCGGAGCGCGAGAAGGTCGCCGCGGAGGAGAAGCGCGTCTCCGAGTGGGCCCGCGTGTTGAACGAGCGGGAGAAGACAATCAAGGACTCGGAGGAGCGCGTGAAGCGCCTCGAGGGCGACATGATGGATCACATGAGGGAGGCCGAGGCGAAGATCCAGGCGCTCGTCGAGCGGGAGGAGCTATCCGCACAGCGGGAGCGCGCCCTCGCCGACACGATCGACCGCCTGTCCGGGATGGAGCGAGGTCTCGCACAGCGGGACCGGCACCTCGCGAAGCGCGAGGAAGAGCTCATCAAGCTGCAGAACGACCGGCTGCGGGCCCTTGAGGACCGCGACCGCGAGATGATCAAGATCAGCGAGGAGATGCACACGCGGCAGAAGGAGTCGGCCGAGCAGCACGAGTCCTTCGTCGAGCTGCAGAACACGTTGAAGGAGGAGCTCATCCGCCTTGCATCGGAGCGCGAGAAGCTCGCGGTGAAGGAGAAGAGCCTCCTCGAGGCGGAGAAGTACCTCTCAGCCGCCCTTGAGGCGAGCGGCATCGAGATGGCCATGGAGCCAGAGAAGTCCGCACCTCCGCCGCCTCCGAGCAGCGAGCCGAGGCCCCCGAGGCCGCCGATGGCCGCGCCCCCTCCGGCGCCCCAGCCCCACGAGCCACTCCGCGACGAGATGCTCGAGGATGAGCCGGGTGACGAGAAGCCGAAGGTGTCCCGCGCCGAGGCGCTCGACCGGATGACCCGCGCGCTCGAGACGGCGAAGCGGGCCCGCGACGCCGGCCGGAACGTGAGCGAGATCCGCAAGTCGCTCAAGCAGGCCCGAGCCGCGTTCGAGTCCGCGGATTACGACACGGCCGCGCGCCTAGCCGAGGAAATCCTCAAGGAGCTCGAGTCCCTCGCTCTGTCTCGGTAGGCTCCGAGGGACTCCCGCCGTCCGGCATCCCATGGATTGGCATCGCGTACACCGGCACTCCGGGAACGCGGGCCTCGTGCTTTTGCGCCGGGATTTCTCCCCACGGATCGATGTCCGACGCCGGCCCCGCGACGAACGTCCACACGACGTTCGCCACGAAGAAGAGCTGCCCAGCGCCCAGGATGAAGGCGCCCATCGTCGCGAGCCAGTTCAGGGTCCACATGGAGGGCGGGTAGTCGAAGATGCGGCGCGGCATGCCCTGGAGGCCGAGGAAGTGCATCGTGAAGAACACGAGGTTCAGGCCCACCATGCTGAACCCGAAGTGCCAGCGCGCGAGGCGCTCGCTGTACATTCGCTTCGACATCCTCGGGAACCAGAAGTAGAAGCCGGCGAAGACGCCGAGGATCGTGCCGCCGAAGAGGACGTAGTGCAGGTGCGCGACGACCCAGTACGTGTCCTGCAGGCTGTAGTCCAGGGGGATTGGCGCCTGGAACACCCCGTTGATCCCGCCGATCACGAACATCGCGAGGAAGCCGATCGCGAAGAGCATCGGCGCCTTGAGCTCGATCGCCCCGCCCCACAGGGTCGCGATCCAGTTGAACACCTTGATCCCGCTCGGCACGGCGATCGCGAGGGTCAGGACCATGAACGGCAGGCGGGCCGTGATGCTGAGTCCCGTGGTGAACATGTGGTGCACCCACACGCCGAAGGACAGGAACCCGATCGCTATCGTGGAGAGGGCGATCGCCTTGTACCCGAAGATCGGCTTGTGGGCCATCCGCGGGATGACCTCGGAGATGATGCCCATTGCGGGCAGGATCATGATGTAGACCGCCGGATGGGAGTAGAACCAGAAGAGGTGCTGCCACATGATCGGGTCCCCGCCGACCGTCGGGGAGAGGAACGCCGTCACGCCATGCCGGTCTAGCAAGAGGACGAACAGCCCCGCCGCGAGGATCGGGGTGGCGACGAGCGTGATCCCGGCGGTCACGAGGATCGACCAGACGAACAGGGAGAGATTCCGGAACGTGATCCCGGGCGCCCGATGTCGGAAAATCGTGACGAGGAAGTTGATCGCGCCCGCGGTGGACGAGATCCCGAGCAGTTGGAGGCCGACGATCCACATGTCGATCCCGGGGCTGCGGTCGTACACGCTGAGGGGCGTGTAGCCCGTCCATCCGATGTTCGCCGCGGCGAGCCACATAATCACGCCCGCGACGGGGATGAGCCAGAAGCTGAGCGCGTTGATCCGCGGGAACGCCATGTCCTTCGCGCCGATCAGGGGCGGGACCATCAGGTTGCCGAACCCGACGAGGATGGGGATCGCGACGAGGAAGATCATCGTCGTCCCATGCATCGTGAAGAGCTCGTTGTACGTAGCGGCATTCACGATCGTCT
>CAMTUI010000023.1:0-169874 GCA_947084985.1 Methanobacteriota archaeon | reverse complement strand
CTCCGGGTGCTTACTTTCGCGGACGTGCGCCTCGCACGGGATTTCGCTCGGACCTTGCTTGCGGTGTAAGACCATCCTTCGTCCTGGGGGTCCCCAGCCAACCCTTTTATGCGTGGAGAGCCCCTTGTCGACGCGGAGCGTGGGGATTTGGCAGGTGAAGAACTCATCGTGGCTGCCGTGCTAATCGTGCTGATCATCCTGATCTTCCTCGCGTCGGCGATCAAGGTCGTCCGCGAGTACGAGCGGCTCGTGGTGTTCCGCCTCGGGCGGCTCTATCCGAAGCCGAAGGGTCCCGGCATCACGGTGATCATCCCACACATCGATCGGCGGGTCCTCGTGGACCTCCGCACGGTCGCCTTCGATGTCCCGAGGCAACGTGTCGTGTCCCGGGACAACGTGTCCGTCGAGGTCGACGCCGTCGTGTACTACCGGGTGTACGACCCGAACCGCGCAATCACGGACGTCCAGAACTTCGTCATGGCGACGAACTTGCTCGCCCAGACGACCCTCCGGGACGTGCTCGGCCAAGTCGAGCTTGACGAGCTCCTGTCGAAGCGGGAGGACCTCAGCAAGCGGATCCAGATCCTCCTGGACACGGCGACGGATCCCTGGGGGGTCAAGGTGTCTGCCGTGACCTTGCGCGACGTCAGCTTGCCCGAAACGATGGTTCGCGCGATCGCGAAGCAGGCGGAGGCGGAGCGGGAGCGTCGGTCCCGCGTGATCATGGCGGAAGGGGAGTTCCAGGCCGCGCAGAAGATGATGGAGGCGGCGCAGCTCTACGGTACCGCGCCGTCTGCGATGCGCCTTCGGGAGCTGCAGACCCTCACGGAGATCGCGCGGGAGAAGAACTTGGTCATCGTGACGACGACCGGGGCGGACGCGCTCACGGGGAACGTCGCCGCGATGACCTCCGCCCTCTCCCGGAAAGGAGAGCGACACGAGTGACCTATCGATCGGACATCATGCGCCGCGCGGCGCTCTTCGGGATTATCGCTCTGATCCTGTTTTCCGCGCTTCTCCCGGCCGCGCGCGCCCAGGGACCGCGTGTTCTCCTCGCGGCGATTGACGGCCCGATCGACCGCTCCACGGTGGATTACATCCGCGAGGCGATCGACGAGACCCGCGCAGGGGGCTACGCGGCCCTGATGGTCCGGCTCGACACTCCGGGCGGCGGACTCACGGAGACAACAGAAATCGCACAGATGATGAACAATGCCGAGGACGTGGCGATCCTCGGCTGGGTGGGCCCCGTGGGCGCGCAGGCCTGGAGCGCAGGGACGATCCTCCTCGTCTCGACGGACCTCGCCGCCATGAGCTCCGGCACGACGATCGGGTCCGTGCAGCCGGTCGTGATTGGCCCGACGGGGTTCGAGCCCGTGACGGATCCCAAGATCGTGAATGCGGTCGTGAACCTCACGCGGACTCAGCTCGATCTTCACGGCAGGAATACGGCCCTCGCGGAGCGATTCGTGGTCGAGAACCTGAACGTGAACGCGTCCGAGGCTCTATCTCTCGGCGCGATCGAGATTGTCGCCGCGACACCGGCGGCCTTCCTCGCGCAGGCGGACGGCCGCCGCATTGTGGTCCAAGCGGACTCGACCGTGTTCAAGGACATCACCCTGTCCGTAGCCAACGCGGAGATTGTGACGTTCAGTGCGTCTCCCCGGGTGCGTCTCCTTGCGGTCCTGTCGGACCCCCTCGTGGCCTCCCTCGCATTGATCCTCGGGATATACCTCGTGATCTTCGGCCTCTCGGCGCCCGGCCACGGGGCGGAGATCGCTGGGGCCATCCTCCTGCTGCTCGCCCTGGTTGGCCTCGGATTCAGCGTCGACCCGATCGCCCTCCTGCTGATCGCCCTCGGCCTCATTCTGATCCTCGTCGAGCTAAAGACTCCAGGATTCGGGGCCTTCGGGGCCGGCGGGATTCTCGCCATCGTCATTGGCGCGGTCTTCCTTGCCCCGCTCCGACCGCCACGCTTCGTCGTGTCGCCGGAGTACCAAGTGTTCTTCCTCATCGCCCTCCTCCTCCCGACGGCCTCCTTCGGCGGCTTCCTGCTCTTCGCGCTGTACAAAGTCATCGAGATCCGGCGACGCAAGCCGACGATCGGGATGATGGTCGGCGAATCCGTGCAGGTCGTCGACCCGCTCGGGCCCGGTCGGAAGGGCTACGTCACGTACCACGGAGAGCTTTGGCAGGCCGTGACGGAGGAGGAGTTCGCCCCTGACGACCAGGCGTTCATCCGTGCCGTGGACGGGATTCAGCTCCGCGTCTCTCGCTCGCGGCCGGCTCCGCCGCAGACCACGTCTTGGTGGGACCGCATCCTCGCCGCGATCCGGCGTCGCACCGCGGGACCGCCAAACCCTTAAGGCCCAGACGAGGTTCCGCCGCTCGATGCTGACGCCCGTCACCCTGTGCCAGGTATCCGAGATCCCGGAAGGCGGCATGAAGTCCTTCGAGATCATGGGCTTCGACATCCTCGTGGTCCGCCAGCAGGACCGGTTCTTCTGTGTCGACGCCGCGTGCACGTACAAGTACGCCATGCTGACAGACGGCCGCGTCGACGCGGACCGACTCGTGATCATCTGCAAGGACTGCAGCGGCTCGTGGGACTTGGCCACGGGCCAGCCGAAGGACTCACCGGCGAAGTTCCCGCTCACGGCGTATGAGATCCGCGCGGAAGGCGACGACCTGATCGTGACGTTCACGTACTGAGCTTGGCGTCGCCGCTTGCTCCAATAATTTGGAGAAAAAGCTTATGAACGACGTCCTCGTGGACTCGGATGTCCTCAAGTCCCTCTGACGAACCGCATCGGCCGGTACCGCCCGAGCGAGTTCTCATCAGGCGGTGAGGCGGTGACGACGATGCCCGACGAAAAAGACCAGCAGTTCACGCGGATGTGGAACGAAGAGAACAAGTCGAAGCGGCAGAAGTTCCGGAACTTGATGAAGTCGAAACTGGACGTCCTGCACGTCGAGGTGACGGAGGAGAACGCGCGTGCGTTCTACAACGGTCGCCTCGCGGTCCGTCAGCCGGAGCGGATTTACCAGGTGCCCGAGCGGACGGAAGGCCGCCGGCCACCCCGCAGACGCTGACCCGCACGTCCGTTTGATTCCTGAGCGAACTTCGATATCCGGGAGGCGGAGCCCACGCTCCTAATTCAATGGAAATGATGAAAAATCCCGGCCCAGCGGGCCAGGAACGGAATTGAAAAGAAGGTTCGTCGTCAGAACCGGCGTCGACCGCGGTCCTTTCGGTTCGCGTCGCGGCCGCCTCGGCCGCCGAAGGTCCCGAACTCGAACTGTCGGTTCCCGCCGCCCTCGCGTCGCTCGCCGCCGTAGCCGCCGCTGCGGTACCGCGGCTCGCGCTCGTACTCGACCGCGCTGACATCGAGGGCCGTGTTGACCGTCTCGATCGCCTGCTCGGACTTCGTCATGGAGCCGTATTTTCCGACGTTCAGTCGGATGTGGCCCCGCACGAGGGTGACGTACCCGTTGTCGATCAGGAGCGTCTCGTCCTTTGCCACCTGACCGATCTGGTCGTTCCAGAGGGTCATCAGGACCGTCCCGGTTTCGTCCCCGACCGTCGCCTCGACGAGCTTTCGCGCTTCGCCGAACTTCGACGTGATCTCTCGCTCTTCACTGAACCCGACGACCTTCACCAAGACATTTACCTGCTTGGAGGAGGGGGTCAGGTCTTTCACTTTGGTCATTGCCTTTTCCATGTTCTCACATTCCGCCGACAAGCCGCCGAGTCGCAAGGAGCCGGGAAAAACCGTAGCCAGGCGAATTCAGACGATGTGGGCTTCGAGCCTCTTACGGGTCACTGGTATAAAAACGTTCGGAAACGGGAGACGGCCTTGCGATCCTTCTCGCGGTCTTCAAGTGCGCGCGTGCGGTCTCGCTCCGCGGACGGAGCGAAGTGTCCACCATGCCGCAACGGCGCGCAGGCGCCAACTATTTAGCGCGACCCCGGGTTCCCATGAGGTCCATGCTCGTGGACGCGTTCGGGCGTGAGGTAACCGACATCCGAATCAGCGTGACGAAGCGGTGCAACTTCGGCTGTATCTACTGTCACGATGAGGGCCTCGGTCCTGTCCTCGCGCCTCGTATGCCCCACGAGGATGAGATGTCTGCCGACGAGATCGAGCGCCTCGTGGGAGTCGCGCGGGAGTTCGACATCCGCTCGGTGAAATTCACGGGCGGGGAGCCGCTCGTTCGCCTCGACATGGAAGAGATCATCGACCGGACCGTGCGGCAGATCCCGGACGTCTCGATGACGACGAACGGCTCGATGCTCGCGAAGCGCGCGGAAGGCCTGCGCGCGGCAGGCCTTAAGCGGGTCAACGTGTCGATCGACTCCCTGGATCCGAAGGCCTTCCGAGAGATCCGGAAGGGCGACCTCCACACGGTCCTGATGGGAATCCAGGAGGCGCTTCGCGTCGGCCTCAAGCCGGTCAAGCTGAACATGGTCGTGTTCAAGCACACGCTCCCGTACATCCCTGAGATGATCGAGTACATCTCCAACGGGGAGGGCCTGAAGCTACAGCTGATCCAGTTCATGCCGGAGCTCGTGGACCACCAGGAGTGGATGGTGGACATCGACGGGGTGAAGAAAATGCTCGAGGCCCGCGCGGATAAGGTCCTCGTGCGCGAGATGCACCACCGGCACATCTACATCTTCAACGGTGCGGAGGTCGAGGTAGTCGACCCGGTGTACAACGCAGAGTTCTGCATGAACTGTCACCGGATTCGCGTGACGCACAAGGGCGAGTTGAAGGGCTGCCTGAACCGCAACGACGACCTGATCGAGACCCGTGGTCTGACGGCCGAAGGCCTTAGGGAGGCGTTCCGCCGCGTCGTCGCGAACCGTGTGCCCTACTACGGCGCGTTCGTGAAGGATTTCCCGCGGCGGCATCCGGAAACCGCGAAGCCGATCGAGTTTCCCGGGCCGAGAGCGGCCTGACGCCACAGGTATATCCCGCATTGGCGCCTTGGGATGCGATACGATGGCGGACGTGGTCCCTCCGACGATGGACGAAGTCATCGTCGACTGTCCGTACTGCAACCACGCGTGGAAGGAGGAGCCTCGCTGGATCTCCGGTCCGTGCCCGAACTGCGGCATGATGATCTATCGGTACATGGACCCGAAGCACGACTGACGTCCTGCCTCGTTTGCGGCTATATCCGACTCTGGTAGGTCCCGCGTCCTGGGAGCCGTGACGAACGTTTCATCCGTATGGAGGGCCATCCTATGCCCGGAGGCGGACCTAGCTGCCTCGGACGGATCTCACGGCCGATGTCCTTCGAGCGATTCAGCAGGGCGCCACCTACGGGTATCAGATCCACCGCGTCCTGAAGGACACGGGCCTTGCGGTCCGCCTAAACCACCTCTATCCGATCCTGCGCCGGATGGAGGAGGACGGACTCGTCACCTCCTCCCAGGTCCCGGGGGAGCGTGGCCCGATGCGCCACCAGTACGCGATCACGGCACCGGGCCGCAAGTTCCTCGAGGACGCGCTCGTTGACGCAATCGCCGTCGTGCGTCTTGCGTATCTCGAGCATCTCGCCTCCGACGAGACGACGATGCGCCGCGCGCTCGACCTCCTCTCGAAATATATCGAGAGGGCGAGGCCGAGCGGCCGCACGGCCCTCGTTGTGCCGCCCGGCTACCTCAGCGAGATCAACTTCCGTTGGTTCCTTTCCCAGTTGCTCGACGTGGCTCAAGGGGAGATCTACCTCGTGCGGCCTCAGGGCACGTTCGAGATCGACGAGCCGCGCCTCACCCTGCTCGACGGGAGCGACACGTATGTCCCTCTGCGGGACGAGCACGTGGACAACCTGCTCGTCGTCTGGGTGCCCCGGCCTCGACGCTGGCCGCGCCCCCTCGAAGAGGCCTACCGGGTCCTCAAGCCGTCCGGGATTCTGGCGGTCATCCTCCCCGACGCGCTGATCGAGCGAGACGTGAGCCTGCCGATCAACATCGGCGCGTTCATGGAGGGCGTGCGCGTGCGGCGCACGGGCGACCAGGTCGGGGACGTCTCCTTGGAGAAGGTGACCGCGTTCCTCGAGGACCGCTTCCGACACGTGGCGATTGAGCCCGTCCCGGAGCTGTCCTTCCACCTCCTGATCGTGTGGGGGAAGCGCAGGCGGTCTGGGGAATAGGCTCCCCGCGAATCCTCATATAGCCCATCGGATTCGGCAGTGTCGTGGATGCGGGTACGCGCACGGTCGAGCAGGTCCTGCGGGATGGAGGCTTCACATCGTTCCACCGTCGGATTGTGCTCGTCACGGGCTTCGCGTGGACCTTCGTCGCGTTCGAGATTATCCTCATCGGTCTCGCCCTTCCCGTCTTCGGTCCGGAGCTGGGGGTGCGCGATGAGCTGACGTTCGGAGTCGTTACGTCGGCCACGCTCTTCGGTTCGTTCGTCGGGAGCATCGTCCTCGGCCGCTACTCAGACCGACACGGCCGCCGGGCGGTCTTTCAGATCAGCATCCTCTGGTACTCCGCGTTCACTGCCCTTACGGCCGCCTCCTGGGATTGGCCTTCCCTGTTCGCGTTCCGTGCCTTAGCGGGGATCGGCCTCGGCGGCATGCTCGTGATCGACCCCTCCCTGTTGTCGGAGTATCTGCCTCCCCAGTCGCGGGGCCGGTACATGGTCCTCCTCGACTTCTTCTGGCCCGTGGGCTTCCTGCTCGCTATCCTCCTGTCCTACATGTTCCTCGTTGCCCTCCCGGGGAACTGGCGGCTCCTGTTTCTCGTCTCCGCATTCCCGGCGTTCATGGCCTACGTGTTCCGAAGGACCGTGCCCGAAAGTGCGTATTACTACGCGCGTCAGGGGAAACTGAACGAGGCGGCCTCCGTGCTGAGCCGGGTCACCGGCCGGTCCGTCGCTGCGGACGACATCGCAAAGGAAGAGTCGATTCCGAGAGCCCCCGTGTCGGCCCTCTTTCGGGACGAGCTGGCACGACGATCCATTGTAACGGTCGTCGTGTGGATCGCTCTCAACTTCTCCTACTATGGCCTGTTCCTCTGGCTCCCACGGATCCTCGCCGTCTTTGCGACCGTGGACCTTTACCTGCTCCTCGTGACGTCGGCCGTGGCCCAATTCCCCGGATACGCGACCTCCATGATCCTCGTTGAACGAATCGGGAGGAAGAAGACCCTAGCCTTGTTCCTCGTCCTCGGAGGCGCGAGCGGGTTCCTGTTCGCCACGGCGGCCGATTCCGTCACGTTGATCGTGAGCCTGGTGCTCGTGAGCTTCTTCAACCTGGGGGCATGGGGGGCCGTGTACCCGTACACGAGCGAACTCTTCCCGACCCAGTTGAGGGCAACGGGGTTCGGCCTGGCGGAAGGGGTGGGCAAGATCACCGCGATTCTCGCGCCGGTCGCCTTCGGAGTTCTTCTCGCGTACTCGGGCGCCGTCTTGGCGCCGCTCGCCCTCATCGCGTTGTTCATGGGCGTCGGTGGACTCTTCCTCGCAGGTTTCGGGCCGGAGACCAAGGGCCAGGCTTTCGTCTAGGGTCGCTTTCTCAAGGGCCGGAACCGCTTCGGGAATGGAAAACCTATAATCCCTTCCCTCCTTCCCTTCCTGTGGGCGGGCCCCCGGGATTCGCCTGAAGCAAGATACCATGCCGAAACGAACGTCGCCGCGCAGACTGCGCGGCCCGAAAATCGTCACGGTCCCGCCGGGGCCGAAGTCGAAGGCCGCACTCGCGCGGAAAGAGAAGTTCGTCACGAACGCGCTGCGGGTCGGCCTCCCGCTCGAGATCGCCTCGGCGGAAGGGCCGTTCATCCGCGACGTGGATGGGAACGTCTACGTGGACCTCGGCGTCGGAATCGGCGTGCAGAACGTAGGGCATCGACCCCCGTCCGTGATCAAGGCCGCGAAGGACCAACTCGATCGGCTCACGCACATCTGCTACATGGTGTCGACGTACGGGCCGTACACGGACCTCGCGGAGCGGATGGCGGAGATCTGCCCGCCCGGCCTCACGAAGTCCATCTTCCTCAACTCCGGATCGGAGGCGATCGAGAACGCCGTGAAGATCGCGCGGTCCGCGACGAAGAAGGCGTGGCTCGTCTCGTTCAAAACCGCCTTCCACGGTCGCACGCTCCTCGGCATCAGCCTGACGGGCAAGGAGAAGCCGTACCGCGAGGGCTTCGGGCCCCTCGTCCGCGAAGTGCTCCTCGCGGACTACGCGTATCCGTACCGAGATCCGCAAGGCCGTCCGCCAGCGGAGGTCGCGAAGGCCCGCGTCGAGGAACTCGAGCGGCTGATCAACCAGCCGGAGGTCGCGGGTCGCGTGGCCGCGATCCTCGCGGAGCCGGTCCAGGGGGAGGGCGGGATCATCGTGCCCCCGAAGGAGTTCTTCCCGCTCCTCCGCAACCTGTGCGATCGATATGGGATCCTCCTCGTGGACGACGAGGTCCAGGCGGGCATGGGCCGCACCGGGAAAATGTGGGCGATCGAGCACTGGAACACGGTGCCGGACCTCATCGTGAGTGGCAAGGCGCTCGGCGGCGGCCTGCCGATCGGCGGAGTCACGGGCAAAGCCGCAATCATGGACGTGCCCGGGCCCGCCTCCCTCGGGGGCACGTTCGGCGGCAATCCGGTGATCTGCGCGGCCGCCTTGAAGGCGGTCGACGAGATCGAGAAGGCCATCCCAAGGACGAGGAAGCTCGAGTCCCTTATCCGCAAGCGTCTGAACGGGTTCTACGGAGATCACGAGCGAATCGGCGAGGCGCGCGGCATCGGCGCGATGTGGGCGCTCGAGTTCGTGAAGGACCGCAGGACGAAGGAACCTGACGCGGACCTCGCTCGGGCCGTGCAGCTCGTGGGCCTGAAGAACGGGCTCATGCTCCTGACCGCGGGATTCTACAACAACTGCATCCGGCTGCTGCCTCCGATCAACATCCCCCTGCCCTTGATGGACAAGGCCCTGGGCCTGCTCGAAGACAGCATTGACATGGCCCTCGCCGGGAAGGCCTCCTAGGGTGCGGGAATGGGCGAGGCGACCCTGCTCCCGGAAGTGAAGGCGCACTACGGAGACCTCCAGAACTACGTGGGCGGGGAATGGCGAACGCCTCGGGCGACGGAGTGGCTGGAGGACACGAACCCCGCCACAGGCCAGGGGATCGGCCGCGTGCCCCTCTCGACGAAGGACGACGTGGACGAGGCCGTCCAGGCCGCCCTCGCGGCATGGGAGGAGTGGCGGGAGACGCCGCCCCTGAGCCGAGCTCGTTATCTGTTCACGCTGCGGGACCTCATGGAGCAGCGCTTCGAGGACCTCTCCCGCGTGATTGCGCAGGACAACGGCAAGACGATCGACGAGGCCCGAGGCGAGGTGCGCCGCGCGATCGAGAACGTCGAGACCGCCTGTGGGATCCCGAGCCTCATGATGGGGTACAGCCTGGAGGACGGTGCGGCGGCGGGGATCGACGAGGAGGTCCTGTACCAGCCGCTCGGCGTGTTCGCGGGGATCTCGCCGTTCAACTTCCCCGCCATGGTCCAGTTCTGGTTCTGGCCCTACGCGGTCGCGACGGGCAATGTGTGGATCTCGAAGCCGTCGGAGCAGGACCCGATCGTCCAGACGCTGATCTTCGAGCTCATCGAGAAGGCGGGCTTCCCCCCCGGCGTCGTGAATCTCGTGAACGGCGCGAAGGACACGGTGAACGCGATCCTCGACCACCCGGACGTGAAGGGCGTGTCCTTCGTCGGGTCGAGCGCGGTCGCGAAGCTGATCTACTCTCGCGCCGCGGCGTCGGGGAAGCGCGTGCAAGCGGGCGGCGGCGCGAAGAACGTGCTCGTCGTCATGCCCGACGCGAAGCTCGACAAGGCGATCTCGAACATGATCTCCTCCTGCTACGGCTGTGCGGGCGAGCGATGCCTCGCCGGGTCCGTCGTCGTCGGCGTCGGAGACGTCCACGTGCCTCTCCGGGAGAAGTTCACGGACGCCGCCTCGCGGCTCAAGGTCGGCTACGGGCTCGACGAGACGGTCCAGATGGGGCCCGTGATCTCGAGGACGCATCAGCAGCGGGTCCTCGGCTTCATCGACAAGGGCGAGGAGGAAGGGGCCGACGTCGCCCTCGACGGCCGCGAGGTCAAGGTGTCCGGGTACAACGGGTATTTCGTCGGCCCGACGGTCCTCGACGGGGTGACGCCAGACATGACCGTGGCCAAGGAGGAGATTTTCGGGCCCGTCGTGTCCTTGTTCGAGGCGGACGGCCTCGACGACGTGATCGACCTGATCAACCGCAGTCCATACGGGAATGCGGCCTCGATTTACACGTCGAGCGGCAAGGCGGCGCGGGAGTTCCGGTACCGCGTCCGCGCCGGTAACATCGGGATCAACCTGGGCGTCGCCGCCCCGATGGCGTACTTCCCGTTCAGCGGGATGAAGAACTCGTTCTTCGGGGACCTCCACCCGCAAGGCCGGGACGCGATCCGCTTCTTCACGGAAAGCAAGGTCGTCATCACGCGGTGGCTCTGAGCCGATGGACCCGCCCGAGCTGACGAACTTCGGCTCCCTCGTCCGGTTCGCGCTGAGCCTCGAGGATGCCGCGGCGTCGTTCTTCGAGGGGCTTGCGACCGCCGTGACGGGGGAGGAACTGCAGAGCCTCGCGCGCGAGCTGGCGGGCCAGCATCGACAGCGGAGGAAAGTCCTCGAGCAGACACGGGCCCGGGTGAACGAGATGATCCTCGAGCCGATCTCCGGGCTCGACGGCGGACGGTACGTGTTCGACGAGGGCCCCGCGGACGGGACGGAGGCGATTGCCCACGGAGTGAGCCTCGAGGAGACCGCGGCCCGCTTCTACTCCGAATCCGCGATGGTGGCGAAGGCCCTCCTCGCGGATGCGGCCCGGGCCTTCCGGAAATTCGGCGAGGACAGCGCGCGGAACGCGGTCCGTCTCCGGATGGCGCCCCGATGAGCTGCGCGGGCAACCGGTTTTCAGGTCGAACCAAGTTTCAACCTAGAACGTGGTACGAAAACGAAACTATTTATAGCCGGGGGCTCCATAATAGAGATGCGACGAACGGAAGACCATGTCCGAGAAGGAGATCCTCTGCGAAGGTCCCGCATGCGGGGCGTTGCTCGCAATCGAGATCATCGGATCCGAGCTCAAGCTCACGGTACTCCACAGCCTCCTATCCGGGCCGAAGCGGTTCAACGAGATCCGCGCGGCCACGCAGATGTGCCAGTCGTCCCTCGCCAAGACCCTCAAGGAACTCGAGGACACGGGGATCGCGGAGCGTCGGGTGCTCCTCGACCGTCCCGTGGCGGTCGAGTACCGCCTCTCCGCGATGGGCGAGGACCTCTTCGGGGCGATCCGGGACCTGGAGACGTGGGCCTCTCGCTGGGTCATGGACGGCCGTTCCCGCGAGGTGACACCATGAAAAACTTCGAATCGATGACGGAGAAAGACCTGACGTTCAAGCGAGAGCTCGATCCCTCCCAAGACGGCGGCTCCGATCCGTCCCGCTGCCCGAACTGCGGCAGCTTCGCCCTGTACGTCGACCCCGTCCGTGGCGAACGCGTGTGCGACAGCTGCGGCTTCGTCGTCGACGAGGGCTTCGTGGACCTCGGCCCGGACTGGACGACGTTCGAGGGGGACGACCGCATCCGGGCGGGTCCGCCGCCGAGCGTCATGGCACCGGACAAGGGCCTCGGGTCCATGGTTGGGAACGGCCTGCGCGACGCGAAAGGCAATCCGATCGACGCGCGCAGCGTGGCGGCCCTGAACCGCTTGCGCCGCGTGAGCCGGTGGACCCGGTACGATCGGACGGAGCGCGCCCTGGCCCCCGGGCTGGCCCAGCTCTCGAGCCTCTCATCCCGGATGGGCCTCCCCCCCGCGTTCCGGGAGCGGGCCGCGATCCTCCTGCGCCGCGCGATCGAGGCGGGCCTGTCCCGCGGTCGATCCATGGACGCGATCGTCGCAGCGGTGATCTACCTGGCCGCGAAGCAACTCGGCGCCCCGCGCGGTCTGCACGAACTCTCTCAGGCGACGGGCGTCACGGTCCACCGCGTGTCCCTGACGGCGAAAGTGGTCAGCCGGGAGCTCGGTGTGTTCGCCCGCGCGACGCGGGCGGAGGACTTCGTCCCGCGCTTCGCCTCCGAGCTCGGCCTCGACGGCCGGGTGAGCGAACGGGCCTTGGTTTTCGTGGCCCAAGGCCACGACTCGAAGGTCCTCGAGGCGAACAGCCCGGTCGGGATCGCCGCGGGCGCCATCTACCTGGCCTCGGAGGACCTCGATGTCCCCCTGACTCAGGCCCAGATCGCCCGCCTGACGGGCGTGAGCGAGGTCACCATCCGAAAACACTATCGCCTACTAAAGGAATTCATAGAGGGGAAGGAGAACCCATCGGAGGCGGCTTGATCGCCGGGATTTGCCCAACGTGCGGGTTGCCCAAGGAGATCTGCGTCTGCGAGGACCTGGGCCGCGAGACGACCCAGCTTTCCGTCGATATGGACACGCGCCGATACGGGAAGGCCGTGACCGTCGTCCGAGGCCTCGAGTCGAAACCGGACGAGGCGGAGAAGCTCGCCCGGGAACTGAAGAAGGGCCTCGCGACCGGCGGCTCCGGCAAGGACGGCGTAATCGTCCTGCAGGGCGACCACCGGAAGGACGTCGTGCGGTTGCTGACGGAGAAAGGGTACCGGGTCCGCTGAGGACGTTCCTTATGTACGCGCGTCCCGTTTCGCGGGCGTCGCGCGAGGCGGGACCATGAAGGCGGTCGTCGTGCCCCGGTATGGCGGACCCGACGTCCTGGAACTCGTCGCGGACCATCCGGATCCCGTGCCGGGTCCGGACCAGGTCGTCCTGCGCGTCCATGCGACCTCCCTGAACCATCTTGACCTGTTCGTGCGCGAGGGGATCCCCGCCCTCAAGCTGACCCTCCCGCACATCCTTGGTTGCGACGCCGCAGGGGACATCGCGGAGGTCGGCAGCGACGTGACGGACCTCGAGGTCGGGGACCGCGTCGTCGTGAATCCCGGTGTCTCCTGCGGTCGGTGTGAGTATTGCCTGAAGGGCGAGGACTCCGAGTGCGTGGACTACAAGATCCTCGGGGAGCACCTCCCCGGCGCCTACGCGGAGAAGGTCGCGGTCCCCGCGCGGAACGCCCTGGCAATCCCGACGGACATGGACTTCGCCCCGGCGGCCGCGGCCCCACTCGCGTTCATGACCGCGTGGCGCATGCTCATCACGCGCGCGAAGGTCCGGCCGGGGGAGGACGTCCTCATCCTCGGCGCCGGATCCGGCGTATCGACGGCCGCCATCCAGGTCGCGAAGCTCGCGGGCTGCACGGTCTTCGTCACGAGTTCGAGCGACGAGAAGCTGCAGAAGGCGAAGGCCCTCGGGGCCGACGTGCTCGTCAACTACACCGCGATCCCGTGGTCGAAGGCCGTCTACGAGCTGACGGGGAAACGGGGGGTCGACGTGATCGTGGACCACGTCGGCGAGGCGACGTTCAAGGACTCCCTCCGCACGCTGCGGAAAGGAGGCCGGGTCGTCGTGCCGGGCGCGACGACCGGGTCCATGCTCGAGCTCGACGCGCGCTACCTGTTCTGGCGGCAGCTCTCCGTCCTCGGCTCGACCATGGCGAACCAGCGGGAATTCGAGGAGGTCATGAAGCTGGTCTTCATGGGACGCCTCAGGCCCGTCGTGGACCGCGTCTTCCCGCTCGAGCAGGCCCGCCAGGCCCACGAGTACCTCGCGAAGGGCAAGCAATTCGGGAAGGTCGTTCTCGCGATCGACTAGGCCGGGCCGGTCTGGTTCCGCTCAGTCCCGCGCGGGCCGTTCCGCCGCCACGACCGAGGCATCGGTCGGAGCGCGGAGGGCCTTCGCCCAGGCCCGCAGCCGGCGGACCAGCGTGCGGGGCCGCGGACCGGTCCGGCTTCGGCGGCCCACGATTGCACCGCCCCGCACGGACAGAATCACGCTCGTCCGGTCCGCCGGGCCGTACTCCCACCGGAGGTAATCGTGCAGCTCGCGGTTCCGCACGCGGTCGTTCGTTCGCGTCTCGTGCTCGAAGATCGGGTACATGATTCCGAACATGCACGGGAGAACAACGCCCTCACCGAGAGAAGTTGACCCGCCGTAGATGGCCGTCAAATGACGGGTCGAATGGGATATGCCATCCCGCGTCGGCACGGTCAACTGCGGCCGCTCACGCCTTCTTGCGGGCCTTCTTCGCTCCGATCCGAGCCCGGATTTCCCGGATCAGCTCGGGCGTCTCCGGGAACCGCGTCGCCTTGTCGAGGGAGAACACGAGCTTGCCGTCCACCTCGACGTCGTAGACGCCGTGGTCGCCCGGGACCAATCGGAGGGCGGACAACTCCCCCCCGAACTCCTCCAGAATCGCGTCTGCGTCCTGAATCGCCTTCGTCTGATATCGACACGGGAGGCAGTACCGGATTAGGACTTCCGGCATCGTCCCGTGGACGGAGCCGTGCGATAAAAACCTGCGCCGCCTTCAGTGGCCGGATTCGTCGTGGCCGTGGACGTCGAAGGCGGCGAAGCCTCGAAACGAGTTCAGGAAGTACCGCAGCCGCAGCCTCATCCCATCGCCCTCACGACCGACGACGCCATGAACACGACCCAGAAGGTGAACGCGATCATTATTAAGCCGGTGAGCGGCCCGGCGACGCGCGACACGGCCGGGTAGAAGAGGTTCATCGCGAGGAGCGAGGCGGCCGCCATGCCGAAGACGACGAGCGCCTTGCGCCTCAGCGGAAGAGCCAGAATATCACCAACGGGGCGGAGATTGTGACCAAGAGCCACAGCACGAGGGCGGCGATGGACGCCGAGGTGCTCATCGGCCGGCCCTCCCGAAGAAGCCTCTGATCTTGCGGAGCCCGCGGCGTCTTCGGAGACGCCAGGAGCCAGCCGATCTCGGAGGACCCGTACTCCATCCGGCCATACTGCCGAAGAGTGAAGTTGCGGTTGCTGTCCGTCCAAATGCGTGTGTTTTCCAATCCGGTTAGGTACATGTCTTGCACCTCGGGATGGGAAAGGACTTTGGGGACGAACTGATTTGACCCGCCTTCGGCGGCCGTCATATGACGGCAGTACCTATATCCCCGAGCAACGTGATGGACGTCCCATGAGCCTCTGGGAGATCTCGTTCCGGACTCAGTATGACTACCCGTTCATGAAAATCTCGGGACGCCATCCGGGCCTGCCGATCTCGATGTGGTGCATCTGGAACCGCGAGCTGGTCCAGGTCCCCACATTGGACGAAACCACCCTCGCGGACATCGCAAAGGAGATTCGGAAGGCGGGGAAGTGCATCGACCAGTGGGTCGAGGCGGCGGACTCGCGGATCTTCATGTTGAAATGCACCTGCGGCAACTTGGACAGTCCGTGGAAGATCTGGGAGGCGCACGAGGCGGTCGACGCGCCGCCCGCGATCTTCAAGGACGGCTGGGGCCACTTCCGCGTGATTGCATTCGACGAAACGAACACGCGGGATCTGTTCCGCGACTTCAACAAGCGCGGGCCGACCGAGCTCATCCGGAAGCGAGAACTGCCATTGAGTATCCTCCCCTCCTCGATCTGGGTGAACAGCCTATTCGGCGACATGACGTCGAAGCAGATGGATGCGATGTTGAAGGCGCACCGCTACGGGTACTACAACGCGCCCCGAGACATCACGACGGAAAACATCGCGAATGGCCTCGGGGTGAGCCGCTCCACGTACGAGGAGCACCTCCGGAAGGCGGAGAACCGGATCATCGGCAACCTGATCCCGTATCTGCAGCTGTACGCCGCCGGGGAGAAACAGCCGGACCGCATGCCCCTCAAGGAGACACCTGTCGACATCGTCGAAGCGAAGGCCTGAGAACTCACCCGCTCGGTGGCGGGGCGGGAGGCTTCGGCGGTACGGTCGCCGCCCCGGTCGGGGCGGGCGTCGCCGGTTTCTCTGGCGGCGGAAGGGGCGCATCGCGGACCTGGCCGACGACCCTCCCGCGTACGACTGCGCCCTTGTCGACGAACACGCGGCCTCCTTCGTTCACGACGTCGCCCTGGACCATGCCGTAGATCTCGAGGTCCCCGCCGGCCGCCTTCGCGGCCTTCGTGACGAGGCCATGCAGGATTGCCTTACCGGTCCGTTCCGCAAGGAGGTTTCCCGACACCATGCCTGTGACGTCGCAGACGCTGTTGTCGCGTACGAAGAGATCCCCGCGCACGAGCCCCGTCATCGTCGTCGGACGAGGGCCGATGACCACGACGGATCCTTCGAACCGCTCGTCGAGCACGCCGCCGCGGAAAATCCGAACCATGGAGGCCGTCCAACCCACGCACGCTACTTGAGGATTTCGCGCGTGCGTTCACGCTGGAGCGGCTCAGCCGTGGCCCTGCAGCCACCGCTCTGCGTCGAGGGCCGCCATGCATCCGAAGCCCGCGGCGGTGACCGCCTGACGGTATCGGAAGTCATGGACGTCCCCGGCGGCGAACACGCCGTCGACGGAGGTCGCGGTCGAAAACCCGTCGCGCGGTCGCAGGGCGATGTAGCCCTTCTCCATCGCGAGCTGCCCGCGAAAGATTTCCGTGGCGGGCACATGCCCGATCGCGAGGAAGAGGCCTTGCGCCTTGATGTCGGATTCCTTACCGCTCTTCACGTTCTTGATTCGGATGGTTTCGATCTTCTGGTCGCCGAGGATGTCGACGACCCCGGAGTCCCAAACGACCTTGATGTTCGGCGTCTTGAACAGTCGGTCCTGCATGATCTTGCTCGCGCGGAACGCGTCGCGGCGATGGACGACCGTGACCGTCTTGCAGAGCTTCGAGAGGTAGAGGCTCTCCTCCATCGCGGTGTCGCCACCGCCGACCACGACGACGTCGAGATTCCTAAAAAAAAACCCGTCGCACGTCGCGCACGCACTCACCCCTCGGCCCTTGAGGCGCTCCTCGCTTGGGAGGCCGAGATACTTTGCGTTCGCCCCCGTCGCGATGACGACCGAGCGACCCTCATGCGCCTCATTGGACGTCCACACCTTGAATGGCTTGGCGGAGAAGTCGACCTTGGTGGCGTCCTCGTCCGCGAAGTCCGCCTTGAACCGTTCCGCCTGGTGCCGCCACAACTCCATGAGCTCCGGCCCGAGGATGCCCTTCGGGAACCCGGGGTAGTTCTCCACGTCCGTCGTGATCATGAGTTGACCGCCGGCGACCTGCCCGGTGATCACGAGTGTTTTGAGATTCGCCCGGGTCGCGTAGATCGCCGCGGTGAGTCCCGCGGGTCCCGAGCCGATGACGATGACGTCGTACAAGGCCATGACAGCGGTTGAAAGTCCCCGTTCAGCATAAGCGTTGCCTTAGAGGGATGCACAAGCTAATGTCCCGCGCTCCGTTTCCTGCCGCGCCTTGGCGTCAAAAGAGCTGGAGCGGTTCTTCGCTCTCCTCCCGACCTTCGAACACCAGAAGGGTATCCGGATGTTCGACGAGCTCGCGAAGGACCCCGCGAATGCGGCGCCGATCCTGCAGGAGCTCCTCCTCGTCGTCTCGAACCATGACGATCCGCAGCTGCACACGCCGCACGGCATGCTGACGCTGCAGGCCGGGCGGGACCTCCTGCGTCTCACGCGTCCGCCGGGCGGGCTCGGGCTCCTGCGTTTCCTCGTCCTCTACAACTTCAGCTTGCAGAAACGCGGCCTGACACTCGCGCGGGTCGAGGCAGAAGCCCGTGCCGTGCCGCCCGCGAACCTCGATGAGATGGAACGCGTATATCGCAAAATGGTCTTCGACGGTGTCGGCCTGAAGGCGGCGACTCTCCTCGCGCGCGTCGCACTGGACGGGGGCCTCGATGCGGCGGCCCACCTCGCGATCCGGACCGCCCTGGATGACCTCGGCCGACTAGGGCACAACCTAGGGATGGGCGTCGGGTATTCCGATGTCGCCTCGTCTCTTGGCTTGCCACGAGGACTCGTCCCCCTCGCGAACCTTGGTTACATCCAAGCGGTCGCCTTGCAGGGCGTACGGCCCACGGAGATTCCCGAACTCGCGGGGGGCCGCATGGCAGAGCCAGACGTCGAGTTGCTCGGCCGACTCCTCGAGGACTGGGAGTTCGATCGCGTGGAGCCCGTCTTGCAATCCCTCGCCACGGAGGGTCTGGCAGAGGACGCATATCGGCCCCTCCTCGTCGCGGCGAGTGCGGACCCCGGTTTCCTTGGCCACACCCTGAGCGAAGCCCACGCGGCGCGGCTCGCGACGCGATACCTCACTCCGTCGGAGAATACTTGGCTCTCGTGGAAGCTGTACCGTACCCTCACGACGCGCTTCGGATATCCGGAATTTCTTGCCCTCGGCGAACCGAGCGCTGTCAAGCGAGAGTCGATCCTCGCAGCCGTCGAGTCGAGCCTCCGGTACAAGTCGCCCCCCGCGGAACAGACCGTGCGGCAGGCCCTCGAAGCCGGCGTGCTCCTTGACGATCTCCTCGCGATGGTGGTCGATTTCTACGGACACTGGACCGTCGGCGAGAAGGAGCACACGATCAGCTACCTCAATGCGGTGCTTCAGACGGCGAAGTTCCTAGGCCGGGAGCAGGCGCTCCTCCCTCTCGCGATTGGCTTGAGCAAGTTGCCCTTCTGATCTTCTTGGAGGGCAGGCCCTCGGTCGCTTCGACCGGGCCATGAACCGGTCCCTTCCGGCGGCTTGCCTGTCGTCGTGCGTAGGGAGGTCTGTGGATCCGCCCGAGGCAATGCCCAGCTGCCCACCGTCGTACAATACGTACAGTACGAGGACATGCTTCTAGAGCATTTACCATCGTGATGGTAATTCACCGCGAAAGCGGTCTGGAGGAAATCGATGAACGAGAAATCGAAGATTGTGACCTTGGCCGTATTGGCCCTCGTCGCCCTGGTCGTTTCGGGATTCAGTGCGACCCTGGTTCTCACGCGGTCAACGGTCCCGGCACGTGCGCCGACAGAGTGGACCTTCGTGGTCCTCGCCGTCGAATACAAGGGAACATCGGGACCCACCGAGAATCCTCCCAATACGACCTACAAGGCGTATCGATGGGATCCGAGCTACATCCGGGTTTCCAAGGGCGACACGGTCCGCCTGAACATCTTCGGCGTGAACGGCGCTAGCCACCCGTCGACAATCGACGCGTTCGACCAGAGCTTCACGGTCACCCGGGGGCAGTGGACGAACGTCACGTTCGTGGCGAGCAAGGCCGGGATCGCCGAAATGGTGTGCCACGTACCGGACCACACGGAAACGATGCGCATGGTGATCGAGGTCTTCGAATAGCTGGATTCGAAGTCGCGTCGCGTTGTGATCGGCACGGGCGGCGTGTCCGGATTGGGGGCGACCACCGCGGAACTAATGAACCCGCAGCGTCCCCGGTCTTCTCCTTTAGCCGCTGTAGCGCCTCGCTAGGCGACGCAATCGTAATTCCAGGGGGACCTGGCGGGAACGGAGGCCCGGAGTCTTGCCGCCCCCGTGATCCGCGTAGCAAACGGCCCCGAGGGTTTCCAGCGCAGACGCGAGGGCTCTCGCCTTGGTCGGATCGGACGCGGCCATGTCATCGGCTAGGAACTCGCCCTGTCGATGGATGGCTGGGTCGACAAACTTGGAGAGCGGATCAAAGAACATGCATTTGGAAAGCAGCGTAGACGCAAGCCGTCGACGCGAATCCCTGTTAGCCAGGTGGGCGACTTCGTGGGCAATGACCGCCTCGAGCTCGTTGGGGGAGAGGACCTGCTGGAGCCTCTGGGACAGGATGACGACGGACCCATGCAATGAGGATGAGGCAGCGAAGAGTCCGGGCCGTTCTGAGAATACCAGGGTCGGTGCGTCATCCCTCTGGGTCACGCGGATTCTGTCCACGCCCAAGCGGGCCATGTGGGCCTCCTGGGCGGCCTCGCTGAAGGTGAGGACCATCCCCGCGAGGGCCCCGATGACGAGTCCGCCGAAGACGGACACGGACGTCGCAAGCTTGACGCCAGTAATCTCGTATTCCAGACGATCGCTCAGCGCCACGCACAAGAGGGTGCTTGAGGCCAAGAAGGCCCAGAGGGAAACATCCACGGCGTAGACTGAATACAGAATGTGGAGCCGTGGCCGAGGGCCCGACGTGACCTGGTACGTCACCCCGAGGACGATGAGGAGGACCGTGTGGGCCATGAGGGCCGTCAGCGCGCCAGGGGAGGACCAGTAGACTTCGAGGGCCTCAAGGCTGCCCACGACGTCGACCTCCCTTCCGCTTCGTTCTCTCGCGGGGAGACTCGAGGATCTGCGCGATGGCGGCCTCCCCAAAGGTGTCGAGGAGCCGATTTACCAGACCACGCAAGGCGGACTGGAACCTCCGGCTCTCTGGGGCGAGGCGATAGTACGCCCTCTTTTTGCTCGCCTTTCGAGTCCGGACGAGCCCCTTGTCGACCAGACGGTACAGGGTGTTCGTGACCGTGGTGTATGCGATGGGCCTCTGCCGCTCCACCTCTCGGTGGATATCGCCAGGCAGCGCTTCACCGAGGCGGCCAAGGGCCTGGAGGACGAGCAGCTCGAGGTCCCCGAGGGGTTGCACGTTGACTCCATCGACCCGTGGTGACATGAAGCCGCGGTACGGACAATGGTTATTTACCATCGTCATGGGAATTTTCGGATCGCCTCCGCGGTGTTATCGAAGCCGGAGGGTCGTATCTCGAAAGTGGTACAATCGCCCCTCAGGTCCAGACGGCTCTCATCGTCACGATACCGGTTCCGCGGGGATTCTCGCCTTCGAGCCCGAGGCGTCTCCTGAGTTCCTCACCGCGGACGGACCGGCTTCTCCCTGAGATCGACAGACGGCTGTGCCCGGAATTGCTCTAGCTCCGTGGAGCCCTGCATCGCCAAGGTCGACGCGTGGCCGCCGGAGACCACTTGCGTGATCTCGTCGAAGTACGCCGTGCCAACGAACTTCTGGTGCTCGACGGCGCGGTAGCCCTCCGCCTTCGCGGCGAACTCCTCGTCCTGCAGTTCCGTGTAGGCGGTCATGCCTCTCTCCCGGTAGCCCTTCGCGAGCCGGAACATGGAGAGGTTCAGGGAGTGAAATCCCGCTAAGGTCACGAACTGGAACTTGTAGCCCATGTCCGCGAGTTCCCGCTGGAATCGCGCGATCCCTGCGGAATCGAGCTTCTTCCGCCAGTTGAACGAGGAGGAACAGTTGTAGGCGAGCATCTTCCCCGGGAAGCGCGCGTGGATCGCGTCCGCGAAGACCCGGGCCTCGTCAAGGTCCGGCCCGGACGTCTCGCACCATAAAAGGTCCGCGAACGGCGCGTACGCGAGGCCTCGCGCGATTGACGCGTCGAGGCCGCCCCGGAAGTTGTGAAAGCCCTCCGCGGTCCGCTCGCCGTCCAGGATGAACGGCTGGTCGCGCGGATCCACGTCCGTCGTGATGAGCTTCGCGGAGTTCGCATCGGTGCGGGCGATCAGGATCGTCGGCACGCCGCAGATGTCCGCGGCGAATCGAGCGGCGACGAGCTTCTGCAGGAATACGCCCGTCGACACAAGGACCTTCCCGCCCACGTGGCCGCACTTCTTCGCGCTCGCGAGTTGGTCCTCGAAGTGGGCGCCCGCCGCGCCCGCCTCAATCATGGCCTTCATCAATTCGAAGGCGTTCAGGGGCCCGCCGAATCCCGCTTCCGCGTCCGCGACGATCGGCGCGAACCAGAACGTCTCGCCTTCGCCCGACATCGTCTGCTTCTCGTCCTCGCGCTTCATGGCGTTGTTGATCCGCCGCACGATGTTGGGCACGCTGTCCGCGGGATACAGGCTCTGGTCCGGGTACATCTGGCCCGCGTCGTTGTTGTCCGCGGCGACCTGCCAGCCGCTCAGGTAGATTGATGGCAGGCCCGCCTGGACCTGCTCGATCGCTTGGTTGCCTGTCAGCGCGCCGAGCGCCAGGACCTGCGGCAATGAGTGGAATAGATTCCACAACCGCTCCGCGCCCATCCTCGCGAGCGTGTGCTCGATGTGGACGGACCCGCGGAGTCGCACGACGTCCTCCGCTCGATAAGGGCGGATGATGCCCGCCCACCGCTCGTCTTCCTTCCAGCCAGCCTCGATTTCACGTGCGCTCATCATTCGAGATTCCCCTCCTCCACCGTGTGACGTTCGCGGCAGCGGCTCCGCTCGTCTCCTGCCGACTCGTCCCCTGCCCGTTTCCAGCTTGAGCTCATCCTGTTTCCACCCATGACCGGCCCCCTCAACTCCGAGAGCCGGTCACAGAAGAAGCACCGACGATCCTACGCGGGACGATTGGCAAACAGCGTGCGTCCTTCCGAACCGCGCAGGTCTCAGCATCGTGTCGAACGGGCGCATGAATTTTCTCTACTTAAGGGTTCGTGTCAAGGATGCACACGGTTGCTCATTCGGGTATTCGTCGACGCGAATAATTGTACGCCGCTTGGCTATCGCGCCTCCGTCCGCCGGGCGCCTTTGGGTCCGCTGACTTTCGGACGGACCATCTCGAAAACGTCTTGCGTGCGGCAGTACCGCGGGCCCCCGAGGCGGCCGACCGCCCGCAGCTTCCGGATGTCCACGAGACCGTCCGTGAGGACGGCGTCGTCGACGTGAAGCCGCACAGCCTCTCCGAAGAAGACGGTGTTATCGGCGACACGGACCGTGCGAATCAGCCGGCATTCAAAGTTCACCGGGGATTCCGCGATGCGCGGCGCTCCGACGACCTCCGACGCCGCGGGTGTGAGGCCCGCTTCGTCGAATTCGCTCACGCTCTCCGCGAAGTCGCCGGACGCGACGTTCATCTTCTCTGCGATGTCCTCCGTGACAATGTTGACGACGAATTCCCGGGTGTCGAGGATGTTTCCCGCGGTGTCCTTGGGCCGCCCGTCCCGGTCGCCAACGGAGAGCGCGAGGACCATCGGATGGCTTGACACCCCCATGCTGTACGAGAACGGCGCACAGTTCGTGCGGCCATCGCGCGACCGCGTCGAGACGAACGCGATCGGTCGCGGGACGAATGCCGAGATCATGAGCCGGTAGGAATCCTTCTCTGTCATGCGGGCGGGGTCGAGGATCGTAGGATCATCCCCGGGGGCCAAACGACCCTGCACGGATAACTATTCGTTGAGCGGGCCTGTTTCCTTTAAGCCCGCCCGAGGCTAGGGAATCTCGAGACCATGGTCGAGGGCCGCTACGTCCTACTCTTCGACGAAGATTGCGGCATCTGCTCCGCTGCGAGTCGCCTCATCCGTGCGGTCGATATCCGGCGGCGCATCCACGTTCGGCCGATCCTGGCTTCCCGGGATCTCCTGCGTGGGGTCCCGGACGAGCGGATTCTCGACGCATTCCATGTCGTTTCCCCGGACGGACGCGTCACCACGGGCGGTGACGCCGTGCCCGTCTTGGTCGAGGCGTTCCCGATGGGCGCGGGTGCGGCGCGTCTGCTCCAGGAATCGGCGGCTCTGTTGGCCCTCACCCACAGGGCGTACAGCTTCGCTGCGCGATTCCGAGATGCTCTTACGTGCCGCGTGCGCGCCGCGCCTTCGGCGTGGGCCGCGAGCCACTGAGCAGGGCGCGCAGCTGCTTCAGGTTCCTCTTGTACCCGCCGTCCGTGCCCGGATACTCGAGGCAGCCCGGGAGCTCGCGGAAGCGTTCGTCATTCACGAGGAATCGGAAGGCCTCCTTGCCCAGCTCCCCCTTCCCGATGTCCTCATGCCGATCCATGCGCGATCCGAGGTCGCCCTTCGAGTCGTTCAGGTGGAATGCGCGCACGCGGGGGATCCCGACGGTCCCGTCGACCGTCCTCATGAGGTCGTCGTATCCGTCGCGCGTACGGAAATCGTATCCGGCCGCGAACGTGTGGCACGTGTCGATGCACACGGCCATCCGCTGTGGATGGGACGACCCCTTCATGACCTCCGCGAGCTGCTCGAAGGTGTGGCCGAGGACGCTCCCCTGGCCTGCCGTGTTTTCCAGGACCGCGTACACGTCCGGCGCATTCGCGGCCTCGAGGCACGCATCAAGGCTCTCGCGGATTGTGCGGAGCCCGTACGCCTCTCCCTTGCCCAAGTGGGCACCCGGGTGAAAGATCACATCGCGGATGCCCAGGACCTGGGCCCGCTCGAGTTCCTCGACGAACGCCTCTCGGCTGTATCTCAGCGCGGCCTTCTTCGGCGATCCGAGGTTGATCAGGTAGTTTGCGTGGATCACGGCCCGAGCGATTTTGTTCTCCGTCATGGCGACCTGGAAGGCTTTGGCCTCCTCCTCCGTGATCGGCTTTGTCTTTCGAAGCATTCGAGGGCTGCGAGAGAAGATCTGGATCGCGTCGGCGCCAACCGCTCGACCGCGCTCCGGCGCGAGGGCGATGCTCTCCGCGATCGACACGTGAGCTCCGAGGTACATCGTTCCCAGGCGGCGGGAATCTCCTGGCCGCGGATGAGCTTTGCCGATTTGGGCGGAATTGGGGTCAAAGGATTTAGACCGCCGTCACGCTCGATAGGCCGGAGGAAGGCGATGTCGGTCGTGCCCGAGGTGGATTCCCGATTCACGGGGATGATTTTCCCGCTCGCGCGCGTCCTGAGCCTCGGCCGAGACGATCGACTCGTGCCCGTGGCGGGCCCGACGATGGGCTACGCGTTGCGTCGCCCTCGGCGCGCGTAGGTCGATTCGTCGAGACGGTCCCTCATTCCGCAGTGTACTCGCCGGCGACGCGTCTGGCCTTCACGATGAGATACGAAAACGTCAGATGCTTCTCCCCGCGACCGAAGGAGTCGACGAGTTCGTCCCAGCGGCCGTCGCCGACCCACTTCCGCACGGTCGCGTCACGGAGGAAGAGCCGCACCTCCCGGAGTTCGTCGAACAGGGCCACCGTCGTGTCGACGCCCATGAACTCGACGTCGAAGCGGTTCTCCTCGAGGAGCTGGGCCATCGTGTCCTCGTAGAACGCCCACCGGGAGCCACGCCGCGTCTCCCTCCAGTGGTCCCCGTGGTGGCAGCAGAAGATGAACTGCCCGCCCGGTCGAAGCGCGCGGGATGCATGCCAGACGATCTCGGGGGACATGCACAGGTTGCTCACGACGACGTCGAACGGCTCGGGCGAGAACTCGTGGTAGGGCGTCTTCTCGACGTCCCCCCAGACGAAGTCCGCATTGCGGATGTCCCTCACGCCGGCGTAGGCTCGGCCGTGCGCCAGCCGGTTCCGATCTAAGTCCACGCCGATCACGCGGGCTCCGAGACGTGCGACCGCGAACGCGAGTCGGCCTTCGCCCGTGCCCACGTCGAGGGCATGCTTTCCGCGGAAGTCCTCATGCCTTAGTTGTTCGACGAGCATCGGACGCAGGGCCTCCGAGTCCGTCGCGGCCTCCCGCCACGGGACCGTCCGGGACACTCGGACCACGTTCGGCATGGATCCTCGCGGCCGGAATCGGACGGACGGGATAAGACAGCAGCGGTTCGTGCGGGAAAGCCACACGCTTATAGTCCGCGGTTCGATGGTGGCTCGCGAGGTCGACGATGGAAGAAGGGCACGGACTCTTCATTGGCGGTCGCGTCGTGACCCCGTCCTCGGAGGCCTACGCAGACGTCATCGATCCGGCGACGAACCGCCCCCTCGCCAAGGTGGCGGCGGGGACCCGAGCCGATGTCGATGCGGCGGTGGAGGCCGCCCGCCTGGCCTTCGAATCTCCCGAGTGGCGGGACCTGGATCCGAGCAAGCGCGGCCGCCTCCTGTGGCTCCTCGGCCAGCAGGTCCGCGACCATTTCGACGAGCTCGCGGGACTCGAGGCGACGAACGTCGGCAAGCCGCTCCGCGAAGCGAAGGGCGACATCGCCTACGTGTACAAGCTGTTCGAATATTATGCGGGTCTTGCGGATAAAATTCAAGGGGACACGATTCCCGTTCCGGGCGGTCGCCTCGACTACACCCTCCGGGAGCCTCTCGGCGTCACGGCGCACATCGCTCCGTGGAACTACCCGCTTCTCCTTGCGTCGCGGGGCATCGCGCCGGCCTTGGCCGCCGGGAACACGGTCGTCCTGAAGCCCGCCACGCTCACGCCCCTCACGGCCCTCAAGCTGGGCGAACTAGCGATGGCGGCCGGCTTCCCGTCCGGAACCCTGAACGTCGTCACGGGCCCCGGACGAGCCGTCGGCGAGGCCCTCGTGACCCATCCTGACGTCGACTCTGTCACGTTCACGGGCTCGACGGAAACGGGGAAGCAACTTCTGAAAACGGTCGCAAATCGGGTCGTGCCGACGACCCTCGAGCTCGGCGGCAAGAACCCGCAGATCGTCCTGTCGGATGCGCGACTGGACAAGGCGGTCAAGGGCGCCCTCTGGGGCGCGTTCCAGAATGCGGGCCAGATGTGCTGGGCGGGGTCGAAGCTTCTCGTCCACGAGGAGATCGCGCCCTCGTTCCTCGCGAAGCTAAAGGAATCGACAGAAGAGATGCGGCTCGGACCACCCCTCGAGGAAGGAGTCCAGATGGGTCCGCTGGTCTCTCGCGGGCATGCCGCGAACGTTCTCTCGGCGATCGACGAAGGCATTTTCGAGGGCTCAAAGGTCCTCGTCGGAGGTCGACGTCCGGAGTCGCCAGAACTGAAGGACGGCAACTTCGTCCTGCCGACCGTCCTCCAGGATGCTCCGGAAGGATCGCGCGTTGCGCGGGAGGAAGTCTTCGGCCCGGTCGTATGCGCGTGGGAGTTCCGGAATGTTGACGAGGCGATTGCAAAAGCGAACGATACGCCCTATGGCCTATCCGCCGGGGTCTGGACTCAGGACATCGGGAAGGCCCACACGATTGCACGCCGCCTGAAGGCGGGTATGGTCTCGATCAACGAGTATCCGGTCACGTTCCCCCAGACACCGTTCCTGGGCTGGAAGCAATCCGGACTTGGGCAAGAACAGGGGATGGACGCGGTCCTATTCTACACGCACGTGAAGAACGTCTTGGTGAACCTGGAGTAATCCATGAGGAAGGCGTGGTGCCGACTCAGCCCGAGGAGCCGGACGCCGAGGCCTGTGCAGACCCTCGCGGAACGGGAGAAACTGTTCATCATTCCCTTCGTCGACGAAGGCCTTGGCAACTCGGCGTACCTCGTCGGCTCCCAGGCCGCCAAAGGAGCGGTCCTCATCGATCCGTTACGCGACGCGGACCGATACCTGAGGGCCGCATCGCGACGGCGCCTCAGGATTGCCTACGCACTGGACACGCATCTCCACAACGATTTTCCTTTCCGGATGCCGGGAGGTGCAAGCGGCAACGGGCGCCCAGATCGGCGCGAGCGCGGAGGCGAATCTCCGTTTCGATCATAAGCCGCTCCGTGAAGGAGACCGCATCCGTCTCGATGGCCTGTCCCTCGAGGTTCTCGCAACGCCGGGCCACACCCCCGAGCATATCTCTTTCCTCCTGAGGGACGACTCCCAGACGCCTTGTGCAATATTCACCGGCGGAGCTCTCATCGTCGGAGGCGCCGCCCGTACCGACCTATTGGGACACGAGTTGACGCAACCCCTCGCGAGGCAGCTGTTCCGCACGATTCATGACAAACTGCTCCGGCTGCCCGACGAGGTGGCGGTGTACCCCACGCATGGCGCAGGATCGTTCTGTGCGGCTCCGTCCTTCGAGGACCGCACGACCACGGTGGGCCTGGAGCGACAGCGGAACCCACTTGCGCAACCCCAGACCGAGGACGAATTCGTCACGCGGGCCCTCGCAGGCCTTCCCTCGTACCCGACGTACTTCCGTCGATTGCGTCCAGTGAACCAGCGCGGACCCGAGGTTCTCAAAGGCCTGCCGATCCCGCCGCCACTGTCACCCGCACACGTCAACGAGTGGGCGGAGGGGGCGGCGCGATTCTTGATATCCGTCCCGCAAGGGAGTTTGCAACGGGCCACATCCCCCGCGCCTACGGCATTGCCCTGGAATCCCCTCTCGTCACGTGGGCCGGGTGGCTGATTCCACACGGCACGTCCCTCGTCCTCGTCGCGAAGGGTCGGAAGGATCTCGAGGAGGCGGTTCGCCAACTCCTCCGCATCGGCTACGACGACTTGCGAGGGTATCTGCGGGGCGGCATGGCCGCGTGGAGGGCGGCGGATTTGCCGGCGGAAAGCGTGCCCTTGATTTCTCCTGCCAATCTGCGGGAGCGGATCGGATCGAAGGACGCTCCGGTGGTCCTCGACGTGCGGCAAGATGACGAATGGGAAGGGGGCCATATCCCTGGTGCGGTCCACGTCGAGAACGGCCGGCTTCCGGAACAGGAGTTCGGCGTTTTCCGCGGTCGGCCGGTCGTCGTCCACTGCGCCGGCTGGAACCGGTCGACCGCAGGGCTGTCTATCCTCACGCGCCGAGGCTACCGCGACGTGTTCCTCCTTGAGGGTGGCTTTGTGGCATGGCAAAAGGCCGGATTTGAGGTCGTGCGCGGCTAGAGGCGCGGAACGTGACGGCCTCGACGGATCGCCCCCTCGTCCTCGGCTTGCGCGTGAACTGGCGGCAATTCACCCTTCTCGTAGCCGTGAACGCCTTCGTCGGTGCGATGGTCGGAATGGAGCGGACCCTACTCCCGCTCCTCGGCCGCGACGTGTTCGGGATTGGATCCCAGGCGGCGATCCTGTCCTTCCTCGTTTCCTTCGGGGTCGTCAAGGCCTTCTCGAACGCGGCCGCAGGAAGCCTCGCGGACGCCCACGGAAGGAAGCGTGTCCTCCTGGTGGGCTGGGTCGCCGGAATTCCGGTGCCCTTCCTCCTAATGTTCGCGCCCCCTCCGCACTGGTGGCTCATCGTCCTCGCGAACGTATTCCTCGGCGTGAACCAAGGACTCTGCTGGTCCATGACAGTCGTGAGCAAGATCGATCTCGTGGGCCCGGAGAGTCGGGGCCTTGCGATGGGCCTGAACGAGTTCGCGGGCTATGTGGCGGTCGGAGTCACGGCGTTCCTCACCGGATACCTCGCGGCCCTGCACGGGATTCGGCCCGTGCCATTTGCCGTGGGCCTCGTAGCCCTGGCCGTCGGGTTTCCTTTGAGTGCGGTGGCCGTGCGGGAGACGAAGCCCTATGCAGACCTCGAGGGTGGGAGCAAGGTGCCGGTTTCTTTCCGCGAGACGTTTGCCGAGGCCAGCTGGCGGAACCGCAGCCTATTCGCGTGCTCCCAAGGAGGCCTCGTTAACAATCTGAACGACGGCATCGCGTGGGGACTCCTTCCCCTGTTCCTTGCGGCCCACGGCCTCCCGCCGGATGCCATTGGCTGGGTAGCAGGACTCTACCCGCTCACCTGGGGAATCCTTCAACTCATCACGGGTCCCGCGAGCGATGCCCTCGGACGGAAGCCGCTCCTGGTGGCGGGAATGTCCCTCCAGGCCGCGGCGTTCTTCCTGTTCGTCCTCGGCGATGACTTGATTGTCTGGTCCGGAGCGAGTGCCCTCCTGGGCTTCGGGACGGCATTGGTCTATCCGACGTTCCTGTCGGCGGTCGGGGATCTCGCTCCGCCGTCCGCGCGGGGCGCCACCGTGGGCGTGTACCGCTTCTGGCGAGACCTCGGGTTCGCGATTGGCGCCATCGGCGTGGGTCTTGTCGCGGATGCCTCCGGCCTGGGGGTCGCCCTCATGACCACCGGTGCCGTGACCTTCGTCTCGGGAGTCGTGATCGCAATCGCGATGCGGGAAACACGCGCCAAAACCTTGAGGCCCGCCGGCCCCATGCCGCCTCGATGATCTACGTCGCCCCGAGCGCGGTCCTCGTAGGAGACTTGACCGTAGAGGAGGGCGCGAGCGTGTGGCATGGCGCGGTGTTGCGTGGGGATTTCGATTCCATCGTCGTCGGGCGCGATTCGAACATCCAGGACAACGTCGTTGTCCACGTGGATCGCGGGATGCCCGCTCTCATCGGGGCGCATGTGACCGTAGGCCACGGGGCGGTGATCCACGGATGCACGATCGGCGATGACTGCCTCATCGGCATGAACGCCACGGTCAACAGCGGTGCGAGGATTGGTCGCGGATCTCTCATCGCGAGCGGCGCTGTGGTCCGAGAATCCGCGGAGTTCCCTGAGGGCAGCGTGATCGCAGGAGTTCCCGCGAAGGTGATCCGGAACGTCGACGAGGTCCTGCGGCGTCGCATCGACCTCTCCTGGCCAATCTACCGCACCCTCGCGGAGGCCACCCTGCCCTCCAGACCCGCGATGCGGGGCGATTCCTCGAAGCAGGTCGTCCTCGAGCTCTCCGAGGAATTCACCCGTCTGATTCGCGGCGAATGACGACCACCCAAACGTTTTTCGCCGCAATGCGGCATCGGCCGCGCAATGGCGCGCTTCACGACGGACATACAGATGCGATTCCGGGACATCGACGGCATGGGTCACGTGAACAACGCGGTCTACCTCTCCTACACGGAGCTCGCCCGGACCCAGTTCTACATGAAGATTGCGAAGAAGGAGCGTCTCGAGGACATCGACTTCATCTTGGCCCACGTGGACATCGACTTCGAGTATCAGGCGCAGTGGGGCGACGAGATTCGAGTGAGCGTATGGCCCTCGAAGATTGGACGCTCGTCGTTCACCCTGAGCTACGAGATCGCGGAGAAGAAGGGGCGTCGCGTCCTCGCGCGGGCAAAGAGCGTCCTCGTGTCGTACGACTACAACACCCACAAGCCGAAGCGCATTCCCGAGGACTTCCGCGCAATCCTCGAGGCGGCGCTCGAGCCATAGGTGGTCCTACCCGGCTTCATAAAGGGCGACCCAAAGGGTCAATGACCGGACGCGCGTTCCCCGCGCGGTTGGATGGCGAAGAAAGGGTCCAGACCCCCGATTGGGTCGAAGGGAGCGGCCGAGTGGTACTGGAAGCGCTACACGGAACTCTATCCGAAGTACTTCTGGTCCGACGAGACGAAGCTCGCGGACATCGTCCTCTCGTCGGCGAGGGGCTCCACCTTGTACGACGTGGGCGGACGCGAGTACATCGACCTCACGAGCCAGTGGGGGACGAACAACCTCGGGAACGTACATCCGGAAATCCTCGAGGCGACGCGGGAAGCCCTCGAGCGCTACGGCTTCCTGATCCTGTTTATGAACCCGCACCTCCCGATGATCGATCTCGCGGAGAAGCTCCTGGAGATCCGGCCGTCGAAGAACCTCACGCGCGTCTTCCTGGAGCTCTCGGGCACCGGCGCGGCGGAAGGGGCCGTGAAACACGCGATCGAGGCGACCGGCCGCCCGCTCATCCTGTCGTTCCTAGGCCAGTACCATGGCCTGAGCATCGGGACGACGGCGATCGGCAGCCTGAATTCGCGGTGGCGGCGAAACTGGGAGGCGTTCTCCGGAGGCGCGGTGCACGCACCCTATCCGCACACGTACCGCAAGCCGCGCGGCATGACAGACGCGGAGTTCGGAGAGTGGTGCCTGTCGTACCTGGAGGAGCAGCTCCTCCGCTACGAGGCCGATCCGGACCGCATCGCGGGCGTGATCTTCGAGCCCGTGGCCCTCGAGGCCGGCGTCTGGATCCCACCCACGAACTTCGTTCGCGGCCTTCGCAAGCTCGCGGACACGCACGGATGGTTCTTCATCGCGGACGAGGTGGAGTCGGGCCTGGGCCGGACAGGGAAGATGTGGGGTATCGAGCACTTCGGCGTCGCGCCGGACCTCGTCTCGATCGGCAAGGCGCTCGGTGGCGGGCTCATGCCGCTCGGCGCCGTCCTAGGGGACGAGCGGGCGATGGGCGAGCAGGACATCGTCGCGGGCACGACGTTCGGCGGACATCCCGCGGCGTGCGTCGCGGCCACCGTCACGATCGATGTGATGCGCCGGGACCGCATCCCGGAGCGTGCGGCGCGGCAGGGGGCGAATGCGCTCAAGCGCGTGAAGGAGTGGGAGGCCCTCCCGATCGTCGGCGAGACGCGCGGCCTCGGCCTCGCGATCGGAGTGGAGATCGTCTCCGACAAGGCGGCGAAGACGCGCAACGCCGAGACGGCCCGCGACGTGTTCTTCGATTGCGTCCATAACGGAGTGATCCCGTTGTACGACACCGAGATGAACGTGCTCCGGATCCAGCCGCCGCTCACGATCGAGGAGGACCTCCTCGCCAAGGCCCTCGACGTAATGGAAGCCGCGTTGCGGAAGCATTCGCGCGGCTAGGCGAGGTCCCGCTCCTGCGTGCTGCGCTCACGGACCTCGATGCCGCACTCCTTCAGGAGGGGGAAGAACGGCTTCGGGTCGAGCTGCTCGGGGGAGAACATCCCGGGCTTCTTGATGACCCCGGATGCAAGGAGGATCGCGCCGACCGCCGCGCCCGTGCCGGTGAGATATGCGGTCGCCGTCGCGCCGAACCGTTCGGAGGCCTCGCGGTGTCCGAGGATCGAATAGAGGGTGTGCGTCACCCGGTGCCCGTCCTTCTCTCCCGTCACCTCGACGAGGACCGCGGCGAACCCGTCCACATGGCCGGCGAGGTCCACGGGCTTCGGGAGGGCGGCGAAGAGGGCCTTGCGCGGGCTCGGGCCGCCAGGTGGCCCTCGCTCGAGGAGACGCAGGTCCCGGAACAGCTTGAGGGTCTGCACGGTCGTCGCGTCGAGAGCCAGCTTGAAGTCGACATACCGCACGCCCTTCCCGATGAACCCGGGGAGCGTGTCGACCTCCTCGTGGTCCACGGAGTACACGGGCAAGGGTCCCAGGGGCGGCGGGAACTCGTACGTCTCGAACGCGCCGAACGGAGGCACGGTCTCGTACCGACCGTCCGTCCAGATCCTCGATGACGCGAGGGTCTCCTCGATGAACGTCTCCGGGCTGAAGAGCGCGATGAACGGATGCTCGGGGCTCGAGGCCGTGTCCCCGTCCCGCACCTTGATCGAGTCGACGCGGTCCATCCCGTCCGCGGCGTATCGGGCGAAGACGTTGCTCAGTCCCGGATCCTCGCCCATCCCGCAGATCGCGGTACGACCCTGATCCACCCACCGGTCCGCGCTGGCGAAGGGATCCATGTCGTTCGCCGGGTCGAGGTAATCGAGGCCCGCCTCGAGGGCGACCTCCTGGATTCCGCGGTTGAATCGCGGGAGGGCCGTGTTGATCACGAGTCGACAGCCGCGCGTCGCCTCTGCGAGGGCGCGCGGGTCGCTCGCATCCAGTTGCATCGCTCTCACGTTCGGGCGTCGTAGGCGCGAGGCGGTCTTCTTCGCGAGGTCTGCGTCCACATCTGCTAGGACGACGTCCGCGATGACGTCGCTCGAGGCGAGGTGGTGGGCGACCACGGAACCGACCGCTCCGCACCCGATCAGGAGAACACTCGCGGGGTCGGAGGGGATGTTGTCGAACCTCGGCCCCTGAGTGTGGGGAGGGGTCCATAAGCCCTGCGTCCACGGGGGAATAAACCTGACGCGGGGGTTCAAGACCCGTGACAGTCTGTCGCAGGGCGGCGCCCCGTTTCACGTCGGCGGTTGGGCGAGGAGGGTTTGCACTCGCGCGGGGTCCGACGTCGGCCTCGAACACGTATTGCCTCGGCAGATGAACGCGACGGCGCCCGCCTTCGCCTCCTTCGTCTGGAGCATCGGCTGGACGAGGGCCGGGACGTATGTCTCCGCGCGCTCCACGACGAGGACTGTGATACCGGGGGAATACGTCGCCAGGGCTGCGGCCCGCAGCTCCCGAATCCCCGGGTCGTCGCGCGATCCGACGAGAACCAGCTCCGCGGGCCGGTGAATCCACAGTTCCGCCGCGAGGTGGTACGTCCCGCAGAAGACGGGCCCGTACCGGGTCGCTTCTCCGGCGAAGGAGATCAGGAGTTCGTCGTGCTTCAGGCGGTACTCATCGTTGCCCGTGAGCGCGTGGAGCCGCTCAAGGCAGAGGGCCGCTACGGCGTTCGCGCTCGCATACGGGGAATCCTCGACGGGCCTGCGACGGACCTCGGTCAGGGTGGACCCGACGCCCTCGTGCAGGCCCGGAGCGATGTCGAGGAAGCCGCCCCGCTCCGCGTCCCAGAAATGCTTGAGCGTGAACACCATGATTTCCTCCGCGGTCCGCAAGTACACACGCTCCGCGGTCGCGATGTGCGCTGCGAGGAGGGCGTCGACAAGGTAGACGTGATCCTCGAGGAGGCCGCGCACCTTCCGCATCCCGTCCACCGAGGCATGCCACATCCCGTGGTCTGTCGACCACATCTCTCCGAGGATCCGCTGGAGCGACTTCAAGGCGAAGGCCGTCACGTCGCCGCGCCCGAAGGCCGTCCCCGCCTCGAGGGTCGCCGCGATCATCATGCCGTTCCAGGAGGCGAAGATTGTCCGATCGACCGCCGGCATGGGCCGCCGGTCCCGTGCGGCCTTGAGCTTCTTCGTGCCGCTCGCCAGGAGCTTGCCCACGCGGTTCGCCGGCATCCCGAGCTCCTTGGCGATTTCCTCTACCCCTTTGTCGACGTAGAGGACGTTCTTCTTCGGGTTGTGCCGCATCTCCCCGCGATCGCCGACATCGTAACGGAGTGCGAGTGCGGGCGCTTCGTCCTCGGTCACCGCCCCCTTGACCTCGTCCAGAGTCCACGTGAAGTAGTCCCCGTCGTCATCGAGTCCGACGTCGGCATCTTGGCTCGCATAGTATCCGCCGCGCTCCCGATCCGACAAGACCTCGTCTGCCCATCGGAGGATTCCTTCTGCCGTCTCGCGGAAGAGCGGGTCACCCAGGAGCTGCCATGCGTGAACATAATTCTGCAATAGGCCCGCGTTGTCGTAGAGCATCTTCTCGAAGTGCGGCACGATCCACTGTGGGTCCGTCGCGTAGCGGTGGAAGCCTCCGCCCACCTGGTCGTACACGCCGCCCTTCGCCATCGCCGTGAGCGTGCGGTCGATGATCGACTTGAGCCCTGTCTCTCGCGTACGATGGTATCGCGCCATGACCCACTCGATTGTGCCCGGATGCGGGAACTTCTGGGGCCCGGAGATCCCGCCGTTCACGGAATCGAATTGGCCTTTCAGCGCGTCGAGGCTCTCCTTGAGCATCGCTTCGTTCACCGCGCCCTGGTCGACGAGGGTCGCCCGGGCTGCCGCGAGGGCCTGGTGCAGGGCCTCCGCCTCTCGGAGCGCGTCCGCCTTGTTCTCCCGGTAGTGATCCGAGATCGCAAGGAGCACGCGGCGGAAGGACGGCCTTCCGAAGGCATCTTTCGGCGGGAAGTACGTGCCGCCGTAGAAGACCTTCCCGTCCGGCGTGAGGAACGCGGTCAGGGGCCAACCGCCCTGGCCGGTGATCGAGCCGACCGCCTGCTGATACCGCGCGTCGATGTCGGGTCGTTCGTCCCGGTCGACCTTGATCGCGACGAAACGTTCGTTGATGACCTTCGCGATCTCCGGGTCCTCGTACGACTCCCGGTCGATCACGTGGCACCAGTGGCACCACGTGGCCCCGATGTCCAGGAGGATTGGCCGGTCGAGTTCCTTCGCCTTCCGGAGGGCGTCCTCGCCCCACGGATACCAGTCGACGGGCTGGTGCGCCGCGCCGCGAAGGTACGTCGACGTCTCCTTCGCGAGGCGGTTCTTCGCCATGGGATGAGACGAAGCGCGGTGTGGATAAGTGCCTTTGGGTCCGCGCCTCACTTCTTCAACCGGTCCGCGAAGTGCTTCCGGAACTTCGCGACCTTCGGCGCGATTACGGCGCGGCAATAGCCGGCGCCCGGATTCTTCCGGAAGTAGTCTTGGTGGTACTCTTCCCCGCGGTAGAACTCCGTGAACGATGTGACTTCCGTGACGATCGGATTGTCCCACAGCTTCGCCGCGGCAATCTCCGACATCACGCGCTTCGCGGCATCCTTCTGCGCAGTCGTATGGTAGAAGATCACGGAGCGGTACTGGATTCCGACGTCGCCGCCCTGCCGATTCAGCGTCGTCGGATCGTGCACGGAGAAGAAAACCTTCAGGACCTCCTCGTACGAGATCGCCTTCGGATTGAACGTGACTTGGACGACCTCCGCATGGCCTGTCGTGTCCGTGCATACGACTTCGTACGACGGATTCTTGACCGTGCCTCCCGCGTAGCCGACTTCGACCTTCTCAACGCCTCGCAGATCCTGAAAGACGGGTTGCAGACACCAGAAGCAACCGCCACCCAGCGTCGCGACGTCCAAGCCGTTCGTATCGGTCACCATCGTCCGTCCGGTTCCGATTCCGGTTCGTCGCACATCAAGCTTTGCCAGGGTTCTGCCGGAATCCTCATCGCAAGATCCTCGCGGCGTTCGTCCGAAGGATTCGTTCTTTCGCGGACTCCGCCAAGGGGAGCGCGCGGAATGCCTCGAGTTCCTCCCGGATCCCAGGAATGCCCGGTCCGGGCCAATCGGATCCGAAGAGGACCTTGTCCGCGACCTCTTCGAGGCGGGGGAACCACTCGAGGAGTCGCCTGGGCGGGATGCTCGAGATGTCCAGGTACATGTTCGGATGGCGGCGGAGCAGGTAGAACGCCGTGTCGCACCATAGCGGACGGCCTCCGTGGGCCATCAGGATCGTGAGGTCCGGGAAATCCAGCGCCACGTCGTCGAGGGTCATCGGATCCCCGTACTTCGAGCGCGCGCCGGGGAACACGGAGGTGCCTGTGTGGACCATGACCGGCATGCCGATTCGTTCCGCCGTGCGATAGATCGTCCTGAGAGCCGGCAGTTTTCCGTCCGCGTACGCGTTCGCGGCAAAGAGCTGATGCGGTGGATGGATCTTCAGGCCGCCAATTTCGAGCTTCGACGCGAGGCGCTCCACGTCCCGCTTCGGGTTCTTTGTTCGGCGTGGGTGCACGGAGCCGAAGGGAACGAGGCGCCTTCGGTCTGCCTTCGCGAAGTCCGAGACGAATTCGTTCACGGACTCCGTGAACCCGAGGATCTCCGGGGCGACGTAGTTGATCAGACAGGCTCTCTCGACCCCGACGGAATCGAGGTGGTCTAGGAAGGCCCGCGGATCGTCCAGCAGGCGGCCGACGCGCTCCGGGTCTGGCATCTCGCGAAGCAGCATCTGCATCGCGGAGGCTTTCATCGAACGGTAGGGCTCCAGATGCACGTGCACATCCGTGATGCCGGCCAATACGGCGGCGTAGCGGACCGCCTGGGAAAGCCTTTTCGTATCCCGTCAGGCGGGGTTCGGCAGTCGGCGGACGACCTCGTGATAGTCGCGGTACGGCGTCGAGCACGGCGGTCCGTCCGCGTAGAGGAGGACGTTCTCTCCCGGGTCCGCGTTGCTGAGTGCGAGAATCGTCGACGAGACCGTCCCGCCTCCCGGCGCATGGACGCACAGGCTCACGCGCTCCGATGCGGAGGCGTGTGTTCGCAAGGTCGACTGGAGGGAGCGGATGACTTCCGCGATTGACTGTCCGGAGGCCTTCGCAAAGAGACTCTGGACCGCCTGCGCCTTCGGATCCGTCGAGACATTCCCACCTTCGTTCGTCATGACGTTCAGCCCCTCCTGGCCGCGAACCATCGACAGGTCCCCGTCGTATCGGAAGAACCGCAGCTCCCGCCGGCTCGCGACGAGGAGGTTCCAGAAGTTGTACTCGTGCTCGCGGATCGCCCGCTGGAGGAGGACGTCTACGGCGGGCACGCTTCCTTGGCGGAGCACGTCGAGGACGAGAAGTCCTCGCGACCTCGCCTCAGGCGATGTTCGGCCACGTCGGTTCGACAGAGCGGCGACGAGTCCCTCGCCGCTCGCCCCGAGCCATGTGCCCCCGGCCTGCCGGTCTCGAGCTGCGACAATCATGGGGTCCCCCTCCAGGATCCCTGGCGGATCCGACGGCCGTGCCGCCGACTCGTCACGGTTCATACCGATCACGAGGTCGTAGCCGGGCACTGCGCGCCACAGCGCGATGAGGGTGCACATCGCTCCTGCCTCACTTCATCTGCTTGAGATCGTAGGCCCGCATCTGCGACACGCGGGCGACGTCCGGACGGCCGGCCTTCGTCGCGGCCTCCATAGCCCGTTCGTACGCAAGGATCGTCGCCTCGCGCAGCGCGGTATCATTGCTCGCGGTCGCCCGCTCGCTCATCGCCTCCGCCGTGTCGAAGAAGTATTTCGCGGAGGTCAGGTAGTCACCTAAGCCGCGGAAGAACGCGCCCGCGAATAGCCCTTCGTGGGTCAGTCCCTCCGCGCCGCCGGAGAAGTTGTCCTTCAGCACGGCTGCGTATTCCTTCGCGACGTCGGCGAGGGACGAATCCCCGAGGAGGTCTTGCACGGCGTTGCGGTACTCCACGAGGGCGAGGTACTGTCGTTCGTCCTTGGCCATCTCGTCGTCTTTCAGCGCGAGGTAGCCCTGTCCCGCCTTCCGCCGCCAGGCGCCCGCTTCCTTGAGGTGGCCCACCTTCTCGTTGCACCGGGCGAGTGCCTGGAAGATCCCCACGCGGTCGAGCGGGGAGCCGGACTCCGTCAGTCTCGCGTAGTGCTCGAGGGCTTTCGCGAAATCGCCGCGGGCTTCCGCCTCGATCGCCTCGACGAGGTCGGACATGGACCGGGCAAGCGCCCGTGCCCTTATGAGGCTGACCCTAGGCCAGGAATTCGGTCTCTCGCATTCCGCGCAAGTGAGGGTCGCCTGTCACGAGCTTGGCGTCAGTCGATAGGAACATGACATAATTTATGTGAGGTCTTCCTTCAGATCTCCGCCCACTTGCCGTAGCCTTCCCACACGCGCACGTGGACGGGGAACTTGATCTTCTCCCGGAGCCGCTCCGTGATCAGTTCGCAAATGTTCTCGACGGTCGGGTATTCGAGGAACGCATTCCAATCCTTGTGGTCGTAGTCCGCGAGGATTCCGCGCAGCGTCTTCTTGATCTCCGCGAAGTCGAGCAGCATCCCGCCCTTGTGATCGCCTTCAATGTAGACATCGACCTGGTATGTGTGTCCGTGAATTGAACCGCATCGTTCGTGGCCCTGGAGATGATGCGCGCAGTCGATGTACTCCGTGACCCCGAGCTTCATCGCGCCAGACCAAGGGCCGAGCGGCCATAAAGGTTGGCCCGCGTAACGTCCTATCCAGGATTTGAGCCGGCGAACTCGCCCTCCGCCGCGCGGCAGTATCCGTCCATGACCTCCATGGACTTCTTGCGGACCATCGATTTGAACACGCCGATCGCGTCGAGGAATCGCAGACCCCCGGACAGGGGCTCGAGCCGGCATTCAGCCCGCACTCGGGAACCTTCTGGAATCGGCTCGAACACGTAGTGCCGGACGTCGCGCATCATCCCCGGAATCTCGGAAGCTACGTCGTATGTGTAGTCCGTCGGATGCAGAGTGATCTTTTGGCGGTACGGCAGCGCGCGCTTTCCCTGGAGGATTTCCTGATCAACCCAGATGATATCTCCCTCCTTCCGTACGCGACGGGACCGGATGCCCGGGTCAACGCCCACCGAGCGGAGGGTTTCCTCGTCATCGCCGCGGAAATCGATGTAGAACCCGTACAGGTCGTCGCGGGCTACGCCGCGCGCGACGCCTTCCAACGTGAAGCGGCTCATGGCGCGGCGATGCAGCGCGAGAGCATAAACGTGCGCGGGATCAGATCGGCGTCACGGTCAGGAACCGGAGCGAATCCCGGCCCCGTTGCACGAACTGGTGCTCCTCGTTCGACTGCACGAGGAGGACGACGCCGGGCCGGAGCGGGAGCTTCCTTCCGCCGATGATCGCGGTGCCCCGTCCCTCCGTTACGACGAGCTGATGATCCCATTCGTGGCGGTGCGTCGCGGAGTAACCGCCCTTCCCCAGGGTCAATTCATGCATCGCCGTCTTGCGCGCGCCGTCCTCCCGCCCGATGAGCTGGCGCATCTTCACGTTGTGGCTGCCCTCTTCCAAGAAGCGCACGGGTGCGACCGCCCGGACGGTGGTCGTGTACATGGAGGACTGCAGGGGAATCCGCACATCTCATTAACCTTTTTGCGCCGCCGGCCCTGCCTCAAGACTCGTAGGGCACCGGGTCCTCGACGTCGAGGGCCGCGAACGCCTGCCTTCGTTCCGTGCACGAGGCGCACGTGCCGCAGTGGACCGCGCGGTCCCAGTAGCAGGACCACGTGACGTCGAAAGGGACGTTCATCTCGAGGCCCATCCGGACGACCTCCTCCTTCGTCTTGCCGCTCAGGGGCACGAGGACCTGCACGGGCGACTTCTCGTACGACCATAGGCCGAGCCGGTACACGCTGTTCAGAAAGTTGAAGAACTTCGGGCTTGAGTCCGGGAAGGACTCCGGATCGATCCCGTTGTGGCCGCCGACGATGTACCGCACCCCGTCAACCTCCGCGTAGTACCCCGCGAGGCTGTAGAAGATCAGGTTCCGCCCGGGGATGTAGCCTTCCGGGGAGTCGCGGAGGATCGGGTTGTCGATCCCCTCCTTCCGGAGGTCGTCCACCTCCTTGAGGAACGGCAGCTCGACATGGCGGACGGGGCCGACGCCGGCACGGGACGTCAGCGCGCGGATCGCATCGTGCTCCCGCTTCGGGCGGGCGAAGTAGTCGAACGTGAGGGGCCGGATGTCCCAACCCTTCGACCGCGCCCACCACAGCGTGACGGCGGAGTCGACACCTCCGGACAGAAGGACGATCGCTCGATCCATAGGTATGCCGCCGTGTCCCGCTTCCTCCGACTCCGAGGGAGGACGTAGGCCCGGAGGGGGAGTCGGCCGCACCTTAAAAATCTGTTTCCGATTTCACGTGCGCATCGTACCCTAGCGTGCTCACACAGCGGGCGGGGGCGGCAGATGGTAAGGCTCCCAGAGGACGGAGAGCTCGTCCTCGATCCCGTCGAGGGGAGCGCCCTGCCAGTTCACGAGCCGGTCCGCGTAGCGGTCCTTGAGGAGAGCGATGAGGTGCCGCAGACGATGGACGATGTCCTCCGTCTCACCGACCTTCACGAGGACCGCGACGACGAGCGACGGATCGCTGCACATCACGAACCGGTGCTCGCCGAGCGTCACCTCGTGCACCTCTCCATCCCGTTCCGTGAAGGCCTCGCGCACGAAGCTCGAGATCGCGGAGATCATGCCGCCAACGACGTCCCGATCCTTGTCCGTCATCAGGCTACGGGACATGTGCTTGACCAAGAGGCCGTTAGAAGCGATCACAAAGACCTCCTCAATGTCCGGCTCGGGAGGCTCCTCGCGGACGAGTTCCACAAGCGGCGGGGGAGGCGGCGGCATCATCCGCACGGGCGATTTCTGTGCGGACGCCTTCGCGATCTTGGAGGTCGCCCGTTTCAAGGGCCGCACGTGCCAGAGATCGGAGGAGCCCCAGGCCGCGGCGAGTCCGGCGGCGAGGACGACAATCCAGCCCATCACGGGCGTCCAGGTGAGGGTCGTGCCCGCGCTGATGGCCTGTCCGCGGAACTCCGGGATCTGTCCGCCTCCGAGGCCGAGGCCGTCCCCTGTCGCGGCCGGAGGCACGCCGATGACGAGGCTCAGGCCGGAGTATAGGAAGGTCGCGCACGACGCGAGCAGGGCGGCGCCCGCGAAGATCCCGCGAATCTTCTTCCACGCGGACACGGCCGCCAGTGCGATGCCCCCGAACGCGGCGAGCAGGCTGATGAGGAAGAACTGGCCGAACTCCGCGAACACGGCAGCCATGCGAGGTTGACCCGGAAGTTGCGCGTACGCGTACGTCCGGTCCTCCGTCAAGTTCCCGGTCGTCTTGTTGAAGAGCGTGTGGCGCGCAGCGAACGGTCCATACGACCAGACCTCCGTCTCTTGCGGCCCGTCGAGGCGCCACTCCCAAAGGGGCTGTCCCCAGACCGCGACGGCGAGGGCGATAGCTATGCCTGCGGCCGCTAGGCCAGACCAGACGGACATGTTCCTCAAAAACGAGGCGGGTGTGCGGTTAAGAGCCCTATCCCGTGGTTATCGACCGTGACAACGAGGAATCAGGATTGAGAACGACGAATTCAGCGGTCCTTCCACTGTGCCTCCCGCTTTTCGAGGAATGCCGCCACGCCCTCCTCCTTGTCCGCCGTCGCCATGACGAGGGCGAAGAGGCTCTGCTCGTATCGAAGGCCTTGATCGAGTGGCAGTCGGGCAGACGCGCGGACGGCGGCCTTCGCGAGGCGCACGGCGACCGCGCTCTTCGACGCCATACGCTCCGTAATCTCGAACGTGCGTCGTTCGAGCCGGGCGTGAGGCACGACCTCGTCCACAAGTCCGATCCGCTGGGCCTCCGTCGCGTCGATCCGTTCGCCGGTCAGAGTGAGCTTCAGGGCGGTCCCTAGGCCGACGAGCCTCGGCAGGCGCTGGCTCGCGCCGCCGCCCGGGATGATCCCGATGTTGATCTCCGTCTGTCCGAGCGTCGCGCGGTCCGAGGCGATCCGCATGTCGCACGCCATCGCGAGCTCAAGGCCGCCGCCGAAGCAGTATCCGTTGATCATCGCGATCACGGGCTTCGTCGAGCGATCGACCGCATCGTACAGCGTGCCGTGCTCGTACATCCGCCACTGCTCCATCGGCGTCCGCCCGTGGAACTCGTGGATGTCCGCGCCCGCGGTGAAGGCCTTCTGACCCGCGCCGGTGATGACGATCGCCCGGGTGCCGTCGTCCGCGTCGAGGTCTCGCAGCGCGCGGATCATCTCCTCCTTCATCATGTGCGACATCGCGTTCAGCTTCTCGGGTCGATTGAGCGTGATCAGGGCCGACGGACCGCGGTGGGCCACGAGGATCGTTTCGTAGTTCATGCGACTCGGCGGGGGAAGGCCATCGGCCGGCTTGAGGGCTCGCCCCTTGGTTAACCTTAAACAAGGTTAACCGTCCGGACTTGTGCTCAGACCGCCCATGGTGCTCTCAGACAAGCTTGTCCATCGTGTGGACGGTCGTCTCGAAGCCGAGGTTCCGCCAGAAATTCAGGCCGAGCAAGTTCTTCGCGTCCGTCTGTAACCGGACGCGGCTCAGCCGCCGGGAGCCGAACCATCGGAGGGCTTCCTCGACGAGGGCCTTCCCGACGCCTCTCCTCCGGTGCGCGGCATCCACGTAGACGTCGGATATGGACCCGTACTCCCGATCCATGAAGACGCCCGGACGTTCCTGGACCGTGCCCGTGAGGAACCCGACGATCCCGCCGTTGACGTCCGCGACGAGGCACATCTTGTCCTCCCTCCCGATATGTCCGCGGAGGAACTTCCTCTAACCGGCGTCGGCTCCGGGCGCGAGGCGGAAGTCCTGGCCTCCGAGGGCCTCGTGGAATCGGACGAGGTCGCGCCAGAGCCGCACGAGGCTCGGCATGTCCTTCGGTGTCGCAGGGGGACCCGAGCCTGCTGGGCCATGCAAGGGCCTATGGCCCTCTAACCCTAAAGGCCTCCGTCGAGCTCACTTGCCGTGGAAGACGGGCTTTCGCTTCTCGAGGAAGGCACGGAACCCTTCCTTCGCGTCCGCCATCGCGAAGAGCCGGTTCTGCAGTTCCCGCTCGAGAGCGAGGCCTTCGTACATGGACATCTCCAGGCCCTCCGTCACGGATCGCTTGATCAAGCCGACGGCACGTGCCGCGTGGTGCGGGTATGTGAGGCCTCGGGCGAAGGCCATCGTCTCCTCCCAGAATTTCTCCCGCGGGAAGATGCGGTTCACCAAGCCCCAGTCGAGCGCTTCCTTCGGTGTGAGCATGCGTCCCGTGACCATGAGGTCGATCGCGCGGCTCTTCCCCACGATTCTCGGCAGGCGCTGCGTGCCGCCCGTCCCCGGCAGGACGCCGAGCGTCACTTCCGGCAGGCCGATCCGCCACGGCCCATCCGACACGAGCCGCAGGTCCGTGGCCATCGCGATCTCCAGGCCGCCGCCGACGCAGTGCCCGTCGATCGCGGCGATGAAGAGCTTCGGCGTGCTCTCCAGTTTATTCAGAGTTTCCTGGCAGTTGAGGCAGAACATCGCCTTGTAGTCCGGCGTCGAACTCGCAAGGAGGTTGATGTCCGCGCCCGCGGACCAGATGCCATCGAGCTTCGATGCGAGCACGCACATGTCGACGTCATCGTCGAAGCGCACGTCGTCGACCACGGCGCTCAGGTCGCGCATCAGGTCCGCGTCGTACGTGTTCGCCTTCGGCTTGTTCAGCCACGCGATCGCGATGCGGTCCTTCTTCTCCAGGGAAATGTACGTGAGGTCCATCGCTCTGCCCCGGGCCGTCGCAAGGGGCCTGGCGGTATTAAATGCTGGCCCTTTCGCGTGACTAGCGCACGGGCTCGGGCTCGCCCCACTTTCCATTGAAGAGGAATTCCTCTTTCACGAAATCCCAGTGACGGCTCGTCATGTATGGCTCTGGCAACGCGGTGCGTAGGTACTCGGCGTAGTCGTCACGATCGATCGGCTTGCCCCGATGGGAGAGCATGTTGCCATGCACGTCGTACGGCAGGTAGACGTAGCCCACACCGGCCGCATCCGCTCCGGGATTCCGGAAGTCGCCGAACTCCGCGAGCCCGCGGATCCGGAAGAAGCGGCGGTCCGGCAGGAAAACCAGGTCGTCCTTCGTGAGGCCGTGTACTGTCTCGCCTTCGTCTTCGATGCGCCGCAAGGCAGCCTCCGCTTGCTCCCGAGTGCATCGGGCCTTCGCTTGGATAATCGCCAGGTTCACCTCCTTCACCTTGCCGCGGACCTCCTCGATGTAGATCGCCTGCGCCTCCCCATTCGTCAGGGTCTTGAACACGCCCTTCACGAGGGCGCCGCCCAACTCGGAGCCGAACATCTCGAGACCGCGCGGGTACCACATGTTCAGGGCCTTCTGGAGGTCCTCGATCCCAAAGTTGCCTCCGTCGAGCGTTGCCGCGACCGCGATCGCCTTCATCAGCGTCTCGCCCGCGGCCAGGTGGTACGACTCCTCGAGGAACCGCATCCACGGCATCGAGACGGCCATCGGCCCGTAGAGGAAGTGGTGCTGCATCTCGAGCTGGAACTTCCCGACGCGGTCGATGAACGACATAAACGTCGCCGAATCGAGGAGGCTCTTGAACTCGATGTTGAACGCGTCGAGGACGTGCTCGCCCGGCTTCATCGCGAACAGCTCTTCGAGGGTCTCCGTGGCCCAGTGGTGGCCCCAGCGCGCCTTGTCGAAGGTCTCGTCGAGCGTGAGCACGCCGGCCATCTGCATGTGATGCCGCAGCTCCTCGACGCACACGCGTTTCTTCGAGAACGAGATCGAGTCGAGCCGGTGACCGCCGGCGTCGGTTCGGTGGATCCCTTCGACAATCTCCTTGTCCATCCCCGTGAGGGAACCGGAGTCGAGCTGCTCGTACACCATCCGGTGCTGCTGGATCGAGCCGAGCTCTGTCGAGGCCTGCGCGCGGATGATCTTCAGCGCGGTCATGAACTGCGCGTCCGGCATCCTGTCCGCCTTCCACAGGCGGCCGGAGAGGTCGGTCGTCTCGTCCGTCGATCCGACGACCTTCGAGGCGAACGAGGCGAAGCCGTCCGGCTTCGCGAGGATCACGCTCAGCCGGGGCAGGGGCGTATCCGGGTAGAAGCGCTTCCAGTTCGGCGTGTCGAGGACGGTCGGCATCTCCGGGAAGTACGTCTCCTGCCAGAGACGCCCTTCGTCCTGCCATTTCGCGGGGAGGGCCTCGATCCGGAATTGGTCGAGGAGAGCCATCGCGGTCGAAGCGATGCACGCCGGGATGGATGAATCTTTCCCGCGGGATTGCGCGAGGCGACGCGCGGTGCGCATCGTCCCAGGTTCGTCCCCTCTCGATGAGGCTTCATTATCCATTCCACGAGCGTCCAATAACGGATTTAGACCCCCTCGTGGTCTCGGGGGCCGAGGAGGTGACAATCGGATGACGAGCAAAGCGTTCGTACTTGCGGCGTCCGCGATCACGGTGGCCCTCGTATTCGCCGCGACCGTCGCCGTGGCCGTGAACCTGCCCTTCGAGGCGAGTCCGACCGCGGCCGAGGCGACGCAAGGGGCAACCGGCGCCGACGTGACGGGTCACCCGACCGCCGAGGTCAACGGCGTTCCCCCGGGACCGCCGACCTGGCTGAACGAATCCGCGCCATACGGGCCGCCGGAGTGGACGAACACGTCGGGAGGAACCCCGACCTGGCTCACGCCGGCCTGACCTCCGCGCGGAGGCCACCGGCGTCCTTTTCCCCTTTTGATCCTCTCTTGTTCGCCTAGCGTCGCTCGAGAATCCCGATGAAGTCTCCGGGCATGTATCCCCCCTCCCAGACGACCCGCATGAGCTCCCAGCCCGTCTCGTGGGCGAGCCGCGCGAGTTCTTCCGGAGGGATGAGCAGGAGATCGAACCAGTCCCCGACCCGTCCCTTGTAACGCACGCGGAGCGTGATGAGGCCCGGCGGCCTCTTCCTCCGGATGTTCGACTTCACGTAGGGAAGGTGGTCCTCGGACCACGTCCCTGGGATGCGGCTGTTGCCGATCAGGCAGCCGCGGGGTTTCATGATCTCCCGCAGGTCCCTCAGGAACTTGCGCATCCGCGGGATGTCGCCCGCGAGCCCCAGGTTGTTCCCCATCATGAGCGCCGTGTCGAACGTTCCGAGGCCTCGAGGCAATCGATGGACGCTCGCTTCGTACACCTGCTGGAGCCCGCGGATCCGCGCGAGTGCGCACTGGGTCGGCGACGCGTCGATCCCGATGACGGGGACCCCTTTCTTCTGGAGATACAGCGCGTGCCGCCCGGGCCCGCATCCGATGTCGAGGACACGGCCGCGCACGTGGCGCATCGCCTCCTGCTCCATCCTGGGCCACTTGCTCGGAGGCGCGAAGTAGCTCTCGATCTTCGAACGCCTGACGTATCCGTCGTCCCGCTCGAACTCCACGACGACCTTCTTCCCAAGCCAGTGGTCGAGCATCGCCCGGGCGTACAGCTCGTAGGAGGATCCGGGCTCGGGACGCGGTTTCGTCATCGTCTGGCGGCATGGGCCCTGACCGGCTTGAGTCTTCCTTCGGCGTGGGCATAGCTACAACATGATTGCGACGGGCAAACCTTATCCGCCGGAGACGCGTACGCAGTCGGGGGAGCGCACGTGGCTCGCGGGCGCAAGGAAGCGAAGTTCGAGGTGTTCGGTCAGGAGATGGTCGAGAAGGTCGTGGCGAAGAGCGGGTCCTCGGGTCGCGTGTACCTTCCGCCGGACTGGATCGGGAAGCGGGTGAAGGTCATCCGCGTCGACTGAGGTTCCTCAATGGCAGGGGCCTTCCAGCCCAAGGATTTCGCCGCATGCGCGCGGTGTGGGAGCGGACGCGTGCATCCGAAGCTCCTCATGATGGGTCCGATCGCGGGGATCGATAGCGACAGCCGCTCGTACGTCTGCCATGCGTGCGGCCACGAAGGCCTCCCGATCTTCTTCGACACGGCGGACCAGCGAGCGCAGTTCGAGCGGGAGAAGCAAGGCATCTGGGCCCCGGAGTCTCCGCCGAAGCCGAAGGAGGCGCTCAGCATCCCGATCCTCCCGATCCAGACGGATCCGCTGATCGACCTGAAGATCCTCGAGCTGTTCCCCGTGCGGGTCGCGACCGTCACGAGCGTGCGGTGGGACGGCCAGGCCCTCCAGCCGACTGCGTACCGCGTCTCGTTTCAGGAGTACTGGGACGCGATCGGCGGGCCTCGATACAATGCGTCCCGCGTGTTCATGCTCGATCTGAGCGGGATCAACCGCGCGAATCCGAACTTCGAGGTCACGCGGCATCTCGTGAAGCGATGCGACGTGTGGCTCGAGTCGGGAGGCCGGGACCCGGAGGAGGTCATGGACGGCTACATGCTCGACGCGCAGCGAGTCGTCGCGGGGACGAAGACGTTCTCCTCGTTCCAAGCCTTCGAGGAGCTCTACCGCCTCTCGGCCGATGTCCTCCCGTGCCTCGACGTGGACGGGCGTGTCGTATGGGGAGACCCGCGTGAGCCGCTCGTGGACATGGGCGACGTGGTCCGCCGCCTTCGCGCCGTCGGATTCACGGCCATTTGCGTGATGGACCTTCGCCGGCTCGGGACGGAACTCGGACCCGACCCGAAACTTCTCGCGCTGCTCGATGGAGTTGACATGGAAGTGTATGTGGGTGGCGGGATCAAAGAGACAGATATCGCGGCTCTCGCGGACCGCGGCCTCGCGGGTGGCCTGGTCGACCCGTACACCCCTGTGATTCGGGATCTTCTGAGGCCGCCGAAGAAGGAAGAGCCCACAAGCGCGGAGGCTCCAGCGCCAACCCGCCAGCGGACACCGTCGCCGGGGTACGTGCCGGAGCCGAGCTGAAGGGATGTGCGCCCTCGAGGCGGAAGAAGGATTCGCGAAGACGCCGGATGGCCGTCGGATCTTCTATCGGATCGGGGGGAAGGGACCTTTCGCCCAGGTGATGCCCGTGAACTGGGGGATGGACTCGTACCTTTACACGAAGGGTCTCTCGTCCTTGGAGTTCTACCTTGCCCTTGTCACATTCGACCCGCGAGGCGTCGGCCGATCCGAACCCGTCCGCACCCCAGACGAATTCGGATTGGACATGACCGCACAGGACGCGGCTGCGGTCGCAGATGCCATCGGTCTCGACCGGACGGTTGTGATCGGCCATTCGTCCGGAGGTGCCGTCGCGCTCACGTACGCCCTCCGGCTCCCGCAGCGCGTGTCGCACCTCATCCTCATCGCGACTGCGGCGCGGTGGAGGGACGGAGATGGAGGTACCGACTTACCCTATCCCCAGACAGAAGAAGAAATGCGGGAGCAGTTCCGCAGCTCACTCGGCACGGCGGTCTTTGATCCAACGCGAGTCGCGCGAGCGATGGACTCCTTGATCCCGAAGATCCGGTTCTCGCCCGAGCGGTTCCGATGGGCGGGCGAGGTCGAGTGGGACCGGTACGATGTGAGCGATCGCCTTGCGGAGATTCGCGTCCCAACCTTGATCCTCCACGGAAGGGAGGACCGCGTCATGCCCGTCGAGCGGGCCGCGGAGCTGCGACGTGGCATCCCGGGGGCGAGGCTCGTCGTCTTCGAGGGATGTGGTCATTGGCCCTTTGTCGAGCGACGTCCGGAATTCGTTGCCGCGGTGACGGACTTCCTGGGTCTCGAGGCTCGACACAGGCGCGGACCCAGCTGAGGGCACCTTCAAGCTCTCGCGGGGATTCCCGTGTTGGGAGACCATGTCCGCGCGAAAAGTGCCACGTCCCTTCGAGCTCCATTGGGGCAAAGGAGTCATTGCGGAGGAAGCATCCGTCATGACGCCATTCCACGAGCCGACAATCCAGCTCCTCGCGTTCGACGACGGTTCGAGATCTTTGCGGTTCTGCGTCTATCACAAGTCATCCTTCGAGCGGATGCCCCTCATCATCTCGGAGGAGCATGTCCAAGCACTCGCGAAGGAAGTGAGGAAGAGCCCGCAGATACGGCGGCTCCTGAAGAAACTCGTCGACTGACTGGCAGAACGCTCAGACGCGTTCGATTGCGATGCCGACCTTCCGGATAATGTCGAGGCCCTCGTCCGAGCGATATGTGGCGCGATAGTACACCTTCGAGACGCCTGAATTCACGATGGCTTTCGCGCACGTGATGCAAGGCTGGGCGGTAACGAAGACCACTTTCTGCGGATCGTTGACTCGGACTTTGATGAGGGCGTTCACCTCCGAGTGAACGCAGCCGCACCCCCCTTGTTGATCCGCCTTGCAATCGTCATGAGTGAGCCCCTTCGCCGTCCCGTTGTACCCGAATCCGTAGATTTGGGTCATGTCTTCGGCCGTAATCACACAGCCGACTTGGAACCGTTTGCAAGTCGCCCGTCGCGTGAGGGACATCGCGAAATCCATGATCAGGCTCTCGAGGCTCGGCCGTTCGATCTTCCCCATGCTTGGACCTCAGCGGTTCGGCACCTCGGAACCTTCCCAAGGCCTTAAGGCTTCGCGGCGGACGGGTGCTTAGTATCCCGGTACAAACGTATTTGTTCGTGACGTCCGGTCGCGTCGCCTATGGCGCGATCGCGGCTCGATTCGGCGGCTTTAATCGTGAGCCCAGCTGAAGTGGCCGCATTCCGCTTGAACCGACAACATCTGTTCCGCCGGGGCCCGCGGAGGGCCCTCGCCAGCGTCGTCCGGGACGTCTGTGGGGTCCAGGCGCAACTCATGCCTGCGGCACGGATGGCGCTATGGGCCCGCGTCGACGGGCTGGCCGATGAAGAGATCGACCGAGCGCTCGATGCGGACCGGTCGCTCGTTCGGACGTGGGCCCTCCGGGGCACGGTGCACATCCTTCCTTCGGAGGATCTCCCGCTCTACATCGCCGTGATTAAGGAGACGATCCATCGAACGCTGGAGGCCTGGCTTGTGCGACAGGGCCTTCGAGCCGCACAGATTCGCGCGCTGAATGAGGCTATTCTCGAAGTTCTTTCTCGCGGCCCGTGCACGCGCGACGAGATTGTGCGGCACGCAGGCAAGTCGTTCCCCGTGAAGATCCGGAGGTGGCTCGCGTCGGGCTGGGGAGGACTCCTCCGACCCGTGTGCTTCGAGGGCCGCGTGTGCTTTGGGCCGAGTCGCGGCCGCGAGGTGACCTTCATCCGGAGAGAGCAGTGGCTCCCGGATTGGCGGGACATTCCGTACGGGGAGGCGGGAGCGGACCTCCTCCGCTGCTATCTTCGGGCGTACGGTCCTGCAAGGCTGAGCGACTTCAGCGCGTGGTCCGGTGTGCCCGCGAAAGCCGCGACGACCTTCCACGATCGGCTCTCAAGCGAGGTCGCCTCGGTCTCGATCGACGGACGCATGGGACTTCTCCTCCGGGAGGATCTGGACGCGTTGCGCAGGGCCCACCTGGATACGCCTGGCGTCCGGCTTCTCCCGAATTTCGACGGATACCTGCTCGGCCACCGATCGAAGGAGCATCTCGTCGATTCGGCCCACTACAAGCAGGTCTACCGCAAGGCAGGCTGGATCTCTCCCGTCATCCTTGTGGACGGCCGCGTGGCGGGTGTCTGGTCCCACGCACGCAAGGGACGGACGCTGCAGGTACGAATCGATCCGTTCCGCCGAATGTCTACGGATGTTCGGCGCCTCGTGACGGATGAAGCCCGCGATCTCGGACGGTTCTTGAAGACCGAAGACGTCCGAGTGACGGTCACTTGAGCCCAACGACTGTCACGTCGTTCGACCGGTCGACGTAGACGACCCCTTCTCGCTCGAGGATCTCGAGATGCCCGAGGACCTCTGTCAGGCCGAGCAGGACCTCCTCCATTGGGAGCGCACCGAAGAGCCGCTCCACGAGTTCGAACGGCGTCGCAGGCCCCTCCTCGAGGAGCCGTAGAACCGCCGCCTGACGCGTGCGATACTGGTCCAGCGAGAAGCGGACGTACGCGTGCACGTCCTCGAGGGCCGCACGATGCCCCGGATGGACGCGCTCCGGCTGAAGGGCTCGTACCCGGTGCAGCGAACCGATGTAGTCCGCCAGGCCGACGGACTCCCGATCCGCCCCGCCGAACGCTGCGTTCGGCGTCATGTCCTTCAGCAGCGTGTCCCCCGCGAAGAGCTCTCCTTCCGCGGACAGATAGCACGTCGATCCGGACGAATGGCCCGGCGTGTGGACGGCCTTCAGGACCGTTCGGCCCGCGGAGATCGCGTCGCCGTCGCGGATGCTCGCGCTAACCTTCGCGGGCTCGCCGAGCGTCACGAGGTACTCGAAGAACTCCAAGACGAGTTCGACCGTCTCCGGCGGCGCCCCGCCCCGCAGCGCCTCCGTGCGGTACATCTGGGTCCGCTCCGCGAAGGTCTCCTTGTACGCCTCGACCATCGGGCGATCCCCCTCCGGGACGAGGACCTTCGCACCGCTCTCCCGTCGAATCGTCTCCGCGAGGCCGTGGTGGTCCACATGGCCGTGCGTGAGGACGATCTGCTCGATGTCCGCGGTCGTGAGCCCCAGTTCCTTCAGCTCCCGCCGCAACTCGTCATACGCCTCGGGACACTTCGGGCCCGTGTCGAGGATCGTGAGAGGCTCGTCCGTGAACAGATAGGCGTTGACCGTCCCGATCGGAAGGCGCGTCGGGAGGTCCAGGCGGCACAATCCCTCCCGGAGCCGCATCCCCTCACATAGGGCGGATTCTCCTCCATATAGTTTCGGGTTTTACCGTTGTCGCGGGCCTCAGCTTGCGGCTTTCGTCCTCGCGAGTTCCCGCTCACGAAGCTCGCGCCGCAGGACTTTCCCGATGAGGGACTTCGGCAGGTCTTTCGCGAACTCCACCTGCTTCGGCACCTTGAACGGCGCGAGGCGTTCCTTGCAGAACGCGATGACCTCATCGCCCGTCGCGGACGCGCCGGGTTTCAGAACGACGAACGCCTTCACCGTCTCGCCGCGATACGGATCCGGCACGCCGATCGCCGCGGCCTCCGCGACCGCGGGATGCATGAACAGGACCTCCTCCACCTCGCGCGGGTACACGTTGTATCCGGATGCTAGGATCATGTCCTTTTTGCGGTCCACGATGAAGAAATACCCGTCCCCGTCCATCGTCGCGATGTCCCCGGTGAGGAGCCAGCCGTCGCGGAGGACCGCCGCGGTCTCGTCCGGTCTGTTCCAGTAGCCCTTCATCACCTGCGGCCCGCGGATCGCGAGTTCGCCCGCCTGGCCCTGCGGGAGGTCCTTCGACGGGTCTTCCGCGTCGACGACCTTCGCATCCGTGTCCGGAAAGGGGATGCCGATGCCCTCCTTCACGACGCCCGTCAGGGGGTTCGCGTGCGTCACCGGAGAGGCCTCCGTGAGCCCGTATCCCTCCACGATCCGCCCGCCCGTCACCTTCTCGAACTCGTGCCGCACTTCGTTCGGGAGCGGCGCGGCCCCGGACACGCAGGCACGGATCGACCGCAGGTCGTACTTCGAGAGCTTCGGGTTGCGGAGGATCGCGATGTACATCGTCGGGACGCCGGGGAAGATTGAGGGCTTCGTCTTGTTGATCAGCTTCAGAATCTGATTAATCTCCCGGGGATTCGGATGGAGGACCGTCTCCGCGCCGAGGACGATTCCGGTCAGGAGGACCGTCGTCAGGCCGTACACGTGAAAGAGGGGGATCGCCCCGAGGAACTTCTCCTGGACCCCTCCCTTCTCGGGGAGCCACGCGGCCGTCTGCATCGCGTTCGCCACGAGGTTCCGGTGCGTGAGCATCGCGCCCTTCGGGATTCCCGTCGTCCCGCCCGTGTACTGCAGGACTGCGACGTCCTCCGCGCCGACGGTCGGCTCCTTTCCCGGTTCCGCCGCCGTCGCGGCCACGTCCGCGAAGCGGTGGATCCACGAGGCCGCTGGGATCTCGAGGGGCCAATGCCCCTGCTTCTTCAGGTCCTTTTTCTTCTTGATTGGGTACAGCTGCCGGAGCGGGGTGCGCAGGAACTCCCCGACGTCGCACACGACCACGCGCACGACCTTCGTGGCCGCCTTCGCCTTCGAAACGTTATGCCAGAACAGGTCCAGGGCGACGACGGTCTCGACGCCCGCGTCGTTCCAGAGGTTCTCGAGCTCTCGAGCGGTGTACAGCGGATTCGTCTGCACGACGATCCCCCCGGCCCGCAGGACGCCGAAGAACGCGACGAAGAAGTGCGGCGTGTTCGGCAGGACGAGGGACACACGGTCTCCCGGTCGCACGCCAATCCGACGCAGGCCCGCAGCGAAGCGGTCCGCTGCGGCATCGAGATCCGCGTACGTCATCACTTTCCCGTAGAACGTCACGGCGGGCCGGTCACCGGACTGCCGCGCGGAGCGTCGGAGGAGTTCGTGGACCGGGACGTCGGGATACTCAAGCGATTTCGGGACACCTTCAGGCCAATGGCGATGCCATGGCCGCTCGAGCATGGCCTCCCCCTTCATGCGAGTCGTAATGTAGGCGCGGGCTAAAAGCGTGCGCCCCGCGCGAAACGATTATCCGGCGCCGACCCTCTGGACCCCGCGGTGGGTCCATGCCCCCCGCCCTGAAGATCCGACTCGAAACGTCCGAGGCCGTCGCGACCCTCTGGATCGACCATCCCCCTCTGAATCTCCTGACCCTGGCGATGGTCGACGAGCTTTCGAAAATCATGCCCGCCCTGGAGAAGGACGACGGCATCCGCGCGGTCGTCGTGGCCGGCGCGGGCATGCAGTTCTCCGGCGGGATGGACCTTCGCGAATGGTCCCGGCTTTCCCCGAAGGACGCGCAGGATGCGATCACGCGAGGCTCGGATGCGTTCATGGCCCTCGAGCACCTCACGAAGCCGACCGTCGCTGCCGTCGCAGGCCTCTGTCGAGGTGCGGGCGCGGAGCTCGCCTTCGCATGCGACCTCCGGATTGCCGACGAGACCGCGATGTTCTCCCATCCCGAGATTGGCGTCGCCTGGATGCCGAGCCACGGTGCAACGGCCCGCCTCCCGAGGCTCATTGGTCGTTCGAAGGCGTTGGAGGTCCTGCTGTCGGGAAAGGAGGTACGCGCCCTCGACGCCCTGCGGCTCGGCCTCGTCGACCATCTCGCGTCGCCGGGCGGTGCCCTCCCGGAAGCCCGCAAGCTCGCGACTCTGTTCGCCTCGAAGCCGAGGTCCGCCGTCAAGGCGATCAAACGCGCGCTCACGGAAGGCGAGGAGAAGCCCTACCGCAACCGCTTCCTCCTCGAGTCACAGCATGCCGTGCAGCTCCTGTGGTCCGATGACTACAAAGCGGCGATGGACCGGCTTCGGGAGAAGAAAGACTGACAGGCCTGCGGGGGCGCGGCAAGGGCCTCAAGCCGCGCTGCGCTTCCGCGGACGGGGAGCAGACATGGCGAAGGCCAAGGCGGGCGAGAGCATCGACGACTACGTCGCGAAGCTGGGGTCGCCCCACCGGGAAATCGTGCAGGCCCTGCGGAAGTTCGTGAAGGACACGGCCCCGAATCTCGAGGAGAAGATCAAGTGGGGCAACCCGACCTGGACACGCAAGAGCAACGTCTGCTGGATCATCTCCTACAAGGACCACGTCGACTTCGGATTCTTCCGGGGAACGGATCTGAACGATCCGAAGGACCTCCTCGAAGGCACCGGCAAAGGCCTTCGGCACGTGAAGATCCATGACGTCAAGGGCGTCCGCCCCACAGACCTGAAGCCGCTTCTGAAGCAGGCAATCGCGCTCGATGGCGCGTGACGTCCGGCGGACGGATTACGCGAGGGCCGCGCTCCCGAACAAGAAGTTCGCAGGGACGCAGTGGACGAGCGCGTATCCGAACCCGGCGACGTCCGTCCCTCCCGGGATCGGGACGTTGTAGTTCCCCGTGGTGGCGGGGACCGAGCCGAGGTCGATGTCCCCTGGGCCGACACTGCGGTCCCCGGAGAGGAAGAAACGGATGTCCGGACCGTTGCGCACGCTGAAGTTCTCGAGGCGCAGGAGGTATTCCCCTTGGGCGTTGCCGAGGATCTTGGCGATGCCTCGGGCGAAGTGGAAGTCGTCGACGCCTTGCCAGGTGCCTTGGCTCACGAGGATCGTGAATCCGGTCGGGGGCGCAACGTTCGCGCGCGTTTCGATGAACAGAGGTGCGAGGGCCCATGCCGCACCCACGCCGATCACGACGAGGGCGGCCAGGATCACGATCCGCTTCCTCGTGGGTCTCATCGATCCGACCCATCCCTCGGCGATGGATACCCGTTTCTCAGATTGAGGCCCGAATTCGGCCCGAGTCCGGCTCAGCGGCGCAGGATCGAGTCGCGCGACCCCCACCGTTTGAGCTCAACGTCCACCCCGACGTCCGTCGCGACGAAGGACCCGTCCTTGAGCCCTGCGTCCTTCAGGACCTTCCTTCGCTGGTCCTCGTCCTCGAACGCAAGGAGCGTCTGGAACAGACCGAAGTCGATCTCGACGGTCTGGTTCACCCGCACGGAGCCGATGAGGCGTGTGCCGCCTTGGAGGACCGAGCCGAGCATCTCGATTCGCCGGGCGTGAATCTTCTTTAGATAACCGAAGCAGACGATACGGCCTTCCGCCCACTCCCCCGCGCGCACTTTCGCCCACGTGTCCCGTGCGTCGTACGCGTGGATGTCGATGTAGCTCGCGGGATCCTTGGGGTCATAGGACCAGCCCTTTGTCGGGTCTCTTGCAACGCGCATCCGGATCTCCCCCTCCTCCTCGCATTCGCACATGACCGCCTGGAGGATCCGCCCCTTCACCGGAAAGGCCGCCTCGAACTCGAGCCCGGATTTGATCGGCTTCGGCACGGAGCGGGCAAGGGCCGTCGCGGCGATAAATCCGCCGCAACGGTGCGCGTGAGGTTCAAGCCGTCGCGGGCCATACGCGCACGCGGAGACTCGGGGGAGCGATCATCGCAGACGAACCGCTCGTCCGCAACTACCTGACCGAGTCGGGCCTCGCCTCGCGCCTGCCGAAGGGCATCCGGATCTGGGACGAGACCCTCCGGGACGGGGAGCAGACGCCCGGCGTAGCGTACACGCCGGAGGAGAAGCTCGAGATTGCGCGGCTCATGGACGAGATCGGCGTTCCGATCATAGACGCCGGGCTCCCGGTCGTCTCAAAGGAGGAGACTCGGGCTGTGCGCGCGATTGCGAACGCCGGGCTCGATGCCACCGTCATGGCCGCTGCCCGCACCGTGCGGCGGGATGTTGAGGCCTGCATCGATTGCGGCGTCGATGAGATTGCCCTGTTCACGGCCGGTTCCGACGTGCACATCAAGCACAAGTTGAACCTGACGCGCGAGCAGGTGAAAGAGATCTCCGTTCGGGAAGTGGAGTATGCAGTCGCGCACGGCGTCGCGGTCTCGTTCGTCACGGAGGACACGGTCCGCGCGGATCTCGACTTCATCGTGGACCTGTACAACGCCTGCGCGGATGCGGGGGCCCACCGCGCCGTGGTATGCGACACGGTCGGTGTGATGACGCCTCCCGGGATCCTCTGGTTCTTCGAGCAGATCACACCGCGCCTCAAGCCCATCGAGCTGTCCTTCCACGGACACAACGACTTCGGCCTTGCGGTCGCGAACAGTCTCGCCGCGTGCGAAGCGGGTGCGCTCGTGCCCCATGTCTGCGTGAACGGACTCGGCGAGAGATCCGGGAACGCGAGCCTCGAAGAACTCGTCGTCGCCCTCGAGGCACTCTACGGATACGACACGGGGATCGACATCTCCCGCATCCACCAGCTCTCCCAGCTCGTCGAGCGACTGAGCGGGATCCCGATCGGTATGCACCAGCCCCTCGTGGGTCACAACGCGTTCGCCCACGAATCGGGGATTCATGCGCACGGCGTGATCAAGAATACCGCGACGTACGAGCCGATCCAGCCCGAACGAATCGGGCGGCAGCGGACGTTCGTGTTCGGGAAGCACACGGGTTCCCTCGCTGTCGCGGACAAGCTCCGCGCGGGCGGGGTCGAGGCGACCCAGGAGCAGATCGCGGAGCTCGTCCAGCTCATCAAGACGTTCGCGGAATCGCGGTCGAAGGAGGGCCAGCAGGCGTTCATCGCGATGGTCCGCGAGCGCGCGGTCCGGCATCGCGGGGTCACGGAGGCGGAATTCTGGGCTATGGCCCGCAAAGCCGGGATTCACGTCCCGGAGGACATCGGGTCCTGATCCAGGGGTCGTCGATCATCGCTTCGAGTCCGGGAGGACCCCCGCGCCGAGAGCGGTGCGGGCCCAGGCCGCCGCGCGCCGAGAGATTGACACGTAGATACCCACGAGGACGATCGCCGCGCCGAGGAGATCGACCAAGTCGAACGTTTCGTTCCCTATTGTGGTCCCGAGCAAGATTGCGACGATCGGCGTGATGAGGGCGATGAACGACGTGGACGTGACCTCGGCCCGCTTCAGGAGCCACTGCCACGTGACGAACGTCACGACGGATCCGGCGAGGGCGAGGTAGAGGATCGCGCCAATCCCTTCGGGCCAGGAGGGCACAGCCCACGGTTCGCCCGCAACGAAGGATACGGCCGCGAGGCTCGCGGCGCCGATGCCCATCGCGAATGCGTTGAAGCTCACCGGGCTCGTGTCGTGCCCCCATCGCTTGATCGCGACACCGGCGAAGGCGGCGCACGTCGCGGACAGGACGATCGCGAGCATGGGGAATGCTTTGTCCAGACCCGCCGTCACGAGTTGACTTCGGAAGATCACGAGGATTCCGCCAAACCCCATGCCAATCCCGACCACCTTCTGGAGCGTCAGTTTCTCCTCGGCGAGAATCCCTTGGGCGACCAGACCCGTCTGGAGCGGCAGCGTGGCAAATAGGATCGCGGAGAGCCCGCTCTCCACGCCGTTGTTTTCGCCCCAGTAGATGAGGCCATAGTCCGCCGTGAAGAGCACGAGGCCGACGAACACAACGAGCGACCATTCCGTACGGTTCTGCGGCCACCTAGCGCCGAACACGGTCGTGAGGGCGATGAGGGTGAGGGACGCGACGACGAACCGCAACGACGCGGCGAGGAACGGAGGCGCACCCTCGAGGCCGATCCGGATCGCGAGCCAAGTCGAACCCCAGATGATGCAGAGCATCGCGAAGGCCGCGACGCGCACGAACCGGGATGCCACGCCGCGGGCAACGCGGCCGTTCCGTAAAATCCTCGCCCCTTCTAGGGCCATGTTTATACGCCGGGCTGCCTCTGAGGTCCTGTCGATTCTGATGCCTGGCCAGACGATCTCCGAGAAGATCCTCGCGCGCGCGAGCCGTATGGATCGCGTTGAGCCCGGGCAGATCGTCGACGGGTACGTCGACCTGCTCTACATGCACGAGATGCTCGCCCTTGCGATCAAGCCGTTCGAGGAGATCGGGGTCAAGCGGATCTGGGACGCGTCCAAGTGCGTCGTCACGGTCGACCACTGGGTCCCGCCGCCGAACGAGCAGATCGCGCGGATGCACCAGGCGATCCGCGAGTTCTGCTGGGCCCAGGGGATTCAGCGCTTCCACGACGTCGGAGACCACGGGATCATCCACCAGCTCGTGGTGGAGCGGGGCTACGTCCATCCGGGCGAGCTCGTGATCGGCTGCGACTCCCACACGAACATGGCCGGGGCCATGGGGGCCTTCGCCGCGGGGATCGGCGCGACGGAGACCGCCGCGGTCATGGCGACGGGCAAGCTTTGGCTTAAGGTTCCGGAATCCCTGAACATCACCGTGCATGGGGCGCTCGCGAGGCGCACGGGCGCGAAGGACGTGATCCTGAAGGTCATCCAGACGACAGGGGACGACGGCGCGGCCTACAAGGCGGTCGAGTTCCACGGCTCCACGATTCAGGGATTCCCGATGAACGAGCGCTTCGTCCTGTCGAACATGACGACGGAGATGGGCGCGAAGGCGGGCATGGTGCCCGCGGACGGGACCACGAAGGCGTACCTCGAAGAGGTCGGCGCCGCGGACGCGTATCGATCGATGGACGCGGACCCCGACGCGCGCTACGTGAAGACGTACGACCTCGTCGTCGACGGCATGGGACCGCAGGTCGCATGCCCGAACAACCCCGCGAACGTCAAGCCGATCGAGGACGTCGTCGGCACGAAGATCGACATGGCCTTCGTCGGGTCGTGCACGAACGCACGGATCCAGGACCTCCGCGCCACGGCAGAGATCCTGAAGGGCGAGAAGGTCGCGCCGCGCGTGCGGATGATCGTGACCCCGGCGAGCCAGGGAATCTATCGCCAGGCCATGAAGGAGGGGCTCGTGGACATCTTCCTCGATTCGGGTGCGACGTTCACGTCGTCCACTTGCGGGCCGTGTTTCGGCGGACACATGGGCGTCCTCGCCCCGAAGGAAGTGTGCATCTCGTCGACGAACCGCAACTATCCCGGTCGCATGGGGAGCCCGGAGGCCCAGGTGTATCTCGGGTCGCCGTACACGGTCGCGGCGTCCGCGCTCTACGGCGAGATCACGGATCCGCGCCGTTTGTGACGAGCCGCTCGCAAGGCGAGGTATCGATCGGTCCTGCGGAGCCCTCGCCGGAGGGATGCCTATGGAGCGAGGCTGCATCCCGAAGTCGATGGGCCTTCCTCGTAGAAGTACGTCACCCAACCGCGAAGCATTATGGTCCACGTTGCGATGAGCCTTCGATGGAGACCAAGTTCACCGGCCGCGTCTGGATGTTCGGGGACGACATCTCGACAGACCACATCATCTCTGGCAGGTACCTCGGTTCGGCGGATCCGAAGGTCCTCGCGGAGCACGCGATGGAAAACGTCGATCCGCAGTTCTCGAAGAAGGTGAAGCCCGGAGACATCGTCGTCGGGGGAACGAACTTCGGATGCGGTTCGAGCCGCGAGCAGGCGCCGGTGGCCCTGCATTCCGTCGGCATCGCGTGCGTCATCGCGCACACGTTCGCGCGAATCTTCTACCGCAACTCGATCAACATCGGCTTCCCGGTGATCGAATGCCCCGGCCTCCATGACCGGGTGAAGGAGGGCGACACGATCACGGTCGACCTTGGGGCCGGCCATGTGGTCCTTCCGAGCGGCGAGAGGGTCAGCTTCCCGGCATACCCACCGAACATCCTCGAGATCCTGCAGGCGGGCGGCCTCGTCTTGAAGCTCCGGGCCGAGCTCGCGTCGAAGACCGAGTGAATCGACGTATTGCGGAGTCCGGTTAACCTTGTTTAAGGTTAACAATCCACGGATCTCGCCGAACGCGTCACGGCCCACGCGAATCCTTATCTGGCGACCCGAGGTTCCGCGCGCGGATGGCCTACAAACTCGTGCTTCTTCCGGGTGACGGCACGGGACCCGAGGTAATGCGCGAAGCGGTGAAGGTCCTCAAGGCCGTCGAGGACTCCTTCGGCGTGTCCTTCGACAAGGTCCCCTTCCCCGCGGGCGGCCAGTACTATCTCGACACAGGCGCGGAATGGCCGGATGGCTGTTTCGAGTCGTGCAAGGCCGCGGACGCGATCCTGCTCGGCGCGGTCGGGCTGCCGGAGGCGGTCCTTCCGAACGGCGACCTGGCGGGCATCGGCGTGCTCTTCGGGCTACGGTTCGGCCTCGACCTCTACGCGAACGTCCGCCCGACAAAACTCTACCCGAACGTGAGGCACAAGGTCCACGACACGTTCAAGCAGGTCTGGGAGCCGGGAAAGGTCGACTTCGTGATCGTGCGGGAGAACACGGAGGGCCTCTATACGCCGATCCGGGGCTATCTGGATCGGGGCGGCGTGAAGGAGCTCGCGATCGACAGTCGGGTGATCACGCGAAAGGGCGCGGAGCGGATCATCCGGTTCGCGTTCGAGCTGGCGAAGACCCGAAAGGGCGCGCCCGCCGACGGGAAGCGCCGCGTGACATGCGTGGACAAGTCGAACGTGACCGCGGGATGCAAGCTCTTCCGGCGGATCTACGACGAGGTCTCGGCCGGCTACCCGAACATCCAAAAGGACTACGCGTACATCGACGCGTTCCAGCAGTGGCTCATCCGCTCCCCGGAGGCGTACGACGTCGCCGTGACGTCGAACATGTTCGGCGACATCTCGACGGACCTCGCGGCGGTCCTCCAGGGCGGCATGGGAATGGCCGCGGGCGGGAACATCGGCGACGGGCACGCGCTGTTCGAGCCGATCCACGGGAGCTCGCCGAAGCACGCAGGCAAGGACGAGGTGAATCCGATCGCGATGGTCCTCGCGACGCAGATGATGCTTGACTGGCTCGGCCGGCGGAAGCAGGACCGTGCGCTCCGTGAAGCCGCAAACGCGGTCGAGGCCGCGGTCGAGACGGTGCTGAAGGAAGGGAAGCGCCTCACGTACGACCTCGGCGGGAACGCGAAGTGCAGCGAGGTCGGAACCGCCATCGCCACCGCTATTCCGAAAGCCGCGAAGCGAGTCGCCTGACGCTCAGCGCTCCCGCCACTGGTACAGCCACCACGCGGCGACGAGCCCGACCGCCGTCGAGAGGACGAGGAGGCCGGCGTCGGCCGCCAGGTTCACGGAACCGGCGGGTCCGAGCCCGAGCGCGCCTTGGACGAGCAACGCGGCGTACGTGGCGGGCAAGAGGTGTGCGAATTCCCTCCAGACGGGCGGCAGGATCGAGAGCGGATAGTATAGGGGCGACAGGATCCCGAGCAGCGTGAAGATCAGGTTCCCGACGGGCCATACCTCTCGCTGGCTCCTTAAGCGGCTCGACACGGCGATGCCGATTGCGGAATATAGGACCCAGATCGTCAGGATGCATGCAAGGAGGACGAGCCATCCCACCAGCGAGACGGACGTGACGATTGCGAGGATGATCCCCAGGGCGATGAGCGCGGGCGCCGCGGGGATCAGGTTCGAGAACGCGACCCCGAACAGGTATCGGATCTTGTCGTGCGGCGAGGCGACGAAGATGTCCTGGAGTCGGAGTTCGATCCGGAAGACCGCGGAGTCGGAGAGGCACCAGCTTCCGATGTTCTGCGTGGAGAAGAGCATCGCACCAGCCACCTGGAGCGGAAAGTACTCAGCCGGCGCGATGAGATGGAGGAAGTACAGGAAGAAGAACGGCTGAAGGAGGGGCACGATGGCCGCCGCGGGGCTCCGCCAAACCCAGCGCCAGCCGATCCACGCCCAGGCCGGGAGGACGCGGCCGCGCTGCGGTTGCGTAGAGAGTCCGATTTCCGTCGCCATCCTCAACGCTCCCGGGCTGTTCGACGGGCCCAGTAGATTCCGAATGCGAACAGGGCGAGGGCCTCGGCGCCGAGGGAGATGGCCGCGAGGATCGCCTCGTCCGCTCTGATGGTCTCGAGTCCCGCGGCCGCGTTCACGAGGACCGCCGCCGCGCTCGTCGGGAGGACGAGGGCCGCAGACCGCCATTCGAGCGGCACGAGACGGAGGGGATAGAACACAGGCGGGAGGATCCCGAAAAGATTCGTGAGGAGCGCGGAGTACGGCCAGATCGTCTTCATGTCCTTGAAGAGCGTCGACACGACGTAACCGATCGTGGCGGACACGGCCCACACGGCGAGGAGGCAGGCCGCCAGAACGAGGAAAGCGAATGGGCTCAGGGGATGCAGGATTTCCAGGATTACGAGGAGCACGAGGCTCGGGGGCAGATACGCCACAAGCATGCCGCCCGCGATTCCGATGAAATAGGCTTCCGGCGTGAGCGGGCTCGCGTGGTACAGCTCGTTCAGCTTGTGGTCGATTCGGATGTACGCGGCCTCGTTCAGCACGCGCTGCCCGATCAGGAACATCGAGTACACGAGCGCGCCGATCACCGTCACGGCTAGGAGGTCCGGCGCGAGGACGGCGACGAACACGAGGAGCGCGCCTGGCGTCAGGGTGCCGGTCACGATCGCGAGCCACTCGTGGAGCTGCACGCGAATCTCCGTCGCGAGGAAGACGCCGGAACCGGCCCACCGGAGCCCGAACACCATGCCTCACTCTTCGTCGATCGAACGGCCGACGATCGTCAGGAACGCCTCCTCGAGGGTCACGGGCCCGACCGTCGCGGACAGGTGCTCCCGCAGGGCGACGTCCATCACCTCGTGGATCCGCTCGGGTTCTGTAATCACGTAGAGGGACGTCCCTTCCGCGACGTTTTGCCCGAACGACGCGAACAGCTCCCGATGGTTCCCGCCGTTCTGGATCGAGACGCGCAGGGTCCCGCCGATCTGGCGCTTCGCGCTCTCCGCGGTCCCTTCGAACAGGATGCGTCCCTCCTCCATGATGTACAGCCGCTCGGAGAGGGCCTCCGCCTCGTCGAGGTAGTGCGTCGTCAGGAGGACCGTCGAGCCTTTCCGCGTCAGCTCCCGGAGCACGTTCCAGACGGCTCGCCGGGCGAAAGGGTCCAGGCCGATCGTCGGCTCGTCGAGGAACATGAGCGGGGCTTCCGTCGCCAAGACGGTCGCGACCATCGCCCGCTGCTTCTGCCCGCCGCTCAGGGTCACGCTCAGGCGGTCCGCGACCTCCTGCAGCCCCATCTGGTCGAGGGCCTCCTCCGTGCGGGCTTTCGCGACCTCCTTCGAGATGCCGCGGGCGCGCAGGTAGCAGTACACTTGTTCCCTCGGAGTCAGGTGGAAGAACGGCTTGCCTTCCTGCGGCACGACTGCGATGAGCGGCCGGACCTTCTCCGGGACTTCGACGACATCGAATCCGAACACGTCGATCGTCCCCGACGTGGGGATCAGCAGGGTCGATGCGATCCGCAGGAAGGTCGTCTTGCCCGCTCCGTTCCGCCCCAGCAATGCGATCCGTTCGCCTCGGCGGAAGGCGAGCGACACGCCCCGTAAGGCCTCGACTTGCGGCCTGGTCCGGCCGCGGTACACCTTCCGCACGTCCTCCGCGCGGAGGGCCTCCTGGGACACGGGCCCGTGCAAGCCGAGGTTCCGTATAAAGCTAGATTCAAGGATCGCGTCAGCGCGGCGAATCCTCGAAGCCGGGATGCGCGCCCTTCTCGAACATGGCCATGGCGGCCTGCCGCTTCGCCTCCATCTCCCCTTTGCTCATCTTGATCCGCATGGAGACGGACCAGATGTGGCCGAACGGGTCCTGCAGCTTCCCGTAGCGCTCGCCCCAGAACTGGTTGTCCAAGGGCATCGTCGGCGTCGCGCCGGCGGCGACGGCCTGGCTCCAGAGCTTGTCGACGTCCTTCGAGTAGATGTGCAGGTTGAACGTCGTCGCCCCCGCGGACGTCGGCGACTTCGAATCGCCCCCGGAGAACTCATCGGACATCATGATCACGGAATCGCCGATCTTGATCGTCGCGTGGAGCAACGTGCCATCGGGCATGGGCGACCGGTCGATCTCCTTCGCGCCGAACGCCCTCTTGTAGAACTCGATCGCCCTGGCCGCGCCTTGGATCACGAGGTACGGCGTCACGCTGCGCATCCCGGGCGGGACCGGACTCACCCGCGCCGGTTTCCTGGTACGCCCCGCCTTCTTCCGCTTTGCTGCTCGCTTCGTCTTTCGAGCCATGAGACTCCCCCGTTAAGGTAGCCGCATGGACCACTTAAGCGTAGTGCGGGGATCTGCGAATCGATGCGCCGGAACGTCGGTCAGGTCCCCAGCCAGAGCCCCATCAGGATCTCGTCGACATATTCGCCGCGGATTCGGACCCCCTTTGCGCGGACGCCCTCTTCGCGGAAGCCCTTCGCATCGTACAATCGCCTCGCGCGGACGTTCGTCGCGAACACGCTCAGGTCCGCCTTCCGGAAACCGCGAGCCCGCATCCATTCGAGGATTCGGTCCATGAGGATCCGCCCGAGGCCGATCTCCCTCCAGCCGTCCCGGATCGCGATCCCGATCGTGCCGACGTGGCGGGTCTTCGGGAATCGTCCCGCGTGGGAGTCCACCTGGCCCACCAGCGACCCGTCCTGCGCCAGCGCGACGAAGAGGACGTTCTGCTCCCCGTCGAATTCGGACAGCCAGCGTCTCTCCCTGTCGAGGTCCCACGGGACCTCGTCCATCATCAGGTAGACATCCTCCGCGCAGATGCGGTTGATGTTGTCGAGGAGGCGCTCCGCGTCGTCGAGCGTCGCCGGGCGGATTGCGACCTTCCGGCCGTCCCGGAGGACGACCTCCTCCGACCGCATCGGGTCCGCCATGGAGGTCACAGGGGGAACTTGTCGAGCAGCTCGGGCCTGCGGCGCTCCCCGCTCGCGAGGAACGCCTCGAGTTGCTCCTTCAGGTGGGGCGGCATCTCGGCGTAGACGTCCTCGAAGAGCGTCTCAATTCGGGGCGGGGGATGCCGCTCGACCTCCTTGATCGTGTTCTGGAGGTCCTCCTCGATCTCCGCGCGCAGCTGCTCATCGTACCCTTTCGACCAAACGCCCTTCAGTTCGAGGTAACGACGCATCCGCTCGATCGGGTCGCGTTGCTGCCAGTGCTCGACTTCCTCCTTGGACCGATAGCGAGTGGGATCGTCGCTCGAGGAGTGCGGGCCCATTCGATACGTGAGAGCCTCGATCATCGTCGGTCCACCGCCGGACCGCGCCTTTTCCGCGGCCGCCTTCGTGGCCGCGTACACCGCGAGGACGTCGTTCCCGTCCACGCGGACGCCCTCGAAGCCGTATGCGTGTGCCTTCTGGGCGAGTGTCTTCGCGGCCGTCTGCCGGGAGACGGGCACGGAGATCGCCCACTGATTGTTCTTGCAGAAGAACACGGTCGGCGTCTTGAACACGCCCGCGAAATTCATCCCGGCATGGAAGTCCCCCTCGCTCGTCGCCCCGTCGCCGAAGTACACGAGGGTCACGACGTCGTCCTTGCGGATCTTCGCGGCCCAGGCCGCGCCGACTGCATGGGGGATCTGCGTGCCGACCGGGCTGGAGGCGGTCACGTAGTTGATGTCCGGTGCCCCGTAGTGGCTCGGCATCTGCCGGCCCTTCTGCGGATCGAGGGCGTTCCCGTACGCCTGGGCGATCAGCATCCGCACGGGGAACCCGCGCCAGAGCGCGCAGCCCGGCTCCCGGTACGCGGGGAAGACCCAATCCTGCTTCTCGAGTGCCATCGCGCTGCCGACCTGGCACGCCTCCTCGCCCGTGCTCGGGACGTAGAATCCGATCCGGCCCTGGCGCTGGAGGGAAAGCATGCGCGTGTCGAGCAGGCGCACGAGGACGAGGTGGCGGTACGCCGCCTTGAGGGCTTCCGCGGAGAGCTTCGGCTCGACCTTGGAATCGTACGTCCCATCGAGATCGATGATCCGGAGGATGTCCTCCCCTGCCATCCCCTCAGCCCCCCGCGGCTCTGCGACCGTCCCGAATCACCTTATCCGTGAAGAATTCACCGGCGCGGTACGAGGACCGAACGAGCGGGCCCGCGGCAACGTAGAGGAACCCCAACGCCTCTCCCGCCTCGCGAAGCGCGTCGAACGCCTCCGGCGAGACGTACTCCTGCACGGGAAGATGCCAGTCGCTCGGCCGAAGGTACTGGCCCAGGGTGACGATGTCCACGTCCGCGGCGCGCAGATCGCGCATCGTCTGAAGGACCTCCTCGCGCATCTCCCCAAGACCGAGCATGATCGAAGACTTCGTGTACAGGTCGCGCCGGGCGTCCTTTGCGCCTCGGAGGACCGCAAGGCTCTGGGCATAGGTCGCCCGCCGATCCCGCACGACGGCCTGGAGCCGCTCGACCGTCTCCACGTTGTGGTCCAGGACGTCGACGCCCGCGTCGACGACCGCGCGCACCGCCTCCATGTCCCCCTGGAAATCGGGGATGAGCGCTTCGACGATCATGTCCGGCCGCCGGGCTTTGATCTCGCGGATCGTCTTCGCGAAGTGCCTCGCCCCACCGTCCGCTAGGTCGTCCCGGTCGACGGACGTCAGGACGACGTACGAGAGGTCCATCTCCGCGAGGGCGATCGCGACCTTCCGCGGTTCGTCGAGGTCCAGGAGCCCGTGCGGGTTGCCGGACGTCACCGCGCAGAAGCGGCAGCCGCGCGTGCACGTATCGCCCATCAGCATAATCGTCGCGGTCCCCCCGCCCCAGCACTCCCAGACGTTCGGGCAGTGGGCTTCTTCGCAGACCGTATGCAGGTCGAGGGATCGGAACAAGGACTTCAGGTGCGCGTACGACTCGCCGGACGGCGGCTTCACCCGAAGCCAGTCGGGCTTCCGGTCGGCGAGCATGACGCCGTTGCTAAGGACGCCGGCGTTTATCTATGTAACTCACGCCGCGTCGTACGATCAGCCGAAGCGGAACTCGACGCCGTAGGAACCGCGCGGGTAGGCCCAGCGGATCGCATTCTTCCCGAGATGCTTGCAGACGATCGCGCACGCGCCGAGTTCGATGCACCCTTCCGTGTTGTACACGAGCTCCCCCTCCTCGACGCGGTAGACGAGGGACGGGCAGACGTACAGGCAGGGCTTCGTGTCGCACGTGCGGCAGAGGTCCGTGTCCACCGTGATGAAGGGCTCATCGTCGAACTCGAATCGGTCGAGTCCGACGCGCTCATCCACCGTGAGGACCTTCGAGGCGTCGGGCTTCACCGGCTCCGGCATCCGCTCGGTGCGAGAGAACCGGGGCCGGGTAATAAACCGTTGGACCGGATTCGATCGACCGGAGACTTCACAGCCTGTTATCAGGGCGGGCACCCAGGGGGAAACTTTCTATAGGATTCCCTCGGCATCCGTGGCGATTCGGGCGAGCGGACAGCCGCCTCGAGGGACGCGGAATCCATGACGTTGCGCGACCGCAAGGCCTCCTCGATTGACGCGCAGGCCGACCTGACCGCGCTCACGCCCGAGGAGGCCCGCGGATTCCTTGCCGCCGCGCTGACGCCGGACCCCAAGTCGGGCGTCCTCCAGCTGTACGGCCAGCTGTGCGTGATTGTCCGGCCCGCGGCGATCGTGAACATCCAGAAGCAGCTCGAGCTGACGATCGGCGGGTCCGCGAAGGGCATTATGTACCTCGCGGGAGAGCGGAGTTCGCGGGAAGGCGTATCGCCGCTCCGCGCGCTCTCGGGAGAGGACACCGGTGCCCCGACCTTCGAAGCGGCGAAGCGGATGATCGACGCCTCGTCCCTGCTCGGCTGGGGCCATGCGGAGATCGGGACGGTCGACCCGGAGAAGGGGCGGTTCGTCCTGCGGATCGCGAACAGCCCGATGGCGATCGCGTATGGGCCCTCGAAGAAGCCCGTGTGCCATTTCGTGGCCGGCTGGATCGCGGGAATGGCGCAGATCCTCGTCGGGCGAGAGTTGCTGTGTGAGGAAGTCGCGTGCAAGGCTCAGGGCCGCGAGTTCTGCGAGTTCGAGCTCCGGCCGATGCCCGCACCGTAGCGGATGTCCGGAAAGCCTTTTACCCGTGCCGCTTTTCCGCCGTGGGTCACCGGAAGATGGCAGAGCGTTTTGATGCGATTGTCGTCGGTGCCGGCCCTGCCGGATCTGCGGCCGCGCTCACGCTCGCCCGGAAGGGCTTTTCGACGCTCCTCGTGGAGCGCGGGCGGACGCCCGGGGCCAAGGGGATGTTCGGAGGGCGGATCTACGCGTGGCCCCTCCACGACCTCGTCCCGGACTGGGCGAAGGACTGCCCCGTCGAGCGCTTCGTCACGCGGGAGAACATGGCGTTCCTCGCGGAGGACGCGTCTCTCGCCGTCTCGTTCGACTCGCCGAAACTCGGCCAGGGCCGCGCGTCGAGCTTCACCGCGCTCCGTGCGAAGTTCGACGCCTGGCTTGCGAAGAAGGCCGAGGAGGCGGGCGCGACCCTCGTCACGGGAATCCTCGTGGACGACCTGTGGCGGGAGGACGGACGAGTGAAGGGGGTCCTCGTTGCGCCGAGCGACCGCGTGGCCTCGGACCTCGTCGTGATTGCAGAGGGCGCGACGTCGACCTTGGTCCGCCGCGCGGGTCTGAAGGCAGACCTCGAGCCGCGAGAGGTGTCCGTCGGGGTGAAGGAGACGATCGAGCTCCCGCCCGAAACGATCCAGGAGCGCTTCGGCCTTGGGGAGAAAGACGGCGCCGCGTTCATCTACGCCGGCCAGGCGTCCATGGGCCTCCGCGGGGGCGGCTTCCTGTATACGAACAAGTCGTCGATCAGCCTGGGCCTCGTCGTGTCCTCCGAGGACCTCGCCCGACGGAAGATCGAGATCCAGGACCTCCAGACGAGGTTCCGCATGCATCCGAGCGTCCAGCGGCTCATCCACGGGGGAAAGGTCGCGGAGTACAGCGCCCATCTGGTCCCCGAGCTCGGGGCCGGGATGATGCCGCGCATCGCGGGGGACGGCGTCCTGGTCGCCGGGGATGCGGCGGGCTTCCTGATCAACAACGGCTATACATTCCGAGGCGTCGACCTCGCGATCGCGTCGGGCGCAGCGGCCGGGGAGGCCGCGGAGGCCGCGCGAGCGGCGGGAGGCATGAGCGCCGCAAACCTGTCCGCCTACGACCGGTTCCTTCGCGCTCGGAACGTGCTGACGGACCTCGAGCGGTTCCGCCGCGCGCCGCTGTACATGAAGAACCAACGTCTTTTCGATCTCTATCCGCGCATGCTCCTCGAGATCGCGGAGCGCGTGTACACGGTGAACGGGAGCGGCAAGGACCGGCTGCTCGACATTGTCCTTGAGGAGGTCTCGTCCGCGGGCGTCCCGAAGCTCCGGCTGCTGATGGACCTGCTCCAAGGGGCCCGATCGATGTGACGGTGCCTGGTGCGGCACCGGGCGCAAGGCCGATGCGCGTGATCGTGTGCATCAAGCAGGTGCCCAAGGCCCAGGAGCTCCAGGTCGACCCCGTCACGCAGACGCTCAAGAGGGTCGGCGTCCCGAGCGAGATCAACCCGCCCGACGCGAACGCACTCGAGATGGCCTTGCTCCTCAAGGACCGCCACGCGGCCGAGGTCATCGTCCTATCGATGGGTCCGACGTCCTTTGACGAATCCCTCGAGCGGGCCGTGGCCATGGGGGCGGACCGCGCGGTCCTCCTGACGGACCGGATTCTCGGAGGCTCGGATACCGTGCCGACGGCGTACGCACTCAGCGAGACGATCGCAAAGATTGGCGGGTACGATCTGATCCTGTGCGGCGAGGAGACGACGGACGCATCGACGGGCCACGTCGGCCCCGGGATTGCGGGGCATCTCGACGTCCCTCAGATCACGTACATCTCGGAACTTCAGATCGTGGACGGAAAGGTCCGCGCTCGCCGGACCGCGGAGGACGGCACGGAGTGGTGGGAGACGACGCTCCCGTGTCTCGTGACCGTGAATTTCGGGTGCAACACGCCGCGCGAGCCGACCCTGACGGGCAAGATCCGCGTGAAGCGCGGAGGCGTCATCACGCACTGGTCCTGCGCGGAGGTCGGGATCGACCCGAAGAAGGTCGGACTGTTCAACTCGCCCACGATCGTCGCGAAGGTCGACACGGTGAAGCTCCCGCCCCGGTCCCCGAAGATCTTCTCCGGCGATCCGAAGGATGCCGTGCGTCAGCTGATCGACGCGCTCCGGGTCGACGGGGGGATCCCCCTATGACGGAAGGTCATGTCCTCGAGGACAAGTCCCACTTCCGCGGCGTGTGGGTCTTCCTGGAACATCGGAAGCATGGCCTCCGGGACGTGTCGATCCAGCTGATCGGCGAGGGGCGCAGGCTCGCGGACCTCCGCGGGACCACGCTGACCGGCATCCTCCCGGGTCACGCCGTCGAGGCACACGCCCGCCATGCGATCGGCTACGGCCTCGATCGCGTGATCATTGTGGACGATCCAATCCTCGGGCTCTACCAATCCCGCCCGTTCACGAAGGTCATGGCGGAGCTGATCCGACGACACAAGCCGGAGATCGTCCTGTTCGGGGCATCGAAGAACGGCCGCGACCTCGGCGGGCGACTGCACGCGGTCCTCGAGACGGGCCTTGCAGCGGACTGCGTCAAGTTCGACATCGACCCGGACGGCAACCTCGACATGATCCGCCCGAGCTTCGGGGGTAAGTCCCTCGCGCACATCCTCTGCAAGAAGCACCGCCCCCAGATGGCCTCCGTTCGGCGGAACGTGTTCGTGGCGCCGCCCCACGATCCGTCGCGGACCGGCGAGATCGTCCGGGAGTCCGTCGAGCTGAGCGAGAGGGACGTGGACGTTCGCCTCGTCGAGTTCAAGGAGTTCATCAAGGAGGGAGGCCTCCGACCGGAGGAAGCGGACATCGTCGTGGCCGGAGGCTACGGCCTCGGCGGGGCGGAGCCGTTCACGATGCTCCAGGACCTCGCGGACCTCGCCGGCGGCGCGGTCGCCGCGAGCCGGAAGGCGGTGGACAGCGGCTGGGTGCCGAAGATGCTCCAGGTCGGGCAGACGGGCATGACGGTCCGGCCGAAGATATACCTGGCCGTCGGGATCTCCGGCGCGGTCCAGCATCTCGCGGGGATGCAGGAGTCCGACAAGATCGTCGTCATCAACAGCGATCCGAAGGCGCCGCTCTTCGAGATCGCGGATTACGGGATCGTCGGGGACTTGTTCGAGATCGTCCCGGAGATGATTCGCCAGCTCCGGGCGCTCAAGGGGATGGCGGCCGTCGCGACGACCGCTCCGGCAGAAGCTCCTCGACACTCACCCGTCGCAAGGTGACGCCGAAGACGTTCTGGAAGTGCACGATTACGGACGCCTTCACGTCCTCCAGGTCGACGGGACGTCCGAGCCGCTCCTGCATCGAGGTCATGATGCCGCCCTCGTGGCCACACGGCCGGATCTTCAGGAATTCCCGGAGGTCCGTCGTCACGTTGTGCGCGAACCCATGGAATGTGACGTTGCGATGGACCGCGAGCCCGATCGAGGCGATCTTCTTCCCTCCGACCCACACGCCGCGCTCCGGTCCCTCGCGGCTCGCATCGATTCCGAAGTCCGCGCACGTCCGGATGAGGACCTCCTCGAGATCCGTCACGAGTCGCTTCACATCGAGGCGGTCGGGCATCTTGAGGATCGGATAGCCGACGAGCTGGCCGGGACCGTGGTACGTCGCCTCGCCACCGCGCTCGACCTCGTAAACCGGGAGCGATGCGTCGAGGACATCCTCCCGCGTCCCGCGCCGGCCCAGCGTCACGACCGGATCGTGCTCCACGAGGATCAGACCGTCCGGGATCCGGTCCTCCGTCCGCCGCTCCACGAGGGCCTTCTGGAGATTCCAGACGTCGGCGTACGCCTTGCGGCCGAGGTCCAAGAGCCACGCGTCCCGCGTGACGACGATTGTTTTGTCCCCTCCCTCCGTCATCGTGAGCATCGTCTCACGCGGTCAGCGGTTCAGCACGTGGATCGCCTGTCCGAGCGCGGCCTCTGCGCTCTCCATGATGCCTTCCGGCAGCGTCGGGTGCGGGTGCACGGTGAGGGCGATGTCCGTGATCGTCGCGCCCATCTCGATTGCGAGGGCGAGCTCGCTGATCAGGTCGCTCGCATCCGGCCCGATGATCGTCGCGCCGAGGAGGACCTTCGAGTCTGCATCGGCGATCAGCTTCACGAAGCCGTCGTATTCGCCCGTGGTCAGGGCGCGGCCGATTGCGGCGAAGGGCACCTTGCCGAGCCGCACCTTGCGACCCTTCGAGGCGGCTTCCGGTTCCTGAAGGCCGACCACGGCGATCTCCGGATCCGTGAAGATCGCCGCGGGCATCGCCCGGTAATCGACTTCGACAGGATGGCCCGCGATCACCTCCGCGGCGATCAGCCCCTCCTTCGTGGCCTTGTGGGCCAGGAACGGCGGTCCGATCACGTCGCCGATCGCGTAGACGTGTGCGTTCGACGTGCGCAACTGGCGATCCACCCTCACGTATCCCTTCGGGTCGAGTTCGACCCCTGCGCGGTCCGCCCGCAGCCCATCCGTGTTCGGACGGCGGCCCACCGTCACGAGGACGATGTCCGCGCGGACCGTGAGCGGTCCATCCGGCGTCTCGACGTCAACGATCGCCTTCCCTCCTTGCTCTCGCCAGGCCTTCGCCTGCGATTTCACGTGGAAATCGACGCCGAGTTTCTTCAGGCTGCGAGCGATGAGCCGCACGACCTCCGGGTCCGTCCCGGGTAGGAGCTGGTCGAGAAGCTCCACGACGACGACCTTGCTCCCGACTTTCGCGTAGAACGTCCCGATTTCCAGGCCGGAGACGCCTCCGCCGATGACGAGGAGGGTGTCCGGGATTCGCTGAAGCTCGAGGGCCTCTTTCGTGCCGATCACCCGCGTGCCGTCGAAGCGGAACCCGGGCAGGTCGGACGGACGACCGCCCGTCGCGATGATCCCATCGCCGAACGTCAGTTCCTCTGCCGTCCCGTCCGCGAGCCGGATCGACAGCGACCGCGTTCCCGTGAACGACGCTTCGCCGAACACGACATCGACCTTGTTCCCTTTGCAGAGCTGCGCGATTCCGCCGACGAGTCGCTCGACGACGGAGGCTTTCCACATCTGGAGGCGGGCGATGTCGACTTTCACGCCCGTGACGTCAACGCCCCATTCGGACGCCCGCCGTATCGTCTGGACCACGTTGCCCGCGTGGATGAGCGCCTTGCTCGGGATGCATCCGTAGTTCAGGCATTCCCCACCGAGCTTGTGCCTTTCGACGAGGAGGACCTGCCTGCCGAGCTGCGCGGCCCGGATGGCGGCCGGATAGCCCCCCGGACCGGCTCCGATGACGACGACCTCGACATCGCGGGCCACGGGCGGCCGAAGGGGGTCCGCGTCCCATATGTCTTTGCGTTATCGTCCGGGCCGCGTCAACCCGCTTCCACGAACAGGAGGGCGGGGTGCTCGAGGTAGTTGCGCACGCTCTGCACGAACGCCGCGCCGACGTGGCCGTCGATTACGCGATGATCGAACGAACATGACAGGTACATCATCTCGCGGATCACGACCTGGTCGTTCCGGACGACGGGTCGCTTCTCGATCTTGTGGACGCCCAGGATTGCGACCTCCGGCCAGTTGATGATCGGCGTCGCGACGATCCCGCCTTCCTTGCCGAGGGACGTGATCGTGAACGTGGACCCCTGCACGTCCTGGAGGGAAAGCCGCTTGTCCCGCGCCGCGGTCACGAGCCGGTCGATTTCCTTCGCGAGGTCCCAGAGGTCCTTCTTGTCCGCGTCGTGGACCACGGTGACCGTCAGGCCTTCCGCGGTCGCGGTCGCGATCCCGACGTTGTAGAATCGCTTCACGACGAACTCCCCGCGTTCGTCGTCGACGGACGCGTTCAGCGTCGGGAACTCCTTTAGCGCGGCGAGTGTCGCCTTGACGATGAAGGGCAGGTACGTGAGCTTCGTGCCCTTCCTCTCCCCCGCCTCCTTGAGACGGTCGCGCAGGTTCACGAGCTGCGTCATGTCCACTTCCTCGATGTACGTGAAGTGGGCGGCGGTCCCATTCGACTTCGCCATCTTCTCGAAGATGCGCTTTCGGAGCCCGTGGATTGGGGTGCGCTCCTCCCCGCCGCTCGGGACCACGGACATGGCAGGCCTCGGACCCGCCGCGGGAGCGGGTGCGGGGCCCTTCGATCCGCGCCGCACGTCGTCCTCCGTGATGCGTCCTTGCGGCCCGCTCCCGCGGATCCGCGCGAGGTCGACGCCGAGTTCTTTCGCGAGCCGGCGCACGGCAGGCGCCGCGAGAATCTCACTCGTTGGCGCCGGGGCTCCTTCGACCTTCGGCGCCGCCTTCGCTGCCGCTACCGAGGCCTGCGGCGCGGCGTGTGGTGCTGACGTCATCGGTGGGGCGGCCTCGCCCGCTTCCCCGAAGACGACGAGGGTCGAGCCGACGTTCACGACCTCGCCCTCCTTCGCGCGAAGCTGCAGGATCTTCCCCGTCGTAGGGGACGGGATCTGCACGGTGACCTTGTCCGTCATGACCTCCACGAGGGGATCGTCCTCCCTCACGGCGTCGCCCTCCTTCACGAACCACTTGACGACCTCGCCCTCGTGGACGCCCTCCCCGATGTCGGGCAGTTTGAACTCGCGGACCATCTCGTCCCCTCGCGCTCGCGGCCTTCCCTAGAGTCGCAATCGTCTTAACGCTTTGCTCCGCGATGCGAATCATTTTATCCGGAGGGCCCGTTGTCCCCGCGGGGAGGAGTGGGGTCGTGGAGGAGTGGCACAGACCGGTGGGCGTGATTTGTGCACGACGGCCCGGCGGCGCTCCTGCGTGGACGCGCTTGCGTCAGGGCCCGTAAATCCCATCCTGCTCCTCCTTCCCGCGTGGACTCGCCCGGGTGTGTGGTCTCATGCCTCGACCGATCGGCATCACGATCCTCGGTGTGCTTGTCGTGCTGGCGTCCGTCATCGCGTTTCTGATCGCGGTCGCCGGGTTCATCGTGGGCTTCGCGAGCCTCATCCCGGGCGTCGGGCTCGACACCGGCACGCTGCTGCTCGGGGCGATCCTGTACCTCATCCTGTCCGCGGTCCTCGGATTCGCAGGGTTCGGCCTCCTCCGACTCCGGCCATGGGCTTGGTGGCTCGCGTTCCTGACGACCCTCGTTGTGCTCGGGTACACGGCGTTCCGTATGTACCAGCAGCCGGCGGGTACGACCCTCGGCACTTGGCTGACGATAGGGGTGAGCGGCATCCTTTTCGTGTATCTGCTCGCGGTCTTCCGCGCGTTCCGGCGACCCGCGACCGCGCCGACGATGTGAGCCGTCGTCGGATCAGAAGGCCATCACGCGATCGATTGCCGCGAGGACGCGGTCCGCGTTCGGCATGTAGACGTCCTCGAGGGTGTACGGGAACGGCGTGTCGAATCCCGTGACCCGGACGATCGGGCCGCGCAGGTATTCGATCGCCTTCTCCGCGAGGATCGCGCTGATCTCCGCGCCGAAGCCGCCGGTCCGGGGGGCCTCGTACACGACGACCGCGCGGCCCGTCTTCTTGACGGACGCGAGCAAGGTCGGCTCATCCATGGGCACGAGGGTGCGGAGGTCGATCACCTCCGCGTCGACGCCTCTCTCCGCGGCCTTCGTCGCCGCGTCGAGGCAGACCTGCGCCATGTATCCGTACGCGATGAGAGACACGTCCTTGCCCGTCCGCCGCACGGCCGCCTGGCCCAGAGGCACGACGACCTCGCCCTCCGGGACGTCCTCCCGCGTCGAGCGGTACAGCTTCTTCGGCTCGAGGAACAGGACGGGGTCCGGGTCCCGGATCGAGGCGGTCAGGAGGCCTTTCGCCTCGCGGGGCGTGGCGGGCACGACGACCTTCAGGCCCGGCGTGTGGCAGAAGTACGCCTCGCTCGACTGGCTGTGGTAGTGTCCGCCCCGGATGCCGCCCCCGTAGGGCGTGCGGATCGTCATCGGGACGGAGAACTGCCCGCCGGAGCGGAAGCGCATCTTCGCGGCCTCCGACACGATCTGGTCGAACCCGGGATAGATGAAGTCCATGAACTGGATCTCCGGCACGGGGCGCAGCCCGTACAGGGCCATGCCGATCGCGGTCCCGATGATTCCCGCCTCCGCGAGGGGCGTGTCGAACACGCGGTCCGGGAACTCGTCGATCAGGCCCTCCGTGCACCGGAACACGCCGCCGTTGCGCCCGACGTCCTCCCCGAGCACGACCACGCGATCGTCCCGTCGCATCTCCTCGCGCAGGGCGTTGTTGATCGCCTGCACCATCGTCATCGCGGGCATGGGTCACCTCGTGGCATAGTATTCCTCGTACGGATCCTCGCTCGATGCCGCCCCGGGAAGACGCCCGATCATCTCGGGGTCGTCCTTGAGCGGCCGGAGGTCCAGGTCCTCGTCCAATCGGTCGATGTAGTCCGACTGGATCTCCACGGCGCGGGCGAAGTGGTCGATCGCTTTGGACTTATCGCCCATCCGGGCCGCGATCCGCGCGATGTTGTAATGGGCACTCGCCCGCGTCGGCTCGAGCTCGACCGCGTGCTCATATGCTTCCATCGCGCCGGTCAGATCGCCCGCGTTCAAGAGGTCGAACCCGAGGCTGTTCCATCCTTGCGGGTTGCCGGGGTCCGAGTCGCAAAGCATGCGGTCCACCCGCGCGGCCTCGAGGTAATCGCCTTCCGCGCCGAGGCATGCGGCCGCGAGAGCCGCGAGGTCCCCGTCGACCTGGCCCTTCCGCTGCAGCATCGGGCGGAGGATCGCGAGGGCCTCCTTCGAGCGGCCCTGTTTGAACAGCTCGTGCGCCCGCTCAATCCCGGAGCTCGTCGACGGCGCGGGAGTGCGGGCGGCGGGGCCTCTCTTCGCCATGGCTCACCTCCGCGGCATCGCGAGGGCCGCGTCCCGCTGTTCCCGGAGGTGCGCCGGGATGTCCGCGTACACGTCCTCGAAGAGCGTCTCGACCGGCGGCGGCGGCGCGCGCTCCGCCTCCTGGATTGCGTTGGTGATTTCGTCGCCGATCGCCTGCTCGAGTCGGGCTTCGCGCTCGTCGTCCCACCAGCCGACCGCCTCGAGGTACCTCCGGAAGCGGATGATCGGATCGCGGGCCCGCCACACGGCCACCTCGGCCTCGTCCCGATACCGGGACGGGTCGTCGCTCGAGGAGTGGGGCCCGAGGCGGTAGGTGAGCGCCTCGACCAACGTGGGCCCGCCGCCGTCCCGCGCCTGGATCCCCGCGGCGCGCGTCGCCCGGTACACGGCGAGCGCGTCCATGCCGTCCACGCGGGCGCCGTCGAAGCCGTACGCGAGGGCCTTCTCCGCGAGGGTCGCGGAGGCCGTCTGCCTCTCGACCGGGAGGGAGATCGCCCATTGGTTGTTGTTGCACAGGAACACGCACGGCGTGCGGAACACGCCCGCGAAGTTCATCGCGACATGGAAGTCCGACGTGCTCGTCGCGCCGTCGCCGAAGAACACGAGGACGGCCTTCTTCTCTCCGCGTAACCGCATCGCCCACGCGATGCCGACCGCGTGGGGCAGTTGCGTGCCCACGGGGGACGAGATTGACAGGTAGTTCCCCTTTCGGTACGCGTAATGGCAGGGCATCTGGTGGCCCTTCACGGGATCCTCCGAATTCCCGATGAGCTGACAGATTAGATCCTTCAGCGGCATCCCGCGGACGAGGGCCGCGCCCGGCTCCCGATATTGCGGCACGATCCAGTCCTCGTCGGCCATCGCCATCGCGGCTCCTACGATGGCGGCCTCCTGGCCGACGGATGGGCCGTAGAACCCGATCCGCCCTTGTCTCTGCAGCGCGAGCATGCGGTTGTCGAGGATCCGCTCGAGCATCATGCCGCGGTACATCCGAACCGCGTCGACCTCGGAGAGATGCGGGTCGAGACGCGCGTCTGGCGTCCCGTCGTCCTGGATGACGCGCAGTGGATCGGCCAATTTGCCCTTGCACCCCCGACGGAGCCGACGCGAAATAATCCGCCCGTGCGCGCTTAAGCCTTGCGACCTCCGGCATGTCTATATGATGACCAACGTTGTCAGTGCGGTGATCCGCGTTCATCCATGAGCGGACGCGCGGCTACCTCGCAATCGTCGCCGCCTCCGTCGTGTTCGGTGTCTGGCCGAGCATCTCGAAGCTCGTGGTGAGTGAGGTCCACCCGCTCGCCCTCTCGTTCTACGTCCAGCTGCTCCCAGCGCTCGTGCTCCTCCCGATGATCCGCGGGCAGCGTGTCTCGCGGCGCGATTGGCGGCTGATTGTCGCCACGGCGATCGCGGGAGCCGTCTCGGGTCCGATCGTCTACTTCTACGGGCTCGAGCGCACGACCGCGTCGAACTCCGTCCTCTTGTCGAACAGCGAGGCCCTGTTCACGATGGTCTTCGCGTACGTCCTCCTGCGGGAGCGGACGGACCGCCGCGGGTACCTCGCCCTCGCCGGGATCGCGGCCGGCGCGTTTTTCGTGACGACGCAGCTCCGATTCGGGGACGTTCAGTTCCTCGAGTACCTCGTGGGGAACGTCCTCCTCGTGATCGCGGCGGGTTGCTGGGGCCTGTCGAACACGGGGAGCACGGTCCTCCTGAGACGCATCCCGATCGTCCCGCTCCTCGCGCTGCAACTCGTCGTCGGGTCGTCGATCCTCTTCCCGGTCGTCGTCGTGTCCGGCGTCCCGCTCGCCGTGCCGATCAACATCCTGCCGCTCCTCCTGTTCCTGTCCCTCACGGCGGTCATCGTCTTCTCGATCCTGTTCTTCTACGCGTTCCGCACGATCGGGGCGATGCGCACGGGCGCCGTCCTGCCGTCGTCGGCCGTGTGGGGCGTTCTGCTCGCCCTGTACCTGTTCCCGGACCAGACCCTGAACGAATGGCAGATCCTCGGCGGCGCGCTGATGGTCGGCTCCCTCGTCGCCCTGTACGTGTTCGGGGAGCCGCGCGGTCGGACCGCCGCGGGGGAAACCTTGAAACCCGCCGCGTCGGATGGTCCCGATTCACCGTGACGCCGACGAGTTCCGGACCGACACCCTTCGTGCGCCTCGTTGACCTGACGCACGTCCTGGCGTCGACGACGAAGCGGCTCGAGAAGCGCGCCGCCTTGGCCTCGTTCCTGCGGTCCCTGCGCCGGGAGGAGGTCGCACCCGCTGTGCACCTCGTCATTGGGCGCGTCTTCGCCGAGGCGGACGCCCGGGCCCTGAACGTCGGGTGGGCGACCCTGAAGAAGGCCCTCCAAGGGACGCGGCAGTCGACCCTCGTGCGGGAGTCGCTCGCGATCCTCGACGTATCCGGGGCGTTCGCGCAGATTGCGGAGGTGCACGGGCCGGACTCGACGAAGATCCGCCGGCGCATCCTCGAATCCCTCCTCGGTCGCGCGTCGGACGACGAGCGGGACGTGATCCTCCGGAACGTCTTCGGGGAGATGCGGATCGGCGTGAACGAGGGCGTCATGCTCGAAGGGATCGCGGACGCGGCAAACGTCGACGCGGACGTTGTCCGGACGGCGAACATGTTCCTCGGGGACCTCGGCCTTGTCGCGGAGATCGCCCTGTTTGAAGAGGCGGAGGGCCTGCGATCTCGCGGCCTGCGGCTCCTCGCGCCGATGAAGCCCATGCTCGCGGAGATGGCTGAGGACCTTGACGAGGTCATCGCGGAGCACGGCGGCCAGACGGCGATTGAGCACAAGCTGGACGGCGCCCGGATCCAGATCCACCGTGTCGATGACCGGGTTCGGGTCTTCAGCCGCCGGCTCACGGACGTAACGGGGAGTCTCCCGGAAATCGTGGCGATCGCGCGGTCCCTTCAGGCACGGGCGTTCCTCCTCGAAGGCGAGGTCGTCGCGACGGACCACGAAGGAAAGCCGCTGCCGTTCCAGGACTTGATGCGCCGCTTCCGCCGCGTGCATGACATCGACGCGGCCCAGGAGGAGATCCCCCTGAAGCTCTTCCTGTTCGACCTCCTGCATCTCGATGGGCGCACGCTGATTGACGAGCCGTATCGCGTTCGATGGGAGCTCCTGGAGCGGCTCGTGCCCCGGGACCTGCTGACCGCGCGGCGGATCGTGCGGACGAAGGAAGAGATCGAGTCGTTCCTGCAGGAGGCCCTGGAGGCGGGCCACGAGGGCCTCATGGCGAAGCACCTCGACGCCCCGTACTCCGTCGGCAAGCGGGGGAAGAAGTGGTTCAAGATCAAGCCCGCGGACCATCTCGACCTGGCGATCGTTGCGGCGGAGTGGGGCTCCGGTCGTCGGGAGGGCTGGCTGTCAAACTACTGGCTCGCGGTGAGGGACGACCGCACGGGCGAGTTCCAGATGATCGGGAAGACGTTCAAGGGCCTCACGGATGCGGAATTCGGGGCGATGACGGAGCGCCTGCGCGGCCTTGCGACGTCGGAGGAGCGGTGGGGATTCCACGTCCGCCCCGAGGCCGTGGTCGAGGTCGCGTACAACGAGATCCAGAGGAGTCCGCACTACCCGAGCGGCTTTGCGCTCCGCTTCGCCCGCATCGTGCGGATCCGGGACGACAAGGCACCGGCAGATGTTGACACGTATGCGCGGCTCAAGGACCTGTACGCGAAACAGTTCGAGAGGAAGGGACGAGGGCCGGGCGACCTCTGAGCAGTTTCACACACCCCACGGGAACGAGGATGAGACCCCCTGCGTATACCTCTACTTAGAGGTATGAAACATGGAGATTGGCTGTGAGACCCGGGTCCGCGATTTCGGCGGACGCCGGTACGTCTACTTCTGGCAATACGAGCGGCAGGGCGGGCGATTCGTTCGCAGGGAGGACTATGTAGGCCGCTTCGGGGCTCCGAAAACCAAGGGGGCACTTCTCCGGCGTATGGCCGCACACCACCGCAGGGCGGAGCAGGAGATCGCCCGTCGGTGGGCACGTATCGAGCGGTTCGTCTCCGCCGCGGTTCATACCTCTACTTGGAGGTATCCTGCTCACTCGACGTCCCGCGCGGCAATCGCCTCCCGCGTCCGCGCGCTCTGCCCCGTGGCCGTGAGGTAGATCCCCGCGAGGGCGAGGACGCCGCCGACCGCAACCGCCGCCCCGGGCACCTGGTCTAGGAGGACCCACGCGAGGAGGCTCGATCCGATCGGTTCGCCGACGAGGCTCAGGCTCACGACGGGCGCGGTGACCCAGCGGAGGGACCAGTTGTACAGGGTGTGCCCACCGATCTGCGGGATTACAGCCATCGCGAGGAACAGGAGGATCTCGCGGCCCGCGTCGCCGACGGGGACGAGGCTGTCTCCCAGGGCGATTGTCAGGATGAGCAGCGTGCCTGTCGCGGTCACATACACGACGAACGCGTACGCGATCAAGGGCACCCGTGGACGCAGCCGCCGCCCCGCGAGGAAATAGAAGCCCGCCGCGATCCCGCCGAGGAACGCGAGCAAGTTCCCGACGACGGTCGCGCTCGCGGCTTGGGAATCCGCGAAGGCGATCACGACGACGCCGCTGAACCCGAGGCCGATCCCGAGGGCCATCCAGGCGTTCAATCGCTCCTTCATGACGAAGTGGGACAGCAGACCGACGAGGAGCGGGTGAGACGTGACCAGGATCACGGAGCTCGCGACGCTCACCTTGACCGCCTCGATCTTCAGGGATCCGATCCAGAGAGCGAAGTGGAACGCCAGGATGACGCCGATCCCGGCCATGAGGGCGAGGTCGCGCCGCGGGATCGCGCGCAGCGGCTTGCGCGGATCGAGGAGGGCGAAGGGTGCGAGGATCAGCGAGGCGAGGGCAAGGCGGTACAGGGCGATTGTGATGAAGGGCGACGTGCTCCATGTGATGAAGATCGCGCTGAAGCTCACCGACACGACGGCGAGGGCGATCGCCGCGTACGGGCCGCCGCGCATGCGGACCGGGACACCCGCACCGGCCTATGTAACGCCTGCGGCCCCCGCAAAGCTCTATGGTCGTCCGCGCATTCGCTCGCCGACGGTGGACGCATGCGCTTGGCCGACGTGAAGAAGATCGCCGTGATCGGCGCGGGAACGATGGGCGCGGGGATCGCGCAGACGTGCGCGGCTGCGGGATTCCGGGTCGCGATGAGGGACATCGAGCCGCGCTTTGTCGAAGGCGGCTTCCAACGGATCCGCGAGCCGCTCATGAAACGCGTCGAGAAGGGGAAGATGGCCCAGGCCGACGTGGACGCGATCCTGTCGAACATCCAGGGGACCGTGGACCTGCGGGAGGCCCTCGACGGCGCGGGCGTCGTGATCGAGGCGATCCTCGAGAAGATGGACCTAAAGCGCGCCCTGTACGCGGAGATGGACGGCCTCTGCGCGCCCGGGGTCGTGTTCGCGTCGAACACGTCGTCCCTGAGCATCACGGAGATGGCGAATACGACAAAGCGCGCGGACCGCGTCGTCGGTCTACACTTCTTCAACCCCGCGCCGGTCATGAAGCTCGTCGAGGTGGTCCGCGGCTCGGAGACGAGCGACGAGACCGTGCAGCTGATCATGGACCTATCCACGAGGCTGGGCAAGGAGCCCGTCGAGGTCCGGGAGAGCCCCGGGTTCGTCGTGAACCGCCTGCTCGTGCCGATGATGAACGAGGCGTTCAACCTCCTGATGGAAGGCGCCGCGACCGCGGAGGACATCGACAAGGCGATGAAGCTCGGGACGAACATGCCGATGGGGCCGTTCGAGCTCGCGGACTACACGGGGCTGGACATCGGGCTCGACGTGATGGAGGTCCTGTACCGCGAGACTGGCGACCCGAAGTTTCGGCCCTCGCCGCTCCTGCGGAAGTACGTGCGCGCGGGCCGCCTCGGACGAAAGACGGGCCGCGGCGTGTACGACTACGCGAAGGCGTAGCCCGCTCAGGGCGGCGAGCCCGGAGGGCCGCCCGGCGGCCCGGGCTCCAGCGGCGGGGTCGGCGGCATGGGCTGCATCGGCGGCGGCGCGCCCGGCGGTACGGGCATCGGCATCGGCGGCTTGCGGCGAATCATGAGGAACGCGACGACCGCGAAGACCCCGATCAGGACGAACACGATCCAGAGGTACCACGGCAACCCGAGGATCGTGTCGGCGCCGGTCGTCCCGGAAGGCGGCGTGTAGCTGTACGACCGGAGCTCCATCGAGCTCGTCTCCGCGCCCGTGGAGTTGTACGACTTCTCCTCGACGGAGTTGCCCGCCTCGTCGGACCAATAGCTCTTCGAGTAGTTCCCGTCCGGCGCCGTCTGCCGGAGCGGCGTCGCGGTGAACGTCCCCGCCGCCACGACGACCGTCTCGTCCGCCCCGACGAGGGCCGTGGCGGTCACCAGGGATGTATCCGTCCCTGGCGGGAAGCCCGGGATCTCCGTCACCACGGTCACCGTGCTCGCGACGTCCCACGTCCTCCCTGCGGTCAGGGGCCACTGGATCGACAGGGGCGGCTCGTTCGTGATCGCGATGGAGGACGTGAACCCCAAGACCGTGATGGAGAAGTTCAGCTTGGCGAGCGCGAGATCCGTCGTCCGGAACCACGCGTTTCCGTGGATCTCGTACGGCGTCCCGAGGAGGGTCACGTTGAACGTCAGGTTCGTGCGATGCGTCGAGTACGTCGCCGCGCCGACGGACAGGGAGTCCTGCCCGACGACGTCGAGGCGCAGGGTCCCCGCCTCGCCCGACGGGGAGATGGCCCCAAGGATGTCGTATTCCCAGTAGTCGCCGACGGACCACGTCGGCCGGGCCGCGTCCGCGCGGGCAGGCTGCGCGACGAGGAGGAGCGCGCTGACGACCACGATTGCCAATCCGAGCGGGAGAAGTCGGCGGTACGAAGGCATCCCTCGGCCTCGAGTATCCATCCGGACCTCCGGAGAAATACTTTTCCTCGGTGTTCCTCCGACCCTGCGTGCGTGCACATCCGTACCGAAGGTTCATCGACGTCCATCCCCTTCCCAGGCGTCGAGACCATGCCCGACCTCGTGAAGGTGGAGATGGAGGATCGCCTCGCGATCGTGACGATCAACCGGCCGGACGCGCGGAACGCCCTCAACTCGATCGTCCTGCGGGAGCTCGCGATGACGTTCGAGCACGTTTCGTTGGCCCAGGACATCGGCGCGATCATCCTGACCGGGGCGGGGGACAAGGCCTTCGTCGCGGGGGCGGACATCAAGGAGATGGCGAACCTGTCCGGGCTCGAGATGCGCGGCTTCTCCGAGATCGGCCGCCGACTCGGGGACGCGATGGCGGCGTGCAACAAACCGATCATCGCCGCGATCAACGGCTACGCGCTCGGCGGCGGATGTGAGCTCGCCCTCGCGTGCGACATCCGAATCGCGTCCGACCAGGCAAAGATCGGACAGCCGGAGGTGAACATCGGGATCATCCCGGGGTTCGGCGGGAGCCAGCGCTTGCCGCGCCTCGTCGGGCCGGGATGGGCGGCGGAGATGATCTTCACGGGGGACGCGATCGATGCGGCGACCGCGGAGAGGATCGGGCTCGTGAACCGCGTCGTGCCGGCGGACCGCCTCCTCGACGAGGCGAAGGCTCTCGCCCGGAGGATCCTCGAGAAGAGTCCCGCCGCGATCGCCATCGCGAAGGCGTGTCTGAGGGCCGCTCAGGAAATGCCCCTGTCCGCGGGCCTGGATTTCGAGACCGCCGCGTTCGGCGTCGTCGGCTCGACGCAGGACAAGGCGGAGGGCATGAAGGCCTTCATCGAGAAGCGGAAGCCCGCCTGGACCGGCTCGTGATTCGCAGGCTCAGTAGGACTCGAACTCCTCTTGGAGGTCGATGACGACCTGCTCGAGGACCTCCTCGAAGGAGGAGCTGCGGTATTCCCGCATCCCGCCGAGCTCGCTTTGAATGCGGGCGATGAAGCTGTTCGAACTCTTCAGGAACTCGACGTTCACAAGGCTTTCTTCCATCCGCATCCGCTCCTGAGGGACCGGCGGGGCGTGCCCGTTCTAAACCGGGCGTAACAGGGGTTCCTATTTAAGAGTTGCCGGTTCGTTATGCGCCGCGCGTCTCACGTCGGCTCGAGGGACGCGTGCCCGCGCCTCGTCGCGCCGCTCCTGAGAACCTTTATCTACGTCCCTCCTCTTCGCACGCTCCCCTCTCAGCTGGAACGCGGAGTGAAACGTTGGGCAACGTCCGGCCGACCTACATCAAGCGCGTCGCGATTGAACTCGCGAAGCTCTATCCGAACGAATTCACGGACGACTTCGACCACAACAAGCGCAAGGTGTCGGAGCTCTCGGACGTCCGGAGCATCTTGATGCGCAACCGGATCGCCGGGTACATCACCCGATACCGCAAACGATCGGTCGCCTGAACCTCCGTTCCGTCTTGCGCCTCCGGTCCGAGGGCGATCGGACGCGGCTTCCCATGTCCTACGCTGTCGAGATACGCGACCTGACCCGGGTCTTCTCCGGAAAGAAGAAGATCCGCCTCCGCCGCAAGGCCACCCCGAACGGCGGGGAGGATAGCCAGGGGCCGGTCACCGCCCTCGATCGCGCGAGCCTGCAGATCCGGGATGGGGAGCTGTTCGGCCTTCTGGGCCCGAATGGCGCCGGCAAGACGACCCTGATCAAGATCCTCGCGACGCTCCTCCTGCCGACCTCGGGCCAGGCCCTCGTCGCCGGCCACGATGTCGCGAAGGACCCGTTCCCGATCCGCCAGCGGATCAACATGGTGTCCGGCGGCGAGACGTCGGGATACGGACTCCTGACCGTGCGCGAGAACATCTGGATGTTCTCCCAGTTCTACGGAGTGCCGTCCAAAGTTGCGAAGGTCCGCATCGATGAACTCATGCACATCTTCGGCCTGTGGGACAAACGGGATGCGAAGGTCCGCATGATCTCGTCGGGCCAGAGGCAGAAGATGAACATGATCCGCGGGTTCGTCACGGACCCGGACATCCTCTTCCTCGACGAGCCCACCCTCGGCCTCGACGTGAACGCGGCGCGCGTCATCCGGGACTACGTGATGAACTGGGTCAAGAAGCGGAGAGGGAAGACGGTCCTCCTGACGACGCACTACATGATGGAGGCCGACGAGATGTGCGACCGGATCGCGATCATCGACAAGGGGCGCATCCTTGCGTGCGACACGCCGGAGAACCTGAAGCGCATGATTCGCCACGACACGACGTTCCGGCTTGAGGTCGACACCCTCCGGGAGACGTCCGCCTTCTCCGGATTGCGGGGCGTCAAGAACTTCTCCCACAAGGACGATCTCGCGAAGGGCCGGACGAACCTGACCTTCATCCTGGAGGACGAGGGACCCGTGGCGGACATCCTGAGCACGATCATGACGCAGGGCGCGAAAGTCCACTCCCTCCAGAAGTCAGAGCCGACCCTGGAGGACGTCTTCATCAGTATGGTCGGGAGGGGTCTCGAGTGAGCACGGCGAGCGTCCGCCGGACGGACCTCCGGGCGCGGATCTCCCTGAACCTCCATGCGGTCGTGGGCCGGGCGTACCCGCGCGTGATTGGCGCGAACCGCGAGCCCTCGTGGATCTTCTTCGAGGCCTTCCTTCCGCTCCTCGGCATCGCCGCGTACGTGTTCGTCTACCAGGCGTTCGGCGACCGCGCAATCGCCGCGATCCTGGGCGGGACGTGCGCGGACCACGCGTGCGTCGACGCGGCGGAGCAGGCCGCGTACCTCGCGGTCGCTAAGGCGAACACGAACGCGCTCATCGCATCCGTCGTCCTGGGCGGTACGATGGTCGCCTTCTGGCTGAACGTCCTGTGGTCGATGGCAAGCCAGCTGTACTGGGAGAAGGAGATCGGGAACCTGCAGCTCTACATGATGGCCCCGATGAACCGCATGGCCCTCCTCGGCGGCATGGCGGTCGGCGGGATGTTCATGACGTCCCTCCGCGCCGTCTCGACGCTCGTCGCCGGCGTCGTCGTCTTCGGCGTCGTTTTCCAGGTCGTCGACGTCTTCCTGCTCCTCGCCGTCTTCTTCGTCGCCCTGACGGCCCTGTACGGCCTGGGCATGATGTTCGCCTCCCTGTACCTCCTGTGGGGCCGGGAGGCCTGGAACCTGTCCGCCCTCATGGAGGAGCCGATCTTCTTCTCGAGCGGCTTCTACTTCCCCGTCGCAGGGCTGTTCCGCGTGCCGGGATGGGGTCCGATCGTCGCGATTGCGGGGTCCTTCGTCCCCGCGACATTCGGACTCGACGCGCTCCGCCAGCTCACGCTCGGCACGACGGCCTTCGGCGGCCAATTCTGGATCTTCGACGCGAAGACGGAGCTGTACATCCTGCTCGCCATGGCGATCGTCTTCTTGATCCTCGCAAGGTACAGCCTCGCGTACCTAGAGATGCTCGCGAAGCGAGAGGGGAAGCTGACGTCACGGCATCAGTGAACACGTACTGGCGGACCTTCAAGACGGCCGCGTGGCTCGGCTGGGAGATGGACTCGAACTGGACGGAGCCATGGCTCTTCATGGTCTACTCCGTGGTGAAGCCCGTGGCGGGCGCCTTCATCCTCGTCCTCATGTACACGGTCTTCGCGATCCTCTTCGGGCGCACGGACCTCTCCGCCTTCTCCTACATGTACGTGGGGAACTCGTTCTTCATCTTCGTCGCCTCGACGCTGTTCGGGACGTTCCAGGTGATTCAGGCGGACCGGGAGTGGTACCAGACGATCCGCTACGTGTACATCTCGCCCATCTCCTATTACGTATACATCCTGGGCCGAGCGGCGTCGAAGATCGCCGTGGCCGCGTTCGCGGTCCTGATCACCCTCCTGTTCGGCGTCCTGTTCCTCGATGTCCAGATTCACCTCTCCCTCGTGAGCCTCCCGATGTTCCTCGTGAGCCTCGTGCTGGGCCTCGCGGTCCTCCTCGCGATCGGCATCTGCCTCGGGGGGATCTCGTTCCTCACGGCGAAGCACACGCACGGTCTCGCGGAGGGAATCCCCGGCCTCTTCTACGTCTTCTGCGGGGTCCTGTTCCCCCTGTCCGTCCTCCCGGACTGGGGCCAAGCCGCCGGTCGTGCGATTCCGCTCACGTACTGGTTCGACATCACCCGACGGCTCATCTCGCCAAGCCTGGACATCGACACGACGCTCCAGGGGTACGACGACCTGGGGATCCTGATGCTCCTGCTCGTCTCGTCGCTCGCGTTCTTCGTCCTGAGCATCCTGATCTTCAAGATGGGCGAGTATTTCGCCCGGAAGGCGGGCAAGATCGACATGACGACCTCCTACTGAGATCGTGCGCGCGCCTTCCGCCGGGCCGCCTGTTCCCGCCGATACGGTCGCCTCTGGACCGCGCCGCACGCGCCGCACGTGACGATGATCCGCCCTTCGTCCACGCGGACGCGGGCGTTTCGGGAGGGCACGAGGTACGCGCGGCACGACTTGCAGAACGACCGCCGGAAGTTTGCAGGGGTGCGAACGTTGTACCGCATGCCGATCTTCCGTGCGAGCTCGACGTAGCGGCGCGCCCGCTCCGGATGTTCCTGTATCGCTTCGGACTCCGCGAGCCGGAAGAGAGTCGTCATCCTTTCGAGGGCGATCCGTCGCTCCATCCCCCGGTGGCGGCGCTTCGGCACAGGACCGTGGACGCGTATGCGGCCATAAAACCCTTGGCGCCCGACGAATCTTTAACTATCGCGGCCCTCTTTCGTCAAGGGACTTCGATGCGGGATCGGGTGAAGCGAATCTTCCGCAACGTGGACGACGGCCTCGATCTGATCGTTTTCCTTAACTCCGTCGAGCCGCACATCGACATGTCGTTCTTCTACGCGACGGGCCTGACGGACGGCCTGTTCGAAAGCTGCGCCGCGTGGCTCACGCCCGACGGCGGCTGCCAGATCACAACGTCCGCCCTGGAGGAGGAGGAGGCGAAGAAGACCGGCCTCCCGCTTCGCGTGTTCCGGACGCGGGACGAGTCGACGGAGCACATGCGAGATCTCCTTCGCGGTCATCGGAGGATTGGCGTGAATGCGAGCGAGCTGACGCACGCCGCCTTCGAGCGGCTCCGGAAGCTCGCGCCGAAGTCCGCGCGCTTCGCCGACGTCTCCGACTCGGTCGTCAAGGCGCGTCTCGTGAAGGACGCGAAGGAGCTCGAGCTCATCCAAAGGGCCTGCGACATCGCGTCCCAGTCCTTCCAGGCCCTCCTGCCGTTCATCCAGCCCGGGGTCACGGAGGCGGAGATCGCCGCGGAGCTCGTCTACCGGATGCAGAGGAACGGGGCGACAGGCCCGTCGTTCCGCACGATCGTCGGCTCGGGCCCGAACGGCGCAGTGCCGCACTACACGGCGGGGCCGCGGAAGATTCGGGGGGGCGACATGATCGTCATCGACTTCGGGGCGCTGTACGACATGTACTGCTCCGACGTCACGCGGACGGTCGTCGTCGGGAAGGCCTCCGACGAGCAGCGAGCGATGCACAGCACGGTCGCGCGCGCCCAAGCGGCTGCCCTCGCGAAGATGAGGCCCGGTGTGCGCGGCAAGGCGGTCGATGCGGCCGCGAGGCGCTTGATTGACGGCACGAAGTACAAGGGCCGGTTCATCCACGGCCTCGGGCATTCGATCGGCCTCGCGGTGCACGACGGCGGCGCCCTGAACCCGTCGACCGACGTCGTCCTGCGGCCGAACATGGTGTTCACGAACGAGCCCGGCGTGTACGTGCCGGGCTTCGGGGGCGTCCGGATCGAGGACGACGTGCTGATTGGCCGGCGCGAGCCGACGTACATGAGCACGGCGCCGCGCGACCTGATCGAGCTGTGACACGCCCGCGTCTACGAAGCGGCCGACGCGCCGCGTTGCTCCCCGGCGAGGAGGCTCATCCGCACGACGTTGACGAACCGCCCGTCCTTGTACACGTCCTCGCGGTGCACGCCCTCCCGCTGGAAGCCTAGCCTCTCGTAGGTTCGAAGCGCCCGCTGGTTGTACTCGAGGACCTCAAGGGAGACCTTGTGAACCTGCAGGACGCCGAACGCATATCGCAGCGCGACGTCCATCGCCTCCGTCCCGAACCCGCGGTCCCAGTAGTCCGGCTCGCCGATCACGATCCCGATCTCTGCCTTGCGGTGCGTCCGGTCGATCCGGTGGAGTCCAAGGTTGCCGACGTGGGTCCCGTCGACCTCGATCGCGAAGATCTGCTCGTCCGCCCGGCGCTCGTAATCCCGGAACCACCGCTCCTCCCCGGCCAGGGTCACCGGGTGACTCCGCCCGAGGAAGTGGATGACCTGCGGATCGGAGAACCACTTCACGCACCGGCGAAGGTCGGATGCCGCGAGGGGCCGGAGGACGACGCGCGTCCCACGCAGGACCCGACGCGCCTCGAGCATGCTCCCGAGACAGCGGGCCGTTACAAGAGCTTTTCCCGGATCAGCGGAGATCCCACGTCCTGCGGATCTCTGCAACGCCTCCGTCGTCGTCGCGGACCGTGAGCACGACGACGTACGTCCCCGCGCCGCGATATCCGTGGACCGCGGTCGCATACGGATGGAACGGTGCGATCCCGCCCTGGCTCTCGGGTCTGTCCGGCTCGATTCCGTCGTTGAAGTACGTCCTCGTGTCCGTCTCCCCGTCGCCGAAGTCCCACCCCGCCGTCAGGTCGTCGCTCCCCGCGTCGTAGAGGCCCGCGCGGAACGTGATGCCCTCTCGGAGGAAGAACGCCGTCAGGTCATCGTAGGTCCAAACCCAGGTGGACGGGTGCTGCGTGTTGAAGTTGTGCGCGATGCGGAGGTCGCGTCCGTCCGGGAAGAGGATGTGCAGCCACACCGGGTTGTCGCCCGGAGGTCGCCCGTTCACGCGATCGTCCAGGGGAGTGTACTCGATCGTGAGGGCGGCCTCCTCGTCGAGGCCCCAGGTGAGGACATCTGTCTCCGCGGCCTGGGCGCTCGGAGATCCGGGCTCCCGGATGACCTCCAAGCTCGCGAGAGTTTCCGCCCCGATCGTCAACGTCAGGCGGATGTCATGCCAGCGCTCCCCAGCCACCTCGAGACGGAAGGCCGCCTGGACGAACGCCAGGAGGGAGCGGATCTCCGGCGCGGCGTTATCGATCCGCACGGAAGCGAAGTCCCCGGAGACATGTGTGCCGTCCGTCACCTCGACCGCCGCAACGCCGGCGAAGTCGTCCGTGTACCGCGCGTCCGCGGTCGGGTCCGGCGACCAGTCCGTGTCGAAGGTCCCGTCGTTCGTGAAGTCCCATCGGTACTGGAGCGGGTCCCCCTGTGGATCCGTCGACCCGATGGCGCTCAGGACGATCGTGTCCCCTTCGATCCCTTCGTACGGCCCGCCCGCGTCGGCGATTGGCGCGCCCGCGAGGACGGCGTCGACGAGGGCCGGCGCGCTGTGCGCATCCGCCTCGCCGTCGGCATTCGTGTCGGAGCGCGCGCGCGGCAGCTCCACGCGGCCCGGCGAGAGCTGCGGCGATACGAGGACATACGACCGCGTGACCGCCTCGTAGTCCGTCGGGAACGTCGGGTCGTCCGAATCGCTCTCGAGGGCCGCCGGCAGATCGACGGCCCAGCGGATCGTCATCGAGCCGTCGTCGTGGACCGCGACCTCGTCCGGCATCGTCGAGTAGCTCCCCTCCTCCACCGCCCACCCGGCAGGAATGTCGTCCTCGAGGACCCCGGCGGTCACGTTCACGTCGACCGCGAGGTCGTCCTCAAACGTGTAGATCGCGAGGTTCGTCGCGGCGAGCGTCACGGGGATCCGCTGGCCCGGGGACGCATCGATTGCCGTCCACAAGGGATCCTTCCCGACGACGACGGTCGCGTGCTCCCGCATGTACCGCCAGAAGTCCGCCTGCGTGTTCGCGTCCGGGCCGTCGTAGTACTCGTCGGCCAGGAGAGGCCGCAAGGCGAATGGGAGCGTCTCGCCACGGACACGGAACTCGACGTCCGCATGGGTGAACTGGAACTCCTCGGAGCACCACCACGGAGGTCCGTCGACGAATCCGCGGAGCACCTCCTCTCCAAACGAGAAGAGCACGGAACCGCCCGCGGGGACCGTGTGTACGGGGAGGACCGCGTCCTGCGTCGTGCTTGCCGGATCGGGAGGTGCCTGCAGCGGATGCGGATTCATCAGGAGCGCTTCCTCCGGGATGACGACGGGCACGTCGGCTGCGTTGTCCACGCGGACGCCGACCGGCGCGGTGACCGTGTGGTCCCCCCGCTCGTACGTCACGTCGACCATCGTCACGCGCACGAGCCCGCGCGCGGCACCCTCCCAGAAGCTCATCCCTTCGTCCCGGGTCGGATGCGCGGTCGGGCGGATGAGGCTCACGGAACCGGCCGCGGCGAGGGCCCCCACGAGGAGGATCGCTGCAACGCTCATGGAGGAAAAGTGCCTCATCCCGGCTCCGTTCCGCTGATTCCGAAAGATATGATTCAAACTTGCTTAAGGGTGCCGACATAATTCTCAGATGTTTCGCGGGGTGATTTTCAGCGGTGATATTTTGCCGGAAGGCCCTGCGCGCGACGCCGGATTCCTCCGTGGGACGGGGTACGATGCCTTGAAGTCCGCCCGGCCGTTCCCACGCGCATGCTCGTCTACGACCCCCGATTTCTCGAGCACGTCTCCTCGCCCCTCCACGTGGAGCGGCCGGAGCGCCTCGGGGCGATCGTGGACCGCCTGAAGGCCGAGCGGCTGTTCTCGGAGGTCGCGAAGCCCGCGCCCGCGTCGATTCCGGACGTCGAGAGGGTCCACCGGAAGACGTACATCGAGTACTTCCGGACCCTGACCGAGGGCTTCCTGGATCCGGAGACGGCGGTCCATCCGGAGACGTTCGACATCGCGCTCCTGGCGACCGGGGCGACCCTGCAGGCCACGCGTACGGCGATCCGGGAGGGGCAGCCGGTGATCGCCCTGGTCCGACCTCCGGGCCATCATGCGGGACCCGACTACGGCGGCGGGTTCTGTTACCTGAACAACGTGGCCGCCGCGGCGGCGGAACAAGTCGCCGAGGGTCGGCGCGTTGCGATCCTGGACTATGACGCGCACCACGGGAACGGCACGAGCGAGATCTTCTCGGACGAGGCGTCCGTCCTCTACATCTCGACGCACCAGTACGGGATTTATCCGGGGACGGGCCCCGCGGCGGACGTCGGTAAGGGCGACGGCCGCGGGTTCACCGTGAACATCCCGTTCACCGCGGGCTGCGGGGATTCGTCGTACTTCATCGCCTACGACACGCTAATCGAACCGATCCTGCGGGAATTCAGGCCCGAGGCGATCCTCATGAGCCTCGGGATCGACGCCCACTACCGGGACCCGCTCACGTCCCTCGCGCTGTCCTCGCCCGGGTACGTGGAGCTCGTGGCGCGGAGCGCGGCTGCTGCGTCGAGCCTTTGCAACGGGCGCCTCGTCGTGGCCCTCGAGGGCGGCTACCACCTGGATGCGGTCGCGGAGGTCGTGGCGGGGATTGCCGCCCGGTTCCAGGGCCGCTCCCTCGAGTTCCGGCTCAAAGACGTGCTCGACGACAAGGGCCGAGGACGCGCGGCCATCGAGGCGACGATGGCGGTCCACCGGACCTTCTGGAACCTACGTTGACCGGCCCCGCTTCCTCTCCGTGACCTTGCGCTCCTTCTCCTTGACGATACGCTTGTACAGGGTCTCGAGGAGGTCGCTCAGCGCGAGGTGCAGATCCCAGTCGAAATGGTGCGCGTAGTAGATCCGGTGCGAGGTCGTGAAGCGGGCCCGGAGGGAATACTTCCAGCGGTCTCCTTCCGGCTTGTACTTCTGCACATGGATTGTCAGGGTTCGCGGCCGCACGAGCTGCGCGATCCGCCGCATCTCCTTCTGGATCACGTCGTACATCATGTCGTATTCGTCGCGCGGGTCGTCGTCGAACCCGCCGATCTCGACGAAGAGCTGCTCCCGCTCCCGCAACCCGGCGACGAATTGCATGAGGTCCTGTGTCGTGATGATCCCTACGGGCTCGTCCTTGTCCGTGACGATGATCGAGGAGATCCGGTTCTTGACCATCAGCTCCCCCGCGCGATGGACCGTGGCCTCGGGCCCGATTGTCACGGGCGGATACCGCATGACGCCCTTCACGTCGAGGGTCACCTTCTCCTCGCGCCCCACGCGGTCCCCGTACTGCTCCCGCACCTTCGGCTTCGAGAACAGGTCCACGACGTCCTTCAGTCCGAGGACGCCCTTCAGACGCCGGTTCTTGTCGACGACAGGAATCGACCGCTCGCCGAGGGACCGCATGGTCTGGACCGCGTGCTCGACCGTGTCATCCTCCGCAACGCACTGCGGGTTCGGCGTCATGAACTCGCTCGCCTTGAGGCCCTCGAGGCTCTTCGCCTGGACGAGGGCGCGCACGAGGTCCGAGCGGGACAGGATTCCGGCGAGGCGCTTGTCCTTGATTACCGGAATCGCGCGGAAGCCGCTCGAGATCATCCGCTCGGCGACCTCCGGGAGGCGCATGGTTGGCGTGACGTCCGGGGCGGCTTGGAGGACCGTCGACACCTTCGTCGCGGGCGAGATGTTCTTTCGCCGCATCAGCTCGCGCATCGTCACAACGCCGACGAGCTTCTTCCCGTCAAGGACCGGCAACTCGTGGACGTCGTGGGTCTTCATCTTCCCGCGCGCGTCCGCGATCGTCTCATCGGGCGTTGCGGTCACAAGGTCCGTCGACATGAAGTCGGAGACCGTCCAATCCTGGACCTTGTCCCGTTTCATGGAGAACCCTGCTACAGGGAGGAGCGCATATCGGCCCGCGCTATAATAAGGTTCTTTTGCGCGCCCCCTTTCCCTCGCGACCGTGCGGGTCCGCGCGGTCGTGATCTTCCGAGGGCGCGTCCAGGGTGTGTACTTCCGGGCGCACTGCGCAGAGAGAGCGCAGTCCCTCGGACTCGACGGATACGTCCGGAACCTGACGGACGGGAGCGTCGAGGCCATCTTCGAGGGAGACAGAGCCGCGATCGAGAAGTGCATCGAGTGGAACAAGACCTCGCAGCCGTATGCGCGCGTCTCGGGCGTCGAGGTCTCGTGGGCCGAGGTGCAGGGAGAGGTCGAAGGGTTCCACGTGCGGCACTGAGGACGCCGCAATTCTTATCCGCGTCGTTCCGTTGGTGATACGATGGCCAGCCCGTTGATGCAGCGTTCCGGCGGGGTCTTGCTCGAATCCTGACGGGAATTTCGCTTCTGCTCCTCGCGATCGTGCTCGCCCTCGTCGGGCTGCCTTTCCCCATGAGTGGCGGCACGACCATCGCCGCGATTGTCATCCTGATCCTCGCCCTGATCGGGTTGATCATGGCCCTCACCGGTTACGGGGAGATCACCGAGGTTTCGCCCCCCGGCGCGCGCTAGGTGCGCAGGTCGATCCTGTACGTCCGCTCGGGCAGGTCCGCATGGATCGTCCATGCCTGCTCTTCGGTCAGTAGCCCTTTCTCGATCCACGCCTTCGTCTTCCTCGGGACCGTCGCGGGTCCCAGGACCGCGCCGGGCCGATGCGGATCGTCGATGTAGTCCGTCTCCAGGAGGAACCGCGGGCCGCCCTTGAGCGCCTCGACGACGAGATCCTCCTTCGCCAGGATGGACGGCACGAGCCCGTGGTTGTCCTCGGGCCGCGTAAGCGGCGTCGAATGGTGTTTCACGACGCGATTCCGGTCGAGTCCAGCCCGTGACGCGATCCCGGCGAACTCCGCGAACGTTTCCGGCGTCGGGTCCTCCGTGTGCAGGATGACGGCGCACCCGAGGCGTTTCGCGGCTTCCATGGCGTACGCGAGGAGGTCGTTGCATGCGCGGATGATCTCCTGGCCGACGGGGAAGTGCGGCCGCCCGATCTCGCCGAAAGCGATCGCGCGTCCCTGCGCGATGTGTCGCGCCGCCATGTCGACCGCCTTCTGCATCTCGTCGATTGCGCCCTCGAGACCGTGGACCTCCTTGAGATGCAGGAACTCGATGGGATACGGCCCCAGGGCGACGAACACCTTGAGGGACGTCGCGGTCCGCACCCCGTCCGCCATGTCGAGCGTCTTCCGGTACGCGCGCTCGTAATCCTCCGCGCGGTTCACCGGGATGTCGTCGTACGGGGTGTGCGTGAGGAGGAGCGCCGTCCCGCCCGCCTTCTCAAAGACCTTCGCGGCCTCGACCCCCTGGAACTCCGGGCGCAAGTGAATGTGGTTGTCGAAGATCGGCAGCGCGCGGACCACGGTCGCTTCCCCCGAGCGCCCGACCTATCCGAGGGAGGACGATAATCTCTTCGCACGTACCTCACGCGCGGGTCGTTACGGTCAGCGCAGCAGCCCGGCCGCTTTCAGTTCCTGCGTGATCTTCTCGACGGCCTGCTCGACGTCCTGCGGCTTTCGTGCGCCCGTGCAGACGAGCTTGCCGCTGCCGAAGAGGAGGACGACGACCTTCGGCTCGTCGATGCGGTACACGAGGCCCGGGAACTGCTCCGGCTCGTACTCGACCTTCTCCAGGCCGAGGGAGATCGCGATCGCGTTCAGGTTGATCTGCGCGCCGAGGTCGGACGAGGCGACGATGTTCTGGACCTCAATCTCCGGGTTCTTCTTGATCGGGATGCCCGCGGCCTCGATCTGCTTCGCCACCGTGTCGATGGCCGTCTTGACGTGCTCGAGGCTCTTCGCGCCCGTGCAAACGACCTTGCCGCTCCGGAACAGGAGGGTCGCCGTCTTCGGCTCCTTCAGGCGGTAGATCAGGCCCGGGAACTGCTCCGGTTCGTACTCCGCCCCGCCGAGGGCGAGGGCAATCGCCTGAAGGTCGAGTTGCTCCCCGAGGGAGGTCGATGCGACCACGTTCTCGATCTTAATCTTGGCCACGTTGAACACCTCCGATCGCCCGCGGACAAGCGCCCGGGCGCGTCGGCGGGGAGGGGAGTTAAATATCCCTTTATAAAGGTTCGGCGCGAACGTGCGCCCGAGGGGAGTCGAACGGATGCCGTTTCTCATGGACCTGGCGCGGCGTTCCGGAGGGCGGTCTCCCGCGCCCTCACGAGGGCAAACAGGGCCTCGTTCAGCGGGGCGGCCAGCTTCAGCCGTTCGGCCGCCCGCACGACGGCCCCCGTGATCGCATCGATCTCCGTGCGCCGGTGACGGTCGAGGTCCTGGAGCATGCTCGGGCGGTTCGCGGCCGTCCGCTTCGTGACGAGGATCGTACGCTGCACGAGCTCGTCTGCGTCGATCTGCGCGCCTGCGGCCTTCGCGACGGCCGCGGCCTCGCGGCACACCGCTTCGGAGAGGGACCGGAGCCGGCGATCCTTCGCGATCCGACCGTTCGGCACGGCCGCGAGTGCGGCGACTGGATTAATCGACGCATTCACGACGAGCTTCGCCCAAAGTTCCGAGCGAATCTCGCTCGTGAGCTGCGTGAGGATGCCCGAATCGACGAGGATGTCACGCAGACGCACAAGTTCCGATTCTCCGACGCCCGTCCACTCGCCCACAATCGTTTCTCCCACGCCCGCATGACGCACCTCGCCTGGCGCGATGAACGTCACGCCGTGCGCGGTCGTGCCCGCGACGACGCGACTCGCGGTCCGCGCGATCGCGTCCGCATTGTCGAGTCCGTTCTGTAGCGTGACGAAGAGACTCGTCTTTCCGAACGGCGCGAGCAATCGCATCGCGGCTTCCGTGTCGTACGCCTTCGTCGTTACGAGGACGATCTCTGGTTTCGCCGCGTGCGGGACCTTCGTCGCAGCATCCGGCTTCGCGATCATCGATGTCTTTCCGGAGATTTTCAGACCGTTCTGGCGGATCGCATCGACGTGGTCTGCCCTCCCGATGAGCGTCACATGATTGCGTCGCGAGAGGAGTCCGCCGAAAAACGATCCGATCGCACCCGCACCGAAGACGAGAATCTCCACGCACGTTGCATGCATCGACGTGGAAAAAACAGTTTCGGAGCCGTTTTCGCATCGTTCGATTTTTATATTTTTGAAAAAGTGCGATTTTCGACGACGTTCGCTACTTTTAAAAGGTCTCGATACCATACCGTTGACCGGGAGGAACCCAGTGGCCAAGAAAGGGAAGAAGGGCAAGAAAAAGAAGAGATAGATCGCTTGCCCAAGCAACCCTTGCGGGATGATGCGCCCTAGCGCATTACCGCTTTGCACCCTTTTTCCGTTTTTCCATATGCTTCCTTTCTTTCGACATCCGATCTGCAAGGCGAAGAGGCTCAGGATATCCCTGAACCGTCGCGCGCTGTACGACGGACAATGCCCTCTCCAGGGAAATCCGATGTCCCACGGACACGTAGATCGCTCGAGCGCGACCCGGCGGGACCCACGCGTATCCTTCGGTCCGACCTTCGAGCCCGATCGGGATCGCACCGCTCGACGCGGGCTCGCGGCTCGGTTTCCCGACGAGCGAGTGCTTCGCGACGCCGATCGCGGGAACGTCGAGTCGGACTCCAACATGGCACGCGACGCCGAACCGCGCGGGGTGCAGGCGGCCGTGTCCGTCGATCAGAAGGACGTCCGGTCGAGTCGAGAGACGGGAGACTGCGGCCGCAATTCCGGGGAACTCGCGATACGCGAGATAGGTTGGAATGTAAGGAAAGCTCGCTCGCAGCTCAATATGGACGACCTCGAGCAGGGTCAGATCTCGCGTCCGAAGACAGACCGCCGCCGCGTACATCCGGTCGCCCGAATACGCGACGTCCACGCCCGCGATCCGATCGAGCGACGGGAAGTCGTCGTCCCCCCGGACCTTCATCGATAGTCGTCGCTGCTCCTCCCGGAGTGCTCCCAGCAAAGGAACCGCGGGCAGTCGGTCAAGGAAGGCGTCCTCGCGAACGAGATCGCGCGAGATCCGGGCTCCTTCCTTGCGCAGGATCGTGATCGCACTCGGGACCACGGGCTTTCCATCCGCCCGGACGATCCGATGCGCTCCCTCTACGCGCGGTCGGACCGCGAGCCACTCGGCGACCGCTCGGGCCGCGCGAACGTCTCCGAGCGCCTTTGCGACGACGCCGCACGTCGCGACCTGTCCGCGCGGAACTCGACGCAGGCACGTCGTCAGCGCAGTGTCAAAGTCGGGATCCACGAGTACGTATCCGCGCCTTCCCGCAAAACCTTTCTAATCAGCCCTCCATCGACCGGGCTACGATGTCCTCGGTCCTTCTGCGCGGCGGTCTCATCGTCACCCAGGGCCCGGAGCGGCGGATCCTCTCAGGGGACGTGCTCGTTGAAGGCGGCCGGATCTCCGCGGTCGGGCAGGTCGACGCCTCGGCCGACGAGATCATCGATTGCGGCAGGTGCGCGGTCATCCCCGGCCTGATCAACCTGCATCATCACGTCGCGAATACGCTCCTCCGCGGCGTCGCGGACGACGTGCCGCTCGAGCAGATGCTCGAGAAGGCGTTTGCGATCGACGCGAAGCTCACGCGGCGGGACGTGCAGATCGGCGCGCTCCTCGCGTGCGTCGAGATGATTCGCTCGGGCACGACGAGCGTGCACGACCTCTTCTACTGGGAGGACGAGGTCGCCCGCGCCGTGCGCGAGTCCGGCATGCGGGGCTTCCTGTCCTGGGTCACCCTAGACGAGGCGTTCACGACGCAGCACGGGAGTCCGCTGAAGAACGCGGACCACTTCGTCTCGAGGCATAAGGGAGACCCGCTCGTCACCCCATCCGTCGGCGTCCAGGGCGTCTACGTGGCATCCGAGGAAACGTACGCCAGGGCGAAGGAGATCGCGGCGACGCACGGGGTGAGGCTCCACACGCATCTATCCGAGACCCGGGGAGAAGTCGAGGGCCATCGGAAGAAGACCGGACTGCGGCCCGTGGAATGGCTCGAAAAGATCGGCTTCCTCGGCGACCGCGTGACGGCAGCGCACGGCGTTTGGTTGACGATGAACGAGGTGCGGACCCTCGCACGCCATGGCGTGTCCGTGGCCCACTGTCCCGTCTCGAACATGAAGCTCGCCTCGGGAGGCGTCGCGCCAGTCCCGGAAATGCTCCAGGAGGGTGTGCCGGTCGGCCTCGGGACCGACTCCCCGATCTCGAACAACGGGATGGACCTCTTCGCGGAAATGAAAGTCGCCGCACTCCTACACAAAGCGACCCGATGGGATGCCCGCGCGGTCCCCGCGCAGACCGCGCTTGACCTTGCGACGATCGGGTCCGCGAAGGGCCTCGGCGTGGACCGCGACCTCGGCTCGATCGAGGTGGGAAAGCGCGCGGACCTCGCCGTCGTGTCGTTACGGGGCGCACACACGACTCCTTTTTATCCGGACAACGTGTTGAGCCACCTCGTCTACGCCGCCCGGGGGAGCGATGTCCAAGCGACGATTGTCGATGGCCATGTGCTCATGGCCGGGGGCGTCGTGCGGACCGTGGACGAGGGGGACGTCATCGCGAGGGCGCAGGAGACCGCGCACGAACTATACGGGGTGTGAGGAGTGATTGTCGGCGTCGATGAAGCGGGCCGCGGTCCCGTCCTTGGTCCGCTCGTCGTCGCGGGCGTGGGCGTCGAATCCGACGTGGCCCTGCGCCAGCTGAACGTCCGGGACTCAAAGAAGCTCACGCCGGAACGGCGGGAGGCCATGGCGCCGGAGATCGAGCGCCTATGCAAGTACGAGCTGATCGTGATACCGGCGGAGCGGATCGACGTGATGCGCGCGGAGATGTCCCTCAACGACTTCGAGGCGAAGCTCTTCGCGTCAATCATCGAGGCGCTCCACCCGGAGACGGCGTACGTCGACGCGGCGGACGTCGACGAGATCGAATTCAAGAAGGCCGTGCTCCGGGAGATCCCCTTCGACGTCGAGGTCGTGTCCCAGCACAACGCGGACGAGCTCTTTCCTGTCGTCAGCGCGGCGTCGATCCTCGCGAAGGTCCGGCGGGATCGCGAGATGCGCGCGATCGGTGAGGAGTTCGGCGTGCCCGTCGGCTCCGGCTATCCCGCGGACGCGGACACGATTGCATTCCTGGAAAAGTGGATTAGGGAGACGGGGTCTCTGCCGCCCCACACCCGGACCTCGTGGGACACCGCCCGGCGGCTGCTCGCGGAGTCGCGGAATCGCAAGCTCGACGAGTTCGGCGGTGTCAAGGAATGAAGGAATTGCTGGAGGATCTCATCCACAAGTTCAACGCGAAGGTCGCGGCGGACCCGGCCCTGCGCGCGGAGCTCGGAGATCTCACGAAGACCGTGCTGATCGACCTCAAGGACGGCACGAGATATCACTTCACGCTGAAGGACCAGAAGGTCGCCGGCCTCATGGATGGCGGCGTCGACAACCCGGCCATCACGATCCTCACGGACCGCGAAACGCTGCGCTCGCTCATCCTCCGCGAGATCGGTCCGTTCAAGGCATATGCGACGGGCCGCATCAAGCTGAAGGGGAGTCTCGAGGACCTCGCGCGATTTCGGAAGTTCTTCTGAATGCCGCGCGATAGGTTTATCCGACACGGTCCAATGCGGACGGTCAACCGCCTTCCGCGCCGCCGCCACGCAGCGGGGTGGGGTAGCCAGGATATCCCGTCGGGCTCATAGCTCGGGACGCCCAGGTCCCCGGTGAGACACCCGGAGATCGATGGTTCAAAAGGGCTGCGAGGACACGCCTCGGACCCGGGATTTCCATCCCCCGCTATCCGGCCGAGGCTCGGACAGGCGGCGTTTTCCATCGAGGCCATGCGGTCGACTCACGCGACCGCAACGAGTTAACCTTGTTCAAGGTTAACCGGATTCCCTCGGAGTGCGGACGACCCTGGCCTGATTCTCACGACGCAACGTTTATCGTGGTGGGACCGGGTCGATGCGGTCGCGGCAGGCCGTTTGATGGATCGCGTGAAGACCGGCGTCGCGGGTTTGGATGCCATGCTCCAAGGGGGCCTCCTACCCGCCCGTCCATACATCATCTCGGGTCCGACGGGGAGCGGCAAGACGATCCTCGCGGCCCACTTCCTCCTGGAGGGCCTCCAGCAGCAGGAGCCTTGCTTGCTCGTGACCCTGGACGAGCCACCGATCGACGTGAAGTCGAACATGGCCTCGTTCGGATGGAACCTGGACCGCCTCAAGATCCTCGACGCGACGCCGGACGTGCGCGCGCACAAGCGCACGCGGTCCGTGATCGACGTCGGTACGTCCCTCGACGTGAGGGACATGGAACAGGTCACGGAGATCCGGCAGTCGTCGCAGATCCGGGCCCTCGAGGTCAACGTGCACAGCGTGCAGAAGATGATCAAACAGGAGTTCTTCGGGCATCTCGAGCGGACGAAGCAGCGGTACAAGCGGATCGTCATCGATTCGATGACCGCCCTGAAGATGTTCTCGATGGGGGGCCAGGACAGCCGCATCCTGATCCAATCGTTCCTGCGGTTTCTCTCCGAGCTCGAGGCGACGAGCCTCATCGTGTCCGAGCACCTCGATCGGCGCACCCTCGAGACGGAGTTCTTCCTCGCTCGCGGGGAGATCCGGTTGCACAAGTGGCTCGACGGCAGCATGATCCGCCGCGCGTTGTCGATCGAGAAGTTCCGCGGATCGTCGTTCGACGACCAGATGCGCCCCGTGTCGATCGTGTCGAAGGGCATGGTCGTCCATGTCGATGCGGTCGCCCAGGCCCACACCGGACAGCAGGGTCCGAAGCCGGTCGAGTCCCTCCTCGAGGCGCGGATCATCGACGAGGTCTCGAACCTGGTCGAGGCGGTCATGCGCGGGATCGAAGAGGCCCACCGCCGGCAGATCCCTGTAAAGGACGTCGAGGTGTCCCTCTCCCGCGCGATGCTCCACTTCCAGCGGCGGCACTACCAGAAGGCGATGAAGCTCGCCCTCACGTGCGACTCCGACCTGAAGCAGCGCCTCGGCACGGTGCCGCCCCCGCCCCCCGCCACGGCGCCGCCCAAGCCTCCGGAGGTCGTCCGCTGATGTCGGGCAAGATCCGAACGGGCGTCCCGGGTATGGACAAGATGCTCCACGGCGGATTGCTGCCCGGGCGGCCGTACATCCTCTCGGGCCCGCCGGGCGCGGGCAAGACGATCTTCTCGATGCAGTTCCTGCGGGAAGGCCTGGAGGGCGGGGAACGCTGCCTCTTCGTCGCCCTGGAGGAGCCGCCGAACGAGCTGAAGATCAACATGCGCTCGTTCCGCTGGAACCTCGACGACCTCGACGTGCTCGACGCGAACTCGGACATCCGGCGCTTCGAGCCCACCCCGATCCTCGAAATCTCGACGGAGGAGGAGCCTGCGAAGATGCGGGCCCTGAACGAGCGGATCCGCAAGACGCCGGACTTCGAGAGCAAGGAGGTCACGGTCCACTCGCTGCAGCAGCTCCTCAAGAACCTCTTCGTGAAGAAGAACTACGAGCGCGTCGTGATCGATTCGATGACCGCCTTGCGGTACTTCTGCATGCGGGAGTTCGAGGAAGCCGTGACGACGCAGTCGTTCATGCGATACCTCGCGGAGGCCAAGCTGACGTCCCTCCTGATCCTCGAGCTGCCGGAGGAGGGCGAGGTCCCTCCGGAGGCGTTCCTCGCACGAGGGGAGATCCGCCTGCACAAGCTCCGCGACGAGGGCGGCATCAAGCGCTTCATCTCCGTGGAGAAGTACAAGGGCTCGAGCCACGACGAGTCCGTGTACCCGTTCGAGATCACGAACGCCGGGGTCAGCGTCCTCTCGTCCGCGAAGACTGCCGCCGCGCTGTGACCGTCCATCCGCGCGATCCGGTCGCGCGGAATGTCAACGCGGGGTTTGTCAGACAAGTGTATGACTACTTTTAAATACCCCCATCTCGATTCGTCCGTCCGTCAGATTCCATCGGGATGGGATGGCACAATGAAATCGCTTCTCAACGAGGCTCTGGCCCGACACGCCGAGGCCGAAGAGCAGGACAAGAAACAGGCCGCGAAGTCAAAGCCGGAGACGAAGAAGGTATCCGAACAAGACGAAGAGATCGAGAAGATCGTCGAACTGATCAACGTCTCGATCAAGATCGTCGGCTGCGGCGGCGGCGGATCGAACACGATTAGCCGATGCGCGGAGGCCGGGGTCACGGGCGCGCAGATGTGCGCCGTGAACACGGACGCGAAGCACCTCCTCTCCGTGCACGCGGCAAAGAAGATCCTAATCGGGAAGCGGCTCACGAAGGGCCTCGGGGCCGGCGCCCTGCCGGAGGTAGGAGAGCAGGCGGCCCGCGAGAGCGAGGAGGAGATCCGCGATTTCCTCCGCGGGGCCCACGTCGTCTTCATCACCGCGGGCCTGGGCGGCGGGACCGGCACGGGCTCCGCACAGTACGTCGCCCGCGTCGCGAAGGAAGAGGGCGCTCTCACGATGGGCGTGGTCACGATGCCCTTCAAGTCGGAAGGCCGAATCCGCATGGAAAACGCCGAGGCCGGCCTCGACAAGCTCCGCAAGTTCTGCGACACGACGATCGTGATTTACAACGACAAGCTGCTCGAGCTCGTCCCCCGGCTCCCGATCAACGCCGCTTTCAAGGTCGCGGATGAGATCCTCATGCAGTCGATCAAGGGCATGACGGAGATCATCACGAAGCCCGGTCTGGTCAACCTCGACTACGCCGACCTGATGACGATAATGAAGGGCGGCGGGGTCGCGATGATCGGCATCGGCGAGAGCGAGGAAGAGCGGGACCGGATCGAGTACGCGATCAACGAGGCGCTCGAATCGCCGCTGCTTGGCGAGGTCGACCTGACCCACGCCCGCGGAGCGCTCGTGCGCGTCGTCGGCGGCCCCGACCTCACGGTGTCCGAGGCGGAGCGGGCCGCGGAGGTTGTCGGACAGAAGATCAACCCCCAGGCGCGGATCATCTGGGGCTGTACCGTCGACGACAGTCTGCAGAACACGGTCCGGGTGCTCCTCGTGATCACGGGCGTCCGGTCGAAAGCCTTGCTCGGCAAGGAGGTCTACACAGGTCCGGTGCGGACCTCCTCCGATGTGGACGAAGTACACTGACCTCCTCCTCTTTTTATCCCCAACCTTTTTCTTGTTCCTTCTCTTGTCGCGAGCGTGAGCCCTAGGCCGCCGCGGAACCGCTACATCGCAATCCGGGTCGAGGGTCCCCGGTCGTTCCAGCGGACCGAGATGTCGGCCGCCCTACGCACGGCACCCGGTCGCCTCTGGCTCGTGGAGTTCGACGGGACCCTAGGCCTCGTCCGAACGACGAACGTCGAGAAGGACGAGGCGATCCAGGCCCTCCGGGCCATCGAGACGGTCGGCGGGGAACGCATACGGTTGGTCACGATTGGCACCTCGGGCACGATCCGCGCCGCGACCCGGAAGTTCCTCACGCCGCGGCGTCGTCCAACGCGTGAGTCAGAAAACAAACCTTTTAAGTGACCGCCTTATTAGGCGCCCGCGAGGTTTATCATATGCAGCCGGGCCAGATGGCCTATGACCGGGCGATTACGGTCTTCAGTCCCGACGGTCGCTTGTTCCAGGTCGAATACGCGCGCGTCGCCGTGACTCGCGGGAACACCACAGTCGGCCTGAAGTTCAAGAACGGGATCGTCCTCCTGGCCGACAAGAAGATCGGGTCCAGGCTCGTCGAGACCTCGTCCATCGAGAAGATCTTCCAGATCGACGAGCACGTCGGCGCGGCCACCTCGGGCCTCGTCGCCGACGCCCGGGTCCTGGTCGACTACGCCAGGCTCGTCGCTCAGATCAACAAGGTCACGTACAGCGAGCGAATCGGCGTGGACATCCTCGTGAAACGGATCTGCGACTACAAGCAGAACTACACCCAGTACGGCGGCGTGCGGCCCTTCGGGACCGCGCTCCTCGTCGCCGGCGTGGACGACCTCGGCACCCACCTGTTCGAGACGGACCCGAGCGGCGCGCTCGTGTCGTACAAGGCGGGCAGCATCGGGCAGGGCCGTCAGGCGGTGATGGAGCTCCTCGAGGAGAAGTATAAGGATGGCATGGCCCAGGACGACGCGATGCTCCTCGGCTTCGAGGCGCTCCAGAAGGCATCCGAGGGGGAGAAGCTCGATGCCCGAGCGATCGAGGTCGGCCTGATCGTCGAAGGGGAGAAGTTCCGCCGCCTCAGCGAGCCGGAAGTCGGCGAGTATCTCCGCCGGCTCCCGACGGCGTCCTAGGCGAGGTCATGCCGAAGGAGCTCCGCACGGACCGTCGCGACGATATCTTCAAGGAATATGTGGTCGCGCGTATCGAGAAGGCGGGCGAGAAGTTCGAAGTCCTCGTGAAGCCCGACGCCGTGCAGCGGATGCGGGACGGCAAAGACGTCGACCTGTTGCGGGAGCTCGCAATCGACGAAATCTTCCGAGACGCCCACAAGGGCTCGAAAGCCTCCGAGGAGAAGATGGCGGAGCTCTTCGGGACCACGGAACCGCTCGCGGTCGCGAAGCAGATCATCCTTCGCGGGGAGATCCAGCTCACGACGGAACAGCGCCGCCAGATGCTCGAGGCGAAGCGCAAGCAGATCGTCCAGTACATCGCGGCGAACGCGATTAACCCGCAGACGGGCACGCCGCATCCCCCGCAGCGGATCGAGATCGCGATGGAGGAGGCGAAGGTCCACGTGGATCCGTTCAAGGGCCTCGAGGAGCAGGTGAAGGACGTCCTCGATGCCCTCCGCCCGCTCATCCCGATTCGCTTCGAGAAGACCCGCATCGCGGTCAAGCTCAGCGCGGAGGACAGCGCGAAGTGCTATGGTGACATCAAGTCCTTCGGCTCGATTCTGAAGGAGGAGTGGTCGCCGAGCGGAGCGTGGATCGGCGTGGTCGAGATGCCCGCTGGGATGCAGACCGAGTTCCTCGAGCGGCTGAACGCAAAGACGAAGGGGAACCTCGAGACCCGCATTCTGAAGGCGGACCAGAGGGTCTGAAGGCTCCGCGCACCGCGCACCCAAAACCTCAAGTAGCCCCCGTCGTTTGGACGCGCCGCGTGTGTGAGCAAAACCAATGCAGAGTAGCGGCTCGCTTCGCCCGATTGTCATTCCAGGCGAAGCCGTCGGCGGCCCCGGGCTGAAACCGGGATCCGGGACGTTCAGCGACAACGGACAGATTTTCGCGGCGCAGCTCGGGGTTCGAACCGAGCGCGACGGGCGGGTAAGCGTCATCCCCCTCGCCGGGCGGTACATCCCGCAACCGGGCGACGCGATCGTCGGCGAGATCGTAGATTTCGGTCCATCTCACTGGCTCGTGGACATCAATTCCCCTTATCCCGCGCCGCTTCACGCCACGGAGAGCCCGTGGCGCGTCGAGTTCGGCGACACCGCACGCTACTTGAAAGTGGGCGATGCGATCCTTTGCCATGTCCTCAGCGTCGACGAGATCAAGCGGGTCCAGCTCACGATGGCGGACCGCGAGGCGCGCCGCCTCCAGGGCGGCATGCTGATGGAGGTCTCGCCGACGAAAGTGCCCCGCGTGATCGGGAAGCAGGGGAGCATGGTCTCGATGATCAAGGACATGACACGCTGCCAGATTTACGTCGGCCAGAACGGTCGGATATGGCTGGATGGAGAGGACCGCAACGCGGCGGTCGCCGCGATGGCGATCCGGTTGATCGAGGAACGCGCGCAGGCGTACGGGCTCACGGAAGCGGTCCGCGAGCTGATCGAGCGGGTGCAGCGAGGACAGGCGGGGCCGAGGGCCACCTGAGGAAGTGACATGCATGGAAGATATCGAGCACATAGAGAAACAAGTGAAATTGATCGACGACTCCGGCCGGCGCTTGGACGGCCGCAAATTCGACGAGCTGCGCCCGATCCGGATTGAAGCGGGCGTTCTGCGACGCGCGGACGGCAGCGCGTACATCGAATGGGGCGGGAACAAGGTCCTCGCGGCCGTCTACGGCCCGCGGGAGGCCCACCCGAGGCATCTCCAGGATCCGGCTCGCGCCCTCGTCCAGTGTCGGTACAACATGGCGCCGTTCAGTGTTTCCGACCGCAAGCGACCCGGCCCGGACCGACGGTCCGTCGAGATTTCGAAGGTCATCTCGGAGGCCTTCTCCGCCGTCGTGTTCAAGGAGCAGTTCCCCCGCACCTCCGTGGACATCTTCATCGAGGTCCTCCAAGCGGAAGCCGGGACCCGCTGCGCCGGCCTCACGGCCGCGAGCGTCGCCCTCGCCGATGCCGGCGTGCCGATGCGGGACCTCGTCACCTCGTGCGCGAGCGGCAAAATCGAAGGCATCGTGTGCCTCGACCTGAACAAGGACGAGGACAACTTCGGAGACGCGGATTGTCCCATGGCAATCGTCCCCCGCACCGGCGAGATCGTCCTGCTGCAGATGGACGGCCATCTGACGTACGAGGAGTTCCAGAAGGCGATGGACCTTTCGATCGCCGCAGCGCACCGCATCTACGACTTACAGCGGGACGCGCTCCGCCGCCGCTATTCCGTGACGCTTGAGGACATCCTGAAGGAATCGCCTCCTGCCGCGCCGTCAGGAGAGCGGATGGAACCGGCCCCGTCGGACTTCGACCTGGGCCCGGAGGGGATCTGAATGGCCGAAGAAGTCGTCTCGGAACTCATGCGCGCCCACGTGTACCGCCTCGCGTCGACGGGCCAGCGGCTCGACGGCCGCGCGCTCGACGAGCCCCGCAAGGTCACCGTGGAGCGGGCCTTCGTGAAGACCGCGGAAGGCAGCGCCCGCGTGCGCCTCGGGAACACGGACGTCCTGGTGGGCATCAAGATGTCCGTCGGGGAACCCTATCCCGACACCCCAAACTCGGGCGTGCTGTCGACGAGCGTCGAGCTCATCCCCATGGCCAGCCCGACCTTCGAAGCGGGCCCGCCCCGGCCCGAAGCGATCGAGCTCGCCCGTGTCGTCGACCGCGGCATCCGCGAGTCGAAGATGGTTGACATGAAGAAGATGTGCATCATCCCGAAGGAGAAGGTCTGGGTCATGTTCATCGACATTCACGTCCTCGACTACGACGGAAACTTGTTCGACGCCTGCTCGTACGCAGCCACGGCGGCCCTCGGGTCGACAATCGTCCCCGCGAAGAACTTTGGCGTCGGCGACGATTTCCCGCTGCCCGTCCAGCACTGGCCGGTGAGCGTGACCGTGTCGAAGATCAAGGACGTCCTGCTCGTGGATCCGAACCTCGACGAGGGGCGGATGGCCGACGCGCGCCTCACCGTGACGACGGATGAAAACGGTGATGTCCGGGCGATGCAAAAAGGCTTAAGTGGAAGCTTCACTTACGACGAAGTCAAGCGGATTATCGAGATCAGCCAGCGCGTCGGTCGATCGATTCGTCCGTTCCTTCAGCCCTCTTGAGGTCGATCATGGCTCGTCGCACTCGGAAGTCCGGCATCGTGGCCCGGTTCGGGCCCCGCTACGGCGTCCGCATCCGGCGGCGCGTGCAGGAGATCGAGGAGGGCCTGAGGACCCGCCATACGTGTCCGAAATGCCAGGCCGTCGCCGTGCGCCGCAAGTCGACCGGCGTCTGGGCCTGCCGGCACTGTGGCCACGTCTTCGCGGGCGGAGCGTACCGACCGATCATCACGACGTCGTTCAAGCGGGAGATTCAGGAGCCGGACGAGGGCGCCGAGGCCAAGTCAAAGGAGGCCTGAGCGTGTACAAGTGCGCGAAGTGCCTCGAGCCGATTCGGACGAACATCAACACGGTCGGGATCCAGTGCGAGCGGTGCGGGTCCAAGATCTTCTACAAGGAGCGGCCGAACGTCAAGAAGATCGTCAAGGCGCGGTGACCATGCGACGCGCAACGATCCTCGTCGAAGGTCCCGATGCGCGGATCGTACACGAGGTTCTCCGACCGGAGACGGGACGCGACGTGCCTAAGGCCCGCGTCTCCATGCGATACGCCCGGAACCGCCTCACGCTGACGATCGACGCCGAAGACACGAGCGCGCTGCGCGCCGCTGTGAATTCGTATCTTCGCTGGGCCGACGTGGCCGCCCGCGTGCGCCGCGAGGTGACCTCATGAAGGAACTCTCCCCGCAGCTCCAGAACCAGATCGCGCAGTACCAGCAACTCCAGCAGCAACTCCAGGTCCTCGCCTCGCAGCGCGTCCAGCTCGAAGCGAAGCTGCGCGAGATCGACGGGACGCTCGAAGAGTTGAACAAGATCTCCGGCGACACGCCGATCTACAAGAGCATCGGCATGCTCCTCGTCCGCCAAGACGACCGGGACGCGCTGAAGAAGGAACTCGAAGAGCACAAGGAGACCCTCACGATCCGCGTGAAATCCCTCCAGAAGCAGGAGAAATCCTTCGCGGAGCGGTACGAGGGCCTCGGCGAGAAGATCCAGGCGGCCCTGGGCGGGCCTCCAGCGACCCCCGAAGGCGGTTGACGACTCCCGTCGGCGTCAGGGCGCGGCGAGGATTTCGTCGTTGGACACGTTCGGCTTCAGTTCCGTCAGGAAGTCCCGGTCCTCGGGGTAGTACACGGCCTTCTCGATGTCCGGCCCCGCGAAGCGGCGGATCGCCTCGATTGAGTCCCAAAGGGAGACGAGGAGGAAGTCCGCATGGCCCCCCTCGATCCGTCTCCGGACGTAAACGCCGCGGTTCCCCTCCGTCCTCGAGTAGTCGTCGAGACCCATCCGCTTGAGGTACTCGAAGTAGTCATCCGCTCGCGAGGCCGCCGTCCGTCCATGCCATAGGCGCGCAATCATCTATGTCCCGGGCATGGCGAGGCATCTGCAGAGATTAGAATTCTCTCCCGCCATACGAGGAATTCCACTCGGGTTGCACAATCCTTATATCGCGAGGTCCATTGGCGAACCCGTGGCCGATGATCCGGGCTCGGCGGAGACGGCGGAACCCACGGAAGCGGCACGACCCGCGCTGAAGTTCAACCGGCCCAGCCTTTCGCGCTTCATCATGATCTTTCTGGGCCTCCTCGCGGTTTGGGCGCTCATCGATCAAGAGCTGGGCAAGGCCTTCGCCGCGATCGCGAACGTCGCCCTGATGCCCGCGATCGGCTTCGGGGGCACCCTCCCGGTCCTGACGATCCTCCTCGCCGGGATGCTAACGACGACGGTCTCCTCGATCATCCGGGACCACTACACGAACTGGGTGAAGATGGCCCGGACGCAGAAAATCATGTCCGCGTGGCGGAAGGAACAGATGGACGCGGTCCGCAAGGGGCAGACGACGAAGCTGGAGAAGCTGAAGGAGGCCCAGCAAGGGTTCCTCAAGGACTCGATGGAGATGCAGACGACGCCCCTGAAGTCCATGGCCTGGACGATGTTCATGTTCATCGTGATCTTCACGTGGCTCCGGCTCTTCGTCGACATCGTCCTCCTGGATCTCGGCAACCAATGGATTGCGGTGCCCTGGTCCAACCACGTGTACCTGAACTCCGTGTACGTCTTTCCATCATGGGTCCTCCTCTACTCCCTCCTCGCGATCCCGTTTGGGCAGATCATCACCCGCGTCCTGAAGTACATCCGCTTCAAGCGGCGCCTCGAGTCGATGGGTGTGCCGCTCCGTGCGGAAGCGGGCGACGGTGCCTGAGGGGTCGCGGATGATCCTTGTGATCGGAGGACCGCCCGGCAGCGGCAAGACGACGGTGGCGGAACGCTGGTCGAAGGTTCGCGGGTACGCGCTCGTGAGCGCGGGGATGCGGTTCCGCGCGATGGCGAAGGAGCGCGGCCTGTCCCTCGAGGAGCTCGGGCGCCTCGCGGAGGCCGACCCGGAGATCGATCGATCTCTCGATCGCGCGGTGTACGAGGAGATCGAGTCGAATGCGTCGAACGGGCGCAACGTGGTCGTCGACGGTCGGATCCAGGCGTACCTCTTCGCACAACGCCATGTCGAGTGCCTCAAGGTCCTCATCGACGCCCCCCTCGACGTTCGCGCGGAGCGGATCGCGGGTCGGGAGAAGAAATCGGTCGAGGCGGCGAAGAGCGAGATCACGGCACGGGAGCGGTCGGAGCGCGCCCGATACAAGTCGATCTACGGAATCGACCTGAAGGACACGCGCCTCTTCGACGTCGTGATCGACTCCGCGCGCAAGACCCCCGACGAGATCGTCGCCCTCATCGCGTCCCGGGTGGCGGGATGAGCGACCTCGTCATCCTGCACGATACCCCGGATTCCAAGCACGGGAAGCGTCCCGAAGAGCGGACGATCGAAGAACGGATCCGCCTCGGCGTCGCCGTGGTCGACAAGCCCGCCGGGCCGACGTCGCACCAGGTCAGCGCGTGGGTGCGCGACATGTTCGGTGTTCCGAAGGCCGGGCACTCGGGGACGCTGGACCCGCGTGTGACCGGCGTCCTTCCGGTGGGCCTTGCGCATGCCACCCGGGCCCTCGAGGCCGTCCTCGCGGGAGACAAGGAGTACGTCGGCGTGATGCAGCTTCACCAAGACGTCGAGGAGCGCCGCATCCGGTCGATGATCGCCCGCTTCGTCGGAGAGATCTACCAGACTCCGCCGGTCCGCGCGGCGGTCAAGCGGGAGCAACGGACGCGCCACGTGTACGACCTCGAGCCCCTGGAGATCGATGGACGCAACGTGCTGTTCCGGGTGCGGTGCGAATCCGGCACGTACATCCGCACCCTGTGCGTGGACATCGGGGACGCCCTCGGCGTCGGGGCAAACATGGTGGACCTGCGACGCACGCGCACGGCGACCTTCGCGGAGGCGGAGGCCCATCCGCTGAATGACTTCCGGGATGCGCTCACGTTCTGGAAGGACGACGGGAACTCGGAGCCCGTCCGCGCGCTCCTCCGCCCGGTCGAATCCCTCCTCGCGCATCTCCCGACGATTGTCATCAAGGACACCGCGGTCGACGCGCTCTGCCACGGGGCGAACCTCGCCGTCCCCGGAGTCGCGAAGCTCTCGCCGCACATCCGCCGCGGGGACTCCGTCGGCGTGTACACGGGGAAAGGGGAGGCGGTCGCGCTCGCGAAGGCCCTCATGACGACGGACGAGATCGTGATCGCGAAATCCGGCGTGTCCGCAGACACGCAACGCGTCCTCATGGACCCCGGGACGTACCCGAAACTCTGGAAATGATTCTCGCGCTCGCGCGGTCGCGGAGAATCTTTATTACGGCGGAGCCGATGGGCGCGATGCTGGGTGCCGAGGTCGCCTGGTCCGATAGATTCCGCCCGACTCTCCTTCCCAATGGTCCTGTGGAACGGAATCCTAGCAAAACATGCCGCGGTCGCCTAGCTCGGTAGGGCGCGGCGCTGGAGTCGGCGGCAAACCGCCGCCAGCCACGCCGTGGCCGCAAGGCCTCGGGAGTTCGAATCTCCCCCGCGGCGTCGCCTCCTAGTCGCGGTGACGGTCGAGTCCGCTCGGGGCGCGTGAGCGTGGTGCCTTGTACGGCCGCATTACGAGGGTCGCATCGCTCGCAGTCGTTTGTGTCGGGCTCGGAAGAACAGCCCTATCCCGAGCGCGATGGCAGCTCCAAAGTAGAGGACCATGAAAAGCAAGAGGAGCCACTGCCGGAGCAGGGCCATCGCAAGGGCGAGGCAAACCACAGTGACATAACCACCGTGTGCCGACCCCGCGAGAGCCCTAGGCCACGTTTCCTTGGTCTTGAAGTCCCACGCCGAAACTGCGAACCAAGCACTGACAGGACTCCCGATGCCCCCAATCATGGAGAGCCGATGCCAGCCACACCGTCTCGGTGGTCCACGCTGTGGACTTGGCAGGGTTCGACGCACCGCCAATCAATAGGAAGGAGATGACGAGGCCAAATATCGCCGAGGTGAGGGGCATCACGGCCAGAGGCATGACCCGGCCATACCCTTCCTTCGTGAACACCGCAGGCGTGAAGATCCGCGTGTAGATGATGGCGATGCCTGTTCCGGAGAGAAACGCCGGGACCCCGTAGGCCAGGGCGGCGGGCTGGGCCACGGTCTCAGGGATCTCCTCTCCGAATAGTAGAAACAAAAGAACGATCCCGAAGACGACCAAAGGAATCGGGAGCGCCATGAGGGCAGTTATCTTGCCCCGAGAGCCTCGGACATCAGGACTCGGCGGAAATCTGATCAGAGTCCGTTGCCAAGAGTGCAGCGCTGCGGCGTAAGCCGCCAAAACGCCGACCGAGGGGAATCCAAGTAGGGTGACGTACGCGAGAGACCACACGGCTGTGCGCGATGGTCCCAAACCCAATCAAGACGTCGTCGTGACGTGCTCGCTCGAACGGAGGTGGCAACTTCCTTATCCATCCGCTCGGGGCGACGGGCCGGGACTGTCTCGCTTTTGGCCTATTCTGCTACAAATATCAGTCCTTGGGCGGTTCAAACTGGACGTTTCCGCTCCCGTAAGGCTGGCCGGGATAGTCCGGTAGGGCGCCAACATGGAGAGCTGGTGGGCGCGAGCCCTCGGGAGTTCAAAGGGCCCCCCGCCGCTCTGGTGACGGCTGCCTGAAAGTCTCCCTCCCGGCGTTCAGTTTTTTCGATGGCCGCGGGCGAGCTTCGACTTCAGTTCCGTGATCGGCTTGAGCGGGAGCGGGTCGACCCGACGCAGGGCCGCGAGGTAGAGACTCACATAGTCCCCCAGGAACAACGACCCGAGGAGTCTCGCGAGGAGCGTCTCCCCATCGTCCTCAACCTCGAGGACCGTCGTGTGGCGTGACATGAGCGCGACGGTGATGTCGAGCTGCTTCCGCAACTCCGGGGATTCGTCCCGATCGCGGATCAGAATCGGGGAATAGCGGCGCGCGCGGGGATCCTCACACCATCCCACGAGCTCGTTGTGGTCCGCCTCAGGAAACGAGGAGGAGAAGGCGAGCACCTTTGCGTTCTCATTGAACTGCGTCTGCCATCGCTTCGCGATCGGCGTGAAGGGAGGTGCCGCGTAGATCGTCGGGACGGAGGCACGGAGGCGCACCGCGAGGGACTTCGCGCGATTCGAACGGATCCCCGCGTCTGGGTGCAAGCGCGTGCGCAGCTCCCGCAGATGCCCGACGGCCCGGTCGAGTTCCCCTCGGAGGTCCCCGTAGACCCACTCCTCCCCGATGGAGGGAAGGATGCCGAAGAGATGGCCAAAGGCCCCGCGCGGCGGCAGTCCGGGCGGCACCTCAAATAGGGGCATGCGGTTCTTGCGAGCGAGATCCCGTAGCGCACCGCCCGACGTGATCGCGACGATCCGACATCCGAGCTTCATCCCCTGCGTCGCGGCCGCGAGGGTCTCCTCCGTCTTTCCGGAGTAGCTCACGGCCACGAGGACATCCTCCGATCTCGCGTATGAGGGCAAGCGGTAGTCACGCACGATTTGGATCGGGACCTTCGACCGGTCCGCGACCCACGCCGCGAACACGTCCCCCGCGATCGCGGACCCGCCCATGCCGACGAGGAAGACGCGCTGCGCCTCGCCCAGCTCCACGGCGGAGCCGAGGCCTAGGCGCATCCCCGACACGAGCTGCTCCGGCAGCGACGCGATGATGTCGCGCATCTTGCCCGGGTCGTTCCGCGCGACCGCGTCCGCTTCGAGCATCTCGTTCCGCATCGGCCCCGTCAGGATAAGGCCTGTGCCTTCGGTCGATTTTACCAATAACCTGGTTTCTACAATAATCTTGAAATATCGCGGCAGGCTCCCATCGACCGTGGCTGATCTCGAGCCGGCCCTCGCCGCGCTCCGCCGCGGGGAATTCGTCCTGATTTATGACGGCGACGGTCGCGAGGAGGAGACGGACCTGACGATCGCGAGCGAGTTCGTGTCTCCGGCCGCGATCCGCACCTTGCGGAAGGAAGCGGGCGGCCTGATCTGCGTGACCCTCGCCGCGGAGCTCCACTCCCGCCTCGGGCTGCCGTACATGGCCGACGTCCTGCGAAGCGCGCGGGCCGCGTACCCCATCCTCGGCGAAGTCTCGACGGAGGACATGCGGTACGATCGGCATAGCGCCTTCTCGATCACGGTGAACCACCGCGACACGTTCACGGGCGTGACGGACATCGACCGCGCGAGGACGATCGCCCGCCTCGCGGAGATCTCGAGGGAAGCGATCAAGCGCGAGAACGGATGGGCGGCACACGTGTTCGCGCGCGAATTCCGTTCGCCCGGGCACGTGCCCCTGCTGAACGCGTCGGACCCTCTCCTGGTCGACCGGCGCGGCCACACGGAGCTCGCTACGGCCCTCACGGCCATGGCGGGACTCGCTCCCACAGCGACGATCTGCGAGATGATGGCGGACGATGGACGGGCCCTCTCCAAGGAGGATGCAAAGGCATATGCGCGAGATAGGAATCTCGTCTTCCTGGAAGGGCAGGACATCGTCCGAGCGTGGCGTTCGTGGTCCGCGTAATGGCGACGGGGGTCTTCGATCTCCTCCATCCCGGTCATGTGTATTTCCTCCGCGAGGCGCGGAAGCTCGGCGATGAGCTCGTCGTGGTCGTGGCGCGGGACACTACTGCGCGGAAGTTCAAGCACGAACCGATCACCTCCGAGCAATCGAGGCTCCAGATGGTCGACGCCCTCAAGCCCGTGGACCGCGCGCTCCTCGGCCACGAGGGGAACATCTACGACATCCTGGACGAGATCCGTCCGGACATCATCGTCCTCGGGTTCGATCAGATCCACAACGAGGAGCGGATCATCGAGGAGTGCCGCCGGCGCGGTCTCCGCACGGACGTGGTGCGCCTCCCGCGGTTCGAAGGCGACCTGGACGGCACGCGGAAGATCGTGAGGAAGGTGGGGGAATGGCTCGCTCTTCAAAAAGGGCCGGCACGCGGCGCCCGCGCGAATCCGCGCGGAGACGGAAGGGCAACGTCGCGAAAGCGAAAGCGGCGGGCCTGAAGCGCATCGGGATCGTGGACACGTCCTTCTCCCGGTACGACATGGCGGCGTCCGCGATCGACGAACTCCAGCAACAGGGCGGCGGTTTCCTCGTCGAGCGATACACGGTCCCCGGGATCAAGGACCTCGCCGCAGGCGCGAAGATCCTCTTCGACCGGGGATGCGATCTCGTGCTGGCCCTCGGCATGGTCGGACGGCAGCAGGTCGACAAGGACTGCGCCCTCGCGGCCGATTTCGGGCTGCAGTTCGTCCAGGCGCAGGTCGGCAAGCACATCCTGGGCGTGATGGTCCACGAGGAGGAGGCCGCAGACGAGGCGCAGCTTGCGTGGCTCTTCGACCGGCGCACGCGGGAACACGCGATCAACGCGTACGACCTCCTGTTCCGTCCGCATGCGATCCGCGCCCGCGCGGGGACGGGTCAACGGGAGGGATTCTCGGACGCCGGGCCGCTGCGGGTGAAGGTCCCGTGAGGCTCGTCGTCGTCGCGGCGGACTTCAACCGTGAGGTGACCGACATCATGGTCGAGCGGGCGCTTGCCCGGGCGAAGGAACGCGGGATCCGCGTGACGTCCGTCGTCCGGGTGCCCGGCACGTTCGAGATCCCGTGGGCCGTGTCCCGCCTTCTGGACCGTGCGGACGTCGACGGCGCGGTGGCGATCGGCGCCGTGATCAAGGGGGAGACCCTCCACGATGAGGCGCTCATGGCCGCGGTCCCGAAGGCCCTCATCGAGATCGGCCTGCGGACCGGGAAGCCGGTCGGCCTCGCGATCACGGGACCCGGGATGACGGACGACCAGGCGATGGCACGGGTCGACAAGGGCGGTGACGCGGTCGATGCGGCTCTCGCAATGCACGAACTCCTCCGTGGCCTCTGACGATTCTCCGCCTGAAATTCACAGCGGAAAGGTTTAATCCCGAGAGGCTTCCATCCGGGCTAGCCCTCCCACGAGGCATGACCATGGCCGACGTCACCGCCCTCGAGGCGATCCTCCACGAGTTCGAGCGCAGCGAGGGCGTCCAGGACTCGATTCTCGTGTCCCGGAACGGCACGTACATCGGTGGCTCCGTGCCGAAGGGGGTCCACGTGGAGACCTTCGCGGCGATGTTCGCGATCCTGCTCGGTGCGGCGGAGAACGCCACGTCGGAGCTCAAGGAACCCCTGGACAACGTCGTCATCAACTCCCCGGCGAGCAAAATCGTGATCGTCCACGCAGGTCCGAAGGCTCTGCTCGTGTTCCGCACCTCCGCCTCGTCGGACGTCGCGCGGATGAAGCCCGCCCTCGAGAAGTTCCTCGGCCGGATCGAAGAGAACCTGTAGTCAGATCCTGCGCATCCCGCGCAGGATCCATTCGCCCACGCATTTCGTCACGTAGCGTGGGGTCGCGGTGGCGCCGCGATCGATCCCCTGCGCCTTCGTCCTGCCTTGGCCGATCATCTGCAGGACGTCGTCCAGGCGAAGGGATCCCGCGTTCACGGCGGTCACCGCCCTGGCGACCTCATCGAGGAAATGGCTGTCGCTCCCACCCGTTTCGCCGACCTTCCGCGCACGCGCGCGAGCACGCGCACGTTCGTTCCCTCGACGCAGGGTGCGTCCGTTGCAGGTCTCGTACGCCGGGAAGGTCGTCGCCGAGATGCCCGCCTCTCCGAGGCCGGACCAGAAGCGGTACGGGTGGGCGGCGACCGCGATGCCGCCGGCGGCCACGATCCGCTCGACCGTTTCCGCCACGGACGCGTCGCGCGGGATCAGCTCGCGGACGCCATAGCCGAGGACATGTCCGGATCGGGTGGAGATTTCGACGGCCGGGATGACGAGGAAATCTGGCCCCGCCGCGGCCTCTGCTTCCGCGATGCCCCCGACGGAGTTGTGGTCCGTGATCGCGAGACCGTGGAGGCCGATGCGCTGCGCGAGCGAGACGAGGTCCGGCGGGGCTACACGGGAATCCGGGGAGTATCGCGTATGGTTGTGGAGGTCCAGGAGCATGAAGGAGGGCCGCAAACCGGACGGGTCGCTTAAAGCCTTGGGGCCGGGCATTCCCGCACGGTCTTTATCGGACCGCGGCGACATGCGCCCGTCCGTGGTCGTCGAGGCGCGGGTGGGGTTGCTCCACCATCGGGTCCTCGTGGACGGCGCATCGAGCGCGGTGTGGCGGGGCCGCGGGGGCTGGCACCTCGTGGAGGGCCCGTCCGGCGTGCCTCCGGGTCGCGTGCGGTACGACTCGATGCGGGACCGTATCCACATCGACTCGCCCGCCGGGCTGCTCGAGATCCGCTTCCGATGGAGGAACACGACCTTCACGTGGCGCGGTCGGAGGTACCGGATCGAGTCCGCGTTCGCGGGTCGTGTGCGAATCGTCGACGACGTCCGACCCGCCGTGGAGGGCAAGACCACCTGGAGCGGCGTGAGACTCACATACGTGGACCCGGAGCTCCGTCCGATCGAGAGGGAGCTCGCCCTTGGGCTCGCGCTCCGGGCACAGGCATGGGTGATCGCGGTGACCGCCGCCGGCGCTGCGTGAATGCCCGGACCTCCGCGCGGTTCATGCCATCGGTCTCAGTGGACCCGCGTGCCGTCCGGGAGACCCTTGTCGACGCGGAGTGGGAAATCGCCCACTCGGAGCGGGATGCGGACCTCGCCGTCCCTGCCGAGGAACAGAACGCCGCCTCCGTCCCCGACCTGCAGCCTGAACTTCTGGAATTCCGAGAAGGGGAGCGGAGGGGCGCCCTTGACGCCGAGGACCTGAGTGCCAACGGGCGCATGCTCCGGAGGCAGGACGAGGCCGACATCCTTGTCGTCCTCCCCGGCGAGGAGCATCCCGCGGCTCTCGATCCCCCGCAGCCGCGCCGGCTCGAGGTTCGCCAGGAGGGCGATTTTCCGGCCCCTCAGCTGGTCGATCCGGTAGTTCTCACGGATCCCCGCGACGATCTGCCGCCTCTCGTCCCCCAGGTCCACCTGAAGGACGTAGAGCTTGTCCGCATTCGGATGCTCCTTGATGTCCACGATCTGCGCGACGCGGACATCGAATCGTTCGGTCGGATCCTCCTTCGCCTCCTCGAACTCGATCTTCGCGAAGAGAGGCTTCCCGACGCGGAGCGTCTGGCCCGCGTGGACGTCCTCGAGCGCGTCGTCCCAGCGCATCGTGTGGACGTCGGAATCGTAACCGAGGGCGGACCAGAGGCGCGCCGAGCTTGCCGGCAGGAACGGTGCCATGAGGATCGCGAGGGCGCGGCTCACGCGGAGCGCGACGTGGATCGCGGTCCCACAGGCCGCGCGGTCCTTCTTGATGAGATCCCAGGGCGCCTTCTGGTCGAAGTACTGGTTCCCGAGGCGGGCGAGCTGGATCGCCTCCCGCGTCGCGTCTTTGAGGTGCACGTACTCGAGGTTCTGCCCGACCTTCGTCCACTGTTGCTCGATCGACCGGACCATCGCTTTGTCCGTCGCGTCGAGGAATCCCGCGGCCGGGACCTTGTGGTCGAAGTTCTTGTCGGCGAACGTCAGCGCGCGGTGCGCGAAGTTCCCGTAGATCGCCAGGAGCTCGCTGTTGTTCCGCTGGGCGAAGTCCTCCCAGCTGAAGTCGGTGTCCTTCGTCTCCGGCATCGTCGCGAGGGCGTAGTAGCGCAGCTGGTCCGGATCGAACTGCGCGAGGAGGTCCGGCAGCCAGACCCCGCGGCCGCGCCCCGTGCTCATCCGTTCCCCGGAGAAGTTCAGGTACTGCGTCGCCGGCACGTCGTAGGGCAAATCGAGCTTGTCGTCGTATCCGAGGAGGATTGCGGGCCAGATGATCGTGTGGAAGACGATGTTGTCCTTCCCGGTGAAGTAGTAGTGCCGCGCCTCGCGCTCATACCAGAAATCCTTCCAGCCGTCCGGCGTGCCGTGGAGCTTGAACCATTCCTTCGTCGCGGTCAGGTAGCCCATCACGGCCTCGAACCACACGTAGATGCGCTTCGACTCGTAGCCCGGGACGGGCACCTCCACGCCCCAATCGAGGTCCCGCGTGATCGGGCGGTCCTTCAAGCCTTCCTCGAGCCAGCTCCGCGCGAACGTCAGGACGTGGTGACGCCAATCTTCCTTGCCCGAAGCAAGCCATCGCTTCAGCGGCTCCTCAAACGCGCTCAGCCGAAAGAAGAAATGGTTCGTGTCTTTCGGAATCGGCGTCGTGCCGTGGATGCGGCAGCGCGGGTCCTTCAACTCGAACGGGTCCCAGAGCCTTCCGCAATTGTCGCACTGGTCCCCGCGGGCCCGCTCAAAGCCGCAGTTCGGGCAGGTGCCCTCGACGTACCGGTCCGGCAGGAAGCGATTGTCCGTCGTGCAGAACGGCGCGGTCATCGTGGCTTCGTACACGTGGCCCTTCGACCTCAGCGTGAGGAAGATCTCCTGGACCCACGCCTTGTGGTCGTCCGCCGCCGTGTTCCAGTACAGGTCGTACCGGACCCCGAGCTGCTCGATGTTCTTCGCGTGAAGGGCGTGGTACCGCTCCGCGACCTCCCGCGCGGTGACGCCCTCCTCATCGGCTCGGACCATCATCGGGGTACCGTGCATGTCGCTCCCACCGACCATGAGGACATCGTCCCCCGTCATGCGGTGGTAGCGCGCGACGACGTCCGCCGGGATGAAAGTGGAGGCAGCGTGGCCGAGGTGCCTCGGTCCGGAGGCGTAAGGCCACGCGACGCACACGAGAATCTTCGCCATGACCGCGACTCCAAGGAGGGCCGCCACTTAAATCATTCGCGGTCCGCGGGAGCGCGGCGCGGCCGAGCGCACTCGCGGACCGGACTCGAACTTGATTATCACGGCATGCAAGTCTTGACTAATCTGTTATGGTCGCAGACCGTGATGCGCCCCGGCCCTCGGGGATCCGGTTCCATGGTGACGCAAACGGTCGATCGCTCGGGTTCGCCTCCACGGGACGGTCGTGAGAGCGCACACGGCGCTCCCCGGATCCTATGCTGGAGCTGCCGGGAGCTCACGCCGTTCGAGCTCGATCGATGCCAGCACTGTGGCACCGCGTTCGCCGGGAGCACGGGGGGCGCATACGGTTCCGGGCGCGCCGGGTTCCGGTCGATCCCGGTGCCGAAGGCGGAACCTCCTGCGCCACCCCGGAGCCTTGCGGAGCTGCTCGCGGACCTGCAGAAGATCCATGACGTCTCCGAGGAGATCGCCCCCCGACCGCCGGCGGTGCAAGAAGAGACGATCGAGCTGTTCCAGTGTCCCGCGTGCGGCCGGTTCGTTTCCGAGGAGGCGACGTCGTGCGCCTGCGGTGTGCGGTTCGCGGCCTCGACGTCGGCCACGTCCGCGTGCCCGGAGTGCGGCTCCCTTGTGCCGATCCTGGAGGACGCCTGTCCGGTGTGCGGCGTGGAGTTCGAACCCGGGGCGGAGAATGTCGCGTACGCGTGCCCGCGATGCGGCACCCACGTGGCCCTCGATGCGGTCCAATGCACCTGCGGCGCCTGGTTCGAGGACTGACGCCGCTTACGTATCGTTATTGAGAACCGTCCAATAAGCGCTTTATCGCACCACCTCGTCTTTCTATCCCGTCGGCGGGCCCACCCCCGTCGAAAGGATTCCAACCCGAGATGAAATCGAAACGCCCCCGGAGTCCCGCCCGGAAGACGTATTACCTCGTCCTCTGGTGGATGTCCCAGACGCCCTATGCCGCGATCTTCGAGAACCAGATTGCGGCGGAGGCCGCCGCGAACGTCCGAAACGCCCTCATGATCACGATCACGGGCCGGGACGTCAAGGTCGATCAGGTGACCGACTGGTACCGGCGCGACGAATCCGGTCAACCGATGCCCGCGGAGTGGCGCGATCTCGTCGGCCAGGTCCACGTGCCCTGGCTCGCGAAGCCGAGGCCGGCCCTGTGAAGCCCTCCGGCCCTCGCGGGGCCGCGTACACCAATGGCATATGCAGCCCTGAATATACACTAAGGGCTGAACGTACATAGACGAACGCCTATGTCCCCTCCGCCGAGGGAGAAGCGGATGGAAATCCCCATCATCAACCGCATTCGGCGGATGGAGCCTTCGCTGGCGACGTTGCTGATCCTCACGGTCGGCGCGATCGCGGTCATTGGTCTGGTGGCTGCGATTACGGCGCCCGTCACGGATCTCGTCGGCGACACGCAGTGGCACTTTGTCAGTGCGTTTCATGGACTCGGTGCAACGGTCTTCCTTTTGGGATCGACGATCGCCACGTATCTCGCATGGCGGTTGTACACAGGCCAGCTCACGGCCTTCCGGGACCTGAAATGGCTCACCGCTTTCTCGGCGGTCATGTCCGCCGTGACGATTGCCTTCGGGAACTGGATTTACATCGCGTACCGCGCGGCCGGCGGACCGCGAAGCTACTTCCTGGGGACGCTGCCCGAGATCCACGAGATCTTCTTCGAGTTCAAGGAGTTCATCGCGCTCTTCACCTTGCCGATGATGCTCGCAGCCACGTTCCTCCTCTGGCGGTACGGACCGGGGATCGTCAAGCACAAGGAGCTCCGGGCCGCGGCGTCCCTCTCTGTCCTACTGGGCTGGGTCTACATGATCCTCGCGTACGTCCTCGGGGCTGCCATCACGAAGCTCCGGGGGGTGTGAGCGATGAACACGGTATCTGAGGCATACCAAGAGCCTCCGGCTCTGAAGTTTCCGACGGGCGCAGCGATGGCAGCTCTCCTCGCGGCGGCGATCGGACTGCTCAGCCTCGGGCTCGCGAACATCTACTCGGCGATCGACACGGGCTTCAAGGCAGCGATCACCCTGAACTCCGGGATCGGACCCTACAGCGGGAAGGAGGTCTTCCTGTTCGCGGGCTGGTTCGGGAGCTGGGTTGTCCTCCACCTCGTCCTGCGGCGACGCGAGGTCAGCGTGAAGAAGTGGTTCGGCGTATTCATGGTCCTCATGCTCGTGGCCACTCTACTCGTCTGGCCGCCGGTCTCCGAAGCGATTGCCGAGGCCTTCAAGGCGGGCTGAGAGCGCACGCCCGGGTGTCCGTGCGCCCGGGCCCTTCCGCTTTTCCTGTATGGTCAGAGCCGCCGGATTAGATGCGGCGCTCGTCGTTCCCAGTTACCGTTTCTCAATTTGGATAGGCGGGAGCAAATGACTATACCCTCGAACGTCAGGAGCGGGGACGCATCGAAATGGCTCAGTCGCAGGCTCTCATGGCGGAATGTCCGACCTGCAAGGCGGTCGTGCCGCTCGAAGCCTCGGAATGCCCGCAGTGCGGGGAGCTTTTCGAGCAAGAGCTCATCTCTGAGCCCGTTCACTCGACGGCGCCGGTCGAAGACGCTTCGGAAGCGGAGGACGAGGATGCTTCCGAGCGCCGCGCCGGATTCCGTGAAAAGTTCCTTTTCTACGCCGGGATTTTCTTGATCCTCCTGGGCGGACCCGGGATTGCCCTCGGCTCGTGGCTTCACGACGTCCTGAGCATCCCATTCGGTGAGTATCTGGCGTTCGATGTCTTCGGCCCGGTGAATCGTCTCGTGACGGCGGTCGGTTTGATCGTATTGATCGTCGGAATCGTCTTGCTAATCCTCTCCCTTCGCTTTGCGCGCCCTTCCGACGTCGAGAAGGACCTCAGCGCGCTACGGGAGTCGTAGGGCGTTCATGCCCTCTTGTGGCCGCTGAGGCCACCCCCTATATCGTTAAATACCGCACACACCGATGCGAACGCGTCGGCGACGACGGTCGCCGCATGGGGAGACGGATGTCGTATTCGGGGGGTGGCCCGCGACCTGTGAATGTGCCCGTGGAGGAGGGGAAGGTCTACGAGGCCAAGATCGAGGACATCGGACGAGAGGGCGACGGACTCGCGCGGATTCAGAACTTCGTCGTGTTCGTCCCCGGCACGAAGATCGGGGACGAAGTGAAGATCCGAATTACCAAGGTCCACCGGCGCATGGCGTTCGGGGAAGTCGTCCGCGAGTGATGCCGCGCCGGGAGGTTGGATGGCTGTTCGCGGTCGGCCAGCATGAGCGTCAAGGGGGCAGGCGTGAAGCTTCGAAAACCGTAAAATAAGCTCCATATATATCGTCGCCTCCATCCGAGACGTGAGGACGTTCTCCGTGACCCGGCACAGCCGCGCGATTTGGGCGTTCGCCTTCTCCAGCGCCCTCGCCTTGGCCCTTGCGTCCGGCGTCGCGCAATCCCAGGCCCATGACGCCGACAACGACTCCGTCCCCGACGCGGTCGAGACCGCGACGCAGCGTGTCGTCAGCGCGGTGGCCCAGCGAGGTGGGCTGAGCTTCACGAGCCGGCTAGTGAGCGCACCTTCCGAGGACCAGTTCGGAGTCTCCTTCTCCGACGGGAAGTTCGACGTGTACTACGTGAAGCCCGGCGGTGGCGGTGTCTCCTACACGCTCGAGCTAAAGAGCCTCGTTCAGTGGCTGGACGAGAACGGAAATGGTCTTGTGGACGACGGAGAGATTGTCCCATCCGAATCCCTCGGGAGCTCCGCGTTCGGCGACGTGAACAGTAGCCATGTCGAAATGCCAAACGAGGATGGCGGCCGCGTACACTACCTGAACGTCACGAGCCGGACCGGGCTCGTGAGCCTGAACCTCACAGTCGCCGAGCGGTTCATGCGCCTGTCCGCGAATCGGATTCTCACCCCCATGGAGGTCAAGGTGGACATCGAGATCAACCGCCCCGCGATGCAAGTCGGTGCGTACATCGGAATCGAATTCCGGATGGAAACCGGGGAGGACGTGGAGTATTCCGACGTGACCTGGGACGAGTTGCACGGCTTCGCGGTCGACGACGCCGCGATGAATGTGACGGGCGGTCCACCGAATGCGCCCTCGCTCGCGTTCTTCTCTTGGGCGGAGACTGCGACCGTGGATGGGAGCCGGATCCCGGTGGACTGGATGACCGGTTCCGGGAGCGAGGCGGGCGAGTACGATCTGTATCTGTTTTACCTAACCGGCGGTCAGTCGGTTGTCCAGCTGGTCCACGATCCGACGATCGGCGTGCGCAGCGCGGCCTTCGAGGACGTCGTGAGCCGTCCCCCCCTGCTGCAGGCGGACTTCCTTCTTTACGGCGGGACGCTCGCCGCGATGGCGGTCCTCGTCATCGGGACGATCGTCTTCGCGAACCGGCGGCGCAAGAAGCGCGAAGAGTAGGGCCGGAATCCTTAACATCACGCTCCTTTACGGGAAACGGTCGTCCCCATGGTGGCCATCGAGAACATCCTCGTCGGCGCCGTGTCAGTGTTCGCCTTGGCCCTGAGCGGGATCGCGATCCTCGCGTTCCGACGCACGCGAGACATCCATATCGTGTTCCTGGCGGCCGCGTTCGGCGTGTTCTTCGTGAAAGGCCTGCTCCTGACCCTCGCCCTGTTCGCGGGCTCGATTGGCCTGACGGACCTGTTCATCCTGTCCGGTTCCCTCGACCTGGTGATCCTCGCCCTGTTCTACGGGTTCACCCTGCGCCGCTGAAGGCCGCGTGGTCTCCATGGACGAGGAGGTCCTGGCGGTCAAGAAACGGAAGGACCTGTACGACTTCGTGCGGAAGAACCCCGGATTCCACTTGCGTGAGGTCGCACGAGCGCTCGGCCTGTCGATCACCCTGGCCGACTACCATCTACGCTTCCTCGAGAAGCACGAGCTGATCGCGTCCTCGATGGACGGAGAATACAAGCGGTTCTACCCGCGATCCATGCCCCGAGGCGCCGACGAGCGGCCTGCCCTCACTGACCAGGAGAAGCAGATTCTCGCGTTCCTGCGGCAGCCGGTGCCCCTCCGCATCCTCGCGTTCCTGATGGAGCGGGAAGCCGCGACCCACAAGGAGATCCTCGAGCACACGCCCGTGTCTGCGTCCACCCTGTCGCACCACCTGAAGAAGATTCAGGGCGCTGGCTTGGTCGAGCACGCGGAGCCGAGGGAACACGGCTATCGGGTCTCGGACCCGAAGGCGATCGCACGGATCATGGCGACGTACGAGCTGGCGACGCCGGACCAGATTGATACGTTCATCCGCGTCTGGGGCGAGTTCCGCCTCTGACCCGCGAACTTCGAAAACCGTTCAATGAATCCTTAATACCCCGGGTCCGTACGCAGAGCTGCGACCGTTTCCGCGGGAATATAGCGGTCGTTGGGAGCGGTATCACTGACGAACAATCGGCTTCGCCACGTACCCTTCGCCGCTTTCCTTCTCGTTCTGACCGCGCTCACAGGGTGGCTCCAGTGGCATGTCGCTGCTCTCGCCACACCGCTCCTCTCACTCCACATCTTCTTCCAGATCGCCCTGGGAGCGACCCTGGTCGCCGCCGTCCGGAACGTCGTCGGTCTGAAGACGTACGGGACCTTCGGTGCGGTGGTCGTCGCCGCTTCCATGGTGGTCGCCGGCCCGTTCCTCGGATTCCTGATCTTCGTGTTCATGCTCGTCGTGGTCGTCCTCGCGCGTGCCTCGTTGCTCCATGAGAGCGTCCAGGAATCGCATCGGGTCGCGATCCTCATCACCGTCGTCGGGCTCGCGGCCGTCACCGGGACCCTCCTCGGCGCGTTCACGTTCGTCCCCGGCCTCGCCTACGTCGCCCTCTTCCCGATCCTGATCACCGCGTGGTTCGCGGAGCGGTTCGTCGAGGAGGTCACCCGCGTGGGTTGGTATCCCGGGCTCCGGGCGTTGTCGTACACGGTCGTCGCGATCGTCGTCTCGTACGTCGTGATGGTCCAGACGGCCTTGGTCACCTTCGTGATCCTGAACCCACTCGCGTGGACCGGCCTCGTGGTCTTGAACTGGCTCCTCGGCACCCAAGTACGTTTCCGCCTGTCCGAGCGCTTCCGGTTCCGCGGCGCCCGGCCGGACGAGGACGACTCACGTCTCGGCGGGAGCGTTCTCACGATGAACCTCCGGAACCGCGACTTCGTGGACCGATACAACCCTCCGGCCCTCCTCGCGAGCCTCGACAAGGCGCGCGTCAAGGAAATCCTTGTCCCCGACGGCGTCCCCATGCCCCGCACCTATCTGTACGTCCGCGGTCGGAGCGACCTCGCAAAGGCGTCCGCCCTCCTGGATCGCCTGCAGAGCGCCGCCATCAAGCCCGCGTCGGCTTACGGAGGCGAAGGGATCGTCCTCGTACGCGGTCGCAGGGCCGACAAGTTCCTCGTCAACGGGCACGTGGAAACGAACGAGGAACTCCTGAAGCATATCCAGCGGATCGTCGACGGCGAATTCAACGACGGCCGTCCGGACGTCGCGATTCTGGAGGAACTGCTCGATCCCGACCCGCGGCTCAAACCGCTCACCCCGGAAGGGGTCGCCGACGTAAGGATCGTCTGCCTCCTCGGCCACCCGGTGATGGCCATGGCCCGCTTCCCGACGAAGATGTCCAGGGGTCGTGCGAACCTCCATGCGGGCGCCGTCGGCGCGGGGATCGACCTGTCCACCGGGCGAATCACCTCCGCCGTGTGGGACGGCGTGCGCGTGGACGTCCATCCCGACACCGGCGTTCGGATCGAAGGATTCCTCATCCCCCAGTGGCGCGATATCCTGGAGATCGCGTCGGAGGCCCAGGTGGCCTCGCGCCTCGGTTTTGCCGGCGTGGACATTGTCCTCGATGCGCGGTACGGTCCGGTCGTCCTCGAGATCAACCGTCGGCCAGGTCTCGAGATCCAGAATGCGAATCGTGCGGGTCTTCTCCCGCGCCTTCGCGCAATCGAGGCCCTCGGGGCATCCTCCGTGCCTCCGGAGCGGCGGGTGCAGCTCGCCCTCGACCTCGCCGCAATCGGATGGTCCGCCCGGCCTTCCATCGTGTCGCCTCTCGGGGCGTTCCCGCCGACGAACGGCCACTAATGTCAAGGGAGCAAGACGCTGGCGCTCGCCGCGGCGACGACCCCATAGCCGTAGTGCGGGTCATGCGGCGCGACTTGCCCAAGCGCCTCGTGTGCCGCGTCCATCAGGGCGGTCTTCAGAGAGAGGATCATCGCGAAGTTCGCGGCGGTACCGACGTTCGGATGGGCTTCCAAGAGGAGGGCTACGATACCGGAGACAAAGGCGGCCGACGCAGACGTACCGCTCACCAGCTGATAGCCCCCGCCCCGCGCCGTCGTGAGTAGGTCCACGCCCGGCGCGACGAGTTCCGGTTTGCGGTTCGGATCTGTCCGACCGACGGAGGCGCCCTTCGAGCTGAACAGGGCGACCGCGCCAAACTCGTCGACCGAACCCACCGCGATCACGCCCTCGATGGAGGCGGGGTTCTGCACGTCCCCGTCATCCGCCAGACCATCGTTGCCCGCACTCGCGACGATCACGACCCCCCAGCTCAAGGCGGCCGTCACGGCCGCCGTCACGTCGGAACCCAGCGTGACGTTCGACGCGGCCGCGAGGGAAAGGCTCACGACGTCGGCCCCGTCCGTCCGGTTCCCATCGCCGTCCGGATCGACACAGAAGTCGATTGCCGACGCGAGGCCAGCGCTCGTCCCCATGCCGTGCGCGTCGAGGGCCTTCGCGACGATCAGGGCCACCGCGGGCGCGACACCCGTGAGCGCACCGCGTGCGGCGATAATCCCCGCCATCGCGGTCCCGTGCCCGTCGTCATCGTACGGGTCCGCGCGGCCTCGCACGAAATCCCGCCATCCTCGGATCGGCACCCCCGACAGATCCGGATGGCCCGGATCGATCCCTGTGTCGACGAGGCAGACGACCTCCCCGCGTCCGTCGAGGCCCGCATCCTGCAGATCGCGGACCTGGGTCATCCGGAACGCCCACTCGGACCTCGTGGGCACTTCCCCCGCGGAGAGGGCCCAGATCGCGACGACGGATCCGACGACGACGGCGGAGAGGAACACGGCGCGGATCGCGCGGTTCCGCCCCACCCGGCGCTGCTGCGCGGCGAGGGCGGCCGGGTCCGTCGGAGGCGGTGGCAGGGACATGAGCGATGCACCAAGGACTGGGACGGCGCGTCCCGCGTCTGCGGATCGACGCGCGTCGGGCGGATTAATGGATTATTGGACGGACGTCGAAACGTGATAGTCAAAGGGACGTGCCGCCCCCACGAGACCCGTCTCGTCGCCAAGACGACGGGAGTTGTCTCACAGGACCGCGACGAGTTCCTGAGCAACCCACTCGAGGAACGTCTTGTCCGTCGGGTTGAAGGCATCGAGCTGGTCCGAATCGATGTCGATTTCCGCCACGGGAACGCCGTCTTTCAGGAGCGGCACGACGATCTCCGAGCTCGTGTTGATGAAACATTGCAGGTACCGCGGGTCCTTGTTCACGTCGGGGACCATGACCGTGGCCTTCTCCGTCACGCCGGCGCCACAGATCCCCTGGCCCACCGGGATTCGGGTGTGCAGGGTGGCGGACGGCCCGGACCAGGAGGCAAGGACGAGTTCCGGTCCTTCGACCAAGTAAATCCCGACCCAGGTGTAGTGGGGGATCTTCCGGAGCTCGCGGCAGACAAAGTCCGTGATCGCCTTCCTCTGGCTCCCGGAGCGGATGATTTTCTCCAAGCGCGTGGCGACCTCGTCGTAGCTGACCTTGCCCTTCTCCCCGGCCAGGACCTCACCGAACTTCCCGACGCCCTTCATGCCCGCTCCGTCCCGTCGAAGCGTCCCGGCTGCCATAAGCCTTCCGACGGCCGGTGTGGACTTGCTCCGCGCCGCGGCGAGTCGGTCCGCCTCCATGGGAACAGGCCCCGAATCGAGATGGCTAAAATTGATATACAACGGCCCGCTAGGAGTCATTACAAGCATCCCTCCACAACGAGGCCGTTCCCTCCTTTTCCTGAAACGGCGAACGGCCTTGCCCTTTTTCTCCTAAGGCCGGATGTTATCTCCGGTCCGCCGACTCGCCCAGAACCGGGTACTTCGAAAAGCGTTTTATAGCGTCTCGCTATTGTCGAGACGCTTAGACAAGCATCCCTCCACAAACGAGGCCGTTCAGGATTCCTGGACGGCCCTTTCTTTCCGATCGCGCGTTTTCGAAACGTTCATCGCACACCCCTTCCCTGGGTCGGCGTCCATGTGGGTCCGCGACATCCGAGTCGTGAGCCTTTCGTCCCGTGCCGCGCTCCGTCGCACCCACCCGCCCGATGCGGTCCCTCTTGCGATCCACGCCGCGCTCGAGTCCCGCGGCGCGCCGCCGTCTCGGGAGGCGTTCCTCGCATCCTGGCAGCGCGAGGAGTCGCGCCGCCTCGAAGCGCGCTGGTCGGATCTCACAGAGGAGCCTCTGGAGTCCGTCCTCGCGCGTTCGTTCCCCGACCAAGCGAATGGGATCGAGCGCGTCCTGACCGCCGCCGCCGAATCCCTCGCCGCGTCGATCGAATGGCGTCCCGATACCCTGCCCACGCTCGACTCCCTCCATGAATCCGGATACCGCGTCGCGTTGGTGGACGATTCGTCCTTCCCGCTGGGCACGTCATGGGAGCAACGTATCTCGCCCTGGATCGATGTCGTCATCTCGACTCGCGAGACCCGCCATGCGGCACCCCACCCGGTCGTCTTCCAGGAGCTGCTCACGCGGCTCTCCCTCTTGCCGAAGCAGGTTCTCCACGTGGGCGATCAGCTCGTGCCCGACGTGTTCGGAGCGAAGGGCGTCGGCCTGAGGACCGCACTCCTCGAACGCGTGCCTCGGGATCCGCCGGATCCGCGGTCCGTCGATTGGCTGCGCCGGGTCCACAATCTTCTTCCGGATGACGTACATCCGGACGTGAAGGTGCGCACACTCGAAGAAATCCCCGCGGTCCTCGAGGAGTTCGGTTAGGCCATCGGCGGGAGATCGATCCCGCGGCGGTCTATGACCACACGGCGTCCTTCCACGCGAAGTCGTCCCTCCGCGAACAAGCGCACCGCGAGCGGGAGGAAGATGTGCTCCTGTTCGAGGACTCGCGCGGCCAACATGTCCTCCGTGTCGTCGTCCCGGACCGGGACGGCCTTCTGGAGGATAATCGGGCCTCCGTCCAACGAGGCATCCACGAAATGAATCGTCAAGCCGGAGACCTTCGCCCCGGCCGCCAGGACGTCCCGGTGCGCGTTCGCCCCGGGGAACGCGGGGAGGAGGGACGGATGGATGTTCATGATCCGGTTCGGGAACGCCTTCACGAAGTACGGTGTCACGAGGCGCATGAATCCCGCGAAGACGACCAGGTCCACGTGCTTCCCGTTGAGGACACTCACGACCTCCCGCTCGAACGCTTCGCGGTCCTTGCCGAAGGGCCGATGGTCGACGACCGTCGAGGGCACACCGGCGCTCTTCGCCCGCTCGAGGACGGGCGCGCCCGGCACGTTGCACACGAGGATTGCGAGCTCGACGTCGAGTTCTCCGCGATCCCGCGCGTCCGCGAGGCTCTGGAAGTCCGTGCCCCTCCCGGAGGCCAGGACGCCGACCTTGATGCGGGCCACGGGATCTCCTCAATGCTTGAACAGGCGAACTCCCGTAAAGACCATCGCAATCCCGTGCTCGTCCGCGGCGGCAATGACCTCCGCGTCGCGGATCGATCCACCGGGTTGGGCGACGGCCGCTACGCCGGCCTTCGCGAGCGCGTCGAGTCCGTCGCGGAACGGGAAGTACGCATCGCTCACCGCGACGCTGCCTCGCGCCTTGTCTTCCGCCTTGGCACAGGCGATCCGGCACGAGTCGACGCGGCTCATCTGCCCTGCGCCGATGCCCACGGTCCGCTCGCCCTTCGAGAGGACGATTGAGTTCGACTTGACGAAGCGGCTCACGCGGATGCCGAACACGATCTCCTTCATCTGGTCCGCCGTCGGCGCGACTTTCGTGACGACCTTGAAAAGCTCGGGACGCAGCTCGGGGAAGTCGGTCGTCTGGAGAAGGACGCCGCCGAGGACGCGGACCATGTCGACTCCGTGGTCCTTCCGGAGTTCTCCGCTCGTCCGCAGGATCAGGAACGTCCCCTTCTTCTTCGCCTTCAGGATTTCGAGGGCCTCCGGCTCGTAGCCCGGCGCGATTACCGCGTCGAGCACGTCCCCCTTCATCTTCCGCGCCGTCGCGATGTCAACCGTGCGATTCAGGCCGACGACGCCGCCGTAGGCGGAGATCGGGTCCGCATCGTGGGCCGCTTCGTACGCCTCCGCGAGGCGCGAGGACACCGCCACCCCGGAGGGATTCGTGTGCTTGATTACGACCGCCGTTGGCCTCTCGAACTCCGTCGCGACGCGCAGCGCCGCGTCGAGGTCGATGAGGTTGTTGTACGAAAGCTCCCTACCTTGGAGTTTCTCCGCGGTGGCGGTCGCAGCGTGGGGGAACGGCTCTCGGTAGAGGGCCGCCTTCTGGTGCGGGTTCTCCCCATAGCGGAGGTCCGCAATCTTCTCGTATGCGAGCCGCAGGGCCGGCGGGAGGGCGTGGCCCTGCTTCTTGGCGAGATAGTTGTAAATCGCCGCGTCGTAGCGGGATGTGCATTCGAATGCCTCGAGGGCGAGCGCTTCGCGCAGGCGGGCGGGCACGGACTTCTCGAGCCGGAGGGCCTTTAGGACGTCCGCGTAGCGGGACGGTCGGACGACGACCGCCACGCGAGAGGCGTTCTTCGCCGCTGCGCGGATCAGGGAGACGCCGCCGATGTCGATGTTCTCGATCGCCTCCTCGAGACCGACTCCGGGCTTCGCGACGGTGGCCTCGAACGGATAGAGGTTCACCACGACGAGGTCGATCGATTTCGCTCCGAGGTCCTCCAAGTCCTTCTCGTCCCCGCGCGGCGCGAGGATACCCGCGAAGATGCGCGGATGCAGCGTCTTCACGCGACCCCCGAGGCCTTCGTGGAGCCCTGTGTAATCCGCAACCGTCGTCACGGGCAGGCCGGCCTCGCGGAGCGTCTTCGCGGTCCCTTCCGTGCCGAGCAGCTCAAAACCAAGTTCGCGCAGGCCCCGGCAGAAGTCCACGAGGCCCTCCTTGTCCGAGACGCTCAGCAGGGCGCGCCGGGGGGAAACCATCCTGCTTACCGAGTCGCAATGGAGACGGTGCAATTAAAGGTTCATAGGAATCTTGAAGAGCCGCTCGTGGGCGTGTCACGCGTCTGCATCGGGAGGCGTCGGCCGAGGGTGGAGGCCCGCTTCCTTCACGAGTTCCGGCACGACCTCATCCCAGGTGATCGGCATGATGTGGACGCCCCGCACGCCCTCAATCTTTCGCATCGCCTTGATCGTGCGCAACGCGATGCTGATCCCCTCCGCCTTCGGGTTCGGCGCCTTCTCCATGCGGTCCATGATGTGCTTCGGGATGACCACGCCGATCTTCTCGACCATGAACTTCGCCATCCTCGCGGAGTGTAGCGGGATGACGCCCGCCAGGATGTGGACGTGCGTGTGGAGCCATTCCTTCCGCACGAGGCGCATCCATTCCTCGAACGCGTCGACGTCGTACACCGCTTGGGTCTGGATGAAGTCGGCGCCCGCCGTGACCTTGCCGCGGAGTTTCTCGAACGATTCTTCCTTCGTCCCGCGGAACGGATCCGCGGCGGCTCCGATGAAGACCTTCGGTGGGTGTTCGACCTTGTCGCCGCCCCGCAAGACGCCCGTGTCCCGCAACGTGCGGAACGTCGAGATCAATTCTTCTGTGTTGAGATCGAACACGCCTTTCGCGTCCTTCTCGTTCCCCGCCGTCGGTGGGTCGCCCCAGAGGCAGAGCACGTTGCGGATCCCGAGGGCGGATGCACCGAGGAGGTCCGCCTGGAGCGCGATGCGGTTCCGGTCGCGCAGGACCATCTGCATGATCGGCTCTACGCCTTCCTGAAGCGCGATCGTCGCAGCGGCAAGGGACGAGATCTTGACGAGGGCCCGTTGGCAGTCCGTGACGTTGCAGGCGTCCGCGATCCCGCGGTACATGGCCGCCTGCTGACGGATCTCGTCGGAGCTCCCGGATGCGGGCGGCGCGATTTCTGCGGTCACGGCGAACTCGCCCGAGGCGAGGATCCGTTCTAAGCGACTTCCCGCGCGTAACGTGCGCACGCCCACCTCTGCCGCCATTGCGGCGGGGGATGCCGGGGAATCGTATGTAGCCTTCGGTCCGCGCGCGAAAGATATTTTTCGCTTACCATCCGTAGCGATCGCACAGCTCGAGCGCGCGAATCATCCGATACAATTCTCGTGCGTGCAGGGCGAACCACGGCTTACGGCCCAGGACGGACAAGGCCATCCGCACGTCCACGGCTCGCCATTCGCGTTCGTGGAGCTCTGCGCCGACCTCGTTCATGAAGCGATTCGTCCAGCGGCGCACGCGTCCGATCATCCACCCCAGGAGCGGATTGAGGAACGGGGAATTCCGGATGGCCCGGTCGTATCCCACCATCGACGTCAGGTCGTCGGAACCCAACGCGACCGCGGCGAACTCGCCGGCGAGACGCCCGCTGAAGACTCCCGGATGGATTCCGGCGCCGTTCATCGGGTTCGTGATGCCGGCCGCGTCGCCGGCGACCGCGAACCCGGGGATTGCGAAGGCTGAGAGATCGTAGCGGTATGGGATGGAGCCGGCGATGACCTGCATCCGCCGGTCCATGTCGATACCTTTCAGGCGGCAGAAGGCCGCCGTCGCCGCGTGGGCATCGATGTGACCTCCCACGCCCACATTCACGGCATCGCCCTTTGGGAAGATCCACGCGTATCCGCCGTCGTACGATTCGCTGATGTAGAGCCGGAAGAAATCCCGATCGAGATCGGGCACATCCGAGGTCCGGAATCGGTATTCGTACGCGACGATTCGCTCGAGGCTCCGTACGAGGCCCACCTGGCGCGCGAGGAGGCTCGGCGGACCGTCCGCCGCCACGACGACGCGAGCGTCGATGGAATCCCCGTTCGCATGAAGCCGCCATCCGGATTCATGTCGAGAGATTCCGGTGATTCGAGTTGACGTGCGGAGCACGGCGCCGTCGTCCACGGCGGCCTGCACGATCCATCGATCGAACGCCGGACGGTCGATCGCGTACCCCGGGAGACGTGTGATATAGAACCAGTGTCCGTCCGGTACGATGCACTTCGCGCCCGCCACGCGCTGGACGGCCCACTCATCGTCCGCCCGGAGACCGTTCGACGCGAGGCCGAACTCGCTCACGCCTTCCGCGCACTGCACGGGCTCGCCGATGACCTTCTTCTTGTCCACGATGATCGTGCGGAAGCCCGAGGCCGAAAGCTGACGCGCGGCCATTCCCCCCGCGGGCCCTGCCCCGACAATGGCGGCGTCGAACAATCCGTGCGGGAGAGGGGTCCCTCCCTATTTCGGCCTTATGCCTTCGGGACGATGAGGAACCGGTCGAGGAGGTCCCGGCCGTGGGGTGTCGGTCGATACACGTATGGAGGCACGCCTCGCCGCATCGCGGGACCCCGCTGCTTCGTGACGAGTTGCACGGCGGTCAGCACACGCAGGCTGTTCACCGTTGTGTATTCCGACAGGTCGAGTTCTTCCGCGATCTCCGTCGCGCTCGCGTCCGGGTGGTGCCGCAAGAACTCGAGGATTCCGAGCTTCTCCCGTTCGAGGACCTCAGACGTCTGCTTGCGCGTGGGTCGCGGCTCGAGGGACATCCGCTCGTACGCGCGCTTCCCCTGTTCGGACGGCGTCACGACGACGTTCAGCAACGCCGTCTTCTCAATCTCGAGTAGGTGCTTTGCGACCGCGGCGGGCGCGATCCCCATCTGGGCCGCGAGCTCCGAGATCTTCGAATCCCGGTTCCGGTAGACCTTGTTCTCCACAACGATCGACAGGACCTCCCGCTGCCGTTCGGTAAGCAGGCGAGACCAATCGTTTGAGTGCATCCCGAAGGGGCTAAGCTCGTGACCCGTCTTAAGTGTTTTTGTTTCTGAGAATGGCGCGCGGGCTGTCTGACGCGAAACGGCCCGTTCCGGTCGCACGCCGTATGGCCTTGTCGGACGCGTCCGACACGCTCCGTCAAAGGCTATACGTGGCGGACCATTACCCGCCGCGGGTGCTGCGTTGGTCGCCGAGGTGATCGACGGCAAGAAGATTGCCGACGACATCCGGTCGGAGCTCAAGCCCCGGCTTGCGGCGCTCGCGGCGCGCGGCGTCGTGCCGGGCCTCGCGGCGATCCTCGCGGGGGACAACCCGGCCTCGCGGCTGTACGTGAAGATGAAGGGGAAGGCATGCGAGGAGATGGGCATGGCCCATTGGACGGTCGAGCTCCCCGCCGACGTGTCCGAATCGCGGCTCCTCGAGGAACTGGATCGGCTCAACCGCGATCCGAAGGTCCATGGTATCCTGGTCCAGCAGCCGCTGCCATCTCAGATCCGCGTCGCGACCGCGATCTCCGCCGTGACGCCGTCGAAGGACGTGGACTGTTTCCATCCCGAGAACGTCGGGCTCGTGCTGATTGGCAGGCCACGCTTTGCGCCCGCGACGCCCGCAGGCGTGGTCGAGCTCCTCGTGCGGAGCGGGAACGACCCGGGCGGGAAGCACGTCGTGATCCTCGGCCGGAGCAACATCGTCGGGAAGCCGCTCGCGGCCCTCCTGATGCAGAAGGCGAAGGGCGCAAACGCGACCGTGACCGTGTGCCATTCCGCGACGCGCGATCTGCCCGCCGTCGCCAGGACGGGCGACATCCTCGTGGCCGCGATGGGCCAGCCGGAGTTCGTCACCGCCAGCATGGTGAGGCCCGGGGCGGTCGTGATCGACGTCGGGATCAACCGCGTCCCGGACCCATCGAAGACGCAGGGCTTCCGGACCGCGGGAGACGTGAAGTTCTCCGAGGTGAGTGAGGTCGCTCGGGCCATCACGCCGGTCCCAGGCGGCGTGGGCCCGATGACGATCGCGATGCTCCTCTCCAATACGGTGCATGCGGCCGAGGCGTCGGGCGCTCTTTAGTCGCAGAAGGGAAGAGTCCGGCGGAGGTCAGGGCCGCCGTGCCGGCGGCCCTCCTCCGTATTGCGGCTGCAGAGGCGTCATTCCACGAGACCGGAAACAAGCGTCGGTGCGCTCGTCCACGCGAGCAAATCACTTTAACGCACGTCGTGATTGCGACCGCGGGGCGGTCCATGCGGGTCCTCGTCGTGGGAGGAGGAGGACGCGAGCACGCGATCGTCGAGGCGCTCCGGCGCAGTCGCGCCGAGTTGTACGCGGCGATGGCGAACCAGAACCCCGGAATCCGCCGCGCCGCGCAAGACGTCCTCCTGGGCGACGTGTCCTCCGTCGAACGCATCGCGGAGTGGGCGAAGGCCCGCGGCGTCGAGCTCGCGGTCATCGGTCCCGAGGCCCCGCTCGCCGCAGGCATCGTCGACGGGCTGGAGGCCGCAGGCATCCCCTGCGTCGGCCCGAACCGCGACGCCGCCCAGCTCGAGACAAACAAGGAGTTCACCCGGGAGCTCATGCGGGACCACGGGATTCCCGGGCTGCCGCAATACTGGGCCTTCGACCACCTCGGCGCCTTCGAGGAATTCGTGAACGATTCCGATTTCGAGTTCGTGATCAAGCCGCTCGGCCTGACCGCCGGGAAGGGGGTGAAGGTCTGGGGCGACCACTTCGCGTCGAAACCGCAAGCCCTCGCGTATGGCCGCGAAATCCTCGAGAAGAACATCGGCGGCATCGCCCGCTTCCTCGTCGAGGAGAAGCTCGTCGGCGAGGAGTTCTCGCTGCAGGCCTTCTGTGACGGGACGCGGCTCGTGCCCATGCCGCTCGCGCAGGACCACAAGCGCGCGTACGAGGGGGACAAGGGACCGAACACGGGCGGCATGGGGTCGTACAGCGACGCGGACGGACGGCTACCCTTCGTGACGGCGGAGGACCACGGCCGCGCGCTCGAGACGATGACGAAGACCGTCGAGGCGATGGCGGCGCGCGGCACGCCGTTCAAAGGCATCCTCTACGGCGGCTTCATGGCGACCAAAGACGGGCCAAAGCTCCTCGAGTACAACGTGCGCTTCGCGGACCCGGAATCGATGAACGTCCTCCCGATCCTCGAAGACGATTTCCTGGACATCTGTGTCCGGCTCTCGGAAGGACGGTTGCCCGGGAGCGCACGGTTCGCGCGCATGGCCACCGTCTGCAAGTACATCGTGCCCGCAGGATACGGCACGCATCCAAAGGCCGGCGAGCTGATCAAGGTGGACGAGGAGAGTATCCGCCGAGCGGGGGCGAAGCTCTACTACGCGAGCGTCGACGAGAAGGCCGGCCACCTCTACACGACGACGTCCCGGGCCCTCGCAGTCGTCGGCGTTGCGGCGAATCTCGGCGACGCGGAGTCCTTGTCCGAGGAGGCGCTCGCCTTCGTGTCCGGGAGCTACTACGCGCGACGGGACATCGGCAAGCCGGTGTCCGTCCAGGCGAAGGTCGAGCGGATGCGGGCCATTCGAGCGGGTCGCTGACGCATCGCTCGATGTACATCGGTCTGCGTGGCCTGCGGGCCAACCCTCAAATAACACGGTCGTCCATCCGCGCGACGTGAAGAACCTGGACGACGTGATCGGCGAGATCGAGTCCCGCCTCGACGAGAAGGACGAGGTCCGCGAACTCACGATCAAGTCGTCCCGGACGATCGCGCGCCTGAGCGGCAGCGTGATTCAAGCGCTCCATCGCGGCGCAGATGTCAGCACGCAGTTGCACGAGACCCGCGAGGAGGTCCTGAAGCTGAAGAGCCTCCTCGAAGACCATCCGGACCTGTTCCACGCAGGGATTGTCGAGAACGCGATGCAGGAGGCGTGCGAGGCCTTCCTCGTCCACGCGATCATCGAGGCGGAACCACTCCCCAGCCCGAAGGAACTCGGCGTCACGGACACCGCGTACCTCCTGGGCCTCGGGGACGTCGTCGGCGAGCTGCGACGCCTTGCGCTCGAGCACCTTCGGCGCGGGGAGATCCACCCGGCCTCCGCGTTCCTCGAGAAGATGGAGCGGATCCTCGACGCACTCATGCGGTTCGATTACCCGACCGCGCTCGTGGCCTTGAAGCGGAAGCAGGACGTCGCGCGGAGCCTGATCGAGAAGACGCGCGGCGAGGTCGCCGTCGCCGCCCGCAGCCAGGAACTCGCGGACAAGCTCGACGCGGTCCGCGAGAAACTCTGAGGGTCGTTATCAGGGTAGATTCCCAGGTCGGAACTCACTTAAAAAGCCGCAGGCATCGAATCGCGTAATCCACCCAGAGCGAGGCCTCGCCGTCCATGTGATGCAGGCCTCGGGAAGGGGCGCACGACCATGGCCGACATACAGAGAGTGCCGAGCGGGATCCCTGGACTCGACGACCTGATCGAAGGCGGCTTCTGGCCGAAGTCCACGGTGGTCATCCTCGGGTCGAGTGGTACCGGGAAGTCGACCTTCGCGATCCAATTCCTCATGGAGGGCATCGAGAACGGGGAGCAGGCCCTCTACGTGACCCTTGAGGAGGCGCCGGAGCAGATCATGCGCGAGGCGGACCTCATGGGCCTCGACATGCGCAAGTACTACGAGAAGAGCCTCTTCTTCATCCATCTCAAGGGCCGCAACTTCAAGAAGATGATCGAGGAGCAGCTGCCTCAGCTCGTCAAGGCGCGCGCGGACTACAACATCCCGACTCGCGTGGTGATCGATCCGATGACCCCGGTCATCTGGGCCACCGCGGAGAAGCTCGAGCAGCGCGAGCTGATCGGCAAGCTGTTCTACACGCTCAAGGAACTCGGCGTCGTCCTCTGCACGGTCGAAGAGCACGCCCGTCCCGGCGAGACGATCGGCGAGGATGTCCTCCTGCCGATCTACCTGTCTGACGGCGCGATCCACTTGGAGTACTATCCAATCGGCGGGGCGTTCAACCGCACCCTGAAGCTCCTGAAGATGCGCGCGGTCCACCACGGGGAAGGCGTGTATCCGTACCTCTTCGCCCGTGGCGTCGGGATCGTCGTACGGGCGAGCCCCGCGACGTTGCCGGAGGAACAGACGCGCAGCCACGCGAAAGTCTTCGAGGAAGCGATCAAGACGGCGGAGGCGATGAAGGCGCCGCCCCGCATCATCGAGCGGATCAGGCGGATGCAGAAGCATTGGGACTACGACTACTCCCCGGAAGAAGCCCTCCAGATCATCTTCCACTCGTACGGACTGAAGCGGGGCGGCTAGATGCCCTACGCGGGCCAGGTCGACAAGACGATGGGGGCCGCCACGGTCGGCCATCTCAAGCATCTCCTCGAGACGGAGCTCGGCCGTGCGCGGGAGGAGAACGACCTGGGCATCGCGATGTTCCTCGGCGTCGACGGGCGGATCTTCGCGTCCTCGATTCCGAATCAGCTCGATCCCCGCGAATACCGCCTCCTCAACCTGATGAAGCGGAACCTCGCGCACATCTGCAACCAGCTGAGCGGGCAGAACATGATGATGTCCGTCCAGCAGTTCGAGGCGGGCACGATGGTCATCTCCGGCGTCGGGGACCGCGCGTTCCTCGTCTTCCTGACGACGAAGCCCGTCGAGATCACGAAGATGCAAGGCGTCCTGTCGAATGTCGTGAAGACGTCGATCGTCGTGCGGCACCTGTTCGAATCGAAACCCATCACACCGGAGGTCCTCGCCTCCTATGACGAGGCCGTCGCGGGCGAACTGAAGCGGCTCACCCGTATCCTGTTCGTCGAGAAGTTCGGGGAGACGAAGGAGTTCCGGAAGAACAAGGAGATCGCAGGGTACATCGTGTCGAAGCTCTCCGCCCTCCTCGGGCCCGGGCAGGTCGAAGAGATCGTCACGATGGCGTACAACGAGGTCGGGACGAAGGCGCCCTACATGACGGCCGCTCACTGGGATCGGTTCGTCTCCCTCTGCATCGAGAAGCTGCGCGTCCTGGAAGGCGACGCGGTCGCCGAGAAGGCGGACCGAGAATGGCGGACGCACATGAAAACCGTCCTCACGTCGTTCGTGTGATGCCCATGGCCCGAGGTCCCCTCACATGATCGACGTCGCCCTCGCCTCCCTGATCGAGGACATGATCGAGAAGGCCGGGCCCGACGGGGTCGTGGAGTTCTGGCAACGGGTCGGGGACAACCTCGCGAGCCGGATGGGCAAGGAGGCCTACCTCGGTTGGACGTCCTTCAACGTCGCCGTGCGGGAGAGCCGAACCGCGTTCAGCATCGAGGGGGAGGTCACGCCGCTCACGGACATGGCGATCACGGACGTCGACGGAGACGTCGTCGGCTACCTGTACGCGATGCGGCAGTGCTGCTACGTGCCCACGATCTTCCGCACGCGCTTCGCGGTCGGCCGGATGAGTCCTGCGGACAAGATCGTGACGGACGAGTACAACAAGAACGTCCACAACATCGCCGTCTGCAACTTCTGCGTCTTCCACGAGAGGTTCCGGGAGGAGATCGCGAAGAACATCACGGTCTCCGGCAACTCGCTCGTCTGCTTCCTCCTCGCGACCCGGGGTTGGAGCGGCGAGGCGAAGATCTCCTCCAAGAACGTCGCGCAGGTCAACATCAACGAGGAGCACATGCGGGCGCTCCTGCGGAACTACGAATGCGTGTACGCCCTCGTGATGCGCGGCGCTCGGATCAAGGGAGAGCGCTGATGGCGGCGGAGACGCGGATCCCCGAGAGCAACCCGTTCGTCGAGATTGCGACGCACCTCTTCCTCGAGGACATCGCGACGAAGGTGGGCGTCTCCGGGCTGAACAACTACCTCGTGTCCCTCGCGAAGAACCTCGCGAACGCGATGCCCCGCGAGGAGTACGCCACGTGGGATGAGTTCCTCGAGGCCTTGCGGGAGGGGCATTCGATCCTCGCAACGTTCGAGGAGGTTCGCCCGGTGACGGAGCATTGCATGTCCACCCCACGGTCCCCGTTCGAACGAGGCTGGCGGGAGTACGCGAAACGTGTCGGCGCCTTCGCCCCGGTCCACCGGGAGGTCGCAGCATACTACAACCACAAGGTCCGACCCGCGGCGGTCACCTCCGTCCACGTCGTGCTGCACACGTTCCGGGACGCCGCGGCCGCGCGCGTGCGCGTCGGCCGTGAGCCCGTGCGGTACGAGCCCGTCGCCTCGGCATGGGTCGACGGCGAGGTCCAGATGCCCGAGGAGTCGAAGCTCGAGAGCCTGCTGAAGCGCGGCGGGATCACGAGAACGAAGCTCGGCATGCTGCTGCGAAACCACGCGGATGTATGGCTCCTAGAGTCCGCCTGATCACGCGCGCTCGCGACGTCGCAAGGCGACCGTCAACAGGAACACGGGCACGAAGACCGCGATCCCGATCACCACAGACCATCCCGTGTTGAGTGGCGCGGTCTCGCGATAGAAAATCTCCGACACGAACGCCTCGCCCTTCGCCGGGTCGATCACGCCGTTCCCGTCGAGGTCCGCCTCGACCCGCACGCGATGGCCGCCCGGTTGCAACCCGACCGGGAGATAGTTGAACGTCACAGTGACCTGCCCGTTTGGTTCGATACGCGCGATCTTCTGCGTGCCAACGAGGGCGTCGTCCACATAGAACCGGACGGTCACGTTCAGCGCGGCGGTCGATTCCGCGTTGCGGAACGCGGCGGACAGGACGATCGCCGTGACGACGACGATCGATCGTTCGACCGTCGTGTTCTCGGTCGTCCCCCCTGCGCTCGCGGAGACCTTCGCGACGAGTGTGATCGTCTGCTCCCGTTGCGGGGCCGTGACGTTCAGCCGGATCCGGGTCACGTTCCCCGAGGCCCGCGAGGGGGCCGTCGGCAGGGGCTGCCCGCCCGTGACGTCGGTCCCCGTGATGTAGTACTCGACCGTGTAGTTCACGGCACCCACGGGCCCGCCAAGCAAGGTGACGTTGTACGACCCCGACTGGCCGGGCCCAAGGGCCGCGGGCCCCGTGATCTCCGCGTAGAGCGGCCCCGCCGCGGATCCGATCGCGAGCGGGACGAGGAGGGCCAGGAAGACCGCTACTGCCACCAGGGGCAAGAGTCGGGCCATGTCAGCGCCTCCTCCGGGTCAGGGCGAGGCCGACGGCGACAGCCACGGCCGCTCCGACCACCACCGCGAGGAGCGGCTGGTTCAGCGTCGGCTGCTCAAAGATGTTCGGACCTGTGACGCCGATCCCGCCGGGCGATTCAAGTTGCGGCAGTCGCAACGTGAACACGGTGTTCGCCGTGACGCCCTGCGCGTCCTGGGCTGTCGTCTCCAATACGACGGACGCGCCGCCCGCGCCGCCCGTCGTCCGGGCCTGGAGGCGCACCTGGGCCGTCGCGTTCGGCTCGACCGCGATGTCCGGGAGGCGGATCAGGGTCGCGGCCTCGCCTAGCTTCCCGAGTCGAACGACCCATCCCGCGGCCGCGAGGTCGTCCGGATTCGTGATCTCGACGTAGACCGTCTCCCGAGCGTTCCCGGAGTTCCGGATCGTGACCGTGTAGTTCAGGAAGCGTCCGTCGTAGACCCCGGTCCCCGTGTCAAGGGAGAGGGAGATCGCGCGTCTCCGGACGATGTCGATCTGCACGTCCACACTGCCCGTGTTCGTGCTGTCCTCCGTCGACGTGGCGACGACCTGGATCGTCCCGTGGTCCACGAAGGCGTCCTTCGGGCTCGTGATCGTCACGCGGACGGCCGTGCTGTTCCCCCCGTTCCCGAAGCCGAGGCTCACGGTCGTCGGGGCGACGGAGAACGTCCATCCGGGCGGTCGGCCGGATAGCGTGTACGTATCCGGGACGTTCCCCGTGTTCCGCACGACGACGGTGTACGTGACGGATTCCCCGCCGGCAACCGTGCGGCGCTGGGAGGCGTCCCAAGACAGGGATACGGACCGGGCCACGACCTTCTCGAGGACGAGGCTGAGCGTCGTGTCCGATTCCAGGAGGAGGCCGTTGATTGCGCGGTAGAGGATCGACAGGCCGTTCTCCACGCCCGACTCCGTCGCGGTGATCGTGTACGGCCCCTGCGGCAGGACGATGCTGAACGCACCGGACGCGTCCGTGGTCAGGTCGAGCCTCGTCGGGGAATCGATCCGCACCGAGGCGGACGTTGCATGGCCCGAGGCGTCGAGAGTGAGCGCGGACAGGAGGAATCCGTCCGTGAGCGGGATCGGGAGTTCATAGGCCGTCGCGTGGGGGATCGAGACGCGGCCCAGGAACACTTCGGATCCGAACGTCCGCGTGACGTACAGGTCGTACGTGCCCGGTGCGAGGCCCACGGAGTACGCGCCCTGGCGGTCCGCCGTGGCCTGCGCCTCGATCGCGCCGCCGGTCCGCGCGTAAAACGTCAGGGAGGCGTCGATGGACGTCCCGTGGAGGCTGACGCGCCCCGAGACGGTCGTGTTGTCGAACGACCGCAGGACATCCAGGTCGAACGGGATGGAGTCGACGCCGGGGGGGACCGTCAGGGACCCGGAGAACGTGTAGCGGTAGTACCGGGTCAGTTCCTCTTCCGTCGCGCTGCCCGTCGCGTTGACGCGGACCGTGTAGTTCCCGCGCGGCAGATACGCGGTGTACGCCCCGAACGCGTCCGTCGGAATGGAGACGGATCCGCCCTCGTTCCGGACGAAGGCGACCGTCAGAGGTCCAGGGACGTCTGTGCCCGCGGTCTTCATTTGGCCGGTGACCGCCGCGGCCTTCGTCAGCGCGAACGTCAGGTTCCCGGCTGCCTGCACGCTCGCGGTGCCCAGGAACGCGTACACATCCGGGGCCACGGCACGGGCCACGCGCACGTCGTACGTCCCGGGCCGGAGGTACACATCGAATCCCTCTTCCGTCGCGTTCGTCGTGCGCACATCGGGTCCCTCGAACGCGAGCGTCGCCGCACCGGCCGTGCCGTTGACCGTCACGGTCCCTTGGACGAGGAGCCGCTGGACGACCGCCAGGTCGTACGCCAGGGCCGACTGCCCGACCGCGATGACGACCCGATCGGGCGCCAGGTTCTGATACCTCGCGTCGCGGGACGCGGACACGTTCTCGTCGATCAGGAGATCGTACACGCCCGGGGTGAGCGAGAGAGCGTACCCGCCGTTCGAGTCCGTCGTCGCATTCGCCGCCCGCGCGCCGCCGCCGACAGGGATCGCGTGGACCGTCGTGATCCGGTTCCGGAGGGCGGAGCCGTCCAGGAGGACGCTCCCGCGCACATCGACGGGGACCGGGGTGAGCTCGAAGGGATGGAGCGCCCGGATGTCCGCGGGGGTGGACGTGTTGATCGTGAACGTCTCGTAGCCCGGCGCCGTGATTGTCCCCGCGTACGTGCGGTTCGCGAACAGGGTGAGTCGGAACTCGCCCGTGCGGTTCGTCGTGACGGAAATCCGCGCGCCCCGGTCGTCCCGCAAGTCGATGCGCGCCCCGGGGATCTCCTCCCCCGGATCGGGGAACGCGTTTCCGTTCCCGTCTCGGAAGACGGTACCGGCAGCCCCTTCCGGGGTCCCCGCGAGCGGGAGATCCATCGAGCGGCTCGTTGCCAGGAGCGCGGCTGTGTAGACCGCCGCCGATTCGCTGAATGCCTCGATGTCGTACGTGCCGGCGGGGAGGAAGGCAAGGTATCCGCCGGACGGGTTCGTCCGGAGCCACCATTCCCCGGAGGACCCCAGGAAGGCGATCTCTGCGCGCGGGTCGCGGATCGCAGGGTTCGGATCCCGCACGGTCCCGTTCACGCGGACGCCGAGGACGAACATCGGATTGTACGGCGCGTTGGCGCCCGAGGCCACGGTCACGCGGCCGAGGGCCGCGAAGAGCGTCGAACCGTCGTAGAAGCGACCGTTCACGTTCCACGTGCCCGCCGGGAGGCGAATCTCGAAGGACGCAGCCGCGTCCGACGTGACGGACCGCACGAGATTCGGGTCCGTCGTCGACTGGAACTCGACGCTCGCGTAGGGCCGGTCCGTGCCGAAGAGCCGCGTGACGCCCGCCACACGCCCGGATGGCACGAGGGTCGCGTTGAACCAGATGTCCGATGCAATCACGCGGACCCGGCCCGGGAGGGCCGCGAGGTCGCCCGAGCTCAGGGTAATCGTGTAGTTCCCGAGCATGAGCGGCCGCACGGCGAACAGGCCGTTCGAGTCCGTCGTCCCCGTGATCGTCGTGCCGTTCGTCTCGTCGAGGATCGTCAGGTTCGTCAGGGCGATGTTCCCGCCGTCCTGCGAGGAGGCGTAGCCTTTGAGCTCCGCGAAGGGCACCGCGATGTCCTGTCGGGCCTGCGCAGAAGTCACGTCGTAGTCGCGGCCAAACACACTTCGCCCGTTCGCTTGGATCGCGACCGCATAGCGCCCGTCGATGAGGGAATCGATGATGAATGTGCCGTCCCCCCGCGTCACGGCGCTGCGGTTGTAGAACACGCCTTGCTGCGTCAAGGTGATCCCCGCGGATGGGGCGATCACGTCGGAGCCGTCGAACACGCCGTTGCGGTTCAGGTCGAAGTACGCGACGCCCCGGGCCGTCCTCGCAGGCACCTGGATGTCCCGCGTGAGGATCCAGTCGGGCACGCCGTCGCCGTCGATGTCCACGGGCTCGCGGAGCGCCTGGGAGAGGCTGACCGGAAGGGTGAGGGACCCGAGCTGCCTCTGTCCGATCAAGGTACTCGCCGTGAGTTCGCCGCTCGACGCGGTGATCGTGATGTCGCCGAAGGGCACGAGCGCGCTGTAGCGGCCCTCGGAGTCCGTCTTCGTGAGATAGTGCGGCGTGCCGAGCTCGTCCTGCACGGTGACGTGCACGTTCGGGAGGGGCACGGAGCCCACCCGCACGGTCCCGTTCACCCACGCGCCGTCGTAGTAGCGGAGCATGACGATCCCGTTCACCACGGAGGTCTGCGTGCTCCCGTCGACGACGCCCTGAATGCGCCCCGCCGCAATCTCCCCCTGCAGCCGCTCGGCCTCGTCGTAGTTCACCGCACGCCAGGCGTCCGTGTGGTTCGCGGGGTCCGGGAAGGGGTTGTAGTACCCGGTGCGGTACACGACCCGCCAGTGGGTGAGGTTCCACGCGGGGACGGGCGGGCTAGCCTGCAAGGCGTCGGAGAAGCCGGGGATCGTCTTCTCGGCCGGCTGCCCCAGATCCGTCGGCGTGTACCCGATGTACGCGCGGTAGAACATCGAGTTGTAGAACATCGGCTGGTACTCGATTCGCTGGGCGGTGATCTGGTCCTCCGGGCCGACGAACTGGATCGGTATGTTCGTCGCGCGGGTCGTGTCCACGAGGATCTGGAAGAACTCGAAGGGCAGCACGCGGCCGTCCCGGAGGTTCAGGACCCGGTGGTCCGAGAGCTTCACGGGAGCGTAGAAGATCCCCGTGTTGCTCGTGCTGACCGGGAAGAGCCGCGAGTCGACCGCGAAGTACCCGACGTCGTAGCCAGTTGCGTCCCGGGCCGCACGGTAGAGCTGGGCGAGGCCCTCGAGGGAGAAGCGGTCGGTCAGGTAGCGCGTGAGGAAGATGTACTGCGCGTTCAGGGGCTGCATGTCCGGGTCCCAGACGCCGTACTCCAGGGGATTCCCGAGGACCGCCGGGATGACGTCCGCGGGGGAGCGGAAGACCCGGAGGAAGAAGTCCGGCGGGAGGTTGAATCCCTCGAGGGCCGCACGGGCCGCGGGGCTGAAGCTCGGGTTGTGCCGCCAGTCGCCCTCGAGGACGCGGACCGTGAGCAGGGCGATCGCCTGGCTCTCGTTCTGGGCCGTGATGAACTGTCCCGCGAGCCACAGCCCGTTCTGGAAGTTGTCCGCGACCGTGGGGTGCTTCCCGCGGTCCACCGCCTCGAAGCCGTAGTCCCACCACGATAGGAACGCGGGTCTCTCCTCCGGTGGATCTTGCGTATCCTGCGTGGATAGCCACTGCCATGCCGCCGGGAAGTAGTCCGTCGGCCGCGGCACGGAGTACCCGAACGCGCCGAAGTAGAACGTGGTCTGCCCGGCCGACGTGTAGCCCGGTGCGCGCAGGAACGACGGCAGGGCGTCACCGACCTGGCGGTCGTACTGCCGCTTGAGCTCGAAGGGAATCGACGCGTCGATCCCGTACCATACAGGCCAGAACGTCACGAAGAGGAGGAGAAGGATGACGAGGATGTGGCGGATCTTGACGGCCTTGCGGAACGCGTTCCGCCAGCTCCCCGGGGAGAGGGAGCGGAACGTGCGGCGCATCCCCGCGAAGTCCGCGCGCACGAGGACCTGGTCGATCGCGTACGCCGCCGTCACGGCGAAGGCCGGGGACGCGTTGAAGATGAACCGGGCCGCGGAGATCGCCATGAAGATCGCGGCGAAAGCCCAGATCACGATCAGCGTGTACGACGGGTCCCGCCGCTTCGGGATCTGCCAGATCAGGTACGCGATGGCGACGAGGCTCAGGTAGAAGGTGAACCACCCGAAGCTCAGCATGAGCTGCGACATCCCGGGGGCCTGGGCCTCCGCGATCGTCTGGTACACCTTCGTCTGGACGAAGTACCCCGCGCCGCTGACGAACGCCTGGGCGAGGGCCGGGTTCACGACGAGCCCGACGCCGAGGCCCGCGCCGCCCGCGGCAAGGACGGACGGGACGACGAGGGTCCACGGGTAGTCCCGGGTGACCGTGAAGACGAAACCCAGAGCGAGGGCGACGAGGAACAGGTACGTCGGCACGTCGAACCAGACCCGGATCTGGGTGCGGTTGTAATACCAGGGGAAGGCGAGGAGCAGGGCCGTCGTGATCACGATCGCGAAGAGGATCGTGACGCCCATCGTGTCCTGGTTCCGGAAGCGGTCGAGGAACAGCTCCACGACGTACCAGACGAGCAGGATCACGGCGACGTAGGCCCACCCCTGCCACGACAGGGCGATGACCGTCACGCACAGGCCGGCGAGGAGGCTGTACAGGAAACTCTGCCGGTTCTCGCGGAAGAACGTCCTGACGCCCCCGCGGATCGAGCTGCCGCGGAACCAGTTGTCGACCCAGCGCTTCGGGGTGAGGGTCTTCAGGGCGCGCAGGTAGAAGTAGAATGTGGAGACGACGAAGAAGAGGGTGAAGGCGTCATGGTCCGCGTCGGTCGACTGGCTTCGCTGGAGGTGCGCCGCGCTCACGGCGAGGAAGAAGGCGGCGACGAGCCCCGCTCGGCGGCCGAAGGCCTCCTTCGCGAGGGCGTACACCGGGAAGACGGTCAGCGCGCCGAACAGCCCCGTCGACAGGAGGAACGTGAAGAAGATCCCATGCCAGGCGTCCCCGAAGAGGGGCTCGAAAAGCCGTCCGACCAGGAGGGAGAACCACGGGAATAGGGGCGGCCGCGGATTGCTCATCCCGAGCGGGTAGTTCAGCATCGGGTCCGATCCGATGTCCTTCCCGGTCTGGAAGCTGTAGCACAAGGCCCGATGCCAGTAGTACGAGTCGGACCCCCCGGACACGGGGATGTTCCCGCCGTCGCACGTGTACGTGGCGGCCGAGGGAAAGGCGAGTCCGTAGACGAAATACACGCGGAGGAACAGGGCGACGCCGAAGATCACGAGCAGGATGACGGCGGCCCGCCAGTGCGTGCGGAGCCAGCCCTTACCGTCGCCGTCCACGAACCGACAAACCTCCGGGAGGTTCGGCCCATGAGGAACCGCATATATATCTATTCTCGGATTCCATCGGAGATCTACTCGAGAGAGCCGCGGGTCGACGAAGGGACCCGGAAGGAAGAGGCTTTTGGCGCAGCGGTCGAACGTCCGGTCGCGCGGAAGGACTTAAGAAGCATCCCGTGTTTTCGGCGGACGATGAAGCGGGACCTCATGGAGATCCTCTGCTGCCCCGTCTGCAAGGGCGATCTCGAGCTCACGGTCGACGTGGAGAAGGACGAGATCCTCGAGGGCTCGTTGTTCTGCAAGAACTGCAACCACCGCTACGTGATCCGGGACGGCATTCCGGATCTGCTGCCGCCGGATTTCAAGTGAAGAGCCGCTGGGCCTCGACGACGCCGGCGCTGTCCTTCGCCGCCGCGTACGCCTCGAGCGGTTCCCGGTTCAAGACGAGGAACTGCTCGCCCCACGCGAACTTCGCGAGGACCTCGTGGGCCTGCGGCTCGCGGCCAAAGATGACCAAGGCGGCGGCGAGGGCCTCCGCGCTCGAAAGGAGGAACGGCTTCCCGTAGTTCACGGGGTTCGCTGCGAGAAGGTACGGCAGCGCGCGGGACGTCGCCTGGGGGACGATCGGAAAGCGGCCCCGCTTCCACGAGACGTCCAGGATGGCGAGGCCATGCCGCTCCGCGCGAGGGGCATCCGCCGGGGAGAGGGCCCGCTCCGCCGTCGGCGTGAGCAGGACGGCGCCCTTCGGGAGCGCGGCCGGCCGCGAGACGAACCTCATGAGGCCGAACCGCTCGAGCCGGAGGGAGGTGCACTTTTTCGGGTCGCACTGCCCGGCGTGGTAGGCGAGGAGGCGGAGTGGGCGCACGCGCCGACGAAGCGGCTCGCGCGTCATAAGGGTGCAGGTCGAAAAGCCTATCCGAGGATTGTGCGTTCGTCTGCGAGCCACCGTGATGATTGAACCGACGCTGATTCGTGATGACTGATGGGCGATCTGAGTGGCCCTCCGTCGTTTGTCAACACGGGCGCGATGGCGTGACGGACGTTTTAATATCGCCGGGGCCATGGAGGGGCGGGATGCACTCATGGTGAGCGGCTTCGACCTCCTCGGCCACAACCGCACGTTCCAGGTCCACTGGCTCAAACGCGTCGTGGGGTTCGTCATCGACCTCGCGGGGGTGTTCGCGCCCCTGTGGTCGTTCCTGTACACGCAGGGCGTCCGGTCCGCGTGGGTCTATGGCATCCTCGGCGGGCTCGTCCTGTACGCGTACTCGACGATCGCCGAGGCGATCTTCCGAACCACCGCCGGGAAGTTCATCGTAGGGCTCGAGGTGCGGTCCCTCCACGGACCGATGACCTTGGCGAAGGCGGCGGTGCGCAACTTCCCGAAGCTGTTCTGGTTCGCCTTCCCGCTCCTCGACACCCTCGCGGGGCTTGTCGTCGACGGGGATCCGAGGCAGCGATGGTCCGACAAGGTCCTCGGCACGACGGTCGTGCAGTACCATATGATTCACGTGCGGACCCATCCGATCGAGTCCGCGGACACGGGCGGACGATAACCGCCGCGGAACGCCTATATAGCGTGGGTCTCATCGTCTCGCCTGCGTGAGGCCATGCTCTTCGTGATGCAGCTGAAGGTCCTGCCCGGCCAATGGGAGGAGGCGACGCGCCTCTTCAAGCACCCCAAGATCCCGAACAACGTGATGGTCCACGAATTCCTCGGGCTCCTGGGCAAGCCGGATGCGATCGTGATCTTCGAGGCGCCCGACGCCGCGACCGCAGCGGATTTCATGGTCCAGTTCAGCCGCGTGACCGACGCGACGACGTCCCTCGCGTTGCCGATCGAACAGTTCAAGTGGACGTGGTGAGGGCCACCGCCGTATCGGTTCAGGGACGATCCGATCCCACGGTCGTCAGCGGCTTATACCTCTACTTAGAGGTACGGAGCACCCACGGGCGTCCGTGAGGTCCGCGGGCTCAGAGGAAGACCCACTGCCAGTTCAAGGCCGCGATCACGATCCCCACGGCCACGATCCCGAGCCAGCCGAGACCCGGAATTCCCGTGTCGGGACTCAGGTCCATGTAGCCGGACATCCCGGGGCCCGACAGGCCCGTCTGAGAGTAGATGCTCCCCCCGCCCCGCATCCCGCCGGCGGGCGGCCGCTCCTCGTACCGTTCGTCTTCCACGGATCGAGCAGGTTCGGGTGCCAGGATAAACCCTCGGGGGGAACGCCTCCGTATGAGGGAAAAGCGCCGGCGTCACCTGGAGAGAGAAGGTCGGCGGCACCGGTGCATCATCGTGAACGCGGAGACGTTCGGCCTCTCGAAGGTCGAAGGAGACGGCCGCCGCATTAACGGTTTATTGTACGCCCGTGAAACGCGGGGCGGCGGGTCTGCTCATCCGCGGGAGGAGGAAAAAAAGGAAAAGGAAAAGGAAAACGGGAAGAAGGTTCGAGACGTCCGGCGCCCTCAGCCCTGTAGCGTTGGGTTGGCCAGGATTGTGGTGCCGTCGGAGATCTGCACGCGGGAGCTGGTCGCGTACCAGGTGATCTTGAGCAGGATCGACTCTCCGACTTCCACCGTGGTGTCAGCCGGGTTCTCGACCGCATTGTATGTGGCACCGTTCGTGGCCGGGCTCAGCGCGCTGAACGCGGTCGCCGTCAAGTTCGTTGACCCGTCTGGTCGGATGACGGAGATCGTCGTGCCGCTCATCGTCAGGCCCGTCGGGACGTTCGCAAACAGCAGGACCCAGTTGGTCCCGTCGCCCGATCGCGACACTGTCACTCCCATGGCGCGCGGGCCTGTGCCCGTCGGGGTCAGCAGACCGCTGACCATGACGTACAGGACCGCGGCCAGCACCACCGTAATCGCGACCATCAGGATGGTCGCAATCACGGGAGACACGGCTGCCTCATCCTTTCGGATGACGCTCTTCATGGTTTTGTCCTTCCTGCGGCTTTCGCCGCCAAGCACGCAGGGGGGTCCCCCGGCACTTAAACGTGTCGTGCTCAAATTCGTCTTTGAGAACGACACGATAAACTTCGTGCCTTTTTCTCCATGGGGAGCGGGTCCGGTAGCGGGTCGTTCGTTTATAAGCGATTTAGCTGCCAAATCACTCGCCCAGTTCGATCGTTTCGTCGCTCACCAGGACGAGCATGTTCCGGATTTCGTCCGTCTCGTATTCCTGCATCGAGAAGATGACCGTGTAGGCCCCCCGGGACCGCAGGTTGTTCACGAGGATGTGGAGGAACTCGCTCAGGATCTTCGTGTTGTTATGGATCGCGAGGCTGTTGATCGAATCGACCACGACGAGGGCATTCCGATCCGGGTGCTTGCGGAGGAGGAACTCGACCTTCAGCATGATGTTCTCGAGCATCGTCGGGCTCTCGACGACGATCGCATGTTGGTGTCGCTTCGCCTGAGACATCATGATCTGGCTGATGCAGTCGACGAACCACACATGGTCGATCGGGATCTCGAGCGCTTCGAGGGCGTTGATGATGCTTTGGGACGGGATCGTCGACGTCACGTAGACGACCTCGAGGCCCTTCTTTGTCGCGAATCGGTCGAGCATGCCCTGGATCGCGTCGAAGTACTGCTCCGCCTTCAGACGGATCGCAACCGCGGACGCCTCCGGCAGGTTCCCCAGACGGTCCGCGACCTCGGTGGAGATGGAGACCTCAACCACCGCCCGTCACGCTCCCGCCCTTGAGCAGGGGCACCAGGAGGACGCCGCTCGTCGTGAGATCGAGGACGTACTTCGCGCGGCTGTGCGTCGTGCCGCGCATCTTGACGACCTGGAGTGTGCGAAGGAGGTCGCCGCGCCGCTCGAGGTTGCCCGTGACAATCACCCCGTCGGTCAGGGCCTCCTCGACGCCCCAGCGGGAGTACCCATGGTCGGACGAACCGATCTCCGAGACGAGGAGGGACGTGCAGCCCTTCGCGCTCAGTGTGGCCCCGAGGCGCAGGAGGAAGTCGCGAATCCGTTCCTGCTCCCGCAGGCCGTAGCACACGGAGGTCACGGAGTCGAGGACGAGCCGCCGCGCGCGGTACTCGTCGACCATCCCGCCGATCGTCTCGACGAGCCGCCGGGCGGACTCCATGTCGACGACTTCCTTGTCGATCCCGAGCTTCTCGTAGACCTTCGGGAGGTCGATGAACTGCAGCTTCCCCTGCCGCATCAGCTTGTCGTCGAAGAAGTCGAACGGGATCACGTTCTTCAGGAGCTTCTCTGTCGGCTCGGTGACGCTGAGGTAGAGGGAGTTCTCGCCGTACAGGGCGCCCCGCATGAGGAACTCGATGCAGATGGACGTCTTGCCCGTGCCGACGGACCCCGACACGAGGACCGTGTTGCCGCGCGGGATGCCGCCGTTCAGGATGTGGTCGATCCCATCGATGCCCGTGACGCATCGCTCGCGCTCGCCGCTGAAATCGCGATCCTTCGCAGGCATCTCAGTCCGCGTTGAACCCGGCGCGCTGTATATGAGATGAGCGCGCTGAGTATCAGATGTGAAAGTACGAGGCCTTGGCGTCCCGTCCGCGGCGCGTGGGCCCGTTAACCTTGTTTAAGGTTAACCCAGCGACGACGCCGCTCCTCCTCCGGTGGTCTCCGAGCACCACGATACGTTTTTATCGCGACGGCGAGGTAGGCGGCTTACCATGGAGCCCGTGTTGCAGGTCGCGCTCGATCACATGCATCTGAAGCGGGCGCTCCTCGCGGCGAAGGAAGCCGTCCAGGGCGGCGCGGATTGGATCGAGGCAGGCACGCCGCTCATCAAGTCGGAAGGGATGGAGGCGGTCCGGCAGCTCAAGAAGGCGGCCCACGGAAAGACGATCGTCGCGGACCTGAAGACGATGGACACGGGCGCCTTCGAGGTCGAGATCGCCGCGAAGGCCGGGGCCGACGTGATCACGGTCATGGGCGTCACGGACGACGCGACGATTCTCGAGGCCGTCAAGGCCGCGCGCCGCTACGGCGCGAAGGTCATGGTCGACCTGATGCGCGTCCCTGACAAAGGCGCGCGGGCGAAGGAGCTCGAGAAGCTCGGCGTGGACTACCTGAACATGCACGTCTCGATCGACGAGCAGATGATTGCCCGCACTCCGCTCCAGGAGCTCAAGGCGGTGTGCGCCGCGACCTCGCTGCCCGTCGCCGTGGCGGGGGGCCTGAACTCCGAGACGGTTGGGCAGGCGATCAAGGCGGGCGCCTCGATCATCATCGTTGGCGGTGCGATTATCAAGGAGAAAGACATCGCCGGCGCGACGCGCCAGATCAAGAAGGCGATGCGGGAGCGGAAGGCGATCCCGGCGCCCGGCGGCCTCTACAAGAAGTACACGGAAGCGGACCTCCGCGAGGCGTTCCTCAAGGTCTCCACCCCGAACCTCGCGGACGCGATGCAGAAGCGCGGCGTGGTCCACGGCCTCGTGCCTCGCATCCGCCATGGGACGAAGCTCGTCGGGCCCGCCGTCACGGTAAAGACGGCGGACGGGGACTGGGCGAAGCCCGTCGAGGCGATTGACCGCGCGAAGCCCGGGGATGTGATCGTGATCGACGTCGGCGGCGGCCCGACGGCCGTCTGGGGCGAGCTCGCGAGCAACTCGTGCATCGCGAAGCACCTGGCCGGCGTCGTGATCGACGGGGCCGTGCGGGATCTCGATACGATCCTCGAGCTGAACTTCCCCTGCTTCAGCCGCCACGTGGCCCCCCACGCGGGCGAGCCGAAGGGCCTCGGGGAGATCGGGAGCGAGATCGAGTGCGGCGGCCAGGTCGTCCGTGCGGGCGACTGGATCGTCGGGGACGAGAGCGGACTCGTCGTCGTGCCGCGCGAGCAGGCGGTCGAGATGGCGAACCGGGCGCTCGACGTCCTCGAGCGGGAGAACCGCATCCGCGAGGAGATCAAGCGGGGCGGCACCTTGAGCTCCGTCCTCGAACTCGAGAAGTGGGAACAGATCCGGTGAGGGGACGTGGACCGCCGACGGATGGAGGCCCTCCTCCGCGACTTGAAGGCGGGCAAGGCGACGGTTTCCGAGGCGATGGAGGCCTTGCGCGATCTGCCGTACGAGGACCTCGGGTTCGCGAAGTTGGATTCCCATCGCGATCTCCGTCGAGGGCATCCGGAGGTCATCCTGTGTCTCGGGAAGACGCCCGCGCGTATCGTCGAGATCGCGCGGCGGATGAGCGCGTCCCATGACCTCGTCCTCGCGACGCGCGCGTCAAAGGCGATCTCCGACCGCCTGAAGAAGGCCCTCCGGGGCCAGCGAGTGACGTACCATGCGGAGGCGCGGATCGTCGCGGTCGGGACGCCGCCGAAGCCCCACCGCGGAGGCGTGCTCGTCGTCACCGCGGGCACCTCGGACATCCCGGTCGCGGAGGAGGCGGCCGTCACCGCGGAGCATATGGGGTGCAAAGTGACCCGCCTCTACGATGTCGGCGTGGCAGGGGTGCACCGCGTCCTCGACCGCCGCGACCTGTTGCGGAAGGCGAAGGTGATCATCGTCGTCGCGGGCATGGAGGGCGCCCTCCCGAGCGTGGTCGCGGGCCTCGTCGATGTGCCCGTGATCGCCGTGCCGACGTCCGTGGGATACGGCGCGTCCTTCGATGGGCTCGCGGCTCTTCTGGGCATGATGAACTCCTGCGCGCCCGGCGTCGCCGTCGTGAACATCGACAACGGGTTCGGCGCGGGGTACCTTGCGGGCCGGATTACCTGAGTCGTTCCGGGTCTAGAGGCCCGTCAGGCCGAGGAACATGCCGCTCAGGTACAGCGCGACCGCGAGGACGAGGATCCCAATCCACGCGAACTTGTTCCATGCCCACACCTTCGCCCCGTCGAGCGGGAGGATGGGGATCATGTTGAATCCCGCGAGGACCGTGTTTATGAGCCACGCGTTCACGAAGAGGATTGTCACGAACAACGCGACGAAGTCCGACAGGGACGCGGTCCGCGAGATCGTCGTGGCGGCGAGCACGAAGCCCGTCCCGATCAGCAGATTCGATATGGGTCCGGCCGCGCTGATCCGCCCGTTCTGCTCCCGCGAGACGACGCCGGACACCATAGTCGCGCCGGGCGCGGCGATGATGAACCCGAACATCGCGAAGACGAAAGCGAGGGCGAGGCCTCGGAGGTCGTACCGGAACTCCGCCCAGTTGCCGTATCGCTGGGCGATGATCTTGTGCGCGATCTCGTGCAATCCGACGCCCGTGGCAACGGCGACGAGCGCGGCGATGAACGTCAGCCCGGCCAAGGCGCCCAGGTCGCTCGGCGTTACGCGGACGGCCCGGAATCCAATCACCTGCGCGACCGTCAGGGCCGCACTCAACGCGAGGATCGCGACGAGGAGCTGGAACAGCTCCGTGCGGCTGAAGTGGACCCCCGGCTTCGGCCCCGTCCGCGTCGGATAAATGTAGATGGGAGGCGGCGCGTAGTCCGAATAGGGCGCTCGCATTGGGGACCCCGCATGGCCCGACCATATTTAGGATTGTGGATTCCGTATCAGGCGAACCGGGCGCCGCAGTTCTCGCATTCCTCCGCGGTGCTCTCCAGTCGGAGGTCGCAGAGAGGGCATCGGTACCGACCGCCCTCCGCCTTCTTCATCACCTGCGCGCGGATCAGGCGGGCGCTGATCTCCCGAAATCGCTTCGGGTCGACCTCCAGGAGCCGCTCCAGCGGCACGACGTCGAAGCCTTTCGCCCTCCACGCCACGAGCTGGTGCTGGCATTCCTCCCGCAGGAGGTCCTCCTCGCTCAGGCCGCCGAACGCCTGCAGCAGGTCCCGCCGGATGTCCTCTGGCATCCCCTGGAAGTCCTCGTCTGCCGCGAGGTCGACGATCTCGCCGGTCAGCTCCTGCACCTTCTGCTCGACCACGGCCGGGTCGAGTTCGAGGTCCGGCGAGGAGCCGCATGCGGCACACCGGACCGCGTCGGCAAGCCACGCGGCCCCACACATCGGACAGCGCGCGCCGGTCGTGTCGTGGTCAGGCCGGGGCGCGAGCTCCGCGAGCATCGCCTTCCGGGCGATCGTGTGGTGCAGGCCCTGGCGGACCGCGCTCTCCGGGAGCGCCAAACGGACGATGTCCGAGAAGTCCCGGAATCCGTGGGCAACGAGGACCTTCGCGCGGGATTCCGTGATCCCGGGTACCGCGGTCAGGGCGCGAATCGCCTCGTGGTCCCCCGGCGTCGGAGGCGCATCGATTGACGCGCCGCAGGCGTCGCAGGCGGCAATCCAGCCGTCGAACGTTTTTCCGCACCTCGGACACGCGGCCCGGTCCGGCCGGAGGATCGTGTTGCAGCGCTGGCAGATCGCCTGGTCCGTGCGGAAGCCGCATACGAAGCAGCGGCGGGCCACGGTGATACAGCCGTGAGGCACGGCTTAAGCGCTGCCTCCCGATTATCTCGCCCCGAAACGCCCCCGAGTAGTTTCGGCCCCCTCTCCGGGGAAGCCCTTCATACGGCCGGCCCCTCGGGAGAGCCCACCTTGTCATCCTCGAGAGTGGAGGCACTCGAGTCCCCGGAGGCGTTGCGCCGATCCCCTGTCGTGCTCGCCTGGCCGTTCGAATCGATTCGCCGAGGACAGGTCGAGTTCCTCGAAGACGCCCGGCATGCGATGGCCGAGGGCCGGCATCTCCTGGCCCACGCGCCGACGGGGATCGGGAAGACGGCCGTGGCCCTCGTGGCCTCCCTCGAACATGCGATCAACGAAGGGAGGCTCGTCCTCTTCCTCACGTCGAGGCAGAGTCAGCACCGGATCGCGATCGAGACGGTGAAGCGACTCGAGGCGAAAGGCGCCCGCGTGTCCGCGGTCGACCTAATCGCGAAGCAGTCGATGTGCCTACAGGAGGACGCACCGACGTTCGGCCGCGCGTTCCACGAGTTCTGCGACTTCAAGGTGAAGTCCCGCACGTGCGCGTTCTACACCCGCAACAACGAGGCGGTCGTCGCGGCGGTCCTCCAGCGCACCCTGCACGTCCAGGACCTCATCCGTGCGAGCGCCGCCTGCCGCGTGTGCCCGCACAAAGTCGCGATGGACGCCGCCTCGCGCTCGCATGTCGTCGTGTGCGATTACAACTACGTGTTCAGTGACATCCTCGAGCGGTTCCTCCCCCGCCTGGGCCGATCCTTGGAGGACATCGTCCTCATAGTCGACGAGGCCCACAACCTCCCGGACCGCATCCGCACGCACCTGTGCGGCGATCTCTCCGTGCCGGACGTCCTCCGGGCCGCGAGGGAGGCGCGGTCGGTCGACGGCGAGGTGGCCCATCAACTCGTCGGTGTCGCGCGGTCGATGGAGCGGTACCTCATGGTCCTCCGGGCGGAACGCGTCGCGCGCAAGGAGGAGTTCCTCGAGGTCGTCGAGGCGGGGCTCCGGAACGGGCTCGGTCGGACGATCGGGTACACGGACCTCGTCGAGATGGTCGGCTTTGCGGCGGAGGAATCGGCGCGCCGCGGCCTGCCGAGCCAACTGCCCGCGGTTGCGGAGTTCCTCGCGCGTTGGCGGGACGCGACGGAGGGAATCCTGCGCCTGGTGGTGCCGGGATCCGAAGGGAAGTTCGCGTTCCGCCTGATGGATCCGAGCGTCCTGAGCCGCCGCGTCTTCGAGCGGGTCCACTCGAGCATCCTGATGTCCGGCACCCTGTTCCCCGCGGAAATGTACGCGGACCTCCTTGGCATCGGTGCTTCGCGGCGAGTCATCCGGACGTACATGTCACCGTTCCCGCGCTCGAACCGCCTCCTGCTCGTCCATCCCCGCATCACGACGCTCTACGCGAAGCGCACGACGGAGATGCACGACCTCGTCTCCTATGAAATCGCGGCGATCGTCGCGGCCGTCGACGGCAACGTAGCCGTGTTCTTCCCGTCGTACGAACTCATGTCAGAGGCTCTCGGGCGGATCCGTGCCGCGCGCGTGAGTAAGAAGCTCCTCGTCGAGCGGCCGGATTGGACGAAGACGAAGCGCGACGGGGCCCTCGAAGCCCTGCGTCTCGCCCGCGCGGACGGAGGCGCGCTGTTGCTCGGCGTCCAGGGTGGCTCCCTGAGCGAGGGCGTCGACTACGAGGACAACCTCCTTGCCGCCGTGGTCGTCGTCGGGTTGCCGCTGAGTCCGCCGAACGTGGAGGTCGAAGCCCTCAAGGACTACTACGCCCGGAAGTTCGGGTTCGCGAAGGGCTACGATTACGCGTACGTGTATCCGGCAATCAACAAGGTGCTCCAAGCCGCCGGCCGGCCGATCCGTAGCGAGAGGGATCGCGCGGCGATCGTCCTCCTGGAGGGCCGCCTGCTCGAACCTCGCTACACCCGTTGCCTACCGCCGGACTTCGAGCCGAGGACGAGTTCCGCGCCCGCCGATGAGGTGCACCGCTTCCTCGGCCGCACCGCTTCGCCGAGCGGCTAAGGCCGACAAGGTTTTCTCATCCTCGCGGCATCGCACGTCCGTGCTCCTGAAGCGCGGCGCGGAGGCGGAACTGCGGAAGACAGAATTCCTCGGCCGAGCGGCGATCGAGAAGGTTCGCGTGCCGAAGGCCTATCGCCTTGGCGCGCTCGACGAGGACCTGCGTCGTTCGCGCATCCGCACGGAGGCGAAGCTCATGGCCGAGGCGCGGTCCGCGGGCGTGTCGGTGCCGATTCTCTACGATATCGATCTCTTCGAGAACAAGATCGTCATGGAGTTCATCGACGGCCCGACTGCCAAGGAAGTCCTCGAAGCCGGAGGCGACCGAGCGATCCTGGTCGCACGCCAGGTCGGTGAGATCGTCGGCCGTCTGCATCGGGCGGGGATCGTCCACGGAGATCTCACGACCTCGAACATGATCCTCCGGGACGGTCGGGTCGTGATGATCGACTTCAGCCTCGGCGCGAAGGATGATGGTATGGAGGCGCGCGGGGTCGACCTCCATCTGCTCCGGGAGGCCCTCACGAGCGCTCACCAGAAAGCGACGACGTACTACCGCGAGGTCCTCCGGGGCTATCGCAAGGTCATGGGGAAGGCGGCCGACGCGGTCATCGCGAAGGTGAAGGAGATCGAGTCGCGGGGACGGTACACATGATCGCGTTCGTCACGACGAACGAAGGGAAGTTCCGAGAGGTCTCCGTGAAACTCCTCGAGGCCGGCATCAAGCTCGTCCGCGAGGATCGAACGTATCCGGAGATCCAGACGGACCGGCCCGAGAAGGTCGTTCGATTCGCCGCGACGGTTCTGGACGACCAGATTTCCGGGGAGTACCTGATCGACGATTCCGGACTGTTCATCGACCACTTTGGCGGATTCCCGGGCGTGTACTCGTCGTACGTGTACAAGCGACTCGGCTGCGCGGGCGTCCTGAAGCTCATGGAGGGCGTGCGGGACCGCGGGGCCATGTTCGAGACCGTCTTCCTCCTCCGGCGGGGCGGCGACCACGAGGTCTTCCACGGACAGTGCCGCGGGACGATTACGGATGCAGAACGCGGGAAGGGAGGCTTTGGCTTCGATCCGATTTTCGTTCCGGTGGGCCACCCGAAGACGTTCGCGGAGATGACCGTCACGGAGAAGAACGCGATCTCACACCGCGCCCGCGCGGTCGATGCCCTCGTCGCCTACGTGCGCGAATCGAAGGAACCTTGATTACTTCGGCGCGAGTTGGGCGCGGCGAGGACTGTGGCCCGACCGCGGATCGTGATCACGGGAGGTGCAGGGTTCATTGGGAGCCACCTTGCGGACGCCCTCGTGCGCGAGGCGAACGTCGTCCTCGTGGACCACATGAAGTCCGGGAAGCGGGAGAACATCGCGGATGCCCTGCGGGCGGGGGCCACCCTCGTTCGGCGGGATGTCCTGAGGGCGGATCTGCGCCCGGTCCTCCGACGCGCGCAGGCGGTCTATCATCTCGCGGCGAACCCCGATGTGCGCCTGGGTAGGGACGGGACGAAGGCGCACATCGATCAAAACATCCTCGCGACCCATCGCGTCCTCGAGGCCTGTCGCGCCGCGAAGGTGCCGCAGGTCGTCTTCGCGTCGACTTCGACAGTGTACGGCGAAGCGATCGAGGTCCCGACACCGGAAGACTACGCACCGATGGAGCCGATCTCCTTGTACGGCGCGTCGAAGCTCGCGTGCGAGGCCCTCCTGTCCGCGTATGCGCACTCGTTCGGGATGAACGCGGTCATCTTCCGCATGGCGAACGTCGTCGGCGGCCGCAGCGGCCACGGGGTTGTCGTGGATCTCGTGCGCAAGGTCCTCCGAAACCCGAGGCGGCTCGAGATCCTCGGTTCGGATCCCGGCACCGCGAAGTCGTACGCGCACATCGACGACGTGATCGCGGGCTTCCGGGCGGGCGTCGCCGCGGCGGACGGCGCGGTCGCGGTGTACAACCTCGGGAGCGAGGACGCGATCACCGTTCGCTCGATCGCGGACGCCGTCTGCGAGGAGCTCGGCCTGCGGAACGTGCAGTACGTCTGGACGGGCGGGGGCGGCGGCGTCAGCGGATGGGTCGGCGACGTGCGGGTGATGCAGCTCGCAGTGGACCGCCTCAAGGGGACCGGATGGACGCCGCGGCATTCGAGCGAGGAGGCGGTCCGCGCGGCCGCACGCGACGCCGCCGTCCATCTCCGTCGACACGACTAGAGAACGTATTTATCGCGCGATCCAGTTGCTCGCCGCGCAGGGGCTGTGGGGTAGCTTGGTCTATCCTTCGGGCTTTGGGACCCCTCAGGGGGCAAGAGAGCCTGCGACGGCAGTTCAAATCTGCCCAGCCCCACTCCTCACACGGGGATCTTGGGGACGAGCCGAGCCTGCGTAATCCTCCAGGTGCCTGCCGTCCCTTCCCATTTCGGTTCTGCGGAGATGACTTCCACCCGTTGATGGAACGTCGGCCCATCTAGGACGATGGTCTCGAACTCCCCTCCTTCCCCGCAGGGATGGACGCCTTTCGAGTCATGGAGGCGCAGGAGGTTCTCGATGACCTGCGAATCCCAGCGCCGACCGAGCCAGCTCTCGTCCAGGCCTTCCGCGGAGACGCTGGAGAAGACGATCTCGAATCCGGCAGCGAGGTAGTCGTGGACGAGGCGCCTCGGATCGTGTCGCCACAGCGGCGCGAAGACACTCAGGCCGAGTTCATTCGCCACCCGGTTCACCCGGCTGTGCTGGTAGTCCGACGCAACGGCTCCGACGACGACCCCGTCGACGTCGACGCGTCGGAAGATGCGCCGAAGGGCATCGAGCTCTCCGGCTTCCCCGGCGGATGCGGTCTCCTGCACGAGCGGGAAGCCCATCGCCTCCGCGAGGAGCGGCGTCACGTGTAGGTTCGGTACGTGGAACATCATGGAGTCGCGGTCTTCCGGGACGATCGACAGGAGATGGGTCACTTCCCACCCGCGTTGCGTCGCGACGTACGCGGCGTACGTCGAGTCCTTCCCACCGGAGAAGAGGACGGCCACGCGCACGGGGCGCAGAAGACCACGGGCCGCTAAAGGCCTGCCGTCTTGAGTTAACCTTGAACAAGGTTAACAACACGGTACGGGGCTCGAACCCTTTATGGCCCTGCGGACAATTGTCGCGGCATGCGGCTCGAAGAACTCACCTCCGAGGAATTCGCCGCGATCGTCCGTGAGGATCCGGTCGTCATCCTCCCCGTCGGCGCGCTCGAGGAGCACGGTCGGCATCTTCCGCTCGGCGCGGACATGATGCAGCCGCTGCACGTCCTCGAGGAGCTCGCCCGCCGGACCGGCGCCTACGTCGCGCCGCCCATCCCGTATGGCGTGTGCACGACCACTCGGCCCTTCCCGGGGACGGTCAGCGTCTCCGTCGAGGCGCTCAAGGCGTTCGTGCGGGACGTGCTGGCGGACCTCGTCCGGAACGGCGTGCGCCGCGTGATGATCGTGAGCGGGCACGCGGGGCGGGAGCACATGATGGCACTCCGCGCCGCGGCCCAGGAGGTCATCGATCGAGGGACGGGCCTGAAAGCCACTGTACTTTCCGACTACGACATCATCTATGCCACGCAAGGAGTCCTGCCGGAGGGCGACGGCCATGCGGGCGCGGGCGAGACCTCGCGGATCCTGGCCGCGCGGCCGGAGCTCGTGAAAGGGAGGAGCCCCGCGGGGAGGAACGAGATTCCTCCCTATGCGGTCGTCGACGATCCTCGGAAGTACTGGCCCGGGGTGACGGGCGACCCGTCGAAGGCCACGAAGGCCTTGGGCGAGACACTCGACCGCCTCGTAATTGAGGAGCTCGGAAGGCTCGTCGACGAACTGCGGCGGAGGGCCTGACGTGGCGAGTCCGGACGAGCAGAAAAGGAGGGCCGCCGAGGCGGCGCTCAAGTACGTGAAGCCCGGGATGGTCTTGGGCCTCGGGACCGGGTCGACGGCCCGCCATTTCCTCGAGGGCGTTGCCCGCCTCGCACGCGAGGGCGTGGACCTGAGGGGCGTGCCCACGTCGTTCGCGACCGCGGAGGCGGCGAAGCAGCTCGGGATCCCGCTCACCTCCCTGGAGGAACATCCTCGGCTCGACCTGTGCGTCGACGGAGCCGACGAGGTCGACCCGAAGCTCAATCTGATCAAGGGCCTCGGCGGCGCGCTCTTCCGGGAGAAGATTGTCGCCGCCGCTTCGAAGAGGTTCGTCGTCATCGTGGACGAGTCGAAACTCGTGTCGCGCCTCGGCACGAGGGCTCCGGTCCCCGTGGAGGTCCATCCGTTCGGCTGGCGCACCGCGGCCAAGGCCCTGGAGGACCTCGGCGCGAAGGCCGACCTCCGCCGACGGGGCGGCCAGGCCTACCGCACGGACAACGAGAACCACATCCTCGACGCCCGCTTCGGGCCCATGAAGTCGCCTGCGAAGATGGCGGCGGCAATCGACGCCATCCCGGGCGTGATCGGCCATGGCCTCTTCCTCGGCATGGCGGACGTCGTCCTCGCCGGGACGCCGAAGGGTGTGCGGACCCTGCGGGCTACGCGTAGCCCTTGAGCTTCTTCCGGTTCGCTTCGATCCGGTCGATCTTCGCCTGTTCCTCGCGGTCAATCTGCCCGAGGATTTCAGACCAAGACGCGCTCAGGCGGTACGAGTGCACGGGACGGCCCTTGCCCTCCTTCTTGATGTCCCGCTTGTCGACCCACTTCCGCCGCCGCAGCTCCTGCATCGCGATGCTGACCTCCGGCTGACGTAGGCCCGTGGCCTTCTCGATTTCCACGGAGGTCGTCTCCTCGCGTTTCGAAAGGAACACAAGGGTTTTCGCGATATTCCGCGAAAGGCCGGTCTCAATGAGCAGGTCCACCAGGGTTTCGTCCCGTCGGGATAGGCGGACTTCCCTGCTCATTGTATCTCCCCGCCATTTATTAATATAGCAATATATATTTCTTGCGATTCAACAACCAATGTTTCCGCCCGGACCGCCTGGACCGCGGGCTAACGGCGTGCGATCACCGGTCCCCGCCATCGCCGCGACCGCCGCGCGAAATTCCTCATGCATACCCAGCAACCCATAAATACGAGTTCCTCTCTGTATCGCCGCTCGGTCGGCCCTCCATGAAACTGCCCCAACGAATCCGCGGTTACTGTCCCTTCTGCGCGAAGCATGTCGAGCTGGAGGTCGAGCGGGTCAAGAACCGCCCGAGGTCCGAGCTCCGTGCCGGCCAGCGCCGATTCCGACGGGTCACGGCGGGGTACGGGGGCTTCCCCCGCCCCAAGCCGGAAGGCCGCGAGAAGCCGACGAAGCGCATCCATCTCCGGTATCGCTGCCGGGAATGCAAGAAGGCCCACCAGCGGCGGGGCATCCGCGCGAAGAAGTTCGAGTTCGTGGAGGTGCACAAGTGATCCCGAAGCCCACGAGCAAGTTCCTCCGGGTCAAGTGCGAGGATTGCGGCAACGAGCAGATCGTCTTCGACCGGGCCGCGAGCACGGTCCTCTGTCAGGTCTGCGGCGCGACGGTCGCGAAGCCGACGGGCGGGAAGGCCGCGATCCGAGGCGAGATCCTGGGGGTCCTCGAGTAAATGGCCGAGCGGACGGAAGCGGCCCGAGGCTACGACTGGCCCGACGAAGGCGAACTCGTCGTGTGCTCTGTGGCCAACGTAAAGAACTTCGGGGCCTTCGTCACCCTGGACGAGTACGAGAACAAGGAGGGCTTCATCCATATCGCCGAGGTCTCCTCGGGGTGGATCAAGTACATCCGGGACTACGTGCGGGAGGGGCAGAAGGTCGTCACCAAGGTCCTCAAGGTGGACCAGGAGAAGGGCCACATCGACCTCTCGCTGAAGGCGGTCAACGAGCACCAGCGCCGCGAGAAGATCCAGGAGTGGAAGAACGAGCAGAAGGCGGAGAACCTCCTCGGGATCGTCGCGACCCGCCTCGGGAAGACGCCGGCGGAATGCTGGGAGGAGTTCGGGTACGAGCTCCTCGATTCCTTCGGCACGCTGTACCGCGCGTTCGAGGAGAGCGTGATGGACGACAGCGCGCTCGAGCAGGAGGGCTTCAAGGGCCCCTGGGTCAAGGTGTTCGTCGAGGTCGCGCGGGAGAACATCGTCCCGCCGCACGTGACGATTGACGGCTACCTCGAGGCGACGGACCCCTGCCCGGACGGCGCCGTCCACTTGCGCGAGGCCCTGACGAAGGCCGCGGCGGAGGGAGACGGCATCAGCGTGAAGGTGCAGTACATCGGCGCGCCGCGATACCGAATCGTCGTCCGCGCGCCGGACTACCGCGTCGCCGAGGAAGAGATCCAGAAGGCGGCGGCGCGCGTGATCAAGGCCCTTACCGCGAAGGGCGGCGAGGCGACGTTCCACCGGAAGGATTGAGACATGCGGTCCGTCATGAAGAAGTGCCGCGCCTGCGGCACGTACAGCCTGAAGGACGCGTGCCCGGCGTGCGGCCAGGCGACCGGGAACCCGATGCCGCCGCGGTACTCCCCGGAGGACCGCTACGGCGTCTATCGACGCAGACTTAAGGCGAGCCGACGAGTTGAGTAGGTGACCCTCATGGAGAACATCGTGATCCGGTACCTCGAGCACCCGAAGCTGGACGACCCGATCTTCATCGAAGGACTTCCGGGCATCGGGAACGTCGGGAAGCTGGCGGCGGAGCACCTCAAGGACGAGCTGAAGGCGGTCAAGTTCGCGGAGATCTTCTCGAAGTACTTCCCGCCGCAGGTCCTCGTTCAGGAGGACGGCCAGGTGAAGCTCGTCAACAACGAGATGCATTACGTGAAGCGCGGGGCCGGCCGGGACCTCGTCCTCCTGACGGGGGACTACCAGGGCCTCACCCCGGAGGGGCAGTACGAGCTGAGCGACTTCATCCTGCGGGAGCTCAAGAAGCTCGGCGTCCGGAGGGTCTTCACCCTGGGCGGGTACGGGATGGGGCGCATGGTCACGAAGCCGCGGGTCCTCGGCGCCGCGACGGGGACGGACCTCGTGAAGGAGATGGAGACGTACGGGGTCGTGTTCAGCCGCGGGGAGCCGGGTGCGGGCATCGTCGGCGCGAGCGGCCTCCTGCTGGGCCTCGGCCGGCTCTACGACATGGGCGCCGTGTGCCTGATGGGCGAGACGTCCGGGTACTTCGTGGACCCGAAGAGCGCCCAGGCCGTCCTCGAGGTCCTGACGAAGTACCTCGGGATCGAGATCTCGTTCTCGGAGCTGGAGAGCAAGGCGAAGCAGATCGACCAGATCACGTCGAAGCTGAAGGACATCGAGTCCTCGCCGGAAGGCCCGGAGAAGCGCGAGGACCTCGGGTACATCGGCTGACGGCACGCACGAAACTTCTATACGCCCGGCGGGTGCTATTCCCGGCCACAGGGATGGGCGACGACGAGAAGCGCAAGGCCTTTCTCAGGGGCTACGAGGAAGGACTCAAGGCCGCCTGGCGGGAGATCGGCGCCCTCACGACGCGCGGGTACTCGTCCACGGAACTCAGCGTGATGTCGAAGTCCAAGATGGCCGTCCTGTACCGCGCCGTCGAGGCGATGGAGGCCCGCCTTCTCGAGGAGGAGGGCATCCCCGTCATCGGCGGGGGCGAGATGCCCGCGAAGAAGGACATCGGGCGGCGCGGCGTCTACCTGGTCCGCGAGCCGAAGGGGGATCGGATCTTCGAGATGTTCACGGACCTCCTGAAGGCACGGGCCCGCGGCCTGTGCATCACGCGCATCCATCCGGACGACCTGCGCGCTCGATATCCGCCCCTCGAGGACGCAGGCTTCATCTGGCTATCGAAGTCCGTCGGGAAGAAAGGGGAGCGGATGGCCGTCGCAGAGCCGTCCGCCCTGGTCGACATCGCGTCCGCCATTGCCGAGTTCGCCGCGGACGGTGGAAACGGGGCGGTCCTCCTGGAAGGTCTCGAGTACCTCATCTCGCAGAATGGCTTCGCGTCCGTGATGCGGTTCCTCCAGAAGGTCAACGAGGAGGTCGTGCTGAACGACTCGTACCTGTTGATCTCCGCGAATCCCGCCGCGATGAAGGAGCAGGAGTACAAAGTCCTGGCGAAGGAAGTCGCCGGGGAGATCTGACGCGTCAGCGGCCTGGACTCGCGACCTCGTTCGCCGTCGTCCGTTCGACGCGTTGCCCACGCATGAGGGAGACGAGGGTGATCACGGCGACCACCTCGACCGCCTTCGACATGAGGCCGAGCGGGTCCACTTCCTCCACGGTCCCGATGGGCCACACGGCGACCGTCCTCGTGACGACGTACGCGGCAATCAGGGACGCGGTCAGGCCGAGCCACGCGGAGTCGAGCTCCTGCTTGGTGGATGGGATCAGGAAGGCCGCGGCGAGCTGGAGCGTCGAGGCTATCGCGAAGAACGCCGCCGGGAAAACTTCCCCGAGGTGGTCGTTGAACGCGTACAGGTGGAGGGATCCGTCCGCGAGGAACAGGAAGGCGACGAGGTAGCGCTTTGTGAGGGCGGGGTCCGTCAGCATCTTCGAGAAGCTCTCGAAGCCCACCCCGATGGTCGCGAAGGCCACGGCGAACATCGTGATGAAGATGCGGAGGGAGAGGTTCCCGCCACTGTGGTTGTCTCCCGCCGCGCCCTCCTCGAGCACGCCAAAGAGGTCCGCAACCCAACCGAGGAGGACGATGAGCAACCCGCAGATCAGGAAGACGTTCTCCGTCGTGAGGCGCAACGGACGGCGCATGGAAATCCGTCGAGGCCGGGAGCCGACATGTAGTTTCCGGTCCCACGCGGACCCGTCCGCAAAAGCATTTATGGACCTCGGGACTAACGCGCCCCCGCTCCCGTAGTCTAGTCCGGTCAAGGATCGGGGCCTTTCGAGCCTCAGACGCGGGTTCGAATCCCGCCGGGAGCACTCTCCCTCCGGCGGAGGACAATCCCTGAGCCGTGGCAGTCCACCAGGAGCGGGTGCAACCGCGAGCCTGCTCCGGGCCGGTCGCTGAGGGGACGCCGAGGACGATGCTGCCCGGGGGAAACGGTCATATATATGCCTCCTCCGTAACTGATGTGGGGGAGGAAGACGAGATTTCAGTGGGCCTGCTTTGTGGCTGTTGGGATGCTCGTAGGAATGGTTGTGCTGGTAGCCATCCCTGCGGAGGCCCAGTCGGAGATCAAGCTCACGGCGAGCGACGGCGCGGCATACGACCTCTTTGGCATCAGCGTCTCCCTCAGCGGGGACACGGCCGTGATCGGGGCGTACGGCGACGACGACCTCGGCGAGGACTCGGGCTCCGCCTACGTCTTCGTCCGGACCGGGACGACGTGGTCTCAACAGGCGAAGCTCACCGCGAGCGACGGCGCGGCGGGTGACTACTTCGGCCACAGTGTCTCCCTCAGCGGGGACACGAGAT
>CAMTUI010000022.1:0-11373 GCA_947084985.1 Methanobacteriota archaeon | reverse complement strand
GAAGGCAGCCACGGTGTTATCCGAATCCTTCCTCGCGGTCGGCGTCGGGGACCATACGGTGCGAATCCGGATCGGGAACGTCACCCCGGACGAGACGTTCGTCGAGGACAACGACTTCATGTTGCGGCTGAAGGTGCGGCCTGCGTCGATTCCGCCGCCTCCGAACGGCGGCTTCGACGTCGGCGCCGCAACCCTCGCGGTGGGATTCGGAGTGGCCGCCGTCGCAGCAATCGTCGGATCGGCCGCGCTCCTCCTGCGGCCTCGGGGCCCGATGGCATTGGAGCCGCCGCCTCACGAGCCGCCGGATCGGTCGCCGCCGCCGCTCTGGCCTCCGTGACCGTCCTCTCCCGCGGGCGGACGGAAGCTTTCTATGCGGTCCCCAAGATACCGCGCGGGATCAGCATGGCGATGCGCCAGTGGCTAGACCGGTTCGCCGACGACGTAATCACGGTACGCGGACGCATCAACCGCGAAATTGAGGTCACGAAGCATTTCCGAGCCCATCCTACGCGTCCCGTCTTCTTCCCGAATCTAGAAGGCGGCCCCGCCGCGGGGAACCTTTGGGCCACGAGGGACCGCGTCGCCATGGCCCTGGCGGTCACGAAGGACGAGCTGCTCTCACGCCTCATGGCGGCCCAGACCAATCCGATCGACACGCACATCGTCGAACAAGCGGAGTTCCGAAAGAACTCGACCACGGACGTGGACCTCGACATGCTGCCCATCCCGAAACTCTTCCCCAAGGACGCGGGTCGCTACATCACCGCGGGCGTCTGGGTCGCGGAGTGGCAGGGCGTCCGCAATCTATCGTTCCACCGCATCCAGATACTCAATCAGACGCGCGGGGTGTGTCGGATCGTGCCACGCCATCTCCGGCACATGTACAACGAAGCCATCAACGCGGGCGAGGAACTCAAAGTCGCGATATGCATCGGCCTCGATCCGTGGAACCTCCTTGCGGGTGGGACCTCCGTCGAATATGGCGTCGACGAGAGTCGCATCGCCTCTGCACTCACCCAGTCCTGTTTGGGAAGGCCCGTCGACATGGTCCGCCTCAAGAACGGGCTCACGGTCCCCGCCGAGGCGGATTACGTCCTCGAGGGCCGTCTGATCAACGAGACCCATGAGGAAGGGCCGTTCGTCGATGCCGTCCGCACGTATGATCGCGTGAGGAAAGAACCTGTTCTCGTTGTGGACCGAATCTCCCATCGGGACGATGCGATCTTTCACATCATCGTCGGCGGCCTCGACGAGCACTTCATGTTCATGGGGATGCCGCGCGAACCCGTCATCTACCAGGCAGTCTCTCGCGCCGTGCCGCACGTGAAGGCGGTTCGCCTCACGGAGGGCGGCTGCGCCTGGCTCCATGGGGTCGTCTCGATCCGCAAGCAGCACCAGGGGGACGGAAAGAACGCGATCATGGCGGCGTTCGGGGCGCACACGTCGATGAAGCAGGTCGTAATCGTGGACGAGGACATCAACATCTTCGATGACCGGGACGTGGAGTGGGCGATCGCGACCCGGTTCCAGGCGGACCGCGGCCTCGTCGTCCTCCATGATGTCCGAGGCTCCTCGATCGATCCGAGCGCCCACGACGGCTTCACGTCGAAGGTGGGCATCGATGCGACGAAACCCTTCGGCGGCGATCCCGGGATGTTCGAGAAGGCGACCGTCTGAAGCCATACGAACGGAGATGACGTGAGGTCCGAAACGGGAATCGCGAGAGCGACGCACGATGCGGAGAGGATAATCAACAACGTCGGCGGACTATCTTCAATCGGATGAAGTTCAAGGTCCGGCTCGAGAAGGACGAGGATGGCTGGTGGGTGGCCACTGTCCCCGCGCTATCCGGCTGCATCAGCCAGGGACGCAACGCCGCGCAGGCGCGACGAAACATCCGCGAGGCCATCGCGCTTCACCTCTCCGCGCTCGCGGAGGACGGCGTGCCCGTCCGGCGGCGCCGAGGCGTCATTGAGACCGTCGTGACCGTGAAGGCATGACCACGCCTTCCCGTCCTCTCTGGACGGGAGGTTGTCAAGGCCCTCTCCCGGATCGGCTATTACGTTCGCGATCAGAAGGGGAGCCATGTCCACCTTCGCCATCCCGAGCGCCCACGACCGCTCACCATCAAAGATGGGAATCGATGCGACGAAGCCGCTCGCCGACGAGCCTACAACGTTCGACAAAGCGACGTCGTAACACCTTTGTTACCTTGGACTGAGAATCCCGGGTCAATGTTAATTACGGACGACCTGAATCGAGGCGTCCGATGCGCGGGACAGCCCCCCTGCTCGCGGTGGCCCTCTTGGTCCCGCTCGTTGTCGCGATCGCGCTCACCCCTTCACAGCACTGGCACGTTCCGACGGATGCGCGTCCGCACCTCATGCCGCCAGACCCGAACGTCCAGTCGTGGCCGCCGTATGTGGCCCAAGGGGAGCCGCTCCCTCCGCCGACCCCGACACAGACGTCCGGCGTGGCGCGCGCGATCGTCCTGCTCATCGATTTCCAGGATGTCTCCGGGGATTCGAGTCACGATGGGCCGTACTTCAACGGAATCTTCAACGGAGAAGGGCCGACCGCCGGGTCCCTGCGCTCGTACTACCAGGAAGTCTCCTTCGGCTCGCTGACGGTCAACGCGACGATCATCCCGACCTGGTGGCGGAGCTCGCGCACGATGGCGTACTACGGCGCAGACAGCGCGAACGGCGTTGACGATGCGAACGGGCCGGTCTACCGGCTCGTCGTCGAGGCGGTCCAGGCCGCAGACCCGACGACGGACTTCCGGCCCTTCGACACGGACTCCGACGGCGTCGTCGACCACGTGATCGTCGTCCACGCAGGTGCGGGCCAGGAGAACACGCCGGGCAACACGGACCTCGTCTGGTCCCACCGCTGGGCCGTCCTCGACGCGGACCCTCTGACGCCGGGATCGCAGAGCCTCCGCCCGGACGGCGTGCAGGTGTACGGATACATCATGGTGAGCGAGTTCTCGCCGATCGGCGTGGTGACGCACGAGTTCGGGCATGACCTCGGCCTCCCGGACCTGTACGACACGGACCGGAGTTCCGAGGGTGTCGGGGTGTGGGACCTCATGGGCGGCGGCTCGTGGAACGGCTTCCCGCCCGGATCGTCGCCCGCCCACCCGAACGCCTGGAGCCGACTGCGGCTCGGCTGGGCCAACGTGCTCGACGTCACGACGGCGCTCGTGGGGACCTCCGTTCCCGCGGTCGAGGCGTCCGGGGACGTGTACCGCCTTCGCGTGCGAACGACATCGCTCGGGGACGAGTACTTCCTGATCGAGAACCGCCAGCCGACCGGCTTCGACGCAGCCCTCCCCGGATTCGGACTTCTCATATGGCATGTGGACGACACGGTGGCGGGGAACGACAACGATGCGCATCGCCTTGTGGACCTCGAAGAGGCGGACGAGACGACCTCCGGGGATCGGCCCCTCGACGCGTCGGATCCGTGGCGCGACACGACAACGGGCTTCGGACCGGACACGGTGCCGAACAGCCATGCGTACGACGGGAGCGAGACGGGTTGGCGGGTGCGGGACATCTCCGCGAGCGGCAACCCGATGACCGCGACGATCGCGAAGACGATCGGAACGGACGCGGCCGTCTCGGAGATCCGGATCCCGCCGCACGCCGCCCGGAATGAATCGGTCGTCGCTACGGTCGTCGTGCGCAACGAGGGCGTGACGCCGGAGGGCATCGAGGTGACCGCGGACCTCTACTACGAGCGCGTCGAGGCGACGGCCCTCGTGGCGAGCGCGACGTTCCAGGACTCTGGGCTCGCGGCAGGGACGTCCACGACGTTTGACGTGACGTTCACGGCGAGCGAGATCGGGCGGTACCTCGTTCGCGCGTCGGTCCGCCTCGCGGCCGCCGCGGACCGGGACGAGATCCCATCGAACGACGAGCGAGTTGCCCACACCCTCTCGAACGAGTTCGACTTCCGGGACGACGTCGAGGCGGGCGTCGGAGGCTGGACCCGCGACGGCCTGCCGAACGACGCGCATCGGTGGGAAATCGTGAACGACGCGGATGAGAACGGCTCCTCGCACAGCCCTGCGCAGGCGTGGCGCTTCGGGTACGTCCCGACGCTTATCCCGAATCCCCTCCCGCCCCAGTGGCACACCCTCACCTCCCCGATGATTAACGTGGCCCCCGGCCCGGCGTTCCTGATCTTCTACCACCGGTACGACCTGTGGCGGCGGACGGACCCGCCCCTCCCGATCAGCGTGTCGGATACGGACGACGCATACGTCGAGGTGCGGACCTTCGCAGGCGCCTGGGGCCCGTGGACGCCGATGGCGCACTACCAGGAGCGCGACCTGACATGGCGCGGCGTGTCGATTGACCTGACCGCCGCGATCATCGACGCGACGGCCCTCCAGGTGCGATTCAACGTGAGCTCGGACATCATGCCGGATTCCGGCGGCTGGTGGGTCGACGACGTGATGATCGCGGAGCGTGGCCTGGGCCGTGCGGTCGTGCTGCTCGGGCCCTCGGGTCCGATCGACGCGGTGCCGGGAATCGAGTTCGACGTCGACCTGAAGGCGGTGAACGTCGGGGAGTTCGAGGACACGTTCGTCCTCGGCGCGAGCGTTCCGGCGGGCTGGTCCGCGGTCGTCCGCGCGTCGGGCGTCGACGTGCCCGCGACGGGGTACGAGATCCACCTTGCGCCCGATCGGGATCTGGCCTTCCGACTCCGGATCCGTCCGGCAATCAATGCGGCTCTCGGAACGGCGTACACAGCGACGATCACGGCGACGTCGGACGCGGACAACACCGCGACCGACACGCTTGACATTCAGGTGGCGCTGGCTCTGCAGGATGGCAACGCGCCAATCCCGTGGCCGCCGGAACTCCTCGTCGTGCTCGTCGCGGTGCTCATCCCCGTCATCCTCATCCTGTTAGTCCTGTTCGCGCGCCGCCGGAGCGCACGTCCGCCGATCTGACGCAAAAGGTTATTCCCGCATCCCGGTGTTCGGCACGCGTGTACGTGACGCACGAGCTCCTCCGCCGAGGAGCCGTCGAGGAGCGCGCGTACCAGGTGAACATTGCCCAGGCATGCCTCGAGCGCTCGACCCTCGTCGTCCTGCCGACCGGCATGGGGAAGACCATCATCGCGGTGATGGTGATCGCGGAGACGCTCCGCCGCGGCGGCAGGATTCTGTTCCTCGCGCCGACGAAGCCGCTTGTCGAGCAGCACGCCAGCTCGATGCGGGAGATGCTGATCGCCGAGCGAATCGCCCTGTTCACGGGCGAGGCGACGTCCCCCGAGGAGCGGGAGCTCCTGTGGCGGGAAAACAAGATCATCGTGTCCACTCCGCAGGTGATCCGGAACGACCTGCGGGCGGAGCGGTTCACCCTCGACGACGTGAGTCTCATCGTCTTCGACGAGGCACATCGCGCCGTGGGGGACTACGCCTACGTCGACGTCGCCGCCGCGTACAAGGAGGTCCCCGGTCGGCTCGTGCTGGGCATGACCGCCTCGCCCGGATCGTCGGCGGAGAAGATCCTCGAGGTCTGCTCGAACCTCGGGATCACGGCGGTCGAGATTCGCACGGAGTACGATGCGGATGTTGTCCCATACACGCACGGCCTGGAGATCCAGCAGATCCCGATCGACGCGCCGGATGTCTCGAAGGAGATCCGAAGCCTGCTGGAGACCGTGTTCGATGAGCAGGTGGAGCGGCTGAAGAAGATCGGGTTCCTCGCCGGGAAGCCGAAACCGAGCCTGAAGGACCTCCTCGCCGCGGGCAACGAGGCCCGGCAGAAGCTCGATTCCGGCGTGAAGGACGGCCGGCTGTACGGCGCGATGACCGCACAGGCGATCGCGATGAAGGCGAACCATGCGATCGAGCTCGCGGAGACGCAGGGGCTCGGCTCCCTCCGATCGTACTTCGAGAAGATGGAGGCCGACGCCCGATCCAAGGCAGACGTCCAGTTCCTCAAACACGCGAAGGTCCAGGAGGCGATCAAGCTCGCGCACGACACGGAGGTCGAACATCCGAAGCTCGCGAAGACCGCCTGGGTTGTGCGGGAGCAGTTCATGAGGAAGGTGGACTCGAAGATCATCGTGTTCGCGCACTACCGGGAGACGGCGGACCGCGTGACGAAGGACCTCGAGAGGATCCCCGGCGTCAGGCCGGTGCGGTTCGTCGGGCAGGCGTCGCGGGGCGAGGACATCGGCCTTTCGCAGAAGGAGCAGGTGGACATCCTCGAGAAGTTCCGGTCCGGCGAGATCAACGTGATCGTCGCGACGTCGATCGGAGAGGAAGGCCTCGACATCCCCCAGGTGGACCTCGTCGTCTTCTACGAGCCCGTCCCCTCGGAGATCCGGACGATCCAGCGTCGAGGGCGGACGGGCCGCGGCGCACCCGGGCGGGTGGTCATGCTCGTCACGAAGGACACGCGGGACGAGGCGTACTTTTACAGCGCGCGGCGCAAAGAACGGAAGATGCACCTCGAGCTGGATCGCCTGCGGAAGGAACTGAAACAGCGGATCTTCGTCGGCGAGCCGGGCGGGGAGGCGTTCGTCACCGCGTCGCCGGAGGCCCGCATCGAGGCGCTCCGGGAGAAGACGCGGGAGGACCTGCCGACGGAACGGCTCCCCCGGCGGACGGACAAGAAAGGACAGACGACCTTCGAGGACTTCTGACGCGCGAGCGCTTCGATTTTATACCCGGAAAGGCCCTTCGTCCCGCGAAGGCGATCGATGATCCATTGCCCGGAGTGCGGCTGGGAGATCGACCCGGACGACGAGATGTGCCCGAACTGCGGCGCGTACCTCGCGGACTACGAGGACCTCGAGACGACACAGGATTGAGTCGGCTCAGCCGCGGAAAAGGCCTCGTGTCGCCCCTTTGATGAACTCCCCGAAGCCGCCGCTCGGCGGCGGGATCTCGCCGCGGACGACTTCTCCCGAGGCGGCATCGAGGATGATGTCGAACGTCTGCCCGCTGTACTCGAACTTCGCGAACCAGAGGGGGGCGTGGAGGAACTCTGCATCCTTCACGGCGAGGTCCGTCGTCGCCTCTTCGACCGCATCCACGAAATCCTTGAGCAGCTCGCGCTGATGCGCGTCGACCTCCTCCCGCACGATCCGCGCGGCCTCGTCCTCGTCGACCTCCGCGTTCAGGAAGCGGGAGTCGCGCACCATGCCCGTCGTGTCGAAGGGGACCTTGAGCGCGAGGGGGATCTTGTAGTCTCGAGTCGGGAAGTCTCCGCTGCGACGTCCCAGGATCTTCCAGAAGTAGTCGCGGACGAGTTTGCCGTTCCGCCGCTCGTTCGTGCCCGTGCGCGTGAGGACGCCGGAGTACGTCGTGCTCGCGTCGACCTCGAACACGTAGAACGGCAGGTAGACGCATTCGAGGCTCAGGAGCCGCGAGGCCTCGCGGAGGTCGTCCGGTTTCATCACGCCTCCCTCCATCCAGCCTGCGATCGCGCGCTCCGCACCGCTCCGGTCCACGCGTGCCATGAGCATCGAATGCCGCAGGACGAAGGGCTTGTCGCCCCGCATGCGGGACATCGTGCCGCAGTACGGACAGGTGACGATCACCTCGCCCGTCGACAGGTTCAGCGGCCCGCCGCACTTCGGGCAGTTGATCGACTCGACGAGTTCCGGCATGCCAACGGAAGACTCATGGCCCGGAGCCATATAGCCGTTTTCGTGGGAAGCCTCGGCGCCCTTCGGCGGGGCAGCATCCTGACAATCGCCCTCGTGTTCGGGTTCCTCTCCCTCCTCCTGCTCGTGATCCTCGTCGTCGTCGACTGGATCCTCCAGACACGGGCGTTCCCGGGGGCCTTCGCGGTCGTCGTGGGCCTGGCCCTCTTCTTCATCCTCCTCCAGTGGGCGATCTCCCCCGCGATCGTGCGGTGGGCAATCCGCGGCCGCCGACCCGTCACACCGCAGACGAACCCGTGGCTCTACAGCGTGATCCAGGAGCTCGCGGCCCAGGCGGGCGTGCCGACGCCGAAGGCCTGGATGAGCGAGGAGGCCTCCCCGAATGCCTTCGTCTTTGGACGGACCGTGGGGTCCTCCGAGCTCGTCGCGACGCGCGGCCTCCTCGAGCGGCTGAACCAGGACGAGATCCGGGCCGTTCTGGCCCACGAGATCGGCCACCTCCGCCACCGCGACGTCGTCATCATGACGGTCGTCTCGGCGGTCCCGCTCCTCGCGTACATCATCGCGCGCATGGGCTTCGAGGCGATGCGCGGCAGCACCCGCTCGAGGAGCAAGGAAGGAGGCCAGGCGGTCCTCATCCTGATCGTCTCCGCGATCGTGTCGTACCTGGTCTACCTTGTCACACAGATCCTGGCCCTCTACCTGTCCCGCACCCGGGAGTATTACGCGGACGCATACAGCGGGGCGGCAACGAGGGACCCGCACCAGCTCGCGTCCGCGCTGACGAAGATCTCCTACGGCCTGTCCCTCGTCCGCCGGGACGCGGAGCCATCCGGCCTAAGGGCCTTCTTCATCGGCGACCCCGTGAAGGCCTCCGAAGACTACCGGACCGTCGCGGACATGATGTCCCGCCACGACATGGACCGGGACGGCCAGCTCGACGCGTACGAACTCCAGAAGGCGATCGAGGCGGAGCGCAGGAGCCCGTGGCGTCGGGCGAACGACCTTTTCGGCACGCATCCGCCGACGTACAAGCGGATCCTGATGCTCGAGGAGCTCGAAGAAGAAATCAAGAAGGGCGCGCTGCCGGAGAACATCTACCGGTTCGTCTAACTCGTACGGCGACCCAACATGTACAGGTAGCTTCTAAGGAGCGGGAACCCATCGGGGAGCCCGGATGGCGAAGGCGATCCGTCAGACCGTGGAGTTCCATGCCTCCCCCCACGAGGTCTTCGAGGCGCTGATGGATCCGAGGAAGCATGCCGCCTTCACCGGTGCGAGGGCGAAAATCGATCGGCGGGTCGGCGGGGCGTTCTCGGTGTGGGACGGATATGCCACGGGGAAGACCGTGAAACTCGAGGATGACAAAGTGATCGTGCAGTCCTGGCGCACAACGGACTTTGCGGAAGACGATCCCGATTCGAAAGTGATGTTTCACTTCTCGCGGAAGGGGAAAGGCGCGAGACTGATCTTCGCCCATTCGGATGTACCCGACAAGCTCGCGGAAGATATCGCCCAAGGCTGGATCGACTTCTACTGGACGCCCCTGAAGGCGTACTTCGCAAAGACCAACCGGAAGTGATCCGGGCCGCCTCACGGCGTAAGCTTCCGTTGTGCCTTCCGGACGGCGTCGCGCTCCGCATCCTTCGCCATGTAGAAGATCCCCACGAGCACGCCCAGGACGACGGCGGACAACAGGATGAGCCAGATCAGATTCAGCGTGGAGCTGCCGTTGTTCGTGAAGATCGACCCGTAGAAGCTGCCCGCGCCGATCAGGAAGAACCCCGCGGCGAGGGGCCGGACGATCATCCGGTCGTGCGTCGCGGCGTACAGGAAATAGAAGACAGCCGCGAAGATGAACGACGCGAGGCCCGTCCACCATAGACGCTCGTCGATGCGCATCGACGTGAGGAAGAGGATGTAACCGAAGATGCTCGCCAGGACGAGGGTCGCGATCCCCGCCATGGCGATCAGGACGGCCGTGGACAGCTTCGGCACGGCGGGGCCGCTCGGTGCGGCGGGTGCGTGGGGTTCCATGGGATCAGCCCTGCAAGGCCTTGCCGCACTCCGGGCAGAACTTCATGTTGCCTGGGACCTCGTGCCCGTCCGGACACTTGAGCGTCTGGGGCGATCCGCACTCCCCGCAGAACTTGAGGCCCGCCGGGACCGGCTTGCCGCACTTCACGCACGGCTTGCCCGTGACGCTCGTGTCGGCGCCGCAGTTCCCGCAGAACTTCATGTTCACGGGGTTCTGCTGTCCGCACTTCGGACAGGGCTTCGTGTTCTGCTGCTGGGCGCCCGGGGCGAGCATGCCCGGCATCTGGGATCCCATCGCGTACCCCATGCCAATGCCCGCGCCAAGGCCGACGCCCACGCCCGCGCCGCCGGCCGGATTCGCGGCCGCCGACTTGAGGGCATCGGCCGCGGCGAACTGCTGGTACGCTGCCGTGTTCGCGCGGCCGAGCACCTTCGCGGAGGCCATCTTCTCGAGGGCCTCCTTGATCGACTCGGGCAAGGGGATGTTCATGCCGCTGAGCTGGAGGATCTCCATACCGAGGTTCGCGAAGTGGGGCTTCGTGTTCGCGAGGGTCCCCTGTTCGATGTCGTTCAGGCTCCCCGCCAGGTCGACGACCCGCAGGCCGTTCGCCTTCATCTTGCCGAGCGTGACGTTCAGCTGCTTGACGAGTTCCTGCTTGATGCGCTCCTCGACGTCCGCCGACGTGGCGGCGCCGAACGTCCCGACGAACTGGTTGATGAAGACCTCCGGGTCCTTGATCCGGTACCGGAAGTCCCCGAAGGCGCGGAGCTGGATCATGTCGAAGTCCGGGTCCTGGAACAGGAACGGCTCCTGCGTGCCGAACTTCCCGTCGAAGATCCTCTTCTGGAGGTAGAAGACCTCCGCCTGCTGGACGACGCCCGACAGGGCGGCGATCAGCTTCCCGAGGATCGCGACGTTCTGCGACGTGAGCGCGTAGCGGTCCGGGCGGTCCAGGTACGCGAGGGCCTTCCCGTCTCGGTAGAAGACCGCGATCTCGTCCTCACGGACGACGATGTTGTCGTTCATGCGGATGTTCCGCGGCACCTTCCACATGATGTTGCCGCGCTTGTACTGCTCGTCCCAGGCAATCGTCATCGACGTGGTCAGGCCTTCCTTCCGGCCCGCCGTCTGGTCCGTTCGCCCTCCGCCGCCAAAGAAGAATCCGATCGGAATCATGTCACATCACCTTCGTGCCCGTCACCATGGCAATCCGAGATTTCCACGCCGACTCGAAGTGCTTCACGGCCTCGTTGAACGCCTTGACCGACGCGTCGTAGCTCTTCACGTCCGTCGCGTCGCGGACCAGCGGCACCACGGCGGCGGCCTTCTCGAGGGACTCGAGCATCGTGTAATCGTACTCGTACAGACGGTCGAGCTCCGTCTCCTCGATGCGGATCGACGCGCTGATCCCGGAATACCCGCCCTCGGCATGGCGGACCTTCGCCTCGATCCCTTCGAGGGTGAAGATCGCGTTCCCAATCGAGCTGAGGCCCTGGACCTTGCCCTCCATGGCCATCGCGTCGCGGATGCCTTCCAGCTCCCCGCGGATCGCCTTCACGCGCTCGGAAATCTGGATGCGCAGGATGTTGTCCGCCGCGCGGATGTCCTCCCGGCGCCGGTAGCCGGCGTAGCCGGGGATCTTCAGCTGGATCTTCTTCAGGAGGCCGCGGTCGGCCTCGACTCGCTCACGGATGTCG
>CAMTUI010000021.1:0-10273 GCA_947084985.1 Methanobacteriota archaeon | reverse complement strand
GTCCTGAGGACGGCGAGCTCGCGGCGTCGCTCCGCGTGGCTCAAGTCGACCCCGACCGCGCCGAGGTACACCCCGAGCAGGAGGACCGGGGTCGAGAGGACGAGGTACTGGATGCGCTGCCCCGCGATCTGGCCCTGGAAGCCCTCGATCCGGCCGAGGAGGTTGTTGCTCAGGAACGTTCCGGGTCCGATGATCGCCTCGATCCGGCGCTGGATTCGCGCGAGGTTCCGTTCGGTCGCGGGGAGGTCGTACGGGTTCACATAGTGCGCGCGGTCGACCCAGACCTCGCCGTAGAGCTGATAGAAGCCTTCCGTGGCGTTGAGCGTCCTGAGGATTTCGCTCGCGTCTCGCAAGTGGACGACGGCGATGTAGCCGAAGTAGGGATACGGGAAGAAACCCCCGGGATAGGTCGAACCCGTGTCCAAGATCGCCGCCACCGTGAAGTTCATGGGAAATGTCACGAGGACGTTCGTCTCGTTGTAGTAGTCGTTGTAGACCTGGACGGACTCGCCGAGACCCACACCGAGGGCCAAGGCCGCATCCTTCGTGAGGCCAATCGATCCAAGGGGGAGGTCCAGGGATCCCGCCACCTCTGCGTCCCGGATTGAGGAAGGCAGGTGACCCGGGTCGATTGCCAGGACGCTTGCGCCTCTCGCAAGGTCCGCATCGGCGCTTCTCAGGCTGTACACGGGGAGGAATCGAGACAGACTCACGTCGATCACCCCCGCCGACTCGTTGATCGCGGATCGCAGGATTGTGTAGTCGAAGGTCTCGTTGGGCGTATTCAGGTAGAAGTTGAAGTCACCCTGGATCCCCGCGAGGGAGGCGTCGAGGGTCGCCCGCGCACTCGAATCGATTGCGATGAACGTCCCCGCGACGAACGTCACCGCGAGGAAGACGCCGAGGATCGCAGAGAAGGTCCGACGTCGGTTCCGCAGGACATCGGATGCGGCGAAGGGCAGTAGGCCCACGGGATCCCTCCGGGCGGCGTTCGCCCAAATCCCCGGATACGCGGCTTCGGCTATAAGACGCGTTGGAAATCCTTCGGGACCCGGCTACGCCACCCGACCCGTCCCAGGATTTGGATCGAATTGCTCGAGTGAGCACAAAGCGTCACTCGCTATCCGTTTCATCCCTGAAGCCTTCAAATACTATACAAAGTATAGGGACGCGGGGGTCCTGACCCCTGGAGGAACAACATGGTATACGTGCGCGACGAAGGTGTTTTTGATGCGTCGATCGACAAGGTCTGGAAGTACCTGCAAAGCCCGGAAATCCATCAGCACGACTCGATTCCGAGCCAGCAAGTGCTCGAGCAGAAGGGGAACACGATGAGAATCCGCGCGGAGGTCAAAGGCCCGAGCGGGAAGGAAGAGCAGCTCTGGCGGATGACATTGGACCCGCCCTTCGGCTTCGAACTCGAGGTCCTCTCCGGCTCCCAGAAGGGCTCCACGAACACCCACACCTACGTGCCCATGGGGGACAAGACGAAGGTGATCCTCGTGGGGGACTTCCACATGCAGGGCATGGATGCCGAGGCGACCAAGAAGGCGACGCTCGACTACTTCGCGAAGGTCTTCGAGGAAGACAACCACGCGATGCGGCGCCTCTAGGCCGTACGATCCTCAGCCGCGCTTCGGGCCCCGGGCGGCCGCCCGCCCGAGGACTTCTACCACGTCCGAGTGGTCACCCGTCGATCGCCTGGCGAGAGCTCCGGGCGGTTCACTCATCGTCGACGCCGTGCGCGAGCTGCCTCTCCGTCGCGAGCCGACCGAGGCGCAGGAACGCTTCTTCGACGTTCTCCCCGGTCTTCGCGGACGTCGATAGGCAATCGGACCCATACCGCGCTCCCGTCTCTGAGATCTCCGGCTGGCCGAACTGGGCCTCGCTCGCGAGGTCCGACTTGTTCACCGCGACGAGGACCGGGATCGAACCGGCGACTGCCTGGACCGCCTCGACCCAATCCGCGAGGTCGACAAGGCTCGCGCGTCGTGTGCGATCCGCGACCGCGAGGATCCCGCGCGCCCCGTAGAAGTACGCTTCCTTCAAGAGCTCCTGGAAGCCCTGCTGGCCCATGATGTCCCAGATCGTCATGTCGACCTTCGCGAGCACATCCCGCTCCGGGAACGGCAGATCGATCGACTTCTTCGTGACCTTCGTGCCGAGGGTCGTCTGGTACCGCTCGTCGAAGACGTTCAGCACGAACCGGCGGACGAGGGACGTCTTCCCGACCGCCAGGCCTCCGACGAGGCAGATCTTCGACTTGAGGATGACCGTCTCCATGCGAGCCACCGCTCGTGTGCGTGGAACCGAGGGGGACGCTACCCGCTTCCGGGAGAGATAAGGATTCCCCTTCCGTTATCATGTCCTCCGCGCACCGACGAGGATGCTTCAAGCGCGCGGGTCGCGGAGAACGCTCGGACCGTCCCGCTCGGAGACGTTCTCCAGCGGGACCATGAGAAGCGGAGCTCTGCGAATGATGGGGATTGCGGGGAGCGGTTCTGCCATGCCTCAGGAGTTTGGCCTCGATGCTATCCAACGTGTCACGTCTCCAGGATCTCCCGCTGAATCCTTGCAGCACCGATTCCCCCCGCTGATACGGGGACGGAAACCCTTACCTATCCGGGCGACGCGTATGATCTCGGCGAAGCGGATGCGTATCTGGGGCTTCCGGCGCGAGGCGAAGGCCCCGCGGACTCGAGCAAAGCGTGTGGACGTCCATCGGATTCTCACGCAGTACGTTCTGCACATGTCGATCACGTCCCTCGCAAACGAGGACATCGGGCCCCTCTACGAGGAATACGCTCAGGATCCCCGCCTCGGGGAGTCGGAGAAGGAAGAGCTCGCCCTCGCGTTCCGCGCGCTTCATCCGCCGTCCGCCTCGGCTCGCGAGGCTTGAGTCGTCTTCGAGAGACCGAAAATCGACGCGGGCGATAAACGGTGCGAAACGATTAAGCCCGGCCAGGGCTCCCTCCGGCGGGGCATGAAGGTTGCGATCCTCGGGATCGGCGGTGTGGGCCGGTCCCTGGCCTGGGAGCTCATCGACGACGCCCGAGTGTCGTCCCTCCTCTTCGTGGACAAGAGCCCGGAGCGGGCGCGCGCGTCCCGGGAGATGCACCGCCGCAAGGACATCGAGTCCCGCGTTCTCAACGTCGCGAACAGGGCCGCTCTCGCCCGCGTCTTGCGGGATTGCGACGTCGTCGTGAACGCGACGGTCCCGGACCACAATCTCGCGGTCATGGCGTCCGCCCTCCAGGCGGGCGTCGACTACCTGGACCTCGCGGCGACGGGGCCACGCACCCCCGGCGGCCCGCCGGGGATCCTCGAGCAGCTGGACCGCCACAACGCGTTCCGCGACGCCGGGTTGACGGGCCTCCTGTCCATGGGCCTCGACCCGGGCATGTCGAACGTCATGGCGAAGGAGGCCGCGGAGCACTTCGACGCGATCGACGCGATCCGCATCCGCTCCGGCGGCACCGTCAAGCTCCCTCGAGGCCTGACGACCGCGAAGTTCGTGCCCCTCTACTCTCGGGAGGCGTTCTTCTCCGACATCATGATCCGCCCGTCGATCTGGTCGGACGGATCTCTCGTGGAACAGGATCTCTTGAGCGGCGAGGAGACGTTCGCCTTCCCCCCGCCCGTCGGACCCCAGCGGACGTACCTCATTTCTCATGAGGAGGTCAAGACGCTCCCGCGGTTCCTCGGCAAGCCCGTCCGCAAGGTCGATTTCAAGTACGCGATCGATCCGGATCTCGCCCAAGCCCTCGTCTCGTTGGAGAACCTCGGGCTGCTCGCGAAGGAGCAGCAGATCCCATTGGACCGCCGCCGGATTGCATTCCGCCACGCGTTCCAGATGGCGTTTCCCGATCCCCTTTCCGTCGCGGACCGCCTCGAGGGCACAAAATGCGTGACCGTCGAGGTCGAGGGCGTGCTTCGCGGCGTCCACCGTATCCACCGCTCCCACATCGCCCTCCGCCATCAAGAGGCCGCCCGGCGTCGGAAGACGACCGCCGTTTACTACCTGACCTCCGTCGCGGCGGCGATCGGCGTCGCGATGATCGCGGAAGGTGCCCTCCCAGGCCCCGGCGTATATCCCGCGGAGGTGCTCGATCCCGCCCGCGTGTTCGCGGAATGGGCGGCGCGGGACCTACCCATCGAGCGATCCGAGAGCGTCGTTCCGAACTGAGGCAGCGGGTCAAGGATCGACTTCAGAGCTTGGCGTCCCCATCAACCGGCGAAAGCGCATCCCCCACGAGGCCCACATGGCGCCCAGAATGCCGCCGAGCACGAGGACCGAGACGAAGACAATCACGATGCTCTGGAACAACGTGTATCCGCCGGACCAGAATGCGGCGTACAACAGCACGAAGCTTAGCCATCCCACGCCCGCAAGGATCGAGATGGCCACGCGGTTCCGCATTCGCGCCATCATCCACGCCCGATCCATCTGGTGCGATGGCGACGAAGGTCCCTGACTCATCTCCTCCCCGCATCCAAACCGGCGTTGTCCGTGATAATGGTTTCGTCGAATCGGTTCGGACCGGCCTCAGACCAATGAACGGCGGAATCCACGAGAGTTGGCCCGACGGGCTTACCGAACGGGATATCCCTTGCACAACCCGAACATACGGGGGCCTTCATCATCGCGCGGACGCCCGAGGTTTCCCCACGCTGCAGGTCGGGGGCGCGGTTCAGCGGCGCGTGAGCCTCGGGAAGTGGGGGCTGTACTTTCCGAATGTTTATCTGAAATGTGCGGATATTCCTTGGACGACGCTGAGGGACCCGCATGAAAGTCGAAATCGGAATCCCGGATCGTAACCGCAACGCCGTGACTAAGATCTTGAACGACATCCTGTCCGACGAGTACGTCCTGTACACTAAGACGAGGAACTACCATTGGAACGTGACCGGCCCGCAGTTCCACGACCTGCACAAGTTCTTCGAAGGTCAGTACGAGGAGCTGAACGGATTCATCGACGACATTGCGGAGCGCGCCCGCGCCCTCGGTGGATGGTCGCGAGGAACCCTCGTGGAATTCATGAAGTCCGCGAGGCTCAAGGAGCATCCCGGAGAGTATCCGTCCGCCAAGGAAATGCTATCGAACCTCCTGGCGGATCACGAGGCGTTCATCCGGACGCTGCGCGCGGACTCAGAGGCGTGTGCAGAGAAGTACGGGGATGTGGGCACAAACGACTTCCTGATTGGCCTCATGGAGCGCCACGAAAAGAGCGCCTGGATGCTCCGCGCGATGCTCGAAGGCTGAACACCTGCGGTCGTTTGGCGGCTCCTCGGCCTTGGCATGCGTATCCCGGAGTTCGGCTCGCGGTTACTCATGGGTTTCGGACCGGAAACCAAGTGGGTCCGTCCGGATTCGTAACCACTCGATGTAGAGGTCCCTCTAATTAGCCGGGAACCTTTTATGGGCGGACCCACTGGAAGATTGCGCTGCGATTCTGGATGGCAACATGTAGAGCGACATGCAGAGATTCGTGCGCACCGCATCGCAAGATTTAGAGACCTAAGAAGCCTCACTCTGGGTCGTGCTCCGTTTCGACCGGTCCGCCTGGCTCGCCGATCCCGCCCAGCCCGCAGCCCGCTATCGCTACCTCTTGGACATCGAAGGCATTTCGCCAGACTCGGCCGCGGCGCGTGCCGCGCGCCGCCAGATCCCTCGCCGCGGGTGGGCCGCCGAGATCCTCCGGGAACAGGACCCGCGCGGCTTCTGGGTGCGAAGAAAGGGATTGTACCGGCCGAAGTACGTGTCGACCAACTGGCGACTGCTGGTCCTCGCCGAACTCGGTCTCACGGCCCGTCACCCGGGAGTTCGCCGCGCGGTCGATCTCATGTTGGAGGACTACGGCTCGTCCGACGGGCCGTTGCACGGCCGGAAGTACAAGCCACACTTCTGTTTCGTCGGCAACATCGCCCGGATGATGATTCTCTTCGGCCTCGGCGCCGACCGGCGGGTGAAGGCCTCTCTCGACTGGCTCGCCGAGCAACAGCTCGAAGACGGCGGGTGGGACTGTTTCGGTCGCCCGACAGGTACGCTTGACTGCTGGGAGGCGCTGGCTGCGTACGCGGCGCTCGGGCCGCGGCGCTGGACCCGCAAGTGGAAGGGCGCGGTCGAGCGCGGGGCGGAGTTCTACCTCGAGCGCGGGCTACTGCGCGAAGGGCAGTACCGCTACGCGCCATGGGAGAGGTTGCACTATCCGGTCCACTATTACTATGATGTGCTGGTGGGGCTCGAGACTCTTGTCCGCCTCGGCTACTGGGACGACCCGCGGCTGGGGCCGGCGCTGGAACTCCTGAAGCGAAAGATGCGGCCGGACGGGACTTGGAGGCTGGACGCGGTCCATCCCGACCTGGGGCGTGGGGCGAACTACGACGCGGAGCCGTCGGTGCGTCGATTTGCCCTGGAGCGCGACGGCGCACCGAGCAAGTGGATTACGCTGCGAGCCTTGGGAGTTCTGCGGGAGGCGAAAGGGAATCCCCGGCTAATTAGTGAGGAAAAATAAGGAAGTAGTTATGGGTCCGTCCGGACCCGGAACCATTTCGTGTCCGTTTGGGATTTGCGCGCGTACTAGCTTCCGGCGTCCGCAGGGTGATTGGCGGGAACTCCGAATGCCTCACGCGCGCATAATGCGCGAGAGATCAGTTGTTTAATTGTTTAATTCGGAAACCCAGGTCCGAGGCAGGTATTCCGTGTCCAAGCAGACGCATCTCGTCGTCGCTGTGAACTGGACGCGATCCCGGGCCATGTCAACGAATTCGTGCTCGATGCGCTTCTACCGGGCGACTACCTACTCCAAAACGCGGAATTCGCGGGGCTCAAAGGGATCGAAATGACCGCAATTCTGCACGTCATCGCGTAAGGAAAGTTGGGACAGTCGCTTCACCGGTTGTCCCTAACCTTATCGTTTATCCACGGGACTGGGATGTATCGGCCATGTACCTCAGCTACGTCGGAATTCGAGTCACGAATCTGGAGAGATCCCTGAGGTTTTACACCGAATTGTTCAACCTCGAGGTGGTGAGCAAGGGCGATAACGGGCCTCGTGGCGGGGGGCAGTATGTGCTGCTCAGGGACGTGAAATCCGGTCAGAAACTTGAGCTGAACTGCTACCCCGATACGTCCCCCTACGCTGTGCCGTACGTGCCCGGGGAAGGGCTCGATCATGTTTCGTTCCGGGTGCGCAATGTCGAGGAGACCCTCCGTCTACTGGCGAAATCGGAAGTGAAACAGGTCGACCTTCCTGATTCGCTGGCAGACTTGGGAGAGGGCGTCCGCGTCGCCTACGTCAAGGACCCCGACGGGAACTGGATCGAGTTGTACCAGAATCCGCGGCCCATCGAGGAAGCTCCAAAGGGGTACTGATTCCAGGGCTAATCGTCTCGGACTTGGCAGAGTCTCGACGAGCTGACAGAGAGTTTGCCGCAGGCGATGTTGACATACGCCACTCCGAGCGTCAGCGCAAGTGGCGGGATGAAGCGGTTCTACTCACTCAAGAGGATCCGAGGCGCAGCGTATACTCGCGGGTATTGGCACGTGGGCCGGTCAGCCAGCGAACCACCGTCGGAGCCGGTCTCGCTCGAAACGGGCCTTGTCGTCGAGGCCGGCTTTCGAGGGAGGACTCAGGACGATCTTGGGCCCGGCGGGGTCGAGCAAGGAAGCCTCCGCGGTGACCGCCTTCTCCTGGCCTACGTCGACGTAGCACACGCCGCGGCCTGTATATTCGGCGCGACCGCCCTGGCCAATCTGTGCGGCAATCGCACGCGCGACGATCATGGCCTGGGCCTCCGCGAACACGCCCGCCTTCGGGTGCGGGTTTCCGTTCGGGAGTTTGAGGGCCGCCACATCTCCGACCGCGTGTATGTTCCTAACAGCGGTCTCGAAGGTGCCCAGCTTCGCAGGCACGAACCCGCTCGCATCGGTTAGGCCAGCGTCGCGGAGGACCTTCGGGGCGCGGTGCGGGGGCATGGCCGCGAGCACATCGTAGGCCAGTAGGGATCCATCCTCGAACGCGGCGACATGCCTGTCGATGTCGACCGCCTTCACCTTGCGGCCCGGGAGGAATTCGATGCCCCGGTCCGCGAGCATGACCTTGATCGCGTCGCCGACGGCCTTTCCGGCCACGGGCATGGGCTGGGGCTCCGGCGTGGCCACGATCACACGGACATGGTCGCGCACTCCCCTTCGCCGCAACGCATCATCGATCAAGAACGCATACTCGTAGGGGGCGGGCGGACACTTGAACGGGAGCGCGGCGACGAGGATCGCCACGGTCCCCCGGTCGATCCGCCCCACGGCGGCCTTGAGCTGCTCGACGGAGGTCATGTCGCACAGGTTATGCGCCGCCTCGGCAAGACCGGGCACGAGTTCCGGAGCGAGCTCGGCACCGAGCGCGACGACGAGATGATCGTACGGCAGACGAGCGGCCTTCGTGTGGACGACCTGTGCGGAGGTGTCGATGGCCATGACCTCGTCCTGGACGAATCGCACATGGCGCGCTCGCAATGCGCTGTAGGGGCGCTCCCCCTCGTCTCGGCTCCGGCGGCCCGCGAGGACCCATTCCATCGCGAGGCCCATCTGAAACGTCGGCATCCGCTCGACCAGCGTGACTTCCGCCAGGCCCGATTCCGCCAAGGAATCGAGCTCAATCGCGAGCGTCAAGCCCGCGAACCCGCCCCCCAAGATGACCACGCGCTCCATACGCACCCCAAGGGTGTAGCCAATGGCGCGCCTTAATTACCTTTCGAGAGAGTGGCCCTCCGCCTCCGGCGAGGCGGTCGCATCGCCGTCGGGCGAAGATCACACCACATGAGGACAATTGGCTGTCCGCCGGTCAAAGCCGGAGACAGGCGGTCATGCGCCGCCTACAAGCGTCGGCATAAAGGGGAAAGGAGCCAGGATTGCTCCCGGCTTATGGGTTGGACCGGAGCCGAGGTTACACACCTCTCAGGAAACCTGTACTCGGATCCTCCCAGTGATTTCCGCTTCGAAACCCTTGAACGTTGACCGGAGTACCTCCTCTGCCTGGTTCGGACCTAGACGCGCTCGCAAAAGGAGTGAGTTCTTTTGTTTGGCGCGCTTAGCTTCTCCGAGGTAGGATATGATTCCAACTCTGCCCGGGACGAGCGACATCCCGGAAGGGCCCGAGCGGCCGCAACCGATACGAGTTCCTCCGCCGACCATCGCCCAGACCCGAGGAGACGGTCTGGATGAGCTCAAGAGAGCCGTCGAGAGGCTTCGAGCTCGACTCGAAGACCTCGAGGCCCGGGTTGCACGACTCGAAGGGGCAGCTCGCGGCGTCTAAGGCAACCGCGGTTCATCAATAGGCGATGGCGGGAAGCCGACGCACGTACCCGTCGCGGGTGAGTTGCTTGAGCATGAAATCGGCAACGTCCGCACGGGAGATCCGATACCCTTTCTTCGGAATGCCTTCTAACACGACGCGGTATTTTCCCGTCCGAGGCCCATTCGTCAGTAGCACAGGGCGCACGGCCACCCACTCGAGAGAGCTGTGTCGGATCGCCTCGAGTTGCCACCGGTGGCCTTCGTAGACGCCCCTCAGGGCCCGTCGAGACAGCCCGAGGAGCGCGTTTCCGAGGAACGAGCCCGCGTTTTCGTGCAGCACGCCCGCTGCGGAAACGCAGACAATCCGCGGGACGTCTTGAGTCTCCATAAACCTCAGGATGGTTCGCATGCCGTCGGAGAATACGGTCTTCGGCTGCCCCGGTCTCGCTCCCAGCGCGCTCAGGACCACGTCTTGGCCCTGGACCGCGGATTCCACGGAAGTTGGGTCGAGCACATCGCCTCGCACGAGGCGGAGCTTATCGTGGCGCATCTCCAGCTTGCGCGGATCGCGAGCGACGGCCGTGACGTCGTGGCCCTGTTCCAGGGCTTGCGCCACGAGATGCCGTCCGGTCCTCCCGGTCGATCCGAATACGAGAACCTTCACGGCGTCCACGTCCGCAATACACAAAGGACGGCCGCACCAAAAGACATTCGTCCCCTAACGGTGGCTTCCCCGCTGGACGCATCCTCAATCGGGGTCGCGAACGCGGGATCAACGAAAGGAAACTCACCGGGAGTCGTTACGTTCGTCGGTCCCCGCCCTCTCCTTTCTGAGCGGTGTAACGAGCAGCATCGAGGTCGAGCTCAAGCTCGGCATCCTTCGAGGTCCCGAAGGCCTTCGCGGCGTCGAATTCCAGCTTCGGCTGCTTCTTCCTCTTCTTTGCCCGAGGCTCCATCTGGGCTTGGGACATCATGTCG
>CAMTUI010000020.1:0-31693 GCA_947084985.1 Methanobacteriota archaeon | reverse complement strand
CCCGTCCTCCTCTGGAAGGCGGTTCTCTCCACGACGAACGGCTTGGCAACTCCCGGGCTCCTCCGGATCGATGCCATCTACGAGTTCACCGGTCCGGCACACCACGTCCGCATCACGACGGCAGATCCGTTGGATGTAGATCAGGGTGGGATCGTCCGGTTCGACGCGACGGTCGAAGACGCGGGCAGCCATCCGCTTAACCTCCCCGTGGCGTGGTCCACCGACGACCCGACCGGGCACGTGTACAACAACGGCACATACGTTGCGGGATCGGTCGGAACGTGGAATGTCACCGCAACCGCGGTCGGGCTCGGATTCTCGAGCTCGATGCAAGTCACGGTGGCCGAGGCCCCGATCGTCCCAATCCAGGCTGAGCTGCTCACGTATTCCCTCGCAATCGTTGTCGCCGTCGCCGGCGCTTTTGCCGCGTACGAATTTGCCATTCGTCGGATGTTCGCAATCGACGACGTCTTCCTGATTTCGAGGGACGGGAGGCTCATCATGCACAACACCCGTCGCATGCGCGCGGACCGGGATGAGGACATCCTTACGGGAATGCTAACGGCGATCCTCTCGTTCGTGCGGGACGCGGATCCAGAGGAGGATGGGGATCTGCGGCGATTCGAATTGGGAGGGAAGACCACTCTGCTCGAACGAGGACAGAACGTGTTCGTCTCCGCCGTCTACTCCGGTCGGGTTCCGAGGTGGGCTGCAAAGGACTTGCGCCGCTTTGTCGCCGACCTGGAGACGAGGTTCGGCGAGGCCTTCGCGAAGTGGACCGGGGCGCGTGAGGATCTGCCAGACCTCAAGGAGGCCACGCATCGATTCGTATCGCGCACGAGGTATCGATCGCCGCGGAAAGACAGCGTCCGCTCGCGATGATCACGCTCGAAGGAACACCAGGTACATCATCACGGCGAAGCCGAATAGCATGAAGACCGTGGAAACGAGCCACAACCATTTCATTACGCGGGCGCGGGATTGCGGGTCCTCGAACGCGTCTTTCGCCCGCTCGATCATGTTGCCTTGAATCGCTTCAGACGCATGAAGTTGTCCCGCTCCATCTCCTCGAGGCGCTGGCGGATGAAGGCCTCGGTCGACTTGAGTTCGGGGATCACGCGGTACTCCAACGCGTTCACGCGGCGCTTCACCTTCTCGATCTCCTCGATTAGGCGGCGCATCGTCGTCTCGATTTCGGCCGCGACGACGATATCCTCGACGAGGGCCTCGTAGGCCTCCGCAGCTTCGTCGATCCGAGCGGATGTCGTGATGACGCCGTACCCGCGGTCCTCGAGCTTCTTGCGCACACTCTTCGCGTCGATCTTCGGGACGATGATCCCCATCACGTTCTTCGTCTTGAGCTGGAGGGTGGGCACCTCCCTCGACGCGAGCGCCGCCGACTTGACGCCGATCGAGCCTTCGATCGCTCGAGCGATCGCGATCCGCTGTTCCGCGACCCGGTACTTGTCCGCAAGGTTCGATCGCAGCGTCTTCGCCCGCTCGAGGACGCGAAAGAACTCCACGATGAGCGCGTCCCGCTTCAGCTTGAGCAGGCGATGTCCGCGCTCCGCCATGCGCCGCGTACGGCGGAGCTGGAGGAGCTGGGACCGGGTCGGCTTGTATTGGGCGAGGACCATCCTACGCGTTCACCTTCGCCGAGCCGCGGTACTTCGGGTGGTACTTCTCCAGGGTTTTGCGGTCGACCTTCGTGAGCCAGGCCTCCTCGACGGTCGCGAGAAGCTTCCAGCCGATCTCGAGAGTTTCCTCGATGCTTCGGTCTTCCTCCGCGCCCTGGCGGATGAACTCATTCTCGAAGCGGTCCGCGAACTCGAGCATCTTGCGGTCCCGGTCGGACAGAGCCTCCTTCCCGACGATCGCCACGAGGCCCCGGGCGTCCTTGCCCTCCGCGTACGCCGCGTACAGCTGGTCCGCGACCTGCTTGTGGTCCTCCCGCGTCCGGCCCTTCCCGATCCCCGCGTCCATGAGCCGGGACAGAGAGGGCAGCGGGTCGACCGGCGGATAGATGCCCTTGCGGTGCAGTTCGCGGCTCACGGCGATCTGCCCTTCCGTGATGTATCCCGTCAGGTCTGCGATCGGATGGGTCCAGTCATCATCGGGGATCGACATGATTGGGATCTGCGTGATGGACCCGGGCCTGCCGTGGATGCGGCCCGCGCGCTCGTAGATCGTGGCTAGATCCGTGTACATATATCCGGGATAGCCGCGCCGCCCGGGCACCTCCTCGCGCGCCGCTCCGATTTGCCGCAGGGCATCCGCGTAGTTCGTCATGTCCGTCAGGATGACGAGGACGTGCATGCCGACCTCGTACGCGAGGTACTCGGCGGCGGTCAACGCCATGCGCGGGGTGATGAGCCGTTCTACAGCTGGGTCGTCCGCGAGGTTCAGGAACAGGACCGCCCGCTTCAGCGCGCCCGTGCGCTCGAAGTCGTTCATGAACACGCGGGCCTCCTCGTGCGTGATTCCCATCGCCGCGAACACGACGCCGAAGGGCTCCTGGCTCCCGAGGACCTTCGCCTGCCGGGCGATCTGCAACGCAACTTCGTTGTGCGGCAGGCCCGCGCCGCTGAACAGCGGGAGCTTCTGGCCACGGACGAGTGTGTTGAGCCCGTCGATCGTCGAGACGCCCGTCTGGATGAACTCCGCCGGATGCTCGCGGGAGTACGGGTTGATCGCGGCTCCCTGGATCTCCACTCGCTTCTCCGGGATAATCGGCGGTCCGCCGTCCCCCGGCTCGCCCGATCCCGTCAGGACGCGGCCGAGCATCTCCCGAGACACGGGGAGTTTGATCGTCTCCCCGAGGAACTTCACGCTCGCCTGGCGGTCGATCCCCGCCGTCCCTTCGAAGATTTGCACCACGACGAGGTTCGTCGCGGAGTCGAGGACCTGGCCCCGCTTCCGCCGGCCGTCCCCGAGCTGCACCTCGACGAGTTCGTTGTACGCGACGGGCTCCGTCTTCTCGACGAAGATCAGCGGGCCTGCGATCTGCGTGATCGTCCGGTATTCCTTCGCCATCTCACCTCATCTCCAGTTTCTTGAAGTCCTCGTCCATCGCCGTCAGGGTGCGCTCGAGCTCTTGGTCGAACTTCTCCTCATACTTGATGCGCGTCAGGAGCTCCCGCGATCGGGCCGACGCAATGTCTTTGACCGGGACGTCGAGGGCAAGGGCCTTCTTCCCCAGGTCCGCGTACTTCTTGATCGCCGAGATCAGCTTGAACTGCCGCTCGGGCGGGCAGAACGTGTCGACCGGATGATAGGCGTTCTGCTGCAGGAAGATCTCGCGGATCATGCGCGCGACCTCGAGGGTGAGCTGCTGCTCCGGCGGGAGCGCGTCCGCGCCGACGAGCCGGACGATTTCCTCGAGTTCCGCTTCCTCCTGGAGGGTGCGTTGCGTCCAGGAGCGGAGCTTCGGCCACTCCTCGTTCACCTTCGTCCGAAACCACTCCTCCAGGGCCGGGCCGTAGAGGCTGTACGACGTCAGCCAGTTGATCGCGGGGAAGTGCCTCCTCGCCCGCAGTGCGGTGTCGAGGGCCCAGAACACCTTCACGATGCGCAGGGTGCCCTGCGTGACCGGCTCCGAGAAGTCGCCGCCGCTCGGAGAAACCGCTCCGACGACGGAGACGCTCCCTTCCCTGTCGTTTAAGGTGGTCACGCGTCCCGCTCGCTCATAGAACTCGCTCAGGCGGGCGGACAGGTACGCGGGGAAGCCTTCCTCGCCGGGCATCTCCTCGAGGCGGCTCGAGATCTCCCGCATGGCCTCGGCCCACCGCGACGTGGAGTCGGCCATGAGGGCGACGTTGTAGCCCATGTCCCGGTAGTATTCCGCAAGCGTCATTCCGGTGTAGACGCTCGCCTCCCGCGCCGCCACGGGCATGTTGCTCGTGTTCGCGATAAGGGCCATGCGGTCCATGAGGGGCGCGCCAGTGTAGGGGTCCTCGAGCTTCGGGAAGGTCGTCAGCACTTCCGTCATCTCGTTCCCGCGCTCGCCGCACCCGATGTAGATAACGACCTGGGCGTCGCACCACTTGGATAGCTGCTGCTCGGAAACGGTGTTGTGAAGGATCATTGGCAGATCCCCGCCAACGAAGTTGTGGGTATCGTCCACCGTCAGGTCGTATACATCCACTTGCTCATCCCACGTGCGGACATCGATGACCCGGTCCAGCAACACATAGTCCAGCATGCTGTCCAGGGCACCGAGCCATTGTGCGATTTCGGTCCGCCCGTTCACGGCCTGGCGCAGACCATGGAGGGTCCTTCGACTCATCCGTTGACCGGCCGCAGCGTTCTTCAAGTCCTGGGACCACTCGGCCGCGCGTTCTCCGAGAGCTCCTTGGATGGCCCGTATCCTCTCCCTTGGAATGGCGAACACGTCATAGGAATCGTAGTACCGTGGCTTCGAATACGATTCGAAAAGCTTCGAGCCCTCCTTTGGTGAGACCCAGACCCGGTAATACGGTCTTCCATCGACGTGCTTCTGCGTTGATCGAGCGAAAATCCCGAGACGAGCGAAGAGATACGTCAAGGCGCTCGCCATGCTTGCGCTCGCGGTGACGATCTCCAGCCCCTCGTCCGCGAAATGACCGTCGCCCGCGGCATACGCCCTGAGAAAAGCCGCAACCGACTCTTCCGGGGCCGCGGCCAGACCGTCCACAAGTCGCAGCGTCCTCGACTTGGACTTCGTGGGTACTCCCCAGGACTCCAGCAACCGGACCAGCGCGCGGCTCGACACCGTGACAGTGACTACGGTGCGATCGCGGCGCTCTTCCCCTTCCAGGTCAAACAGTTCCCTCAGGAGGGTCCGGTACCGCTCTCTCAGCTCTGGGTCGTTGTTGTAGAATTCGACGACCTGCCGTGCCTTGATGGTGCCTTCGCTGAGCTGGAGGCCGAGGAATTCGGTGAGCCTCGGCGTCAGCGCTAGAGGTACTCGGATCGCCCGCCCGCTCCGTTCGGAGCGAATGGACTTCACCTGGAGTCCGAGACGTTGCGCAACAGAGACAGGAGGGGCGGTCCGAAGCAGACAGTAGTTCCAGTAGCATGACTTCGAAAGGCCGAGTTCAATGAGGGTCTGGCGGAGCCCGTCTCGCTGTGAACGCTCGCGCAGTCTCTGAGCAACATCCTCGCGAGTCTTGCGGTCCGCGATGCGGCAGTTCGGCGGTACGGCCAGAGCTTCCACGGATTCCTTCATGGGGAGGTTTCGGGGAACGAGGATCGGATCCCCCGGCCTCAGCTCCCCTGCCGGCGTCTCAACGACCTTCTTGCCATCGAACTGGAAGAGCCGGTGAGCCGGAGTGAGGCGGATGGCACGGCCGCTGCGCAAGCGGACCTCCGTAAGTCGGGTTGTCTTTCCGCGGTAGACCGCCGTCGCGTGCCCTTCTCGAATCCGCTCGCCGTCAAAGGTGAGGATGCGCAAAGGCTCCTTCAGTGGCACGAAGTGCTCTTCCTCGTTGCCCGGGGATTTGGTCCCAGCCGCTTTCTCGTACAGCTGCTGGATCGGCACGAGACGGCCGTCCGCGAGCAGAACCGGGGTGGCTCCGACGACGCACTTGCCCGTTCCAAACCCTCCCGGGATCGCGGCGGTCCCTCCCTTCGCGATGGGGAACAGGAAGTCCATGACCCGTTGGCCGGTGATCAGCGGGACCGAGGGCATGAGGCGCTCCTTCGAGGGCCTCGGTCTCCGGACGGGCCAGTCCTGCTTCATCATGAGTTTGCGGCCGCTTTCCAGCTCGACGACCACCTCATCGACCTTCATCTTGCCCGAGCGGACGCGGGCGACCTTGCCGCTAACGTCCGGCGGCACGAGGACGCGATGCTCGACGTTCTTCGCCTCCTGGACGGTTCCGAGGGTCTGCCCGCCTCGGACCGTTTCGCCCTCCTTCACGGAAGGCTTGAAATCCCACTGCTTCTCGCGGCTCAGGCCCGGCGCCCGCACGCCGCGGAGCACGAAGTCCCCCATGACCTGCTTGAGGACCGGCAGCGGGCGCTGCACGCCGTCGTAGATGTTCCCCAGGAGTCCCGGACCGAGCTCGACCGTCAGCGGCTTGCCCGTGTCGACGACCGGCTCTCCGGGCCGCACCCCGGACGTCTCCTCGTACACCTGGATGACCGTCTTCTCGCCGAGGATCTGGATGACCTCGCCCATCAGCTGCTCCGTCCCGACGAACACGACGTCGTACATTCGGGGCCGGAGCCCGATCGCGGTCACGACGGGACCTGCGACGCGCTCGATCGCGCCCGTCCCCTTCACGTCCCCCAGCATCCCCTTCGCGCTCGTTGCCACCATGCCCACCTCACTTGAACAGATCCACGCCGATGGCCCGCTTCACCTTCGTCCGGAGGTCCTCGTCCTCCGTGGCCCCGATCGCGATGACGACGGGCCGCGCGACCGTCTCGAGACGGCGCCGCATCGAGTGACTCAGGCTCTTCATGTCCGCGGTGTCCAGGACCAGGATTCCGACCTCGGGATCTTCAAGGACCTCCGCGAGCTTCTTCTCGATCTCGTCCCTCGTCGCCGAGAACGCTCGGCGCACACCGACGAGCTTGAACCCTTGGACGAAGTCGTCCCGGCCGACCGCCGCGATCTCCATGCTCACACCACCAGGAGGTTCTTGATCACGTCGTTGGACAGCCCGCTCTCCTTCCCGCGGGCGATGAGCCGGATGTTCTGCACCTCGCGATCCTTGCGGACGATGTAGTCCAGGATCGGGAGGACGCTGAGCGGGTGGAGGTGCGAGTACCGTCCCGCCTCCTTGAGATGCACCTTCTCGACCTTCCGCAGCAGCGCGCCCACGCCCGTCGACTCGACGCGCTCCAGATCGTCCGCGATGTCCTCGTAGAACGAATACTCGCTCAGGTGGGCCATCAGGGCCGCCTTGTCGAGGGCCACCATCTCCTCGAGCTCCTCCGGGGTCATCTCCAGCCCGCCCGGCAGGAAGATGTCCCGGTCGAACGCGGCCTTCGCGGCCCACACGCGGAGGAGCGTCTTCAGGTTCACGATGTCGATCTCCCGCTCGATGAAGTGCCGCATCAGGCGGTTCGCCTCCGTCGAGGGAGGCACGGACTGCAGGAGTTCCATGTAGTACAGTCGGGACACGCGATCCTCCCACGCCGCCCAGTTCGGGACCTCGGACGCCCGCACGCCGAGTCCTTCGAGGGCCGCCGCGTAGATCGTGCCTTCGAGGAGGGAGAACGTCTCGTCGAGGTCCGCCGCGGCAATCAGCTCCCGCAGGTAGTCGAGGGCGAAGCTCCCCGCGGGCACGAGGTCCTCTTCGACCTCCTGCGGCGTCGCGCCGTACGTCTTCGCGCGCACGATCGTCTTCACGTTTTGCAGGTCGTAGCGGTCGAGGTAGTGGCCGACGATCGTGCGGAGATGGCCCTCGCAGAAGTCGAAGATCTGGTTGTACGTCTTTGCGAGGTTCCAGGAGGTGGCCATCTCGATCAGGTCCACGCCGGCGTAGCGCGTCCCGAGGGCGAGGGTCTCCGCCTTGTACTCTCGCTCCCCGAGGAACCGCGCGATCTCCGGGATGCCCATCTGCAGCAGTCGAGCGTACGTGTCCGCGGGGAGGAGGGAGGCGCGCTTCGCCCGCACCCTCGCGGTGACGTAGGGATAGTTGCCAGACTCGTACGGGATGCGCTGACGGATCCAGCGGTACCGCTCGAGGAACCAGTCGATGGCTTCGCGGTCGACGAAGCTCAGCCGCTCGAGGGCCATAGGGTCTCCGCGACCTCCTTCACCGCATCATTCCACACGTCCCGCAGGATCGACTCGTATCGCAGGTCGACGCGCCTCGTGCCGTCTCCGCTTTCGATCACGACGCCGCCCGCGCAGTCAATCGTCCCCGCGAACGAGCTGCCGACGCTCTTGCGCACGGCGGCCTCGTCCCGCGAGGCGCAATACACCTTGCCCCCGGAGCGCCACTCCGCCTCGTTCGCCTTTAGGAGGCGCCGGAGGAACTCCGCGTTCTCCGGCAGGGTCGCGAGTCGTCCGAGCGCCTTCGCATACACGGCGTCCAGGGCCTCCTTCTGGGCGGCGAGGACGATCTTCCTCGACTCTAGGTCTGCGCGAGCGAGGGCCTGGACCCGCTTCCGCTCGGCCTCCTGGCGGGCCCGCGCCTCGACCTCCGCGAGGTTCTTCGCGGCCTCCGAGCGGACCTCCGAGAGCATCCGCTCTCGCTCGGCGCGTGCCTCCTCGAGGATGCGGTCGGCTTCCGCCTTGCCCTTCTCGAGGATCGCCTGGACGGCGCTCTCGAGGCTCATGCCACGTCCTGCCGCTCACCCGGAGAGTTGGCCCAGCAGCAGGAACGCGATGATCAGGCCGAAGATGACGATCGTCTCCGGAATCACGACCAGCGGGAGGACCCGACCGAACAGTTCGGGTTTCTCCGCGATCGCGCCCACGGACGCCGCTCCGATCACCTTCTCGGCCCAAGCCGTCGCCAAGCCCGTCCCGAGGACGGTCAGGGCAGCGGCCATCGCCACGAGTCCCTGCGCCTCATCCGCTACTACCATGTGGTTTCACACCTCCGATTTCGTTCGCTCACCAAAGGGCCGGAACGCAATCCCGGCCCCCTTGAAGAACTTGATGAAGAACTCCACGTAATGCAGACGGATGGACTGGATCGCCGCGCTCACGGCGCCGAGGAGGAAGACGATCATGTGGAAGAGGAAGGCGAAGACGAAGCCAAGGATCACGAGGATTATGTTGCCTCCATCCCACCCGGGGAAAATCAGGCTCTCGAGCACGATGACATTGAAGGCGAACGCCATCGCGGCCTTCGCGACGCCCACCGCCGCCAGGCGGGCGTACGACACCACATTCGCCGTGAGGCCGAAGAACTCCATGACGTGCAGGGCTCCCTCGGTCGCGAGGAGCAGCCCGATGCCGCCGACGAGCATGTAGATGGACAGCCAGGGGATCGGATTGCCGGCGCCGAATCCGACCTGGGTGTAGATCATGCCGTCCTTCGGGAACCAGCCCAGGGGCCCGTGCCAGATCGCGTACCCGTACGGCGTGAGGCCGTCGATCTCGGGCCAGCGGGCGGTCCGCGCCATGATGACCGTGAACAGGCCGGTGAGGATAAGGATCCACGATACCTTTCCGAGCGCATGCTTCCGGTTGTGCCCGATGTCGTTGAAGAAGCCGACGACGAACGCGGCCATGAGGTGCAGGTACGCCGCGACGATCGACAGCACGATGAAGTCGGGGACTTGTTCGAGCTTGTGCAGCTGCGCCTGGATCGGGATGCTGAATCCGAGGATCGCGGACCAGTCGAGGAGCTCGACGCGGCTCACCGCGCGCTCGGAGTGGTGGAACGGGATGCCGAACGCTTCCGCGAAGAAGAATAGCCCGAAGATGAGGGACCAGAAGCCGCCCCACGTGATCGCGATGATGAGGTCCCGGAACGCGCCGGGCTCGCGGACCTTCTTCGCGAGGAGCCACGCGCCGAGGCCGAGCCATGCCGCCCCGTAGCCGGCGTCCCCAATCATGAGGCCGAAGAAGATCGGGAAGGCGAGCGCGACGATGAACGTCGGGTCGATCTCGCGGTAGTCCGGGATGGAAAAGAGTTTCACGAGCATCTCGAACGGCCGGAGAGGCCTCGCGTTCCTGAGGAGAACGGGCGGCTCCGCCTCGTGCTCCGAGTGCTCGTCGTGCTCGAGGTCCGTCACGAACAATCCGGGCATCTTTGCGAGCTCAGACGGGAGCTTCGGGAACGTCTCCGAGGGCACCCAGCCTTCCACGATGAACGTGTGGTCCGTGACCGCGAAACGCAGCGGCGCCTCCGCCTTCTCAACCATGATCTCCAGGTGCGCCTTCGCGGCGGTCAGGAAGCCGGCGTATCGCTCCCGCAACGTCGTGAGTCGCTCCTCGATCTCCGCGAGGCGCCTCTCCCATCGCTCCTTCTCCTGCAGGAGCGTCGCGAGGATCTCCCGCGGGCGTCCGTCGCCCTCGGGGACCCGGCCGCTCGTGAAGCCGCGCGCGGTCAGGAAGTCCCGCATCGTCGCGCCCAGTTCCTTCATGACGAATACGACGAGGAATCCCGGGACCGCGAACGCCTCGTAGTCCGGCGTCACCGTGTCGAGGCCCTCGATGTCCCGCGGCACCTTGCCAACGAACACGTCCAGGCTGTCGTATCCCCGGTAGTCGGCCAAGGCGAGCGGGAGTTGCGCGAACGGGGTGACCTCCTCGATCTTGCGTGTCAGGTCCCCCAGGAGCCCATGGATCTTCTTCTTCGTGGCGTCCTCCTCGGAGATGTTCAACTCGAGGGACAGGATCTTCTCGCGGATGTCGCCCGCCACCGCCTCCTCGGGGACCGGGGCCGCGGCCTCGGACACCCGAAGGACGGAGGCGATCGAGCGGAGCTTGACGAGGATCTCGGAGGCTTGCGAGGCCTGGGACAGCGGCTTGCCGATCTCGAGTCCTTCCTCGCCTGGCGCGTGGTCGACGATGTGGAGGAGCTTCATCGCGTAGAGGGTGTTGACGGTCGCCTCGAGGTCGTCCCGCGGCCCGACAATCAAGGCCCGGGTCATCGGTACGGGCCTAAGCATTGATGGCACCTTTGAACTTACCGACGAGGCGGTCGATCGCGCGGTCCATGTTCGCCTCGGCCTTGCTTTTCAGCGCCGCCGCGTCTTTGCGGCCCGAAGCGAGGACACGCTCCCTCTCGCGGGCCGCGGCCGCCTCCGCCACGCGGAGGATTTCCTCGTGCCGAGCCTCCGCCTGCTTGCGGAGCGTCTCGCGCAGCTCGAAGGCCTCCCGCCGGGCGTCCCGGAGGGTCCTCTCCCGCTCGGCCAGCACGGATTCCTTCGACCCGCGGACCTGGCCTTCCGCCTCCTTGATTCTCTGGAGAGTTTCCTCCTTCTTCATAAGGGACGGGCTCGGGGAGAACCCGGCCTGTTTTTAAAGGTTTTCGTCGCACCGAAAATCATCGACGCGCCTGCGTCGGCGGACAGCGCGTTTGATTTTCATATGTTCAATTTTATATTCGTCGGAGGATGCAACTCGTCCACATCGGATGGATGCGGCAACGACGCGCGAAATTTACAGTTCTAAGGAGAGAATTCCCGACTGCTGCACAACGTATAAATAGGAAACGTCCTTTGTTGCAGCCGCCCGGATGCATGGTCCCCAGAATCGGTGGTCAGAGGGTCGTGGGATGAGAAGGGTTGTGCTCATTGTCGCCACGGTCATGGTCCTCGTATTCTTCGCGTCCTCCGGGGTCCCGCGGTCCGCCGCGCAGCCTCCTGTGCCTACGATCGCCGTGACGATCTTTGGCGAGACGAACGCTGCGGGTCGGCAGGTGTTCGAGCCGGAGAACATCCTGATCCCGCAGGTGCCGATCATCCTCGTCGTCACGTTCCACAACAACGACACGATGGACCACACGTTCACGATTGACGATGTGAACCAGACCGGCCAGGTCAATACAGGTCTGCTGTCCGCGGGCGAAAACGCGACGGTCACCTTCATGGTCGAGTCGATGACTCGCATCGTGTTCAACGGCACAGCCTTCAGCCCGGAGCAGGGGCCGAACGGGATTCTCTTCTACTGCACCCTGCACCGCGGCACGGGCGTCATCGGCCAGGGCCAAGTCGGTCAGATCCGTCTCGCGAGCGTCCAGGAGGGCGGCGTTGTAGAGAAGGGAATCCTCCTACGGGCGTACTGGATCGGCATGATCGGGATCGTCTCGATGCTTGTATGGATTGGGATCAGCTACTTCGTCATTAAGTCCTCGAGCCGCCACTTCACGGACCAAAGGGAGCACGTGAGGAAGGGTCTCCCGTGACGGAGCTGATCCGGAGCGATGCGCCTCGGCGGAGCACGATGGCCGCCTTGGCGATCGGCGGCTTGATCGTCGGCGTTGTTTGGTTCAGCATCCTGACGATCGTGATCGCGCTCCAGGTCCTCTCCGGGGTGACGGATGCCCAGTCGGACGCGATGATGTCGATCTTCATGGGCATGGTGTTCGTCCTCCTCGCCGTCTCGGTGGACATCTATCGCAGAGAGTTCATGCCGGACGACCTTATACACAAGATCCGAAGACCTAAGATCGTGCCGCCGAGGGCGTTCCGCTGAGGTGCATCGATGAGCTGGGAAGACGGAGAGAAAGAGAAGGGATGGACTCGCCGCGAGTGGGTGCGGCTCTCCCTGACCGCCGGGGCGATCGGCTCGATCGGCGGGCTGGGCGGCCTCGTGACCGGTCAGATCCTGCCTCCCCCCGTGAAGTTCTCCGGCGAGATCCGCGAGTCGATCCAGTACACGAAGTTCCCCACGCCCCAGTGGTGGAACGCGAGGGCGGGCGCGCCCGTGCGACCGGGCGACTTCGCGGAGTGGCAAGGGGCCACCGGCGTGTGGCGGGGTCTCTTCCAGGAAGGCCGTTACGTCCCCGGGACCGGCCTGGCCTGCCTGATCATCCGCGTGAAGCGCGAGGACACGTTCTTCACGTTCCCGTCGGAGTCGGAGCTCCCGGACCCGCTGCCGGAAGGGTTCCGCCTCTTCTTCGACGACCCGGACCTCGACGCCACGAACGGCGGCACGCGGATCGTGGTCGTCTTCGACCGCTGCGTCCATCTCTGCTGCTACCCCGGATGGCACGTCGTGTTCGACCCGCCTCCGCCGCGGGACTACAGCGCGTACAACGCGGAGCCGCCGACGTACAAGGAGTTCGGCGTGGACCCGATCTACTGCGTCTGCCACGGCTCCCAGTACGATCCGATGCTCCTCGTCGTCGACCGGAACACGAAGAACGGCGCGCGCTACGTCGGCGCGCAGCGCGTCCACGGGCCCGCCCAGCGGGCGCTTCCCGTGATCCCTGTGAGGCTGGAAGGCGGTGCGCTGGTCGGCGGCATGCCGAACCCCGCTTGGTTCGTGTACTGCTGAGGTGACACGATGGCGACGGGGGACATCCGGAAGGACACGGGGCGTACGGTCTTTGGCTGGATCAAGTCCCGCTTCCCCACGACGCCGTATGCGGACCTCACGCGGGTCGTCGTCGAGATCGACCAGCGGCAGATGCCGCGCAGCCACGCGGAGAAGTACGAGCTCAAGACGATCTGGTACTGGTACCCGCTCTACTGCCTGGGAGGCATCAGCTTCGTCGCGTTCATCATCCTCACGATCACGGGCATCCTGCTCGGGTTCTTCTACGTGCCCGACGGACGTCTCGAGATCACGACCTCCGGGGACCTGACGAACCCCGCATGGCGCTCCATGCTCACGATCATGAACGACATCCCGTTCGGTTTCATCGTCCGAGGGATGCACCACTGGGCCGCGCACATCATGATCGCCGCGGTGTTCCTGCACATGTGCCGTGTGTACTTCACGGGCGCGTACAAGAAGCCGCGGGAGCTGAACTGGCTCCTTGGAGTGATCCTACTCCTCGTCACCCTGGTCTTCGGCTACTCCGGCTACCTGCTCCCGGCGAACAACCTGAGCGAGGGCGCCGCGAACATCGGGATCAACATGGCCCGTGCTTCGCCGGTTATCGGGGACGACCTCGCGCGACTCTTTTTCGGGGATCTCAACACCCTCGCCGGCACGTTCATCCTGCGCTGGTACTGGATTCACGTGTTCATCCTCCCGCTCCTCGGAACGGGCCTCATGATCCTACACATGTCCCTCGTCTGGCTGCAGGGCGTGGCGGAACCGCACTGAGGTGGCCGATGGAACTCGAACGGGTGAAGGAACGGATCATGGAGGGGCGCCCGGGGTTCCCCCGGGAGTACGGTCCCGCGCGGAGAGACCACCAACCCGGGATCCCGCTCTTCCCCCAGGAGGCGACGCGCGACCTCGTCGTGATCTTCCTGCTCACGGCGATCATGTTCTTCCTGTCGTCCTACCTGACGCCGTTCCTCGGCCCCGCCCGAAGTCCCCAGATTTCCGAGCTCATCGTGCCGGACTGGTACTTGCTCTTCTCCTGGGGCCTCCTGAAGATTGCGGACATCTTCCCGACGTTCACCCTGGGCGCAGGCACGCCCCTCGCCGCGGAATTCAACCCCGTGTTCTGGGGCGACCTGCTCAGCGGCATCCCGATCATCGCCCTCCTCCTGCTCCCGTTTCTCGATCGGGGTCGCGAGGCCCGTCCGGCGAAGGCGCCGATCCGCTCGGCGATCGGCACGGCGTCGATTGCGGCGATCTTCACGTCGTCCTTGTACTCGATCCGCGAGGTCATTTCGGAGCGGTGGCTCTCCCCGAACGGGGCGCCCCTCATCCCGGACAACACGCAGAAGTGGTTCTTCGTGATCCCGCCGATCCTCGTCGGCTTGGTGACGTACATCGGGCTTCGCCGCCTCGGATTCCAGGCGATGCGTCGCTGGCTCGTACCCAACGTCACGATTCCCGCGGTCGTGGTGGGCGCGCAGTCCGCTGCGATCCTCCTCCTGCCGGGCTGGCTCGGGGCGGAGGCGCAGCCGTACGTCCTGTGGATCGCGGCGCATCTCCTGTTGTTGAGCGCGGCCTCCGCAGCGGTGGCGGCTGCCGTGATCGCACTCCCGGAGACGAAGGCCCGCCAGGTCTCGACCTGGACGATCGTGCTGGGCGTGCTCGTCTTCGCGGGACTCTCGATCTACATGGACGCGACGGACCGGAAAGGCTACTCGTGGGTCCTGTCCGTCCTGTACCCGAACATGAACACCCTCCTGCTCCTCCCGATGTTCGCCGTGTTGTCGGCGTGGATGGGCACGCGCCGGCCGTACAGCACGTACGAGTACCTCCTGAACGAGTGCTATCAGTGCGGCAAGTGTCACGCGGTGTGCCCCGTGACGAAGGTCGAGGACGACGCCCTCGGCGGCCTGAACCTTGTGTACAACACGTTCAAGAAGCAGCACGACGGCGTACCCCTGTGGACGTGCCTCGCGTGCGACGCGTGCAGCGCCGTGTGCCCGCTCGATATCAAGTACAGCGATTACATCCTCGAGGAGCGCTCGAAGGTCCACGAGCGGATGGCGGCGGACGGGGGTGAGCGCGAGTGGCCGTGACGGAGACGGAGTACGGTCCCGGTCGGACAATCCCGCACCCGGTCATGTTCCGCGTCCTCGACAGCGAGGCGGAGGACACGACGATCCCGGAGATCAAGGTGGAGCACAAGTCCGAGTTCGCGTACTATCCCGGCTGCGTCGACTACTACGATGTCGAGATGCAGTTCTCCCACATGAACTACGGGGACACGAACCACGGGATCATCTTCGATTCGTCGATCAAGTTGCTCCAGGCGGTCGGGATCGAGCCGATGGTCCTCGACCGCTCGTTCATGAAGTGCTGCGGTCACGACCAGCTCTGGCAGGGCAAGGTGGACGTCTTCGAGCGGATGCGGGATTACAACACGAAGATCATCAAGATGCTCGGGGTGAAGACGCTCATCACATCGTGCGCGGAAGGGTATCGCACGTTCCGGCTGGACTACAAACTCGACGGCGTGCGCGTCGTGCACATCACGCAGTTCCTGTACGAACGCGGCCTGAGGATCCCGCCGCAGCCGGAGACCGCGCGGAAGATCCGAGTGGCCTACCAGGACCCCTGCCGTTCCTGCCGACAGATGCCCGTCGAGCCCGTGTACGAGGAGCCGCGGGAGCTGATCAAGCGCGTCGACAACGCGGAGCTCGTCGAGCTCAAGACGTTCCGCGCGGACGCGCAGTGCTGCGGCGTCGCGCAGATGATGTACTGCAACGACAAGACGAAGGGCCTCACGCGGCAGCGGATGGACGAGGCCACGGAAGTCGGGGCGGACTACCTCTTGACCGCGTGTCCGAAATGCCTGACCCATTTCGGCTGCCTGCACCATGAGAACCGCTGGAAGCCCGGCGAGGAGCGCTTCGGGTACAAGGTGATGGACATCACCCAGTTCCTCGCGGAACGGCTGCCCGGCGGATTCCCGACGGGAGGAAACGTGGACCCGCGACGGAAGGAGTCGCCGATGCCGGGACGGAAGGGGGGTGGGAGCTGATGGCCGCGGCCGCGCCGCCCGCCACGCCCCCGGCTCCCGCGGATCCTCTCACCACATACTACCGGAACGTCCGCCAGACAAACCTTCAGCTCGCGAAGGACCGATACAAGCAGGGGTTCAAGGTAAGGACGCAGGAGTTCATCCGCGGGCGCGGGACCCTCGCCGTGGTGATCGACGACATCTGCATGGGCTGCACGCACTGTTTCGACAACTGCGCGTTCGAAGCGATCGCGATGGTCGACCGCAAGTTCGCGCTGCCCGATTACTCGTACACCTCGCGGAAAGCGGTCATCATCGAGGAGAACTGCGTCGGCTGTGAGAAGTGCGCGATTGTGTGTCCGGTCGACGCGATCACGATGGTGACGAAGCACGGGTTCGAGGTGAAGGGGGGCCGGGTCGTGCAGACCTCGCCACCGCCGAGGCCGGCCCCGGCGACGCCGCCGTCGCCCAAGACCTCGGCGCCGCCCGTGCCGCCAGCGGAGCCGGCAACGCCCTTGCCCATTGCGACGAAACCGGAGGGCGCCTGAGTGGCCGATGCGGGCGAGGCCGGCGGGACCGTCGTGAAGGCGCGCAAGGCGCCTCGGATGACGTATCGCCAGGAGATCCAGACGATCCGGAACCTGCCGCGTGTGCAGCGTGGCATCGTTATCATGAAGATTGCGGGTGTCTTCCTCGTCGCGATCGGCCTCGAGGGGATCGTCACGGGTCAGTACCTCTTCACGGTGATTTTCATCCCGCTCGGCATCCTTGTCTCGATGCTTCCGATCAAGGTGCGGACGGACGCGTGCATCGCGTGCCGCTCTCCCTTGGAACGGGACCGCGCGATCTGTCCGGAATGCGGCGCGCCCCAGATGTGACGCGTCAGGGCGCGACGAGCGGCTGCACGACGTGGGCCGTGTCGATTTCGAGCTTCAACCGGCGGAGGAGGCCCATCCTCCGCCTGAAGTGCGACTCCTCGGACCACAGGTGCGCGAGTCGGGACACGAAGACGGCACCGGGCACCTTGGAAGCGATCGTATTCACGCCCTTGGAGAGATCGTACGCCCTCGTGCGGTCCTTCGGTGTCGCAAAGAACGGGAACACGGACACGGTGCCCGTCTCCCTCACGCTCGCGTAGAGACCCGCCCTGGCGGCCATCTGGTCTCCGTACGCGCGGAGCCGTGCGGCGAAGTCGCCGAATGCTCTCGCCGGGAGCCGCACCTCGCCCACGAACAGGCTCCGCTCGACGCTCTCCGCCGCCTTGCGATACGCGTCCGCGGGAACGTCGAAGGGGTTCGGCACATCCGCCGCCTTCGACTTGAATCCCGCCAGCAGCGCGTCGAGCGCCTTCTCCTTCGCGGCGAGGCCGGTGGCCGTGCCGCCAATGGACACCTGGACCGTGAACGCCTCCGCGGGGACAGCGGGACGCAGGATCTTCGCGGCGGACGCGTCCGTCACGTGGACCCACGTGATGGGCTGGCCGGATCGGGTGAGCTTCTCGAAGGCCGCAGATGTCTTGGCGCCATCGTCGAACGCATACGTGAGCGTCTTCCGCGCCGCGGGTTTCGGATCGAGTCGCACGGCCGCGGACAGGGGGATGAAGAACTCGCTCGCAAGGGGACCCGTCGCATGCAACAGATCGTACGCGGTGCCGTTGTTCGCGACCTCCTCGAATCCGACTCGGGCCCGATGCCCGTAAGGGGAGATCGTGCGCAGTCCGTTCACATACGACCCAAAATCCCCGCGATACGAGGCGAACGGAGCGTCGCCGTAGAATGCGTCCCCGATCGCGAAGTCCAGCGGGACCGTCGGGACGAAGGGAGCCATGTGGCCGTTCCCGAGGGCCTCGTCGTAGAGGCGCTTCCACGTCGCGCCGACCTGCACGATCGCCCGGTGAGCGCCCTCCGCGAACTCGATCCCTGCGTACGACGAAAAGTCGAGCTGTACGCCTCGCTGCTCCGGGACGATCCAGTCGTACGTGAGCAGGGTCTTCGGTCGACCCACGAGCCCGAACTCCCGCGTGCGACCCACCCCGAGGCGCGTTCGGAAGTAGTGGTAGTCTTCCGCGGAGAGGCCGAGGGACACGGCGCTCTCTTGGCCGTTCAGGACGCGGACGAGCTTTCGCACCTCCGCGTCGTCCTTCACCTTGACCGTGACCGCAGGACCGCGGTTCAGGTCCCCGATGAGGTCCTTCGGCAGGACGCGATCGTCCCGCACGAACAGGGCGCGGATGAGCGCTTCCCGGATCATTTCGGACAGGGCGGGAATCTCTACGGCGCGCTCGATGTAGTGCCAGTCACGAAGGAGGCCCATCTCATCCCTCCCGGGCGCTCTCGTACGACCGGACGAAGCGGTCGCGGGTCGGCTTGAGGCGACGCAGGATTGCGGCGACCTCGAGTCCGAACGCCATGCCCGGCGGGGGGATCGCGCGGAGCCCTGGCCATGTGTACTTCGTCCACACCTCGAGGGTTTTGCCGCCGTTGATTTTCTTGCGCGGGTCAAACACCGTCTTCACGGACGAGATGAACGTCGTCGCGTTGCCGTGCATCTTCCGCAAGTTGAACACGAAGAACAGGCCCAGCCCCATTGGGTGGCCGTCGAGCTCGAATGCCGCGTCGCCCATCCGCTTCACGAATCCAAGGGCCGTACCTCCGGACGGGCGCGTGTCGTCCAGGAGCACGTAGGGCGCGAGGACCGCCGTGGTCGAGTCGACCAGGTACGCCTGGACCGCGCCGTTCAGCTTGAGCTTGTCCCGGATCTCCGCCGCCTTCTCGACCGCCTCAGGGAGTCGGGCGACGGGAACGAGGTTCGCGGAGACCATGAGGCCGCGGCTTAGTCGGCGCGCGCCGTAGTTCTCGTACCGCGCGTCCCAGAGGCGGCCTGCGACGTCCGACGGGAGTTTCGAGCCGCGGCCCTTCGACGCCAGGTCGTCAATCGTCTTCTCCTGGTCCCCGACCTCGTCTTTCGGACCCTGGAGGGACACGAGGACGATCGTCATCGGCTCGGGCGCATCGGAGCGCAGCGCCCGCTGGAACACGAAGTGGTCCCGGTCCAGGAGGACCGCGTGATGGGGCATCGTGCCCGCGTCCACGAGGGACTTGAGGAACGCCCCGCCGGTCTCGAGGTCCGGGAGCGCGTAAGCGAGGGCCTTCGCGGCCTCCGGCTTCGGGATCACGCGCAACGTCGCCTTCGTGATGATGCCGAGGGTGCCCTCTGCGCCGAAGAAGAGCGGTGTGAGGTTCGCGAGATTGCCGGCCGCGTCGCGGTCCGAGGCGGTCCGGAGGACGCCCCCATCCGAGAGGACGACCTCAAGGCTGACGATCGCATCGCGCAACGTGCCGCCGCGGTATCCGCCGAAGCCCGTGGCACCCGAGTTAATCGCGCCCCCGACCGTGCTCGCGACCCCGTTCGTCGGGACGACCGGGAGGGCAAAGCCCTTCGACTCGACGTAGTCGGCGGTGTCCTTCCACGTCGCGCCCGCCTCGACGGTCACCGTGCGGTTCTCCGCGTCCAGCCCGACGATGCGGCTCATCTTGCGCATGTCGATCATGACGCCGCCACGATTCGGCACGGCGCCACCGGACCAGCCTGTGCCACCGCCGCGAGGGGTGATCTGGAGATCCGACTCGTCGCTGAGCTTGACGAGCGCGGAGACCTCCTCCTTCGTCTGGGGCAGCACGACGAAATCGGGATACAGCCGCCACTGCAGAAGCGCGATCTTCGGGAGGGACGCGAAGTCGTGGCTGTACACCATCCGCTCGAACTCCCCGCGGGCCACGCGTTCGGGGCCGAGGGTGTTCACGAGTCGGCGATGCGCATAATCTAGGCTCGCCATCCGCCTCTCTCCCGGGACGGGCGGCGGTAGACGGTCAACTCGGATAAAGGTAACGTGGATGCTCGGGAGGAGTGCGTCGGCCTAGACGTTCAGGGCCTTGATGATTTGTTCCTTGAGCCGCGTCACGTCCGCGCCGGAACTGTAGACGCCTAAGGCCTGCGCGGCGCTCGCGACCTGTTCGTCGGTCGCGCCGTCGACTGCTCGCGCGATCTCGAGCTTCATCTGAATCTCGCTCCGTCCCGACGATGGGACGCCGAGGATGCTCGCGGCCTTCTCGATCTTCGCGCGAGACGCCTTCATGTCCATCTCGCTGAGCTCCTCCGAGATCTGCTTTTCGACCTCCATCTTCCCGCGTCGGAACTCGCCGAGGGCGCGACCGACGCCACGCGCCAGCTCGGGCAGTTTCTGGGGCCCGAACAGGAGGAGGACTGCGATGATGATGAGGATGATGATCCACTCGAATCCGCCCGGCAGCTGAGCCACCAAGCCTCCGACCGAGACGGGCAACATGCCAGACCCCGACCGGACCAAGCTAGCCGGTCTTATGAGCTTTTCGCTGCGACTGACGTCGCGTGCGAAGCAGGATCGCAGCATATCCGCCGGCATATAGGACGAGCATCGGAATCGAGACGAGCATCATCGTGATTCCGCTCCCGTCGGGTGTGATGACCGCGCCGAAGATGAAGATCGCCACCGCGGCGTATCGCCAGTTGCGCTTCCAGAAGTCTGGCTGGACGATCCCAAGGGTCGAGAGCCCGTACATGATGACCGGCAGTTCGAAAGCGAGGCCGAATCCGAGGCTGAACATCATGACGAAATCGAGGAACTCCTCGAGCCGGAGGAGCGGCTCCGCCCGGATGGGGAACGCAAACCCGTACAGGAACGGGAACGTGAACGGCAGGACCACGAGGAGGGACATGAGCACGCCCGCCACGAAGAGCGCGACGACCGGCGCGGAGAGACGAAACAGGAGCTGCCGTTCTTTCGGCCTCAGACCGGGGGCAACGAACCGCCAGAACTGGTAGGTCGACACGGGTGCCGTCACGATCGCCGCGAGGAACATCCCTACCTTGAGTTGGACCACGACCGCTTCCGGCGCGGTGAGCACGACGAGCCGCGCGCTCCCCTGGACGAGCGACTCGTTCAGGAGATTGATGAACTGCGCAGGGATCGTGTCGTTCTGCTGCAATGTCGGCAGCGGGACCCAGAGGGTGGTCCCCGACACCGTGATCGGCTCGAAGCTGAACGTGAGCATGATGACGAATACGATGATGAACGCGATCAGGACAATCTTGAGCCGCGCCCGCAGCTCCTCGAGGTGCTCGAAGAAGCTCATCCGACGCTCTTCCGGCCGGTCCTCGTCGTCCGAAGGAGATGCCACGCCGCTCGCCGCGGCAAGGAGCCGTCGGCTTATGGACTTTCCCAAATTCACGGCTCAGAAGGAGTAGCGGTCCTCCGTCCAGGGGTCCGCCGTGTTGCTGTACCCGCGGACCTCCCAGTATCCGAGCTCCTCCTGCTCCGTGAACGTGATCGCGCGCACCCACTTCGCGCTCTTCCACGCATATCGCTTCGGCACGAGGAGCCGGACAGGGCCGCCGTGCTCGAGCGGCAGCGGCTTGCCGTCCCACTGGTACGCGATGAGGACGTCGTCGTCGTAGAGGACCGTCGTCGGATGGGACGTCGTGTACCCATCGCCACAGCGGAACGTCGCGAAGCGGCCGGTCGGCCTGATCTGGGCCCGCTCCGCGAGCTCTCGGATCGTGACGCCGACCCATTCGTTGTCGAACGTCGTCCAACCGGTGACGCAGTGGAAGTCCGAATTGACCGTCTTCTTCGGGAGCGCGAGGAGCTCTTCGTGGCTGAGCCGGAGCGGCTTGTCGACCTCGCCGTCGACGCGCAAGTCCCACTCCCTCGGATCAAAGCGAGGCACGATCCCCAGGTCGAGCCGTGGCCACTTGCGGACCTCGCGCTGTCCCGGAGGGAGACTCCGGTTCATCGCCATCGTGACAACATTGGGTCGTGCGAATATAAATGGTTGTGGTACAATCCGACCTGATTCTCTCGCGGCGCCGCTTACGTCGCGCGCATGGCGCGAATTCCATGGAGCGCGGCGCGCCTACGCCTCCCGACAAAGGTTTAATAGCCTGACCTTTTTTCCACGCCGGGAAGATGGCGCTTGAAAGTTACGTGCCAGTCGTCATTTTTGCCATCGTTGCCCTGCTCTTCCCGCTCGGCACGTTCTTCGCGACGCGCCTCTTTCGCCCGGACAACCCGACCCCGCTGAAGGACCTGACGTACGAGTGCGGCGAGGTCCCGGAGGGCGAGGCCCAGATCCAGTTCCACTTCCAATACTACATGTTCGCCCTGATTTTCGTCGTCTTCGACGTCGCGGCAATCTTCCTCCTTCTGTGGGCCTTCGCCTGGGACGGCCTTTTGAACGCCGTCTCCCCCGTGGCCAAGTTCTCGATCTTCCTGTTCCTGGGGATCATGTTCGTCGCCACGCAGTACGCGCTCAAGAAGGAGGAGGTCATCCAGATATGAGACCGGCCGCGGTGGAGCACGTCCCGCACGTCAGCGGCCGTCCCGTGGCGGGCATCGAGACGGAGATCCTCGCGCAGCTCAAGTCGGCGTTCGCCTCGAAGCTCACGAAGGCCGAGACCGTGCGGGACCGCCTCGTCCACGTGTTCATCGACCGGAGGGACCTCGTCCCCCTGTGCACGTACCTGAAGAACACCCTCGGCTTCGAGCATCTCTCCTGCGTGACCGCGGTTGACTGGAAGGACCATTTCGAGTGCGTATACCACGTGGAGAACTACTACAACGGCTGCATGGTCGAGGTCCACGCACACATCCCGTACGACGACCCGAAGATCGCGAGCCTCGTGCCCCTGTGGAACGCCGCGAACTTCCTCGAGCGCGAGATGTGGGACCTTATGGGGATCGAGTTCGAAGGCCACCCGAACCTCGAGCGCATCCTCCTGCCCGCGGACTTCAAGTTTCACCCGCTTCGCAAGGACTTCGCCCAAGAGGTCGACCGACAGTACATCAGCCGGCGCAAGCTCAGGGGAGGGAAGTGAGTGCCGGAGTTCTGGATCAACATGGGGCCGCAGCACCCCATGACCCACGGCCTCTGGAACATGAAGGTGAAGGTCGACGGAGAGACGATCGTCGACGCGCGCCCGGAAATCGGGTATCTGCACCGCGGGTACGAGAAGATCATGGAGGTCCGCGAGTTCCAGAAGAACGTTGTCCTCACGGACCGCCTCTGCTACGTCTCCTCCATCACGTGGTCCCACGCGTACTGCCTCGCCGTCGAGAAGATGATGGGCATCGAGGTGCCCGAGCGCGGGCAGTGGATCCGCGTCGTCTCCCTGGAGCTGCAGCGGCTCGCGTCACATCTGATGTGGCTCGCGTCCTACGGCCCGGACCTCGGCCTGCTCACGGGCCTCCTGTGGGCCCTGCGGGAGCGGGAGCTGTTCCTTGACCTGATCCAGCTCATGTCCGGCGCCCGGATGAACCAGAACTACCCGCGCGTCGGCGGCGTGCGGAACGACCTGCCGGAGAACTTCGAGGCGATGTGCAAGCGGAGCATCGAGCACTTCCGCGAGAAGCTCAACGAGTACGAGAACATCTTCCACTCGTCGAAGGTGTTCGTGATGCGCACGGAGGGCGTCGGCCGTATTTCTGCGGCGGAGGCGATTGACTGGGGGGTCACGGGGCCGAACCTCCGGGCGTGTGGCGTGAACGTCGACCTGAGGCGGCTCGATCCGTACGAAACCTACGAGGAGATCGACTTCGAACCCCAGGTGTGGCACGATGGCGGGGCGGGGGATTCGTACGCGCGCTTCATTGTTCGATTCAACGAGCTGCGGGAGTCGTGCAAGATCGTCCTGCAGGCCCTCGAGAAAATGCCGAAGTCAGGCGCGTACCGCGTGAAGCCGCCGCGGCGCGCGGAGGGCGAGGGATACGCGAAGACGGAGGATTCCCGGGGCGAGGCCCTCTTCTACGTCATCGGGGACGGAGATGACCGTCCGTACCGCGTGAAGATCCGCAGCCCTGTGTTCTGCACGATGGCCGCGACGCCGATCTTGCTCCGGGGCAACAAACTCGCGGACGTCGTCGCGATCCTCGGGTCCGTGGACGTTTGCGTGGGGGAGATGGACAAGTGAGCGCGCCCCTGATCCCGAACCTCTTCGAGGTGTGCAAGGTCCTCACGGCGGCAATCGTGTGGATCGTCCAGCAGATCATCTATGCGTTCGCGGTCCTCATCCCGCCCCTGACGGGGCTCGGGGACTGGCTCGGCTCCGATCTCGTGGTCACCCTCCTGACGTGGCTCATCGCCGTGACCGTCGTCGTGATCTGGGCGACGCTCGTGAACCTGCTCACGATGATGTGGGTTGAGCGGAAGCTGTACAGCCGCCTCCAGGACCGCTACGGGATCATGATTTCGATCTGGTCCCTGCCCTTCTGGCCGTTCAACCGCATGAAGCGGCCCACGCACCGGGGCACGGGGTACCTGCAGAACGTCGCCGACGGGGTGAAACTCCTCCAGAAGGAGAACATCACGCCCCGGAACGCGGACTCGGCGATGTTCCACATCGCCCCCGTCTTGATCGCCTCGTCGACCCTGATGATCTTCGCCGCACTCCCGTGGAGCAGCGGCTTCTACGTCGCGAACCTTCCCCTGGGCATCCTGTTCATCTTCGCCGCGTTCTCCCTCGCGCCCCTGGGAATCCTGATCGCCGGCTGGTCCGCGAACAACAAGTACACCCTCGTCGGCGGGCTCCGCGCCGCCGCCATGCTCATGGCGTACGAGATCCCGATGCTTCTCGCGGTCATCGCTCTCGTCTTTTTCACGGGCTCCCTCGACCCGATCGAGATCGTGCGGCAGCAGGACCGCGTCCTGTTCGCTCTCGGGCCGATCGGCATCCCGGCGTGGTACGCGTTCTCGCCGCAGTTCCTCGGCTTCCTGATCTTCTCCGTAGCGATGATGGCGGAGATGGAACGCATCCCGTTCGACATCCCGGAGGCGGAGGCTGAGCTCGTCGAAGGCTGGACGACGGAGTATTCCGGCATGAGGTTCGGCCTCGTGTTCGGGTTCAAGTGGCTGCGGATGATCGCGGGCGCGGCGCTCATCGCGATCCTCTACTTGGGCGGCTGGAGCGGGCCCGTGTTCGCCACGCTCGACGTCGGCGGGATTCCCGTGCCAATCCTCCCGGAGGAAGTCTGGTTCCTCCTGAAGATCTATCTGATCAGCGCGGTCTTCGTCTGGATCTCGTGGTCCGTGCCTCGAGTGCGGATCGACCAGATCCTGAACATCGGGTGGAAGCGGCTCATTCCGTATTCCCTCCTCGCAATCCTGATTGCGGCGGGCTTCCGGGTCATCGGGTGAGCGCGATGGGGGCCCGCACGTGCGCCGGACTCCGGGAGGAATGCGTTGGCCGTTGACTGGCAGCTCGTCGCGTTCCTCGTGCTGAGCGCCCTCGAGGTCATCGGCTCGATCCTCGTCGTGATCAACAAGCGTCTCGTGCGCGCGGCGTTCTGGCTCGCGATGACCCTCGTGACGATCGGCGCGATCTACCTCCTCTTCCTCAGCGAGTTCGTGTTCCTGATCCAGATCCTGGTGTACGCGGGCGCGGTGCCCGTGCTGTTCGTCTTCGGTATCATGCTCACCCGGAGGAAGATCATGGACGAGCCGGCCCGGGAGGGCACGCCATGAACGTGCGGGAGTTCCTCGTCCTCCTGGCAGCGACGAGCCTATTCCTCGTGATGGCCCTGTCGTTCCTCGCCGGCACCCCGTGGCCGCAGACCCCGACGGAGATCCCGGTGTACGATCGGAACACGACGGCGGGACACGGCATCGCGAACGAGATGTTCGACGAGTTCGCGATTGCAATCATCCTGATCGCGCTCCTCCTCGGCGCGGCAATGATCGGTGGCGTGTACCTCGCGAAGATGGACGAGCCTGGGAAGGTGGGACCGTGATCCCGCTCGAGTACGAGCTGCTCCTGTCTGCGCTCCTCTTGTGCATCGGCCTGTACGGCGTGCTCGCGCGGCGGAACGCGATCATCGTCCTCATGTCGATCGAAATCATGCTGAACGCCTCGATCCTGAACTTCGTCGCCTTCTCCGCGTATAACAACAGCCCGAGCGGGCAGGTGTTCGCGCTGCTCGGGATCGCGGTTGCAGCCGCGGAGGCCGCCGTCGGCCTGGCGGTCTTCCTGTCCGTCTACCAGACCCACGGCACGATCGAGCTCGACAAGATCCGGATCCTGAAGTGGTGATCCATGCTCGAGAACGAGTGGCTCGCATGGTTCATTCTGCTGCTGCCCCTCGCGGCGTTCGTCGTCGTGGGGCTGATCGGCCGGAGGCTTCCGGAAGGGGGCGGCCACGTCGTCGTGGGCGCGATCGCGGGATCGTTCGTCATCTCCCTGTATTTCTTCGTCCAGGTCCTTCAAGAGGGGGCCCTCGGCGAGGGCGTCTTCCATCGACTCGTCGGCTACGTCTGGCTCCCGAGCCCGATTTCCGGCACCCAGATCGAGATCAGCCTGCAGATCGACAACCTGAGCGCGCTGATGCTCGTTCTCGTGTCCTTCCTCTCGATGCTCATCGCGATCTACTCCCTCGGCTACATGCACGAGGAGGAGGGCAAGCCGCGGTACTACGCGGAGATCAGTCTGTTCGTCGCAGGCATGCTCGGAACTGTGAGCGCGGACAACTTCCTCCAGCTCCTCATCTTCTGGGAGATCATGGGCCTCTGCTCGTACCTGCTGATCGGCTTTTGGTACCACAAGCCCGAGGCCGCAGCGGCGGCGAAGAAGGCGTTCCTGGTGACGCGCGTCGGGGACGTCCTGTTCCTGATCGGCGTCCTGATCATATGGAACCAGTTCGGCACGCTCCGGTTCGAGGAGATCGCGGGCAAGGTCGGGCTCGTGAGCCCCGAGGTCCTCACGATCGTCCCGCTCCTCCTGTTCGGCGGGGCCGTCGGGAAGAGCGCGCAGTTCCCGCTCCACGCATGGTTGCCCGACGCGATGGAGGGCCCGACGACGGTCAGCGCCCTCATCCACGCGGCCACGATGGTCAAGGCCGGCGTCTACCTCACGGCGCGGTCGTTCATCTTCCTCGTCCCCGTCGTCCCGAATGTCCAGGCGCCCTTCACGGCGATCCTCGTCATCGCGGCGATCGGCGGCTTCACGGCGATATTCTCCGCGACGATGGCGGTCGTCACGTACGACATCAAGCGCGTCATGGCCTTCTCCACGATCTCCCAGATCGCCTACATGTTCCTCGGCCTCGGCGCGGGTGCTTTCCTCATGGCCACGGAGATCAGCAAAGGGGAGGAGCCGAACCCGGCCGGCTACAGTGCGGCCCTGTACCACCTTTTCAACCACGCGTTCTTCAAGGCTCTTCTGTTCCTGAGCGCCGGTAGCGTGATCCACGCGGTCCATACGAATGACATGCGGGAAATGGGCGGCCTTTCCAAGTACATGCCCATCACTTCGAAGGCGATGCTCTTCGGCGCCTTGGCGCTCACGGGGATCATCCCGTTTAGCGGGTTCTTCAGCAAGGGGGAGATCCTCACCGTTGCGTTCGAGGCGGGCGCGGAGAATGGCGGATTCTACATCCTCTGGGCCCTGGGGGTTGCCACCGCGTTCCTGACGGCCTTCTACACGTTCCGGATGTGGCTCATGACATGCCACGGCGAGTATCGTGGGGGCGGGCACCCCCACGAATCTCCGCGCGTGATGACGGTGCCGCTGATGATCCTCGCTGGCTTCGCCTTCGCCTCTGGCCTCTTCGCATACCTCATGGCCGGCTTTGGGAACTTGATTTTCTACGAGAGGGCCCACGCGGCCTACCCACTTGTGGGCGTGCCCTTCGGGGAGTATCTTCTCGAGACCCTGTCCATGGCCGTGGCGGTCCTGGGCATCCTCCTCGCGTGGGCGGTCTACGCGACGAAACGCGTCCCCGCGGAGCAGTTCACCGTTTCGGCGACCGGCGCGTTCGTGCACCGCATGCTCACGAAACGCTACTGGATCGACGACGCGTACGACGCGTTCGGCGCCCGCGTTGTGTACGGGGTCGCTCGTGCCCTGGACTGGTTCGACCGCAATGTGATCGACGGGATCGTGAACGCGGTCGGCCGCGGCGGCATCGCGACGGCGGCCGGGACGGACGTCTTCGACCGCAAGGTCATCGACGGCGTGGTGAACGGCCTGAGCCTCGAGACGATTCGTACGAGCTGGCGGTGGCGGCAGCGGCAGACGGGTCAGGTGCAGAGTTACGCGTGGGTCGTCGTCTTCGGGATCGTCGTGGTCGTGGCCCTCGTCTTCGTATTCGGGCCGATCCTCCGACTCCTCGGAGGCCGATGACATGACGTACGTGCTGAGCCTCCTCCTCCTCATCCCGTTCCTCGGCTCCATCCTCGTGTGGAGCGTCGGAACGACCCATCGCTCCGCGAAGCTCCTCGCCCTCGCGTTCAGCCTCGTCGAGACGGTCCTCGCGACGATTCTCCTCCTGTCGTTCCTCACGCCTTCGTTCGAGTTCCTCCTGGGGGCGTTCAGGCCCGAGATCCCGGTCTCGTCGCAGGCGCCCGCGAGTGAGCCCTTCGTCCCCCTGTACTACGTCGAACGCTACCCGTGGTGGCCGGACTTCGGGCTGAACTACATCGTCGGCGTGGACGGGCTCAGCGTGCCCCTGATGTGGCTTACGGCCCTGCTGACGACCCTCGCGATCGTGTTCCACTGGGACGAGGAGCAGCGGCCCACCGCGTTCTTCGGGCTGTTCATGTTCCTCGAGATGGCCCTGATGGGCGTCTTCATGGCGCTCGACTTCCTCCTGTTCCTCGTGTTCTGGGAGCTCGTCCTGCTCCCGATGTTCTTCCTGATCGGGATCTGGGGCGGGCCGAACCGGCGGTACGCCTCCCTGAAGTTCCTCGTCTACACGCACGTCGGGTACGTGATCATGCTCCTGTCCGTGTTCGCCCTGTACTGGGTTCACAGCGCAGAGGTGAACTCGGCGGTCCACGGCCTGAACGCGAGGACGTTCGATATGACCGCCTTCCTGCACGGGGCGAAGAGACACCTCTCCGCGGCCGCTGGAGCGTACATCCCGCTCGTCGCCCAGATCCCGATCTTCCTCGGCTTCTTCGTCGCCTTCCTCGTGAAGCTTCCGTCCGTCCCCTTCCACACATGGCTGCCAGACGCCCACGTCGAGGCCCCGACGGGCGGGTCCGTGCTCCTGGCCGGGGTCCTCCTGAAGATGGGCGGCTACGGGATCTTCCGGATCAACCTCGGGGTGCTGCCCGACGCGACGCAGAACCTGTGGTGGCTCCTCGCGGTCCTCGGGACCGTGAGCATGGTCTATGCGGCGTTCGTGTGCCTCGCCCAAACCGACCTGAAGCGGCTCATCGCGTACTCGTCCGTCGGGCACATGGGCTTCGTGCTCCTCGGCGCCGCGAGCCTGAACATCATCGGCGTGGAGGGGGCGATCTTCCAGCTGTTCAACCACGGGATCATCACGGCGATCCTTTTCATGCTCGCCGGGTCCGTGAAGCATGCCACCGGGACGAGGGATATCCCGGAGCTGCAAGGGCTCGCGAAGGCGATGCCGCAGTTCTCGCTCGTCCTGATGATCGGCTTCTTCGCGTCCCTCGGCCTGCCGGGTCTCAATTCCTTCTGGTCCGAGTTCATGGTCTTCGTCGGGGCGTACGGGTCGCAGAACTTGGACCCGTGGCGGCGCCTCATCCTGATCCCGCTCATCTCGATCGTCATCACGGCTGCGTACTATATGTACACGATGCAGCGCATCCTGTTCGGCGACGTCCCGGAGAAGCTCGGGAAGCCGCACGACCTCCTGCCGTGGGAGCGCGCGGCTTACGTCGTCCTGGTCGCCCTCGTCTTCCTCGTGGGCTTCTTCCCCGTGCCGTTCCTCGGGATGATCGATGGGTACGCGCGGGCCGCGTTCCCGTGGCTCGGAGGTGCGTGACGTGCTAATCGAATTCCCGATTCTCACGCTGATCGTCTTCCTCCCCGCGATCGGCGCCCTAGTGACGTATGCGTTCGGGGCGTCCGACCGCGTGGCCCGCAGCATCGCGCTGGCCTTCAGCCTCGTCGTCGCGGGCCTCGGTACGCTGCTCCTACTCGGCCGGCTCTGGCCGGACATGGTGCAGCTGCTCGCGTACACGTATCCTGGCGTCACGCCGAACCTCACACGGACGTACTACGCGGTCGAATCGCTCCCCTGGGTGCCCCAGGTCAACGTGAACTACATCCTCGGGGCCGACGAGCTGTCGATCGTCCTCGTGTTCCTGAACTGCATCCTGACGCCCCTCGCCCTCGCGATCAGCTGGGACGAGCACCACCGGGTGCCCGAGTTCTTCGCGATGTTCCTGTTCATGGAGACGACGATCAACGGGGTCTTCCTTTCCCTCGACCTGTTCCAGTTCATCATCTTCTGGGAGGTCGGGCTCGTGCCGATGTACTTCATCATCGCGGTCTGGGGCGGCCCGCGGCGGAAGTACGCGGCGATCAAGTTCTTCATGTACACGTTCCTCGCGAGCGTGCCGCTCCTCCTGTCGATCTTCGCGTTCTACTTCTACGCGGGAACGTTCGACATGCGGGCGATCATCGCGACCGCACCGATCCCTGTCGGGGCGATTGGCCAGCTCATGTTCGTCGCGCTCCTCATCGCCTTCGGCACGAAACTGCCCACATGGCCGCTGCACACATGGCTTCCGGACGCCCACGTCGAGGCGCCGACCGGCGGGTCCGTCCTCCTGGCGGGAATCCTCTTGAAGCTCGGGGGCTACGGTCTGATCCGCTTCAACGTCCAGATGCTCCCGCAAGCCGCGATCGACATGTACTGGCTCTTGGCGATCGTCGGAATCGTTTCGATCCTGTACGGGGCGATGGTGTGCATCGCCCAGGACGACCTGAAGCGGCTCGTGGCCTTCTCGAGCGTGAGCCACATGGGCTTCGTGACCCTCGGCATCGCCGCCGGGGTGTACGGATACACACAGACGGGCCTCGGCCGCGGAGCGGTGCTCGGCTTCACGGGTGCGATCTTCCAGATGTTCGCCCATGGCCTCGTCGCCGCGGCCCTGTTCATGGTCGCCGGGTCGCTCGGGCACAAGATCGGCACGCGGAACATCTCGGAGTTGGGCGGGATCGCGAAGCGCGCCCCGCGCATGGCGACGTTCATCATGATTTCCTTCCTCGCGTCCCTCGGCCTGCCGGGCCTCGTCGGGTTCGTCGCCGAGTACGCGGTCTTCCTGGGCGTGTACGCGGCCTTCGGCCTCTGGGTGATCGTGCCGGTTCTGACGGTCATCATCACGGCGGCGTACTTCATATGGGCGATGCAGCGTGCGATCTTCGGACCCCTCAACCCGCGGTGGGAGAACATGCCGGACCTGCAGCGGTTCGAGGTTGCCCCGCTCGCCGTCCTCGCGGCGTCCTTCGCGCTGTTCGGCATCTTGCCGATCATCCTCCTCGACCTGCTGACCTCCTGGTCCAGCGGAATCCTGGGAGGCTTGTGAGATGTCCGATTACGCCGTCTTCCTTCCGGAGGTCATCCTCGTCGTCACGGCCCTCGCGTCCGCGGTCCTCGGCTTCGCGTGGCGCCGCCGTCCGGAGTACCTCTGGGGCCTCGCCCTCGCGGGCACGTCCCTCTCCCTGTTCGTCATCCTCGACATGATGGGCCTCGGCGTCACGAGGGCGTTGGGTCTCCACATCTGGCCGTCTCCCATCGCGAACCTCGGGGACTTCAGCGAGGATCTGAAGATGGAGGTCGACACGTTCGCCCTGTTCTTCCAGGCGATGTTCGTCTTCGTCGCGCTCCTCGCGATCCTTGCGTCCCGCGGCTTCCTGGACCGGGAGGAGCCGCACCAGGGCGAGTACTACGCCCTCATGCTCCTCGCGAT
>CAMTUI010000019.1:0-11629 GCA_947084985.1 Methanobacteriota archaeon | reverse complement strand
GTGAGGAGAGCGTGAATGCAGTTCTTCGTGCGGCAGATCTCCTGCCCACGTCCACGCAAGCCCGCAGGAGCTCGCGGTTCCTCATGATCTCCGGAGCAGGCACGTAGGAGCGTGGGATGTACCCGAGGCGGAGGAGCTGCGCCAAGATCAGGGAGTCCTTCTCGTCCGTCTTCGACTTGCTCGCCGTGATCGCGCGGATCTTCGACGGGTCCGCCATCACGACGGGGAATCCCTGGTGGTGGAGGAAGTCGTGGATCGGGTACGCCGCCGTGGACGACTCCAGGACGATCTGCGCGCCCGGCTCGAGTTCCGCCGTCAGCGTCCGCCAGCCCGACTCCTCGTTCGCGAACTCGAGACACGTTCTTGTCGCGCCCGCCTCATCCAGGACCGAGGCGGAGCAGGCTCTGGTTCCCACGTCTATCCCGACGTACTCCATCCTGTTCACCTCCGCGGCGGCGCGCCGCTGATGTGCCGCCGCGACCCCGATTACGTCGGGCAGAATTCTTACCCAACAGTACCGACCGTCTACCTTTCCGAGACGGTCGCGATCCGAGCGAGCCCCTCTTTCAATTCGCAGGCCTTGCAGATGTTATGAATCGTCGGCTCCCCGCACCGGGCGCACGGGTTCAGGGGCGCGGGCGGGTATTCCGTCTGGAGGAGGGACCGGATCCGGTCGTGCCCGCTCACAATCGCGTGCCGCGTCCCGGGGCTCTCCTCCTCGAGACCGTGGAGGATGTCGCGGAAGCGCCCGCGCTGCGCGCGCTCCGCGTACGGACAGGTCGCGTCGTGGAAGCGGATGCCGCGAAGAAGCGCGTAGAGGTAGACCTCCTTCTCCGGGATCATGCGGAGCGGCTGCAACCGCGGCACGAGCCCGGGCTGTCGAACGTCGTGAGGCCCGAGGCGCGCGAGCTTCTCGACGTCGCCGCGGGCGATGTTCATGAGGATCGACTGCGCCGTATCGTCCAGGTTCAGTCCCGTGGCCACGTAGTCCGCGCCGACTTCCCGGGCCGCGCGGTTCAGCGCCTGCCGCCGGAAGGGCCCGCAGTAGCTGCACGGAATCGTCCCCGGGTCGAGGAGGACGACCTCGTCCATCGTGTGGCCGGCCGTCTCCGAGTACGCGATGACGCGGTGCTCCATCCCGAGGTCCCCGCAGAGCCTCTGCGCGACCTCGATCCCCTGCGGGCGGTAGGACGCGATCCCCTCATCGACCGTGATCCCGATCAGCTTGATGTCGCGGCGGTTCTCGAAGAACTTCGACAACAGGAACGCAACCGTGCTCGAATCCTTCCCGCCGCTCATTCCGATCGCGATTCGCTCGCTGCCGCGCAGATCGACCTGCGACCTCAGATCGCGCTTCGCGCGCCGTTCGACGAACTCGAGGAAGTGCTCACGGCAGAGGTGCTCCCCGCTGTAGCGGATCCACTCGACGGACGGAGCGCCGCAGCGGTCGCATGCCATGCGTCTTCGAATCGAGACCGGGTATTAAGACCTCATGGGCTCGGCGGGGGAGCCGGCGGCGGGACCATCGGCGGCATCGGCGCGTACGGCGCGGGCGACGGCATCCACGAAGGCTGCCGGGCGATGAGGTCGTAACCGACCGCGATGAGGATCGTCAGCAGGGGACCGACGATCGCGCTCGCGAGGGCGCTCGCGACGAAGGAGGCGATCAGGTTCCCGGTCAGGCTCGCGGGGAGGGCGATCAGGACGCTGATCACGGCGACGAGGAGTAACGTGACCAGGATCGAGCCAAAGAGCGCCCACCGGTGGCGCTTCGTGAGGGTCCAGCTCCGGGAGAGGCTCTCGACCGCGCGGGCGTTCTCCATCATGACCACGGGCGCGTAGAGGCTCAGGGAGACGTACACGAACACCGCGATCACGCTGCCCACCGCGAGGGCGAGGAAGAGCCCACAGACCACGGCGAGGGCGCCCCCCGCGCCCGCTCCTCCCACGCTCGCAGGGATGGCCGCGGGCAGGATGAGGAGGAGCGGCACGAGGACGAGCGCGAACAGGATCAGAGTCAGGAGGATGTTCGCCCCGAGGATGCTGAGGAACCGTTCGAGTCCCCGGCGGAGCGCGTGCTCGAGGGTCACCGATTCGCCCCGGAAGCGGCGCACGGCGTACTCCGTCATTCCGCCGGTGACGATGCTCGTCAGGACGGCGGACACCAGGATCGTGAGGAGCGAGTAGAGGAAGATCGCGCCGAAGTCGATCGTGCCGTCCGTCACCACGGGCGTTCCCAGGAACAGGCCGCCCCCGGGCTCGAACGACCGGAGAATAGCCAGGCCCAGGAGACCGCCGAGGGCGCCCGTGGCCACCGCCAGGGCGAGATACACGACGAAGAACCCGAGGAAGTTCTTTGTCCACACTTCGAAAGTGCCCGAGAGCATGTCCGAGACCCCGGCCCGCCGCGGGAAGGGCGGCTGCATCGGGTACGCGGGATAGCCGCCAGGATACGGCGGCATCGGCGGACCGGGCGGAGGAACCCATGGAGGTGTGCCCGCCGCTGCGGTCGGCGCAAGCCGCGTCCCGCAGTTGCGGCAGAAAAGGTCTTCCGCAGCGTTCGAGAACCCGCAGGCGCGACAGACGTTCGACGCGGACAAGCGGCGCCCCCTCTGCCCGGGAACGCGCGGCAGCGTAGTTGAGCCTTGCGGCGGCACGCTGACGAGTACAACGTTATTTCTCGTGAGAACCGACTCGGTTCCTTTATTTGCGATGGGCCAGATTCGCCCGCTCTTCCTGGAGGGATCGCGCTGGACATCAATCAGGTCGGCCTCGTACTCATGGGGACTGTCCTCGGATGGTTCCTCATGTTCGCCGTCCGGCGGTACAGGGTCCAGTGGGGCGCCTTCGCCGCGTTCATGGCGGTCGTGTTCGGAGTGAGCTTGCTCTCGTTCCTCTATGCGCGAGACCTCCTCGCATACTACGGCATCGGAGTGTTCGTCGGCTTCGTCGCGAACATGGTCGTCCGCGTCGCGGGCACCGCCGCGGGCGGCAAGCTCGGCGAGGGCCTTCTGGAGATCAGCACGTTCGGCGAGCGCAAGGAGTGAAGGATGTCCTGGGGCGAGGTGCGTGCCGCGAGAGCGGCCCACGAGGCCTCCCTGTTCCGGCGCGCGAACGTGGTCGGCATCGGGGTGGCCCGCAAGGTCATCGCGGGTGAAGAGACGGACGAGCCGTGCGTCGTCGTCTTCGTCGAGCGCAAGCGGCCCGAGGACGAACTGCGCCGCCGGGACATCGTGCCGAAGGCCCTCAAAGGCATCCGGACCGACATCGTCGAGACGGGACGGTTCATCGCCCTGGAGCTCGTGGATCCCCCGACGGTCGACCGGACGGAGCGGATCCGTCCCGCGCCCGGCGGGGTGAGCATCGCCCACGAGCGCGTGACGGCGGGGACCCTCGGCGTCCTCGCGATACGGGACGGGCGCGCGGTCATCCTGTCGAACAACCACGTCCTCGCGAACGAGAACGATGCCCTCTTCGGCGACCCAATCCTCCAGCCTGGGCCCGCGGACGGTGGCCGCGCTGCGGATGTGATCGCGCATCTCGACGACTTCGTGCCAATCGCCTTCAGCGAGCGCGCCCTCGGGCCGCTCGGACGGTTCCTAGAGAGACTGCTCGGACCCCTCCTCTCCCTGTTCGGCCTCGGGCTGAAACGATTGCCAACGGACGGAGCGAACATCGTGGACGCGGCCGTCGGCCTGCCGATTGCGGATGACGTCGTCGCTCCCGACATCCTCGAGATCGGGCGCGTGATCGGGTCGACGAACGCGGAGGTCGGGATGCGCGTGCGGAAGAGCGGGCGCACGACGGGCCTCACGAGGGGACGCGTCACGGCCCTCGACGCGGTCGTCGAGGTGGACTACGGGGCTCGGACCGCGGTCTTCCGGCGGCAGATCGTGAGCGACGTCCTGTCTCGCGGCGGCGACAGCGGATCCCTCATCGTGACGGACGACAACCGGGCCGTCGGACTCCTCTTTGCGGGCGGCGCGACGACCACGCTAATCAATCCGATCGGCGACGTCTTGCGCGCCTTGCGGCTCACGCTCGGATAGATTCGCCGAACTCCCGCCAAAGCCTTATTACGCTAGGCCCGGATTCAGCGCCCAGTTGGGGCGGCGATGAAGGAAATCTGGGTCGAGAAGTATCGACCGAAGACCCTCGGCGAGGTCGTAGGACAGGAAGAGATCGTCGAGCGCCTCAAGTCCTACGCGACTGCGGAAAACCTTCCCCATCTCCTGTTCGCCGGGCCCGCGGGCACAGGCAAGACGACGTGCGCGATCGCCCTCGCCCGCGACATGTTCGGCGAGAGCTGGCGCATGAACTACTATGAGCTGAACGCCAGTGATGAGCGGGGGATTGACGTCGTGCGTACGAAACTCAAGGAGATTGCGCGAATCGCCCCGTTCAGCGGCACGACGTTCAAGATCATCTTCCTCGACGAGGCGGACAACCTCACGGCGGACGCCCAGGCCGCGTTGCGGCGGACCATGGAGACCTTCTCGAAGACCTCGCGGTTCATCCTCTCCGCGAACTACTCCTCGCGGCTCATCGAGCCGATCCAGTCGCGATGCGCGGTCTTCCGGTTCCGGCCGCTCAAGCCCGACGCGATCCGCGAGTACCTCGGTCGCATCGCGAAGGCGGAGAAGCTCAAGATCACGGACGACGGCATGGACGCCCTGATCTACGTCGCGGAAGGGGACATGCGCCGCGCGGTGAATTCCCTCCAGGTCGCGGCCTCCCTCGAATCGACGATCGACGCGGACGCGCTGTACAAGGTCGCGAGCACGATCCGGCCGGAGGAGGTCAAGAAGCTCATCGAGAGGGCCCTCACGGGAGAATTCCTACGGGCGCGCGAGGTGCTCGACCGCCTCCTGATCGAGTACGGCGTCTCGGGCGAGGACGTCCTGCGACAATTGCATCGTTCCGTGTTCGACCTGAACGTGCCGGACGAGGTCAAGGTGCGCCTGCTCGACCGGATCGGCGAGGCGGACTTCCGACTCATCGAGGGGGCCAACGAGCGCATCCAGCTCGAGTCCCTCCTCGCGCACTTCGCCCTCGTCGGGGAAGGCCTCAAGAAGAAGTAATCAGGGGCCTAGCGCGGCCGACCAAGCCTCGTAGAGGCGCGTGTCCTTCGGCGAAGCGGCAATCGTCTTTGCGAGGGCCATGGGGACCTCCGGGGCCTTCGACATGCGGTACTCTACCGCAGAGGCGTCCGCCAACAGAAGATTGATCCCCTCGTTTGCCGCACATGAATCGCGGCACGCATGGTCCGCGAGGACCTCGAGAAGCCGGTCGGCGGGCCATCCGCGCGCGAGGTACGCGCGGACATGGGCCGCGGCGTCCAGCGGCTTGCGAGTGTCGAGCGCTGCCGCGAGATGACGAAGCGCGTCCTCCTCGCGGGAGGCGTCGGCGACCGAGGGCAACGCGAGATCCGCCGCAGGGGAGCGCACTCGGAGGGCTGCTTGGAAGAGCGCGTAGAGGCGCTCGTTCGTCCGGCTGAACGTCAACACGAACCGCGCGGCGTGTGCGAAGAGAAGGCCACGCGCGGTCTCGAGATCGAACCCTCTCGCCGTGAGCACCCGCCGGGCCGCCTCCGTCACGAGGCCCTCCGCGACCGAGGCCGCCGCATACCCTTCGCGCAGCAGGGCGAGGGTCGACGCGACGCATGCCTCCGCAGACTCCGAAGCGGCAAGAGCCGCGACCTTTCCATGGCCCGCGGCGTCTAGCGGTCGTCCCCCGGACCCGAGGCTCTCGAAATCGACCCACTCCTTGCCCAGGACCTTCATGATTGTCTCGTACGCCGTGCGGTCCGAGACGCCCTGCACAAGATATTGGACCGCGGGCCTCAGGACCGTCCGTGCGTCCTTGAATCCCAGCGTCTTCGCGAGCTGCCAGGAGCGCACCGCGATGAAGAGCTTCCGGCCGCCATCGCCCATGTCCTCGAGGGCCGCGCGGAACAGCATGTCCCCGGCCATCTTCCGCTCCGAGCGCTCGTGGACCATCCCGAGGAATATCGGCTCGGCCTCCGCGAGGTCGCCGGCCCGGACGCCGAAGAGGAACGAGCGCCCGAGGTGCGTGATCTCGCCCGCGACAACGGCAGGCGGTCGCGACGGCACGGCGGATCGAGGTTCCGAGGCGGCATACGTCACGGCCTGCAGGACGGGGATCGGCCGCGACAGGTGGGCGGCAGAGGCGAGCAGAGCGAGCCCGCGAGGCGCGACGCCCGAGCGGCCGTCGTAATGAGTCGCGGCGGTCACCGCCGCGGACCGGAGGACCTCGAGCGGCGGCGTCTTCGCCTTGAGGGCCTCCAGGGCGGCATGGCCTGCGTTCTCCGGCTGGGAGGTGGCGACCGCCTTCGCGAGGGTCGCCAAGGAGGACGCGCCGCCGACGGCCGTCATCGCGCGCGCATCGTGGGTGGCTTAGAAAAAGGTTGGCGTGCGCGCCTCGGAACATACTCTATAGCGCAACGGTCAAATCCGAGGGGCACGATGGGTCGCGGACACGGAGCAGGTTCGCATGGCCACGCGGTTCGCATTCTGGCGGAAGATCGAGGAGGACGCTCTCGCGGAGAAACATGCGCGACCGGGGCTCCTGTCCGACTTCATCCTCGGGAGCCAGGACGGCCTCGTGAACGTGCTCGGCGTGATCCTCGGCGTCGCCGTGGCCTCGAGGGACATCACGATCATCCTCGCCGGCGGGCTTGCGGCCACGTTCGCGGAGTCGATCTCGATGGGCGCCGTGGCCTACACGTCGACCATTGCGCGCCGCGACCACTACCGGAGCGAAGTGGAGCGGGAGAGGCAGGAGATGCGCGAGCTTCCGGACCTCGAACGACAGGAGGTCCGGGAGATCCTCGAACGATGGGAATTCCACGGCGACGAGCTCGAGGAAATGCTCGAAAAGATCATCTCGAAGCCGAAGGCCTGGCTCGAGCTCATGATGGCGCACGAGCTGCACCTCGCCCCAATCGGGGAATCGCAGGCCCGCAGGAGCGCACTGATCGTCGGATTCGCGGCGATGGTCGGGTCCCTCATCCCGCTCTTCCCGTTATTCGCGACGGGAGCGGACATCCTCCTGGGAATCGCCATCAGCCTCGTCGTGAGTGCGATCACGCTCTTCGTGATCGGTTGGTACAAGGCGAGCACGACGGTCGGTCGCCCGGCACGTAGCGGCTTGCAGATGTTGCTAATCGGCATCACGTCCGCCCTCGCCGGCTTCGGGATCGCGTTCCTCGTGTCCGGCGGCCGCGGCGCGTGAGCGAGGCCCTCAGGAGCGCGTCCGATGAAGATCTGGACGGACGGGGCCGGCAGCCATTCCCCGGGACAGAAGGCGCGGTACTGCGTCGTCTTCGAGGACGGATCGGAAATCGTCGAGGACCTGCCTCCCGGGACGACGAACAACCAGGCGGAGTACGCCGGCCTGCTGCGCGCCTTGCGGGATGAGCGGTCTCGCGGCGCGGAGGTCTTCACGGACAGCCGGCTGCTCGTCGGTCAGGTCGTGGAGGGCTGGCGGGTCAACGCGCCCCATCTGCGGGAGCCGGTCTCGGAGGCGCAGCGGTTGCTCCGAGAGCGAGGGACCACGCTCACATGGATTCCGCGGGGGAAGAACCGCGCGGGCAAGGTCCTCGAACGGCGGTGAGAGGGAGTGCGTGGTGCGGGATTTGGACCCGCGCTACAAGCTTGGCAAGCTTGTGTCCTACCAGGCTAGACTAACCACGCGCGAGGGGTCGATTGCGGTCAAGCATGAAAAGCTTGCGGCGATGGCGATGGAGACTTCATCATCTCCCTTCGTTCGTCGCGGAAGGTTTTCGCCGCAGTTCCTCGATCGAATGGCGAAACGTGTGGAGCGTGACTCCGAGGACGTAGCCGACGGACAGGCCGTAGAACAGCTCGGATGGCTTGCCCCGAAGGAGGAAATCGGAAATTGTCGCGATGGCTAGGATTGCCGAGAGGGAAAACCACGTCACGACCCAAGGCGTTTGCGAAAGCCATCGCCCGCGGGTGATGCCAACCGCTCCGAGGGCTCCGAACATGATGGCAATGCCGGCCGCGAACTCGAACACGATTTAGGCGGACCGAAATGAACCGCATAAGGCCTCCGTATGTACAATGGGTCTCCCGATAAAGACCCGGTGAATCCTTTACCGTCAGTCTGTTGATGGCGGTGCCAAAAGAAATCAAATTGGCGGGGCTGCAAACCTCGAGGCCGTGAGGCTGCCCGCGGCGCCCAAGGCGCCGACCGCCATCACCGCCTTGACCCATTCGCGGCGAGTCCACGTCCTCTCGCCCTACTTCTCTTCCCAGTCCGCGTCCATTCCTCCCGAGTCACGATTCGCTGTGGCGGGCGTGCGTCCCCCCGAAATCTCGCCGCCGAGAGCGGAACGCCTTGCGTAACGCTTTATCCCGACGGCAGAGTTCCTCTTCGAAGCAGTCCCGGCAGCAGTAGTAGTACACTTGACCTTCGATCTCCTCTCGGATGGGCTTTCCCTTGATCGCCATTCCGCAGCTGACGCACTTCATGTCGGGTTCCTCGGAGTCCTCAGCAGCATCCGTCCGGGCCTCCTCCATCACTGCGGATCCGTTCCTGCTCCAGGTACCGTTTCGCGTGGTCCTCGGAGCAGAACCGGTTCCCCATCCTCTCAACGTAACTCGGGTTGGGGAGTTTGGCACCGCACCAGGCGCACTTCCTGCTGAAGAGTCCCAACGTATCGCCTCGGCAAGACGATAGGAGGACCGACTTCATTGGATTGTCTCTTTGCAGGAGACAGGCTCGCCGTCGGGGTTCCTCCCATCCGTAAGGTGGGCGGCCGCGAACGGATTCCGACATTTGCAGGTGAACCCAAGCCATCAACAGGAAACATCGTCCTCCGGCAAGCGACTCCAGTTGCCGACGCATCTGATCGGCCGTGGCCCGCGAACCCGGTGGCGGTGCCGGCCATGCGCCTCCGGCCAGCCTTTCAACTGTCAGCAGGAATGCTTATTAAATGGCTAGGCTTCGGACGGTCTGACAACCATGGCTTCGCAGACAGCAGAACCGGCGGGAGCGGGCAAGGGTGGTGGAGCTCTCGGTGTGGGCATCGCCCTTCTTGTTATCGGATTGCTCATCGGCGTTGGAGTCCAGGCCTGATCTCGCGCCCACAGGACGCGGGCCCGCTCGCGCGTCTCCTACGCCAGACGCGTGATGGCAAATGTGAGAAGCGTGCCCACGAGCGTGCTCGCGATAACCCTCGGGTAAAAGCGGCGGTGCGCTTCTCTGAGCAGGTCTTCGATTCCGACGTATAGGAACGCCCCGCCCACAAATCACGTTTACGCCCGTTCAGGGTTTCTCTGGGTCCGCTGCCGGATGTAAACGAGAAACGGGATGGGAAAGGGTCCCGTTAGGGGAAGTATGAATCTCTCTTCAAGGCGAACGACGTTCGCCGTCCTGGCAGCCATCGTATTGAGCGCATCGACGGCCGCTGCATGGTGGGGGTTGAATGCGGCGGGTCCCGGCCCCCAGCCCTACAGGCCCACGACGCGGTACTACACGCTCGAGGCCTTCGAGGTCGAGTGGGAAATCGCGCCCGGGTTGACCTACAAAGCCTGGACCTACAACGGGACGATTCCGGGTCCGCAGATCGAAGCAATCGCGGGAGACACGGTCGTCGTCACGCTCGTCAACAAGCTCGACACGATCGCAAGCCTGCACGTCCACGGCCTGGGATATGCGATCTCAAGCGACGGCAGCTACGAAAGCGGGGCCTATGCGATGCCCAACCAAAGCTACACGTACACGTTCACCGCCGACCGCCGTGCCATCGGCACGTGGATGTACCACGACCACGTGGCCAAGAGCGAGGCCATGGACGACGAGATGGGCGACATGGATGGCGACGAGGAGATGTTCATGAACTCCATCGAGGGCATCGAGAGAGGATTGTACGGGGCCATCGTCGTCCGCGCCCCCGAGGAACGGCGGGCGGATTGGGAGTACGTCCTGTTCATGGATGAGTACATGCCCGAATTCACGAACCTCACTCCCCCCGCGGGGATGGAGATGTACGCGGGCTTCAACGGAAAGACCTGGCCCGACAACCCCGCCCTCTTCGCCTATGTCGGCGAGACCGTCCGCTTCCGTTTGATCAGCATCGGCACGGAGTCCCATACGTTCCACCTCCACGGGCACAAGTGGTTCGATGCGGACACAGGTCGATGGGTGGATACGAAACAGGTGGGCCCCTTCGAAACCTACACCTTCGTGGTGACCGCAGGAGAGAACGGACCGGGCGAGTGGCTGTACCACTGCCACGACCTCATGCACCTCATGGAAGGCATGGAAGGGATGTTCGTGGTGGAGTCTCGATAGGCCGTGGATCGGAGAACCATGTCTTCCCCGGATGTCCATCCACACGGAGGACGGTCTACGTCCGCGCGCAGCCGAACAGTCCCCTGGCGTCTAGCATATTTTGCCTCTCTCTTCGGCGTCGCTGGCGCCTTGGTCCTCTTGGTGCCGCAGGGCGCTAGCTTGGCCCTGTTTGTGCTCTTCGCGGGGCTTATGATCCTCCATCACCTACCCGGTGGAGCTCATCAGCACGGCCCCTCCAGTCCTAGGTCTTTGGAAGGACACGGTGAGCATGTGCACCAGGATGAAGGGACGGCGAAAGAGAAGTGAATCCGAGGCGACTCCTAGCGGTCGAGCCAAAGGCCTATCCGACGGTTCGCCTTAGCGTGTCCGGGGTCGCCTACGCGCCTGAGTCGGATTGAACGTCTGATCCTCACGCCATCGTTTCCGCCCGCAGCCTTCGTTGCCACGGTCCTCGTCCTCGTAGCCTACGCACGCCTTGCAGGCAACGCGATCCTGCCGGAGCGGGCGAACCAGCTGATCCCCCTCGCCCATGGGGCCATGGGCTCTTCACTGGCTCTGTTCGGACTGGGTGCCGCAAGCTCCCTGATCCAGTTGAGGAGGGCGGCGCGGGAATCGTCCCTTGGCAGGGCCAAGGCGGGTGTCATCGCGATGATAGGAGAGCCCCTTCTTCGCCGCTCGGGACTTCGGACGCTCGCCGTCTCGTTCGCGCTATACTACGCCCTCTTGGCGTGGGCCACGGGATCCCTTGTCGTGCGACCCGGCCAAGACTTCACTGCGGCGTACGGCGTGGCAGTCCCTTCGGTCCAGGTATTCCCGTGCTGCGGTCCGCCGGGTAGTATCCCCCAGTACAACGTCTACCTCGCCCAGGGCCTTGGCCTCCTCATCCTGCCTACGAATCTCCTCCTGGCTCTGAGCGTCTCCCTGCTCGCATCCCTTTCCGTGGCTGTGGCTCTCGCCACTCTCTCACAGCGGCGTCTCGCTGCGGAGGGACTTGGAGGCGCAGGCCTCGCGGGGGGCGTAGGCATTCTCGCCTCATGCACGACGTGCGCCGCCCAAGCCATCCTTGCCCTGTTCCTCGGACCGGGGGCGATTGGTCTTGCGGTCACCCTGGCTCCTTGGCAGCTATACTTTGTGTTCGCGAGCGTTGGAATCCTTCTGGCCACCCTCTGGGCGCAAGGGCGATGGATCGCCAGGGCTCGCAATGTCTGCAGGCCTAACCTTGCTGCCTCGGTCGTCTCTCGGGGTTCATAAGATAGCGCGCCCGGAGACCCCCCACTTTAGTGGGGGG
>CAMTUI010000018.1:0-107643 GCA_947084985.1 Methanobacteriota archaeon | reverse complement strand
GAATGCGAGATTGAGGCGACACGGGACGTCCCCCGTCGGGTCGCACGCGGGGAGCGGCACCTCAGGCCGCCTCCCATCGCGCGGCTCCGGGGACGCGCATCAAAGGCCTCGAAGGTCACATCGCTATTTAATCCCGCGCGGCGTGCGCGACGAGGACGATTTTCCGGCGATCCTCGGTGACCGGCGCGCGGTCCCAGCCCCCATAGAATGCGGACACACGCCATCCGGCACGCTCGAGCAGGCGGATGAGTTCGTGGAGGCTGTACACGCGATGCGTGATGGGCACGGTCACGACGTGCTCGAGGTCGTCTCCCCGCCTGCGGAAGAACCGCCACTCGTTGCGCATCCACGAAGCGGCGATGTCGAACCGCTCCTGCGAGATGACGACGAAATCGCCATACACCTCGTAGCTCTGCGGTTCGTGATGGCGCACGATGTGGTCCCGGCTCACGATGAAGAGGACGAGGATTCCGCCCGGCCGGACGAGCGTCGCGTACTCCTCGAGGACGAGGACATCCGCCTCCTCGCCGTAGTATCCGAGGGACGTCCAAAGGTTCAGGGCCGCATCGAACGGCGCCTCCGCTTTCGGGACCGTTTCCGACAGCCGCCGGAGATTCCCCACGATGTACATCGCCCGGTCGCCCATGCCCGACTCCGTCGCGAGCTGCTTCGCCCGCGCGATGTATGCAGGCGACAGGTCGACGCCCACGACGCGGAATCCCATCGATGCCAGGCGCGTTGCGTGGCGACCGATCCCGCACGGCGCATCGAGGATTCGCCCGGAAGGCGGAACTCCGAACCGCGCGAAGAGGGCTCTCAAATCCCTCGTCTCTTCCTCGCCACGTGCCCACGCCGTCTCGTGGATTGGGAGGAACGCCTCCGAATGGCGGAGGAACAGCTCCCCCGTCCAGTGGCCTGACGCCATCGTCTCGCGATGTCCGCGACGCGTATATGGCCCTGCCGTCCGCTCGCGTTCAGCGGGGGCCCGGCTTGTCGAAGGGCCTCACGACCCCGTCCGGATTTTGCTCGACGATTCGCCGCGTGAGTCCGGCGAGATTCGAGGCCGTGTAGATCTCGTCGTATGCCGTCGCCGGAATCTCACCCAGGAGATTGTCCTCTGTGACCACGATGAACACGATCTCCGGGGAATGCTGTTCGAGGAACCGCGCAAACCGGTCGAACGCCCCCTCATCCGGGGCGGGCGCAGGCTCGACGAGGAAGAGGATGGGACCCCGGCGCACGACGATCGCCGGGGCGAAGGGCGCGTTACGGTCCTCCGCATCGCGGATCCGGAAGCGGAGGGACCGGTGCTGATGGGCGACGCCGCCCCGCGCGAACTCCGCACAGACTTGGGCCTCGAGGGCCGTCGAGGAGGCATGGGCGGTCACGGGAGCGCCTTGTCGACCGCGTCCACAATCGCCTGCGCGAATCCCGACGTGCCGACTTCCTTGGCCTCCGGCATCTGTCGCGCGAGGTCGTACGTGACGACCTTCGATCCGATGACCATCTTCACCGCGTTCCGCAGACGGGTAGCCGCATCCCGCCATCCGAGGTACTCGAGCATCATGACCCCGGCGAGGATCTCCGCCGTTGGGTTCACCTTGTCCATGCCCGCGTACTTCGGCGCGCTGCCGTGGACGGGCTCGAACAGAGCATGGGCGTCCCCGATGTTCGCCCCGGGCGCGACGCCGAGGCCTCCGATCTGCGCGGCCGCGGCATCGCTCAGGTAGTCGCCGTTCAGGTTCGTCGTCGCGAGGACGTCGTACTCCTCCGGACGCAGGAGAAGCTGCTGGAACATGTTGTCCGCGATCACGTCCTTAATCACGATTTTCCCGGCCGGGGCGTTGCCGTCGTGCGACGACGCGACCTCCTCCCACGGGATCGTTGCCTCGCCGAACTCCCGCTTCGCGACCTCGTAGCCCCAGGTCCGGAACGCGCCCTCCGTGAACTTCATGATGTTCCCTTTGTGCACCAAAGTCACGGACTTGCGGCCGTTCTGAATCGCGTATCGGATCGCCTTCCGGATCAGACGTTTCGAGCCGCTCTCGCTGACCGGCTTCAGCCCGATCCCGCTGTCCGGGCGGACGTGCGCGCGGAACTCCTTCTCGAGGATCTCGATCATGCGCGTCGCCTCCGGCGACCCCATCTCCCATTCGATCCCCGTGTACACGTCCTCCGTGCCCTCTCGGAAGATCACGATGTCCAAGCGCTCCGGATGCGTGACCGGGCTCGGGACGCCGGGGATCCAGTAGATCGGCCTCACGTTGGCGTAGAGGTCGAGGGCCTTGCGCAGCGTGACGTTCAAGGAACGGAAGCCGCCGCCGACGGGGGTCGTGAGCGGCCCCTTCAAGGCGACGACGTACTCCCGGATGGCCGCGAGAGTCACGTCCGGCAACATCTCGCCATACTGGAACATCGCCTTCTCGCCCGCGGGGACGGGATACCAGGTAATCCGGCGGCGTCCGTCGGACGTGGCCGTGACGGCCGCATCGACTGCGCGCTGAGCCGCCCGCACGACGTCGGGCCCGATGCCGTCGCCCCCGATGATCGGGATGATCGGATCGTCGGGGACGCGGATCCCCGCGTCCGTGATCAGGATCTTATGGCCCTCGTCGGGAGGTCGGAGCGCGGGACGTTCGGAGGGCATAGGGTCGCCTCACGAGCGTTCGTCGAGAGGCATGTAGACGAGGTCCGTTGGCCCGACGTAATGGTCCAGAGGCCGCAGGAGACGGTTGTCTTCCCAGTACTCGATCACGTGGGCCGTCCAGCCGGCGATACGGGCGACGGCGAAGAGGGGCGTGAACAGGTCCGTCGGAATGCCGAGTTCATGGAAGACGAGGCCAGAGTAGAAGTCGACGTTCGGGAAGATGCGCTTCGACTCGAGCTCGCGCACGACCGTGTCCTCGACCTTCGCCGCGATTCGGAACAACGTGTCATCGCCGCGCATCTCCGCAAGCTTCCGGGCGTGTTCCTTCAGGAGCAGGGCGCGGGGGTCCCACGTCTTGTATACCCGGTGCCCGAAGCCGAAGATCTTCCCCTTGTTCCGCAACGTCGTGAGGACGTAGTCCTCCGCGGCCTCGGGCCGGCCGATCGTCTGGATCGTGTTGAAGGACGCCTCGATGGCCCCACCGTGGAGCGGGCCCTTGAGCGTGGAGATCGCCGCGACGACCGTGCTGTAGAGGTCCGACAGGGTCGAGGCTGCCACCGTCGCCGCGAACGTGGATGCGTTCATGCTGTGGTCCGCGTAGAGGATGAACGCGACGTCCATCATCCGTGCTTGGAGCTTGTTCGGTTTCTTCCCGGTGACCATCCGGAGGAAGTCCGCCGCGTGGCCCAGCTCGGGATTCGGCTTCAGGATCCGCTGGCCCTTTCGGATCCGCTCGTACGCGGCGACCACGGTAGCGAACTGGGCGCTGAGCCGCTGCGCCTTTCGCATGTTCGCGGGCCGCGTCGGGTCGTCCCGCTCCGGGTCGAAGTCGCTCAGGAACGAGACCGCGGTGCGCAGGACGTCCATCGGCGTCGCGTGCGCCGGAATCGACCGCAGAATCTTTACGAGCTGCGGCGGGATCGGCCGGGCTGCGGCGAGATCCGCGGCCGCCTTCGCGAGCTCCTCGCGGTTCGGCAGGCGGCCATGGATGAGCAGGAAGACGGTCTCCTCGAACGTCGAATGCGCGGCGAGGTCGCGGATGTCGTATCCGCGATATAGAAGACGTCCGCGCTCCCCGTCGACGAAACAGATCGATGTCTCCTTCACATAGATGTCGTCGAGGCCCTTGTCGATCCGGGGCCCAGCGAGGGTGGCCTTCGCGGGGACGGCCATCAGAGATCCTCCGGGCGCGATGACATCGGGTCTCCCTAGCTGGACGCGATCACCAGATCGCCGTGGTTCTTGATGTAGTCCACGAGGCCGCCCTCCTCGAGGATACGCGCCATGACGGCAGGGAGCGGAGGGAACGTGCGCTCAATGCCCTTCGTGAGGTCCCGGACGATGCCCTTCTCCAGGTCGATCTCGACGTTGTCGCCCTCGTCGATCCACTCCGTGTCGACGACGATCGCGGGCAGCCCGATGTTGATGCAATTCCGATAGAAGATGCGCGCGAAGGACTTCGCAAGGACCGCGCGCGTCCCGGCGAGCTTGATGATCACGGGTGCGTGTTCCCGCGAGGAGCCCTTGCCGAAGTTGCGACCTCCGACGACGAAGTCCCCCGCCTTCACGTTCGACGCGAAGTCGGCCCGGGCGTCCTCGAGGACGTGCTTCGCGAGCTCGGGCAGATTGGACCGCAGGTGGTAGTACCGCCCGGGCGCGATCAGATCCGTCGAGATGTTGTCCCCGAACTTCCAAGCGCGGCCCATTCAGCGCACCTCCCGCGGGTCCGTGATCACGCCGTATATTGCGGTCGCCGCGGCCGTGGCCGGGGACGCGAGGTACGTAAAGGCCATGGGGTTCCCCATCCGGCCGACGTAGTTACGGTTCGTCGTCGACAGCACGTTCTCCCCGTCGCCCGGGATGCCGAGATGCACGCCCGGACACGCGCCGCAGCCAGGCGTGTTGATCACCGCGCCCGCGTCGAGGAGGATGTCGAAGAGGCCCTCCTTCATCGCGCGCGAATACGACTCCTTCGACGCCGGGGTGACGATGAGCCGCGTTCCGGGCGCGACCCGCTCCCCTCTCATGTAGTCGCAGAAGACCTTCATGTCCTCGAAGCGCGCGTTCGTGCACGAGCCTAGGTAGACCTGGTGGATCTTGAGTCCCTTGACGCTCGGGTCCGTCACGGGCACGACGTTGTCCTCCTGCGGCGGCCGGGCGATCATCGGTTCGAGGTCCGAGACGTCGTGATCGTACACGCGCTCGTACCGCGCGTCCGGGTCCGCGGATATTGGCTGCCACTCCTGTTCCCGTCCATGGTCTCGCAGGTACCGCTTGGTCTCCCCGTCGGAGGGCTGCGGCCCGCACTTCCCGCCCGCCTCGATCGCCATGTTCGACAGGACCATGCGCTCCGTCATCGGCATCGCGGCGATCGTCGTTCCGCCCCACTCCATCGCCATGTACGTGGCCCCGTCTGTCTTGATGTCCCCGATCACCTTGAGGATCAGATCCTTCGCGTATACGCCGCGCGCGAACGTCCTAGTGACCTCGAACTTTAGGGACTCCGGCACCCGCAGCCACGTCTTCCCGAGGGCTATGGCGACGGCGACGTCTGTGGACCCCATGCCCGTCGCGAAGGCGCCCATCGCGCCCCCCATCACGCTATGGCTGTCCGCGCCGATGACGACGTCCCAGGGTCGGACAAACTTCTCGAACGCGACTTGGTGGCACACGCCGTTCCCGACGTCGGAGAGGACCATGCCCGTCCTCTCCGCGAACTCCCGCAGGTACATGTGGTCCGTCGCGAGCTCCTTGCGCGGCGGTGGACTGGAGTGATCGATGAACACGACGGACCGGGACGGGTTCGCCGCCTTCACGAGGTCCATCTTCTCCATCTGCCGGAACGCGAGCGGTCCCGTGCCGTCCTGCACGTATGCCAAGTCGACCTTCGCAATCGTGATGTCGCCCGCGCGGACCGGATGGCCGGATGCCCGCGAAAGAACCTTCTCTACGATTGTTTGTCCCGGCATGCCTTCCACCGTCTCGTGGACCAGGGATACTAAGCTGGGGGTATTATTAAAGGTGAAGGTTGTAACTCGGGCGGACCAACGGGCGCGTCACACGTGGGCTCGGAGAATTGCGTCCGCCATCATCCCGACCAGGATCAACGTGAGGTAGACGCCGGAGAACTTGTAACCCCTCCACGCCGTCTCCGGCGTCGGATGCGCCATGAACTTCGCCGCGAGGCCCAAGAGGATCGTGCTCGCCGCGAGGGCGACGATAAGGTACACGACGTCGAACGCCGACGTGAAAAAGAACGCGACGCTCGCGACCGCGACGATGACCGTCGAGGCCGTGATCGCGAGGACCGTCGCGCGCTCGTCGAGCACGGCGGGGAGCATCGGGACGCCCGCACGCCGGTAGTCGTCGCGGCTCCGGTACGCGAGGGCCCAGAAGTGGCCCGGCGTCCACAGGAACACCAGCAGGCCGATCAGGACCGCCGGCAGGCTGATTGCGCCCACAGCGGCCGCGGATCCCGCGAGGGCGGGGCACGAACCCGCGAAGCCACCGATTACGATGTTGCTCGTGTGTGCGCGCTTGAGCCCGAGCGTGTAGGCGCCGATGTATACGGCGAATCCCAGGCCGATCATCGCCGCCGTGAGCGGGTTGATCCCGAACCAGGCGATTGCGAACGCCGTCGCGAAGAGCGCCAGCCCGAACTCGAGCGCGTGCGTGGGCGGATCGATCCGATGTTGCGGCAGCGGCCGGAGACGCGTCCGCCGCATGAGGGAGTCGAGGTCGCGGTCAAGGTAGTGGTTCGTTGCGCTCGCCCCGGAAGCCGCGAGAAGTCCCGCGACCATGAGGAGGCCGAGCTTTGTCGCGTCGATGTGCGATCCGCTCGTGGCCACGTACCCCGCTGCCGCGACGAGCAGGAGGAGCGCGTCGATGCGGAGCTTCATCAGTTGGACATAATCGGCGAGGGACACGAGCTACCGGCCGAGCGCGTCCTAACCTTTCACACTTCTTAACCTTTTGTTGCGCGCGCGTTCCCCCTTCCGATTCCGTCGATACCAATCGCAATCCGGGCGGACAGGGCACATCTCGCACCGCGGATCGCGGGCCTTGCACAGGACCTGTCCGTGGGCGATGATCGCGAGATGCCAGGCCTTCCTCTTGGCGGGCGGCGTCCATCGCTCCAGGGCCTTGCGGATTGTTTCGTACTCGGCGCGAGGCGCGAGACCCCATCGCCGCGCGATTCGGGCGATGTGCGTGTCCACGGGAAACGTCGGGTGGTCGGCCGCCATTGCGAGCACGACGTCTGCCGTCTTGGGGCCAACGCCCGGGAGGGACAGGAGGTCCATGCGTGCACGATCCGTCGGGTGAGAGAGGACGTCTTCGAGCCGTCCGCCCCAGCGATCCAAGACGATCTGTGCCACCGCGCGGATTCGCGGCGCCTTCTGGTGCGCGAGTCCCGCGTGCCAGATCGCCCGCGCAATCATCGCGTCGGACGCGGCCGCGAGGCGGTCCGGTGTAATCCGGCCGACCGCCATCCGCAGGTCATCGAGGCCTCGCCGTTCGTTCGCCACCGTCGTGCTCTGCGACAGGATCGTCGAGACAAGGATCTCGAAAGGCGTCATGTCGCGGGCCCAGTCCTTCGGCGGGTAGCGGGCCTCCAGCCGGCGCATCGTGCGCAGGAACGCCCGGCGGTCCACGGCCGTCCAAGGCCCTGCGCGGGAAAAAGGTTCTCAGCCGCTGACGAAGGAGCGGGCCATCGTGATCACGTTCCGCGGCCGTTCCCGCAGCCGGCGCGCGAAGTAGGGCAGCCAGTTCGGCCCGTATGGGATGTACTCCGCCACGCGATGGCCCGATCCGACGAGCGCATCCTTCAGCGGGTCCCGGACGCCCTGTAGCATCTGGAATTCGAAGGGCACCGGATGGTCCCGTGCGAGTTCAAGCGCGCGGTCGATGATGCGGTCGTCGTGGCTTGCGACCGCGAACTCCCTCGCCCGGACGAACAGGATCTCCATCAGCTCGAGATACCGGCGGTCGATGGCCGGCCGTCTCGTGAACGCGACCTCGGGCGTTTCCCGGTACGCTCCCTTCACGAGCCGGATCCGGGCCCCTCGGTCGATGAGTTGCGAGAGGTCTCTGTCCGTCCGCATCAGATTCGCCTGTAGACAGATGCCGACTTTCTCGTACCGCTCCAGGAGCCTCTCGCAGATCCAGACCGTGTTGTCCGTTGTCGCCGCGGACTCCATGTCGATCCACAGCACGCGACCCTCCGCTTTCGCCGCGTCGAGGATCAGGATCATCTGGGACCGCGCGTAGTCCCGGTCGATCAGGATGCCGAACTGCGTCGGCTTGAGGCTCACGTCCCCCCGGACTCCCTCGGTCCGCATCGCGGCGAGGAGCCGCAGGTATTCCCGGGTTGTCGCCTCGACCGGCGCCTTCTCGCGATAGTGCTCTCCGAGGTGGTTCACGAGGGCGTGGATCCCTCGAGCGTTCGCGGCCTTCGCGACCCGGATGGCATCAACCAGCGTCTCCCCGGCGACCCACTGGCGCGCGAACCGGGTGAGGAGCCCCATCGGGCCGCGGATTCCGCGCGTCCGCTCAAATAGGTTCCGACATGTCGGGACGAGACGGCATTTCAGACGGGCTGGCTGCAACCCACGCATCGAGGCGCGCCCTCGTAGTTGAGGGCGCCGCAGTTGCGGCACCGGACCATGACCAGCTGCCCGCCCTGTCGTCCAGCGGCCGTGTTCGCGGCGGCCCCGCCGGACGCGATGTCCACGAGCAGGAAGACCCACCAGAAGCGGACGAGCCAGCCACCGACGGACGTCAGGGCAACCCCGATGGCGCCTACCAGGACGACGCCGAGCAAGGAGTCGAAAATCCCCCGCACAGGGGATGGGCTGAGACCGGCGTTGATGACTCCGGCCATGAACGAGATGAACGAGACAATGATGAGCACGATCCCGATTGCGAGCAACGCTGCGCCGACGAGAAGGACGATCGGGCCACTCCATCCGAAGGGCGCGGAACGTCGAGGAGCCGGCGTGTATGTCGGTCCGTATCCGCGAGGGTTTGCCATGGAAACACGCGATCCCGGCGAGTCCTGGATGTCGCATCGGTTCCGACGATATGCCTTTGGATAAAGCTTTCAGACCCATTTCCACGCGCGGTACTGAGGGGGTCCCGGTCCCTCGTGGGCCCCGGTAGTCATCAGCGGAGGTCTGCCGCGGCGACAACCGTGTCGGCGAACAAGACCCCTTTCGTCGTCTTCAGGCGGTTCGCGAGTTCGTCCACACGCTCCGCATTTCCCTCGACTATCAGGACCTCGAGACACGTCTCCTCGTCCAGGTGAGTGTGGGCCGTGGCCCGGATCGACCCAAGGAAGTCGTGCTGCTTGTGCAGGATCCGGTGGGTGACCATGCCGACGTCGTGGCGGTACACGAACGTAATCGTGCCGACGACCTTGCCGCCTACCGTGCGTCTCTGGCGGACAAGGGCGCGGCGGATGAGCTCGCGCAACGCCTCCGATCGGCTCGCGAATCCCTCCAAGCGGACGAGATGATCGAAGTCGTCGAGGAGCCGGCCCTCCAGGGAGACGCCGATGCGAGCGACGGTCACGTGCTACCCTCCGGGACCGCAGGTGCTACCGGGGTGATGAAGGCCACCGGGAACCTTTAAGCTGTGTTACGTTTTCTGGAGACGTGTTACGCCGGATCCTGACGATTCGGAGTGCCGGTCGGTTTCTGTGTCCCTCGATCCGCTCTTCTTCATCGCTCTCGCCCTTGCGCTCGGTTTCAAGCACAGCTACGACGCGGACCACCTTGTCGCCGTTTCGAACCTCCTGACGCGGAGCCGCAGCCTGCGCCGGACGACGTGGATGAGCATCAGCTGGGCCGCCGGCCACATGATCACCGCCACGGTCGTGACGATCGTCCTGTACGCCTTCCGGGAGACCTTGCTCCGCGAGTTCCTCGCGCACCTCGAGCTCGCGGTGGCCATCATGCTCGTCATCATCGGGGTGCTCGGCCTCCTGGTCGAGTTCGGCCTGCTCCATCGGCATCTGCACCGACACGAGTCGGAGGAGCACGTCCACACGCACATCCACCTGACGGATTCGCAGGAGCACCGGGCGATGTTCGGGATCGGCGTGGTCCACGGCCTCGCGAGCAACGACGAGCTCCTCATCCTCTTCGTTGCGTCCCTAAGCGTCACCTCTCTCGCGGGCCTCCTGGGCGGCGTCGGCGTGTTCAGCGCCGGGGTCGTGCTCGGAATGATCGTCTTCGGGATCGGGATCTCCTACCCGCTCAGCCGCTGGGGCGACGCCCGTGTGCGACGGGTCGTCAACGTGGCCGCGGCCCTCCTTAGCATCTCCTACGCCGCGTTCCTCTTCCTCGGGTTCGAGGGCGCGAACCTGCTCCCGTTCTGATTCGCTGTGCCGCAGGGCAATCCCTTAAGAGCGACGGAGGTCGTCCGTTCGGCGATGGACTTCCCGCAGAAGCTGGAGAAGGCGCGGACCCTCGCGGACCTGTTCGAGCTCGTCAAGAGCGCGGTCCAAGCGGTCCTCGGACGGAGCCGCGCGGGGCTCATGCTCGCCCTCGCCGACCTAGGGAACCATCCACAGGGATTCCTCGGCGCGTTCTATCCGATTGCGAGCAACGTAATTGTGATGAACAAGGTCCCCTTGCTCCGCATCCAGGAGACGAACCCGGACCTGTACCGCCCGTACGCGTTCTACGTGCTGCTCCACGAGTACCTCCACTCGATCGGATTCGTCGACGAACGCGTGTGTCGCATCCAGTCTCATCGGATCCTCGAGACGCTCTTTGGCTCGGAGCACCTTGTCACCGAGATCTCCGCAGACCCGGCGCGGTTCTTCCCGAACCTCGTCTTCCCGGACGCGGCCTGGCAGCCGGCGGAGCTGGCCCTCGAATTCGTTCCCGGCTTCGACCGAGGGTCCGCCTCCTACATTGCGTGAAACGCGCGGCCTTCGTCGAAAACGAAAAGTTAGAATATCGAGCCACGCTACGCGCGGCGGGGAGGCGGGGCGGTTGGCCGTCGCGACGTGGCGTAAGGCCATTGCAGAGTTCATCGGGACGTACACGCTCATCTTCGTCGGCGCGGGCGCGATTCTGACCCTCGGCTCAACGAGCAGCGCGGACCTCCTGCTCATCGCGCTCGCCCACGGCCTCGCGATCGGTGTCATGGTGTCCGCCTTGGCCCACGTTTCCGGCGGGCACTTCAACCCCGCTGTGACGCTCGGAGCACTGGTGGGCGGCCAGATTCCCGTCCGCCTTGCAGTCGTCTACTGGGTCTCTCAACTCCTTGGCGGCCTAGGCGGCGCTCTCACCCTCCTGGGCGTGTTCCCTCCCGATATCTGGCAGCCGTACCATCTCGGCACTCCTGCCCTGGGGACCGTCGCATTGCTCGGCTGGGATGTCGGGATCGGGACCGCGATCCTCGTCGAGGCGGTCCTCACGTTCTTCCTGGCTTTCGTCGTCTACGGAACGGGCATCGATCCGAAGGGCTCGTTCAACGCGGTGGGCGGATTCGCAATCGGCCTGACGATTTCCATTGACATCATGGTCGGCGGCCCGATCACAGGCGCGGCGATGAACCCAGCGCGCTGGTTCGGCCCCGCGGTCGTGTCGGGGTTCTTCGACAGCTGGTACGTCTACTGGATCGGTCCTCTCATCGGCGGGACGGTCGCGGGTCTGCTGTACAGTCAAGTCTTCCTCGACAAGAGGTGACCCGCGCGGACGTTCGATTGTGTCTAGTGCGTGCTCACGGAATGTTGAGGAAACGTTTAAATCGGGCCGGGAGGTGCCGGGGTCGCCATGATGCGGGAGGCCGTTCCGCCGAAGGCCGCGATCGCCCAGAAGACCCGCATTCCAGAGCCTCCCGTGAAGTTCCGGTCTGGGAAGCACACCGCGATTGTGAAGGAAGTCTTTGACATCGCGCCCACCTACCCGGAGACGTATCTGATCCGTTTTACGTTCGAGAACGAGCCCCTCATCGACTTCGAGCCGGGCCAGTTCATCTCGATCTTCGCGGAGAAGGACGGGAAGCGCATCTCCCGGCCGTATTCCGTCGCCTCGTGGCCCGAGAACAAGGAGTATCTGGAGCTCTGCATCAAGGTTGTCGAAGGGGGGTTCATGTCGAACTACCTCCACCATGTGGCCCCGGGCACGAAGCTCCAAGCGATCGGCCCCCTCGGGCGCTTCGTGATTCCGGAGCCGATCCAGTACGACACGGTCTTCGTGGCCACAGGGACGGGGATCGCGCCGTTCATCTCAATGCTCGGCCACATCTGGTCCCAAGGCCTCGATGACGGCCACGAGTTCTACGTCGTCTTCGGCGTGCGCTACGTCCACGACCTCATCTACAGGGACCTCGTGGAGAAATGGGAGCGGGAGCATCCGAACTTCCACTTCTATCCGACCGTCTCGCGACCCGAGACCTCCGACTGGAAGGGCCGCGTCGGGTACGTGCAGAAGGTCCTGCAGAACGACATCACGGACTACCGGGACAAGCAGGTCTTTATCTGCGGCTTGCACAACATGGTCGGGGACGTCAAGACTCTCTGTGAGCAGTTGGGCTTCGCGTACATCCGTTTCGAGAAGTGGGATTAAAGCTTCGGTGGCCGGCGCCGCAGCCAGACCACGAGGCCGACGATGACGGCCGCCGCGATGACTCCTCCTGCTACGAAGGCCACTGTGAGATCCAGGGGAGCGGGCGTCTGACCCACGATGAGCCGACCCGCCATTCCCGTCCATTCGTTGCCGGACCGGGAGGCGTGACCAGGGATGTCGCAGAAGAACCAGAAGGTCCCCGCACGATCTGCCGTGAATGTTCGCGTCTGGTTCTGCCCCGGCAGGAGGGGATCCGTCCGGGTGCCGATGTGCACGGCGAACTCTGTGATGTCTAGCGTGTGGCCCGTCGTGTCGTTGTTGAACACGAGGATGGTGACGATGTCACCCGGGTCCACTTGGATCAGGTTCGGACGGAATTGAATGTTTTCCATCTCAATGACGAAGGTTCTCTCCCCGGCTGTCGCGGTCGGGGCGAAGGGCGTGAGGGAGGCGAGGATCAGGGCCGCGAACCAAAGGGCGCTAATGAGCTGTCGGTCTCGCAACGTATCCCCCGCCGGCCAGCCGAATGCGCGACTGCCTTATCCATTATGCGAATTCGGCGGCTTTGTTCTGAACCAGCATAGGTGCCGAGGTCGCTGTCACCGAAATCTAGATAACCATTCGGCGGAATCTGGCCGGCCAGGGGAGGAGGATGGTCGACTCGACAGAGGTCTATTTTATCGCGCTACGATGGACACACTTTTTTGCGGGGATAACGTGGATTGGGCTGCTGTACTACTTCAATTTCGTCCAGGTCCCCACTTTCAAGGAGCTCGACGGCGCAACCAAGAATGTCCTCATTCCACGGCTGGTCAAACGGGCACTCCTGTGGTTCCGCTGGTCCGCAGCTGTGACGGTCCTCGCCGGTTGGCTGTTCTTTCTATCACGCTGGGCCATCGATTCGGCACAAGGGCCCGTGGATCTGACGCGGACTTGGTGGTATGTATCGATCCTTACGGGCGGGCTGATTGGGACTTTCATGTTCCTCAATGTGTGGGGTGTGATTTGGCGCAATCAAAAGAAAATCATCAAAGCCACGGAGGATCTGGCGAAAGGGACACCGGCGCCTCCGGACATGGCCAAATGGGGGAAGCAAGCTCTCATCGCGTCCCGGATGAATGTGGCGCTTTCCTTGCCCCTGCTCTTCTTCATGGGCGCGGCGAGCCATTTGACATTGAATCTTGGAGGATGAGGCGATGGCGTGGGCGATGGAAACCAAGATGGGATTCGGGTGGGCGACGGGGATCGTAGTCCTTTTCCTCCTGTCGATCTGGGCCATGGTCGTGTCCCAAAACCTGGCGCCCTTGCTCCTCCCGGTGCTCGCCTACCTCGGCTTCCTCGCGTGGGTCAATCGTGTGAAGTAGTGCTCGGAGAGTCGATTTCGGCAGGCGCGGCGAACTTGACCACCTGCGGGCCATACGCTACACTTATTATCTGATCCCCTCTGACTTTCTTACCAGGACGGAGGATGTCATGAAAATCGAGGTTGAGGTCGGAGACATCGCCCGATGGGAGGACGAGGTCATCGTCGTGAACCTGTTCGAGGGCGTGGGCCATCCCGGCGGCGCCACGGGCGCGGTCGACGCGGCGCTCGGACATCAGATCACCGCGATGATCGCGACGGGGGACATCTCCGGGAGATCCAAGGAGGTCACCGTCTTCCCGACGTTCGACAAAATCAACGCGAACCGCGTCATGGTCGTCGGACTCGGGAAGCGGGAGGACTTCACCCTCGACCGAGTGCGCGAGGTGTCCGCACGCGCGGCCACGAAGGCGCGGGACATGGGCCTGCGCACGTTCTCGACGATCGTCCATGGCGCGGGCGTGGGGGATCTGGACCTCGGCGACGCGGCGGAAGCCGTCGTCGAGGGGACGCTCCTCGGCCTCTACCGCTACACGGAACACAAGACGGACGCGGACAAGAAGAAGATCGAGGCGATGGCAATCGTCACGCTGGAGAAGGCCCGCGCGGACGCGATCCGCGACGCGGTCCATAGGGCGTCCGTTGTCTCGACGATGACAAACTTCGCCCGCGACCTGATCAACGCGCCGAGCAATGTGAAGACCCCGCGGCAACTCGCGGAGCGCATCCAGAAGGGCGCGAAGGAGGCCGGCGCGAAACTCACGATCTACGACGAGAAGCAGCTCGACAAGATGGGGTTCGGTGCCTTGCTCGGGGTCGCGAAGGGGAGCGTAGAGCCGCCTCGTCTGGTCACGCTGGAGTACAGCGGCGGCGGGAAGGAAAAGCCAGTCGTGTTCGTCGGCAAGGGCATCACGTTCGATTCCGGCGGGATCGCGCTGAAGCCTCTAGAGGCTCTGGGCACGGATCCGATGTGGGTCATGCGCTACGACATGGCCGGCGCGGCGGTCGCGTTGAGCGCGGTCCTCGCCGCGGCCCGGCTCAAGCTTCCCGTGAACGTCGTCGGGATCGCACCCCTCTCAGAGAATATGCCGAGCGGGAGCGCGCAGAAGCCCGGGGACATCGTCCGCGCGTATGGAGGCAAGACAATCGAGGTCCTCAACCCCGATGCCGAAGGCCGCCTGGTGCTGGCGGACGCCTTGGGCTACGCGAAGACCCTCAAACCCAAGGCCGTCATCGATATCGCCACGCTCACGGGCGCGGTGAAAGTCGCTTTGGGCGCGCACGCGGCCGGGATGTTCGTGAATGACGCCGACCTGCGGTCCCGCCTGGAACGCGCGGCGGAGGCCACCGCAGAACGCGTCTGGGCCTTGCCTCTCTGGGATGAATACGACGAGCAGATCAAGAGCGACTTCGCGGACATCAAGAACACGGGGGGCCGCAGCGCTGGCGCCATCACGGCGGCGAAGTTCCTCGAGAAGTTCGCGTCGGGCCTGCGGTGGGCCCATCTCGACATCGCGGGCACGTCGTGGGTCGAAGCCGCGCCGGACTCCCCGAAGAAGGAGTACCTCCCGAGAGGCGCGTCCGGGTTCGGCGTCCGCCTCCTCGTAAGTCTCCTGCGGGAGTGGAATCGCGCGGCGTAGTCCCCACAGACTTATCATGCCGGCCTCCGTTGCGCGGCTCCCTTGTCCGATCGCTACCGCCATCTGGAGGAGCTGCGTGCAGAGTACGCCGCGAAACGCACGGCGATCGAGGCGCGCCTCGTGGACTTTCGGCAGATTGGGCGTCTCGGTGACGAGCGGCTGTTCGAGGAACTCTGCTTCTGCCTGCTCGCGGTCCAGTCGAAGGCGCACTCCGCGGATGCGGCGGTCCGGGACCTCGTGCACGACGGACTCCTGTGGACCGGCCGGGAGCGACAGATTGCGACGTACCTGCGGCACCGCACGCGGTTTCACAATCACAAAGCGACGTACATCGTTCGCGCGCGGGAACGGTTCTTCTCCGTTGACGGCGCACCCCTGAGCCGCTCGCTCGGTTCTACGCCTTCGCCGCAAGAGGCGCGCGCATGGCTCGTGCGCGAAGTGGACGGCCTCGGGTGGAAGGAGGCGAGCCACTTCCTCCGAAACATCGGCCGCGGGGAGGACCTCGCGATCCTGGATCGGCATATCCTGCGGAACCTTGCGTGGCACGGGGTCCTCGGCCGACCGCCGCAATCCCTCACGCCGCGCCGCTACCTTGCAATCGAGGGGCGCATGCTCCGATTTGCGGACGACGTTGGCATCTCGATGGCATCCCTCGATCTCGTATTCTGGAGCCGCGAGACGGGCGAGATTTTCAAGTGACGCGACCTCGCCGCCGTTGGAGATCCGCGAGGATTGGGCGAGAGCCGAGGACGATCGGCCAGCGGCCGAGGTCTCTCACGGCGGCCCATGTACGATTCGCGGTCTCCCGCACGCGGTCCCGGCGGATTGGACAGTGATATGCCACGAGGACGTAATGGACCCGCTGGCCCGGCAAGTCGTACACGTGGGAGTAAATCCCGAAGAGCGCACCTCGTGCGACACGCAACGCGAGTTCCTCCCGCAACTCCCGCCGAAGCGCGTCCCACGGATGTTCCCCGAACTCTACCTTGCCTCCGGGGAATTCCCATTGTCCGGGAAGAGGTCCGTCGTCTGGCCGACGGAGAAGGAGGATTCGGTCCCCCGAGGCCAGAAGGGCCACCGCGACGAGACGCGGGACGTCCACGGGAGGCGAGAGCCCATCTGCGACCCTTAAGGGCTGCGAGCCGGTTAACCTTAAACAAGGTTAACTTGACGGCCAGGCCGTACCCGCCACGACGGCCTCGGTCCCCTGAAATTAAGTATTCCGCCGGACATCGAGCGGCCGTGAAGGATCCGTCCGTTCCGGAAGTCCGCAGCCGACTTCTCCAGTGGTTCGACGATCATCGCCGCGATCTCCCTTGGCGGCGGACGCGCGATCCGTACCGAATCCTCGTCGCGGAAGTCCTCTTGCAGCGAACCCGCGTGGCGTCCGGCACGCCGTACTACGAGCGATTCCTCGAGCGGTTCCCGACCGTGCGCGATCTTGCGGCGGCGTCCCTGGAGTCGGTCCTCGGTGCGTGGGAAGGCCTCGGGTTCTATGGCCGTGCGCGGAATCTCCACGCGGCCGCGAAGGCGATCGTCGAGCGACACGGTGGCGACGTCCCGAGGGATCTCGAGGCCCTCGAGGCCCTGCCCGGGGTCGGACCGTACACGGCGGGAGCCGTGGGGAGCATCGCGTTCGGAATTCCCGCCGCCGCGGTCGACGGAAACGTGACGCGCGTCCTGTCCCGTCTGTTCCGGATCTCGGATGTCGCATCAACTCGCGGGAAACGACAGCTCGTCGAGCTCGCGACGGAGCTCATCCCGTCGGACCGCCCCGGGGACTTCAATCAGGCGCTCATGGAACTCGGGGCCACGATTTGCACGCCGAGGTCCCCGGATTGTCCCGTGTGTCCCCTCGAAAAGACATGCGTCGCACGCGCGGAGGGGATCCAGGAGCAATTGCCTCCACGGCAGAGAACCCGTCGATCGCCGCTCGTCCCCGTCGTCTTCGGGCTCGTCGAGGGCGACGGTCGGCTCCTCCTTGTGCGCCGCCCCGAGCGCGGTCTCCTCGGGGGGCTCTGGGCTCTCCCGGGGGGCGAACGACCGCGCGGGACTGATGACCGCAGCGCATTGCGGCGCGCAATCCGGTCGCAGGCCGGGGTCGAGGTGCGCGTCGGGGCGCCCGTGGACCGAGTCGAGCACACGTTCTCCCACCGTAGGTGGTCCGGCGCGATCTACCGCTGCGTCGTCGACCGGCCGCCCGAGACCTCGGAGGCGGTCCGCTGGGTATCCCGCCACGAGGCCCTCCGCCTCCCGCTTGTGCCGTTCCACCGGCACACGATTGAACGCGCCTCGCGGAGTATCGAGTCCTTTGAGGCCTGACATTCATCTATCATACATGATATATATCGGCGCGGCGGCTCCGAACCCTTAAGCGGCGCCGGACATTCGGGCCGACGTGCGGCGCTTCCTCATCGTGGGTCATCGGGCCACTACGGATTCCGCGTTCCCGTTGGACGACCTTGCGGGTGGGGCGGGCCGGCTTGACATCCTGCTGAACGCGGCGAACGCGGCTCTCCTGGTCGCTCACGACATCCGCCGCGACGTCGAGACGGGGCTCCTCCTCCTCGGACCTCCAGACCGGCCGCGGCTCGTACGACTCCAGGGCTTCCGCCTCCGGTCCTACCAGCCGGACATCCGCAGTAATGCGGCGCTCGTCCGCGCCGCCCTTGCGCACACGTCGCGCGTGGAACGCGAGGTCTCGCCCGGCGTCTTCGCATCGAAGGCGACGTTCGAGGAAGCGTTGGACCGGCTCGGTCCCGCGTTCGTGTACGTCCGCGAGGGCGGCAAGGATATCCGGGGCACCGGCCTTCCGGCGGACGCGACCTTCGTCCTCTCGGACAACCAGGACCTGTCGCCCGAGGAGGAGCATGCGCTCTTGGAGCGGGGGGCGATCGTCGTCGGTCTGGGGCCCACGCCATTGCACACGGATCACGCGATTGCGATTGTGCATAACGAGCTCGACCGGAGGCAGATATGAACGCCACGGAGTACGTCCGCAAGACGCTCACGGACTTCGTGCGGATCCCGTCGACGCCGGATACGGACATGCAGGACATCCTGCGCGCCGCGACGGCGGCGATCGAGGAGCTGGGCCTTCGGCCCGTCGTTTACGAAGACGTGAAGGCGGTGACGGCGTCGAACGGACGCGGCGGCGTCCTGTTCAACGGCCATCTTGACACGGTCCCTGTGGCCTCTGGCTGGACGCGGGACCAGGGCTCCTGGGACGGTGACGTCCTCTACGGCAGGGGCACGGCGGACATGAAGGCAGGATGCGTCGCGGCCCTCGCCGCCTCCCCGAAGCTCCTCGACGCTGGCGTGCCGTTCTCCCTCCTGTTCACCACGGACGAGGAGACGACAATGCACGGTGCCGTGAAGCTCGCTCCCTCGGACCTCGTCCGCACGGCATCCGCCGTGATCGTCGGGGAGCCGACGCACCTCCGGGTGGTCGCGAGGGAGAAGGGCGTCCTCTGGTTCCACGCCACGACGCGGGGTCGCAGCGCCCATGGCAGCCTGCCTCACCTCGGGGACAACGCCGTGTACCGCATGGTGCGCGTGCTGCACCACCTCGAACCCTACTCGCAGCCGAAGGACGCGCTCCGCGAGATCACCGTGAGCCTGGGCGCGATCCGCGGCGGCACGAAACCGAACCTCGTCGCGGACACGTGTGCGATCGACCTCGATTGCCGCCACCCACCCGGGACGACGAAGGCGGACGTCGAGGCGTTACTTCGCGACGCCTTTGCGGCTTCCGGCGAGGCGGTCGACCTCGAGCTGTTCCACGAAGTGCCGGCGGCCTCCGTGCCGGAGGACGCGGACCACGTCGCCCTGTTGCGGGATCTCGCGGGCTCGGAGGTCGTCGGTGTGACGTATGGCACGGAGATGGCGTACTACGCGCAACACAATCCGCGGTGCGTGGTCTTCGGCCCCGGGGAACCGGACCGTATCCACGTACCGGACGAGCGCGTATCCTTGTCCGAGACAGTTCGCGTCGCGGAGATGTACGTCGCGTTCGCGAAGGCGTCGGCGCACTCCCGTTGACGACGCGCAGGACCGCGAGCAAAAGCTCTAATACGGAGAGTAGGTAGCCGCCGCGGGACGATGCCAAAGTCCGCGTCCGGTCGAGATTTCTACGTCGCCACGGAGGACGAAATTCGCTCCGGACGGACGACCGACGTGTACTTCCTCCGGACCTTGGAGGTCCTCAGGAAGGCGGGTAAGGACCGCACGCCCGTCGTGGCGGAAGCGACCACGGGCGGCCTGCCGAACGGATGGCCATGGGGGATCTTCTGCGGCCTCGAGGAGGTCGTGCATCTTCTCCAAGGGAAGGACGTCAGTCTGTGGGCCCTCCCGGAAGGCAGCCTCTTCCCGCCGAAGACGCCGCGGGGCATCCCGGTCCCTGTCATCGTCCTCGAGGGCCCGTACGGCGAATGGGCGATGTACGAGACGCCCCTCCTCGGGATGATCTGCCAGGCGAGCGGCATCGCGACGAAGGCCGCTCGCATCCGGAAGCTCGCGAACGGAAAGCAGGTCCTCTCCTTCGGCGTGCGCCGGATGCATCCCGGCATCGCGCCGCTCATCGAGCGGTCCGTGTACGTCGGCGGGCTCGACGCGATCACGACCCCGCTCGGGGCGGATATCCTGGGCGCGCCGGCGATGGGCACGATGCCCCATGCCCTCGTGATCGTGATGGGCGGACCGCGCGAGGCTTTCGCCGCCGTCCACAAGTTCCTCGAGGCGAAGATCCCGCGAATCGCGCTCGTGGACACCTACTACGACGAGAAGACGGAGGCGCTGATCGCCGTCGAGACGATCCCGGACCTGATGGGCGTGAGACTCGACACGCCGGCGTCCCGGCGGGGCAACTTCGCGACGATCGTGCGCGAGGTCCGCTGGGAACTCGACCTGCGTGGGTTCAACCGCGTGAAGATCTTCGTGTCCGGATCCATCGACGAAAAATCGATCCCACAGCTGCTCGAAGCGGGCGCCGACGGGTTCGGCGTGGGGACGAGCCTGAGCAACGCGCCGACGATCGACTTCGCGATGGACCTCGTCGAGGTGGAAGGCCGACCCGCGGCGAAGCGGGGGAAGTTCAGTGGGCGGAAGGACCTCCGTCGCTGTCCGAAGGACGGCATCTACGAGATCGGTGCGAAAGCATGCCCCGTCTGCGGAGCGAAGATGGCGGCGGCCTTTGAGCGCTACCTCGACCGCGGCCGGATCGCGTCTTCCTTGCCGAGCCTGGATGCGATCCGCACGCGGACGCTCCAAGACACGGAACGCGCCTCCCTCGAGGCGTGAAGGTTATCCGGTCCTGTCCGCCTTTCCGACCCGATGAGGACGAAGGCGGACGTCCGCGCGATCTACGAACGGATCGCGGATTCGTTTGCCCCCACCCGGGTCGATGCCTGGGCCGAAGTCCTCGAATTCATCGACGGTCTGCCCCGTGCGTCTCGCGTCCTCGACATCGGTTGCGGGAACGGGCGACACGTGAAGGCCTTGATCATGCGTGGCCATCGCGCCGTCGGTCTTGACTTCTGCCGCCGACTGCTCGCAATCGGCCGCGCGGAAATCGCCTCGGCAGACGCGTCCTGGATTGAGGCCGAGGCCGGACGACTACCGTTTCGCGATGAGACGCTCGACGCGGCAACGTGCATCGCGGTGCTGCATCACCTGCCGACGCAAGGCGATCGAATCGCGGCGCTCCGGGAAATCGGCCGTGTCCTGCGTCGCGATGGACGCGTCATTGTGAGCGTCTGGGACCGAGAGCAGCCGCGTTTCCTGGGGCTGGTCCTCGACGACCACGGCGACGCGGAAATTCCTTGGACCCTGCCAGATGGATCGACAATCGGGCGCTACTACCATCTGTACCGGAGCGGCGAGCTCGAAGAAACAATTATCGAATCCGGGCTTCACGGAGAAAGGTTTTTCCACAGCTCCGGGAACTGGTTTGCCCTGGCGACCAAACATGGCTGAGCCCGCGGGAGCCGTCGAGACGTTCTTCTGGACAATCATGTCGAATCCCGTCTACCTCGTGCTCACGGCCGGCGGTATCGCGCTCCTGATCCTGCTCATCGTCGCGCGGCACATCCACCACATCCGGAAGCAGGAGATCTTCGTGCACCAGGCCTGGGGCGCGAACTGGAAGGGCCGCTGAGATACGAAACCCTCATATTCGCACGGCCGTATCGAGGCGACCCGGTGGGATCCATTTGTCCAACATCCCGGAGGCCCTCCGCTACACGAAGGACCATGAGTGGGCGAAGATGGAGGGCGGGCGCGCCCGCATCGGCATCACGGACCACGCGCAGCAGGAGCTGACGGATGTCGTGTTCGTCGAGCTGCCGCGGGTAGGGAAAGTCGTGAAACAGGGGGAGCCCATCGGCGTCGTCGAGTCCGTGAAGGCGGTCAGCGAGATTTTCGCGCCGCTCAGCGGCACGGTGGTCGAGGTGAACAAGGTCCTCGAAGATCGGCCGGAAATCGTGAACAAGGACCCGTACGGGGAGGGCTGGATCGTCGTCCTCGAGACGGCAGATGCCTCCGAGCCGAACGGCTTGATGGATGCCGCAGGGTATCGAGCGCACATCGGCGATTGACTAGACGGTCTCGGGTCTCACGCGGCGGAACGTCGCGTAAATCGCGAGATCGTATACGATCTTGAGCGCCCCTCCGATGACGAACGGCACGGAGAGACCCGCGAGGGAGACGACCGCGCCTGCGCTGAACGGACCTCCTGCCTGCGCGACGTTACGCGCCGTGTTCGACGCCGCGTTCGCGGCCGTCCGTTCCTCCCGCGCCACGATCCCCGCGAGATACGCCTGCCGCGTGGGCACGTCCATCTGGGACAGGGCCATGCGGCCCAGGTAGGCGGCTAGGGCGAGGCCAAACCCGGGCACGATTGGGACGAGGAATAGGAGGACGTTGGACGGGATGTGCGTGAAGACCATCGTCTCGAGAAGTCCGAACCGCTCCCCAAGCCGCGCGGCGACGAGGAACGAGAACGCCGTCAGGACGCCCGCCCCGAAGAAGATCAAGCCGAGGATATCCCGCGACTCCGGGTACGTCGTGTAGAACCACAGGGACACGAAGCTCTGGATAACGAACCCGCCGGCGAAGCTGTCGACTGCGAACAAGCCGGAAATGCGGACGACGCGAGAGCGGGACTGCGGCGAGAGGAGTACCCGAGGTCCCCGCGCCCCGATCTCCACGGCCGGCGGGAGCATCAGGCTCAGGATCGCGGCGACCACGCCGAGGATCGCATAGAGGGCGAACAGGGGCCGCAACGGTTCCGCGTCCGTCGGGGCGTGGCCCAAGACGACCGTCGGCACGTTGCTCACGAGCGCGCCCGCCGCCGCGCCGAGGGTCCCGAGGAGGTTGTACACCGCGAACGCGCGCGTGCGTTGACCGGCTTTCGCAGCCTCTGCGACGATCGACTGCTCGATCGACAGGAAAGGACTGACCTCCGTGCCCGTCGGACTCGTCGCTCCGAGGGCGAGCGCGACGAGGGCGATCGGGAAGCTCGGGGTCAGAGCCAGAATCGTGCCCGCGAGCGTCATCATGAGGCCGAACAGCGCCATCGCCCGACGTCGGCCGAAACGGTCGCCGTACACGCCCACGAGGACGTTCAGCGCGGCGCCGCTGACGAGCGAGAGGCCCAGGGACGCGATGACGACTGCCTCGCCGCCTCCGAGGAATCGGAGGTAGATGCCCAGCAGGACGGTCGTGAACCCGTATCCGAACGTGCGGACCGAGCGGTTCGCGATCAGGATGGCGAGGGCCGAGACCAGCGGGATCCCTCACCGGGCGTGCTCGAGGCGGGTGCCTTGCTCCACGCGTTCCCTGCAGTACGCGTACAGGGCGTCGTACAAGGGGAACTGGAGCTGCATGTTCTCATGGTCGTCTCGGGCGATCTGGCGAAAGCCCAACGCCGCGGCCTCGAGGCCTGCGCCTTCGGGCCGAGGCTCGCGCACGTGGCTCGCGTCCGCCGTTCGGACGATTTCCGCGAGATCCAGTAGGGCCGCGTCCGTGAGCCCGTACTTGCGGATGATCGCATCGAAGCTCACGCGTTCGTCGTCGTCCTCGCGGTAGTGCGTAAGCTCGACGCCGGGCGCGTCGAACGGAATCGCGTCCTCCCGCTTCGCGACGTCGAGGACCTGATCCTTCGGAACGAACCGGAAGTCCGCGTGTGGATCGATGAATCGGGAGATCAGCCACGGACATGCGATGCGGTCCACCTTCGCCTTTTCACGCGTTACCCATTTCATGTCGTACCCTCGGAGGAGACAGCCCCGCTCGCGTAGATGGGTCTTTCCGCGTTCCGCTGGGGAACCCTTTTATCGAGCGGGGCGGTTCGACCGCTGGGCACGTCGGCTAGTTTGGACTAGGCTTGAGGCCTTCGGAGCCTCCGACGAGGGTTCGAATCCCTCCGTGCCCGTACGTTTCTAGGACCTGCTCATCGGCCGTCCTGACTCAATGGGGGAGGCCCGAGCTCGCGCAATGAGGCCGGCGGGATCTCGATTGGGTCCGGGCGAGAATCACGTCCCGGGCGAGAGGTTTTGGTTGAAGCGGAAGACGTTTTCCGGGTCGTACTTGGCTTTGATCTCAACGAGCCGGTCGTAGCTCCTTCCGTAGTTCGCCCGGACCCGGTCCATGTCGTCCCCGGCTAGGAAGTTGATGTAACCGCCCTCGTCGGAGTAGGGTGCGATCGCCTTGAAGTAGTCGCGGACCCACTTGATGTTCGCATCATTCTGGGCCGGCTCGGGCCACATTCCGGCGATGACCGTCGCGTACTTGGCATCGCGATGGCCGAAGGCGGTCGCGTCGTGCGCCACGTCGTGCACGGCGCCGTTAATCGGGTAGATGTGCGTCGTCGATTGGACGACGGGGACCTTGGGCCCGTGGGCCATGTGGGCCTCGATGAGTTCGTCCGTGAGTTCCCCTCCGAAAGCGGCCTTCCAGTAATGCTGGAGCCCGGGTGGATACAGGGCGTCGAAGGCACTGTTCAGCGCCGGGTAGGGCATGGGCCCGACGAGTTCAGCGACAGGGTCCGCCGCGCCCCGCAGGGGTGCCAGCGCTTTTTCCGCTTCATCGCTTGGCCCGGTCCAGCACACGACCAACGCGCACAAGGTGTCGCCGTGGCGGTCCTCGGGGATGAAGGGGAGGGGCGGTGCGATCTGCCACGCAAACACGGCGTACAGCTGCCGGGGTGCTTTCGTCATGTAGTCGTTGAAGGCGCGCATCACGTCGGGCGCGTCCTCGACATCGAAGAACATGGGCCCGCCCACGATGCTCTTGAGAGGGTGCAGGCGGTACTCGAAGCTCGTCACGACACCGAAGTTGCCTCCGCCGCCTCGGAGCGCCCAGAAGAGGTCCGGGTTCGCGTCCTTGCTGGCCGTCACGAAGGACCCGTCGGCGAGGACGACGTCGGCGGAGAGCAGGTTGTCCAGCGACAGTCCTGCGGACCGGCAAAGGTAACCGATGCCGCCCCCGAGGGTGAGTCCTGCGATGCCGGTAGTGGAGACAACCCCGCCCGTGCTCGCCAAGCCGAAGGCGTGGGTCGCGTGGTTGTAGTCGCCCCACGTGCATCCGCCCTCGGCCCGGGCGGTCCTCGCAGCCGGGTCCACTCGAATGCCTTTCATCCGGACGAGGTCCACGACGAGCGCGTCGTCCGCCGTCCCGAAGCCCGGCACGCTATGGCCGCCGCCGCGCACGGCGATGTTGAGTCCTTCCGCGCGAGCCGCCTTCACGGCGGCAATGACGTCTGCGACGCCGGCGCACCGCACGACGACGGCCGGCCGCCTGTCGATCATCCCGTTGTAGACCTTTCGCGCCTCGTCGTAGCGTTCGTCACCAGGGGCGATCACATCGCCCCGCACCCAACCCCGAAGTTCCGTGGCTGCCTTTCCGGCCATCGCGTTCCCCCCGATGCAGAAGAGCGGCCGGTGATAGGCTAATGCCCACTTAGCGTTTTTGCCATCGGTGAGTCGGCCAACCTTACATACGCGCCGCTCGATGGCCCCGTCCGTGAATTCGAACCGCGCGGCCGCGCTTGGAACCGTCGGGGTCCGCTCGCCCTCTCCGCTCCAGGCGCTCGAAAGAGCTGACGCCACACGTCTGCGGAGAGCTTGCCCGCCATGAGCATTCAGGTGACCCTGGCCGATGTCGAAGCCGCCGTCGATGTGGTTCGAGAGGTGGCCCCCCGAACCCCCACGATCCCATTCAGGGCAGCGGGCCCGGATGAGGCGCTCCTGAAACTCGAGAATCTCCAGCGCCTCGGCGCCTTCAAGGTCCGCGGCGCGTGGAACCGGATGTCGCGGCTCACGCCGGACGAACGTCGGCGCGGCGTCGCCACGGTGAGTTCGGGCAATCACGGTCTCGCGGTGGCCTGGGCCGCGAAGCGACTCGGCTTGCGGTGCGTGGTCCACGTTCCCGAGGGCGCCAGCGGGCGGAAGGTCGAGGCCATCCGGGCGACGGGAGCGGAGCTGAACTACCTGCCGCGGCAGGAACTCGTGCGGGCCCACTGGGAGGAGGGCTGGCGCACCTGGCCACAGACGTTTATACATCCCTTCGCCCACCCGGCTGTGATCGCGGGCCAGGGCACGGTGGGGTGGGAACTCGCAGAGGACGCCCCCGACGTTCGGTCCGTCCTCGTCCCGGTCGGCGGCGGGGGCCTCGTGTCGGGCATCGCGATCGCCATGAAGGACCGGCTCCCGAAGGTAAAGGTATTCGGCGTGCAGGCCGAGGGCGCGGCCTCCGTGCCGACCGCGCTGAAGACGAAGCGGGGATTTCGCGTCGAGCATCCGCGCACAATCGCGGACGGGATCCAGATCGGCCTCGTTCTGCCGACGATGGTGGGCCTCCTCGCTCGCAACCTCGACGGATGCCTTGTAGTCTCCGACGATGACATCCGCCTCGCGATGCGTCGTCTCGTCTTCGAGGCGAAGGTCGTCGCGGAACCCGCGGGGGCCGCTGCGTTCGCAGCATGGGTGCGATACAGCCCGTCTCTCGAGCCGCCCGTCGCCGTCGTGATTTCCGGAGGCAATGTCGCGCCGGAAGTTCTCACCGGTGCCCTCGCATGAGCAGGCCGCAGCGGTCTTCTCAGACGTCTCGGAGGGCCATCCGGAGGTAGTCGAGCCCTTCGCGAAGTTCGTCACTGTCTCCGCCCAACCCGAGTCGGAAGTGGTCGGCCATGCCGAAGAACCGTCCGTGCGCGATGACGGTCTTGTACTTCCTCAGGAGGACCTCCGAGAGCTTCCCGACATCCACATCGCAATGCGGGAACAGGACGGTCCCCGCCGTGGGCACATCTCCCCGAAGGTACGGCGCCTCCTCCATGGTCTCGCGGGCGATCTTGCGATTTCGATCTAGGATTTTCCTCGCCCGACGGAGGAAGAATTCCCACCGCTCGAGTGCCCACTGGGCGAAGAGATGGGTCAGTGAAGAGCCGCAAATCGTCGTGTAGTCTTTGACGGTCCGGACTTGCCCGAGGAGTTCCCGCGACGCGACGATCCATCCAACGCGCAACGCTCCGAGGCCGCACACCTTCGTCACCGTGGACACGGCGATCATGCGCGGTCCGAAGCGGGCCACGCTCGGGGGCGTGCGGTCGAAGGCGAGTTCCCGGAACGTTTCGTCCACGAGGACATACGCATCGTGCTCCTCCGCCAGGTCCGCGACCTCCTCGATGTCCGACCGACGGAGGCCCGCGGACGTCGGATTGTTCAGGTTCGCGAAGACGAAGAGGCGGACACCACCTTCCGCCGCCTGCACGTACCGGTCGAGGTCCAGCCGCCATCCGTCCCGGCAATCTCGCGTCACGAGGACGACGTCCGCCCCAAAGCCTCTCGGGCACTCCCGGAGGGGCGTGTACGTCGGGGAGTCGATCACGACGCGGTCTCCGGGCCGGACGAGCGCTGCGTTCGCGAGAAAATTCGCTTCCGTCGCACCCGTCGTCACGAGCACGCGGTCCTTCGAAACGCGATGGCGCCTCGCGATCAACCGACGCAACTCCGGTGCCCCATCCGGGTCCGTCCAGTTCAGATCCAAGTCCTCGGGAAGCTGGCGGTGGAACTCGCCCAGGCGCATCGCGAGGACGTTGGAGTACGATATGTTCCGCCGAACGCCGCGGACGTGCTCGTAGTAGTGGAGATGTTCGAACGGCTGAAATTCCATGTCGAGGCCATCGACAGGGGGGACATCAATCTTCGGCCTGACTTAGATGGACAATAAAAAATAAAAAGGGCCGCCGGTCACAGCGGCCCGCAGGTGTACGGGTGGCCCGGGATCCCGAGCCCATCCGGGCGCTCCGCCCAGAACTTGAAGACGAAGCTCCCTCGGGATTGCGGGTGGATCTCCACGAGGAACCCGTCCTGTGCGGGTCCCCCGTAGGCGACGAAGCGCTCCGTGAACGCGGTCGTCAGGACCCAGTCGGCCAGGTTCGAACTGTCTTCCGCATCGGACCGGACCATCCCGTAGTAGTACAGGGCCTTCAGAACGCTGGACCCGGAGTTGCGGACGCCCGCGGACGCGTTGAGCCCGGGGTCGATCAGGGACGCGTATCCCACCGGATCGCGCTGCTCGACTTCATGCAGGACGGACGGCCAGTAATCCGCGTCGCCGATTGCCGCGTCGATTGCCGAGACGCTCACTCCGGCCGCAAAGGACACGCCCTTCGGAGCAAGGAGCGGCCCGTGCCATCCGATGTAGTAGATCAGCCGCGTGCCGGAGACGACCTCCTCCGCTCCGCACCCCGCGTAGACGGTCAGTTCGTCGGGCGTCGTCGTGTTCGGGTTCCGGACCTCCATCCGGAGGACCGCGGGAGTGGGTCGGTTCGCGTTGTTCGCCAGGGTCGCGGTCACCCGGAACACATCCCCGGGTGCGACGGTCTCTGGCACCCCCTCGACGGTCAAGTTGACCGCGAAGCCATTCACCTTCGTCTCTCTCGACACGATGCTGCTCAAGGTGGGCGTCAGGATGCCCACCGCGCTCGCCGCCAGCAGGACCGCCACGAGGATCGCCGCGCGCGGCCCCAGCTTGATTCCGTTCCCCATCGTCTTGCACCTCGCCCGCCTCTCCGAGGCGGACGTCCGGCGGACATCGTCGATCGGGAATAAGCGGGGCGCGTGCATGCATCGTGCAGGTAGCGGCCGCGCGGACGAACCGTCGGTGCCAACAGCTTAAATAACGCGCGGACCTCTTGAATCCCGGACGGAGGTCGTTCCCCTGACAGACGTCGTCCTCGCGGGCGCCTGCCGCACCCCGGTCGGCAAGTACGGCCGAGCGTTCCGCAACGTCGAGGCCGTGAGGCTCGGAAGCGTCGTGGTCGCGGATGCGGTGTCCCGCGCGGGCTTGGTGGGCGCGGACATCGAGGAAGTGATCATGGGGAACGTGCTCCAGGCGGGCCTGGGCCAGAACCCCGCGCGACAGGCGGCCCTCCTGGGCGGCCTCCCGGACCGGGTCGGCGCCGTGACGGTCAACAAGGTGTGCGGCTCCGGCCTGCAGGCCGTGATGTTCGCCGCCGACATGATCCGCGCGGGCAGCGCGGACGTCGTCGTCGCGGGCGGCATGGAGTCGATGAGCCGCGCACCGTACCTTGTGAAGGAGGCCCGCTGGGGAGTCGGGATCAACAACGTGCAATTCATCGATTCGATGGTGCACGACGGCCTCTGGGACGTCTACAATCAGTTCCACATGGGCATCACGGGCGAGATCGTCGCGGAGCGATTCCACGTCACGCGGGAGGAGATGGACGCCTTCGCCTTGGAGAGTCACCGCCGAGCGGCGCGCGCGACCCAGGAGGGGAAGTTCAAGGAGGAAATCCTCCCAGTGGAGGTGCCGGGCGCGGGGCTCGTAGAGGTCGACGAAGGGATCCGCCACGACACGTCGCTGGAGAAGCTCGCGAGGCTCCCGCCCGTGTTCCGGGAAGGCGGCCTCGTGACGGCCGGGAATGCGTCCCAGCTGAGCGACGGCGCGGCGGCGATGGTCGTCATGTCCCGCGAGGCAGCGGACCGGCACGGGGTGAAGCCCCTCGCCCACGTGGTCGACTACGGCACGGCCGGCGTGAAACCGGAGTGGGTCATGGAGGCCCCGATCCCGGGCGTCCGGAAGCTCCTGAAGAGGACCGGGCTCTCGGTCGACGACATCGACCTGTTCGAGCACAACGAGGCCTATGCGGCGGCGAGCGTCGCGGTGATGCGCGAGCTCGGCATCCCGTACGACCGGTTCAACGTGAACGGCGGCGCGGTGGCCATGGGCCACCCGATCGGCTGCAGCGGGGCGCGCGTCCTCACGACGCTCATCCATGCGATGCGGGACTGGGGTGCGAAGCGGGGCCTCGCGACCCTGTGCCTCGGCGGCGGCAACGCGGTCTCGATGGTTGTCGAGCGCGCGTGAGGCCCCGGCAGCTTCATGCCGGAGAGGCGCGTGTCGCCCCCGGATGGCCGAGGTCCTTCTGACGATCTGGCCCCTGTACCTCGTCGGCACCGTCATCATCTTCCTGGGGTTCATCGCCCTTCACACCTGGATCCGCGGGATCATGGGAAAGGGCCCGGACCAGCCCGCGACGATCCTCGCGGCCTCTGCCATCGCGTTCCTCCTTGGGTTCTCTACCGTCGCGATCGCGATCAGCATCGATCAGACGCAGACGACGACGCTGAACACGCGGACCCTCGTGTATCGTGTCGACATCCGGATCAACGGAACGGGACCTGTGCGACTCGTCCTGCCCGCGCCCGGCGAGCCGGCGTTCTTCGATGCCCTGAACGTCACGAACGGGGCATCATCGATGCGGCTCAACCGCACCGCGTCGGAGACGAACGTAGTCGTCATCGCGGCCTCCGATGTCGCGTTCGACGTGCGGAGACAGGTCGTGACGAGCGTCTTCAACGACACGATCACGCGCGTCCTTCCGTCGGTCCCGCCCGGGCCCCTGGGCCGCGACGTGAACGCGACGATCGAGATGACAGCCGGATCGAGCACGACGACCGTCCGGCTGATCCTCGACATCCAGGTCCTCGAGGCATGCCGCTTCACCACGGTCGAGCTGGAATCCGTCGTGAGCATCGGTGTGCGCGAACACACGGGCACGCGCACGTTCGCCGTCTGCTGACGTTTCGACCTCTCGCGGCGGATTGCCGGACGCAGTTTCGGAGAGCTGCCCCATAAACTCTTTTAGGGTCAGTGGCTATCCCTCGCGATTTCCGACTCTCCGCGAGGTTCCCGGATGCTACATAGAGTCCGCAAGGCGTTCTCCAAGGACGACGTCCTTGGGCTCATGGAACCTCTGATCCGGGACTGGTTCCAGTCGAAGTTCAAGGGACTGACGGAACCCCAGGCCTACGCGGTACCGCTGATCCACGCGCGGAAGAACGTCCTCGTGTCCTCGCCCACGGGGAGCGGGAAGACCCTCACTGCCTTCCTCTCGATCATCAACGAGCTGTACGCGAAGCAGATCCGCGGGGAACTGGAGGACCGCATCTACTGCGTCTACGTCTCGCCGCTCAAAGCCCTGGCGAACGACATCAACCGGAACCTCGAGACGCCGCTGCGGGAGCTCACGGAACTCGCGGAGAAAGAGGGCAAGCCGGTCCCTGCGGTCCGCGTCGGCGTGCGTTCCGGAGATACGTCCGCCCAGGAGCGGCAGAAGCAAGTGAGGCGGCCGCCGCATATCTTCATCACGACGCCGGAGAGCCTCGCGATCATCCTGAGCACGCCGAAGTTCCGCGAGCGCTTCGTGAACGTGGACTGGGTCATCCTCGACGAGATTCACGAGGTGTGCTCCTCGAAACGTGGCGCGCTCCTCGCTGTATGCCTCGAACGCCTGCGGGAGCAGACGGGGAAGGACTTCGTCCGGATCGGGTTGAGCGCGACGATCGCGCCCATCGAGGAGGAGGCGAAATTCCTCGCCGGGTTTGACGGCGGCAAGGTGCGAGACATGCACATCGTCGAGGTCGACACGCGCAAGTCCCTCGACCTCGCCGTCCTGTGTCCGGTGCGGGACGTGACGGCCGTCCCGATGGAGGTCGCGAACGCGCGGATGTACGACCTCCTGAGCCACTTGATCGACGAGCACCGCACGACCCTCATCTTCACGAACACGCGCAGCGGGACGGAGCACGTGTCCTTCAAGCTCAAGGAGCGCGGGGTCGAGGACCTGGAGGCCCACCACGGCTCCCTCTCGAAGGTCACCCGCCTGGACGTGGAGCAGAAGCTGAAGGACGGGCTGCTGAAGGCCGCCGTGTCGTCGACGTCCCTCGAGCTGGGGATCGACATCGGATACATCGACCTCGTCGTACAGATCGGCTCGCCGAAGTCTGTCGCAAAGGGGCTTCAGCGGATCGGCCGCGCCGGACATGTGTACGGCGCGACGGCGAAGGGCCGTATGATCGCCTTCGAGCCGTGGGACCTCATGGAATGCGCGACCCTCGCGAAGGCCGCGTACGACGGCAAGATCGACCGGGTCGACATCGCCCGCAATCCGCTCGACGTCCTCGCCCAGGCGATCGTCGCAATGTCCCTCGAAAAGCGGTGGGACGCTGACGACGCTTACGAGGTCATCCGGCGGTCGTACAGTTTCCACGACCTGACGAAGAAGGACTTCCTCGCGGTGCTCGACTACCTCTCCTCCCGCAACCCGGACATCAAGGTATTCGCGAAGATCTGGTTCGACGAGGAGGAGGGTCGCTTCGGGAAGAAGAAGGGCACCCGGATGATCTATTTCACGAACGTCGGGACGATCCCCGAGGAGGGGACGTACCACGTCTTCTCGGAGCGCGGCTCGCCGCTCGGGGAGCTGAGCGAGAAGTTCGTGGAGTACCTCAGTCCGGGGGACATCTTCGTCCTCGGCGGCCGCACACACCAGTTCGTCCGGGCGCGCGGCACCTCCGTGTACGTGAAGGACGCATCCGGGCGTCGGCCAACCGTGCCTTCGTGGACGGGTGAGATGCTCCCGCGGTCGTTCGACCTCTCCGTCGCCGTGGGCCAGTTCCGCAGTGACCTTGCGGTGAAGGTCGAGAAGGACGGCGAGGCCGCCACGAGGGCGTGGCTTGTCGACGACTACCACGTGGACGAAGGGTCCGCCCGTTCGCTCGTCTCGTACATCCAAGAGCAGAAGGCCCTGATCCCGGACCTCCCGACGGACCGGTCCGTCCTTTTGGAGGGCTACATCGACGTGAAGGGCAATCGGAACCTCATTTTCCACTTCCCGTTCGGCCGACGGGTGAACGACGCCCTGAGCCGCGCGTACGCATTCGCGGTCACTGAAGCGCATCACACGAACGTCCGCGTGAGTGTGACGGACGACAACTTCATGCTGACCGTCCCGAAGCGCGTCGACTTCAACGGTCTCATCAAACTCGTCACGAGCAAGAACCTCGAGGACCTGCTGCGCCGCGCGATCAAGAACACGGAGCTGTTCAAGCAACGCTTCCGGCACTGCGCGACGCGTTCCTTCATGATCCTGCGCAACTACAAGGGCCGTGAGGTCTCCATCGGGCGTCAGCAGCTGCGGTCCCAGCGAGTGCTCGACTGGCTTCACGAGATCGACGACTTCCCGGTCGTCAAGGAGACGTACCGCGAGATCCTGCACGAGGTGATGGACCTCGGCCACGCCCGCGAGGTGCTCGAGCGGATCGAGAAGGGCGAGATTGCGGTGAGGGAGAGCGACTTCAGCAATCTGCCGTCGCCCTTCGCACACAACGTCGTCCTCCAGGGTGTGTCCGACCTCGTGCTCATGGAGGACCGCTCCGCCCTGCTGCGGGAACTGCACCGCAAGGTCCTCGAGCGCGTCATGCCGACGGACCAGATCAGCTCGATCCAGTTCCAGCCGGGCGAGATCGCCGAGTACTTCCGGCGGAAACTCCCGAAGATCGCCCGCAAGGAGGATGTCCTGTCGTACCTCGACCGGGTGGGGGACGCGAACCTATTGCAGCAGAAAGGACGCAACGCGTTCGACGTCGCGACCGCGTCCTTCGCGGACGTGCGCAAGTGGTCCGGCCAGCTCATGGAAGAAGGCCCCGTCGAGAGCGTGTGGACGCCTCAGGGGATCCACTGGACCCTGAAGGACCTCGTCCCGGCGTACGCTGCGGTCCACGCGCAGCGGGCCCGGCTCAAGCCACGGGAGGAGAAGATTCTCACCCTCGTCCGGGAGAAACCGCGGTCCCACAAGGACCTCGCTCGCCTCACGAAGATGGAAAAGGACGACCTGAACGAGGCCCTCCGGAAGCTCGAGCGCGCGTACCTCCTCGGCCGCCGGGGCGTGGAGGAGACCGTGTACTTCGCGCGGGACCCTCAGCGGGCGAACTTCGAGGAGGCCCTCGACAAGCTCCTCGCGAAGCGCCTCGAGGTCGATGGGCCGCACTCCGCGCAGGAACTCGCAGTTGCCCTGGGCCTCGAGGTCGATCTCGTCGAAGAGGTCCTCAGGGACCTCGAGTCGGAGGGAGCCGTCTCCTCGGGCCATTTCCTCGTCGACAAGGAGTTCCAGTACATGATGACCCGGGACCTCCAGCGCATCCAGCGGAAGGGCGAGACGCGCGAGGTGTTCGACGAGGGCCAGGTGAAGGCGTTCCTCCTGGAGAAGCAGTTCCGCGGCATCGAGACCCTCGACGACTACTTCGACCGGTTCCTCGAGGCGGGGATGGTCCTCGATGTGTGGAACCACACCGCGAGGTTCCGGTACGACGAGTGGCTCCGGCGACGGGCCGCCGGGGATCTCCTCGAGGGTCGATTCCTCAATGGCCGCGTGCGCTACGTGCGCGCGAAGGATGTCCCGCTCTTCCTCTCTGCGTTCAAGCGAAGCCCCCTGAGCGAGTTCGAGGAGAAGGTTCTCTCCGTGATCCGAGCGGGCGAAGGCATGGACCTCTATGCGATCGCGACGAAGATGCGCGAGGAACGGGAGCGAGTCAAGGAGGCCCTGGAGACCCTCGACTACGATGTGTACGTCATCCGGAAGTTCCAGGGGGACGGGTGGACCGCTCGCAACCTGTACGTCGCGTTCAATCCGCCCGGTGAGACGGTGCCGGACGCCCTCGAGGCGATTGTGCGGCGCTTCCTCGCGGCCTACGGTCCGGTTCCCTTCTCCGGGATCCGCGAGTGGGCGCGCTTCGAGTGGGACGAACTCGAGGTCCTCTTGGACCGGATGGAGGAACGCGGCGTCGTCACGCGCATCCTCGTCACGGGCAAGGCGGAATCGGAGATGTACGTCCTCGCGGACGATCTGCCAGGCCTGCGGAATACGGCCGGGCAGTCCACGAAGGACCCCGTGCGCGTCCTGTCCCTCTTGGACCCGTGGGCGCAGCCCCTCTGGGCGCAGGTCGCGAGCCGCTACGGCGAGGGCTGGTTCTTCCCGATCGTGAAGGACGGGGACCTCGTCGGGATGGCGGAGATCTGGGAGATGAGCGGGTGCATCGAGGTGCGGGAGATGGACCTCGTCTCACCGGATCTCCTCGACGAGGCGATCGACGCCCTCGTCCGTACGATGTCCTTCTACGCGATGCGTGGGGTCGACGTCCTGCGCGTCACCCGCTTCCAGGGCAAAGACGTCCCCGAGGCGGAGGACCTGTCCCCGTGGACCCGCGCGGGCTTCGTCAAGCTCTCCGACTTCCTCGCCCACGGGCCGATCGTGCCCCGTGACTTCGACCCGAAGGATCTCCTGGCATATGTGCTGCACAAGCAGGGGATCGCCCCGGAGGCCCGGTTCCGAGACGTCCTCGCGGCGGCACAGGCCTTGGGCGGCCTCCGGTCCGATTTCGCGGCCCGCCTCCGCGTGAAGGATTTCCGGCCCCTGGAACGGATGCATCGGAACGGCCTGCTCGTGAAAGGCCTCGCGGTCCCCCGCTACTGGACGTACTGCACGGAGGACGACCTTCGGCTGTACAAGGCCGCGAAGGCCGCGCGGCTCACGAAGGACATGCGGACCATCCTGAAAATCGCCGAAGACGAGAGCCCGATTTCGCGGCCTCGGCTTCTCGCCCTTTCCGATCTCGGCCGGGCGACGACGACCGCCGCGCTGCGCAAGCTCTACGAAGGCCTCTTCATCACGAGGGACGCCAGCAACCGCTACCGCGTCGTGCCGGACCCGAAGATCAGCCGGGAGGACGCGCGGAGGGAGGTCCTGCGGCGGATCATCGCGGGCCTCGGCGTGACGTCGGCCGAGGCCCTGTCCGCATGCACGCTGTTCGCGTACAACATGGCGGAGATCCGCCAGCGTCTGCGGGAGTTCGAGAAGGAGGGATGGCTCGCGAAGGGCTTCCTCGCCCGCGGCGAGCGCACGGTCATGTGGATGATCAAGGAGGATCTCCCCCAGATCGGGCACCTCGCGTTCCGCCGGAAGTTCGTCCTCACGCCCCTGGACAACCTATTCTTGTACGTGAGGGAGGCCGTGTCGAGGAAGTTCCGCATGGGCTCCTGCTTTGTCGTCTTCGACGGCCCCGAGATGGTCGCCGCCTTCAAGGCTCGCAGGCGGAAGTGGCAGTTCGTCGTCACGGAGTTCCAGGGGGATGCGGCCGCGCGTCGCGTCATCGACGCCTGGGAGGCAGAGAACGAGCTCGCGGTCGAGGAGGAGGTCGAGCGGATCTCGGACCACGAGGTCATGGAGTGGTATGCGAAGATGTACGGTCGCGCGGCAGAGAAGTGAGCCCTCGGATTCTTACCCACACGTTGCGTTTACACGTTCGATTCGCATGACCGTCGTCGGCATTGACACGGTGGCCATCGTCGTCTCGAACGGGAGCAAGGCAATCGCATGGTACCGGGACGTGATCGGCCTCGCGATCGCGTTCATCGGGCCGAGAGACTCGAACTTGGATCCCTCCGTCCACGGGACGCCGGAGGATCCCGGGCACTGGATTGAGCTGGGTCCCGGGCGCCCGCGGACCCGCGTCCATCTCTGCGAGATGGGAGGGACGACGGAACCGGGCCCCACGGGGATCACGTTCATCACGGACGACATCCAAGCGGACTACGAGCGCATGCGCGCCAAGGGCGTGCGGTTCCTGTACCCGCCGAAGAAGATGGAGTGGGGCGAGTGGCTCTGCGAATTCGTCGACCCGGACGGGAACGAGTTCGATCTGAAGCAGCCCCAGGACCCGTCCATCTGGGGATCGTGACGGGCTCACGTCCGCGCGGGCGAGGTACCATCCTTGATCACGACGAGGCTCACGCTGTCGAGGAGAATGTGAGCCTGGCACTTCGGGCAGTCGATCCCGTTCCAGTCGTCCGTCGTCTGGGTTGCCGCGAGGGTGATCCGTGTGGACTTGCAGTACGGGCAGAGGAAGCTCACCCGCAGCTCTCGATCCCGGAGTCGATCCAGCGATATCTTCTCGACAATGCGAGCCACGGCGAGCCTCTGGCGTTCTCCGGTCGACGTTGTGACGTCTCCCTTTATTAACGAACCGAACGTATTGTCGAGAATGCGAATTGCCGTGTGCGGTCAGGCGAGCTCCGCCCGCCGACCTGGATTCAGGCCCAGCGCACGGTCCGCGCACGATGCCGCTTCGTCGAAGCGACCCAGCTTCGTGAGCACGAAGCCCTTGTTCACCCAGGCACCGCGGTACCCCGGATCAATGCCGAGGGCCCGGTCATAGCACTGGACGGCCTCTTCGTACTTCCCGAGGCGGGCGAGCGCGTTCCCCTTGTTGTTCCACGCGACCTCGTAGCGGGGGTTCACCTTGATCGCCGCATTGAAGCAGCGCAGCGCATCGACGAACCGCCCCATCTTCGAGAGCGCGTTCCCCTTGTTCACCCAGGCGACCTCGTTATGCGGATTGATGTCCAGGGCCGTGTCGATGGCCCGGAGGGCCTCCTCGTACCGGCCCAGCAGGATGAGGGTCGCGCCCTTCCCGTACCAAGGGATCTCCGCGCCGGGGACGTTCTTTCGAGTCGCGACGATCGCCCGATTGTACTCTTCAAGGGACCGCTGGTAGTTCTTCTGGACGATGTCCCGCTCGGCCCGCACGAGCTCCCGCCTCAAGGCCGCTGTCGACTGCCGCCGCCGGACCTCCGCGACGGCCAGGGCCGCAGGCCAGGGTATCGCCGCGAGGACCGAGATCGTCCATGGAATCGAGTGGGCCAGCGGAGGATATTGGGCGGCGGCGAGGGCGAGCCCGATCAGCGGGACCGCGCTCCCGACCGCAAGCGTGACCTTGGCCCGGCCCTCCAAGAGGTGCCAGGTCGCCCTTGCGAAGGGGATCGCGCTCGCGATTGCCATCCCGGTCCCCAGGACCGACGTGTCCGCGCCCGCGGCGTGGAGAATCGGCACGCCGAGCCCGAGAGCGGCGCCCGCTGCGAGGAGGATCGCATCGCGGATCCCGACCCGGACACCGGATCGGAGGAACATCGGGACCACGTACGCGAGCAGGCCTGCGAGAAACGCCGCGATACCCGCACTGACCGCGACTTGGACCAGGATCCCGGACAGGAGGAGCCCTGCGCCCGCCGCGAGGACGAATCCGCCGACGATTTCCGGTGCGACGACGACGCGTGCTGCGATTCTCTCCGGCACGCCGCGAGGGTTCATTCCTTGGTCGGACCGGACCCGTTTCTGGGGCAATGCTTTGACGTCACCACGCGGCGTTGTGACCGTCGCCTTGGCAGGCCGAGGAGGCATTGTCCTGGCAGGGCTCGCGAGGGACACGGGAGCCGCGGGGCGTGGCGGCACGACCTTCACGGGGTCCGGTTTCGGTAGATCCAGCGCTCTGGCAGCGGGCTTCGACGCACTCGTCCCACTTGCGGGGAGCGGGGGGTAGGACGTCGGCCCGGGGCTCTCGCGCAGCGGCGCTTTCCGCGCGGGCATTACACTCGGGCGGACAGGTGGCGCGGGGACCAAGACCGGTGCCGCGGGCTTCCCCTGCTCCGTCCGCGCGGGAGCGACCTCGACCTTCGGCGGGAAGGGAGCGGGAGATGGTTCCCGTAGCGGCTCCCCGCAGATCTCGCACTCGAACAATTCGGAGTCGTTGTCCGCCCCGCACACCGGACAGAGGACGATATCGAGGATGTCCTCTTCCTCGGGGACCGGCTCCTCCGGTTCCGACTCGAATTCCGCGGCGCAGCGCGGGCACTTCGTGTCGCCGCTCGCGACGAAGCCGCCGCAGTTCATGCAGATGAACAGCAGGCCTACCTCGCCCTTCTGCAAGACGCTTCCCGGATCCCGGTCCTTCAGCTGCCTCGGATGGCGGAAGCCCATCTCGACGAGCTTGAGCGCGGCTTCGCGCTTCAGCCCGAAGGCTCGCCCGAGGCGCACAACGGCCTCGTCGATGACGAATGCCCCGCAGTTCTCGCACTCCGTCTCGTCCGGAGGGATTGGCTCCTGGCAGACGGGACACAGGACCCGGGCCTGTTTCCCGGGCATCGAACGGGAAATCGACCCCCCGGGAGGGCCATAAACCCACGCGTCCCGTTGTCAGAGCCGATAGTCGGACGTGCGCTTAAGTAGCCGGCCTTCTTTGGCACGTCCACATGGCGACGCGCGAGGACTTCTTCGTCGCCCTCCTCCTGGGGATTGTGCCCGCGCTGATCCTCCTCTGGACGTCGTTGCGGCGGTTCGATCGTCCGTGGGTGGACCACACCTTGTTCGACGACCGCCGCGTGTTCGGAAGCCTGGCGGTCGGTCTTGTATTCGGCGTGATCGCGAGCGTACTGACCCTCTCCTTGCCGCGCGTCGACCTCACGTCTTCCCTTGTCGCCATCATCGTGACGTTCCTGTTCGAGGAAGGATTCAAGCTCGTCTACCTGAACCGCCGAGCGTACCGCGGGCGATTCGACACCACGTTCTACGGCGTCCCGCTAGGCGTCGGCGCGGCCACGACGGCCGTTGTCGCCACGGTCCTGTGGACGGCCTTGGACGTGTTGTACGTAGTCGAGGGGTTCGTCCTCCTCGTCCTCTTCTCGATCAGCCTGAGCCTCGTGAACGCGGACACGGGCGCCATCATCGGTTTTGGGGCGTCCCGTGGGGACACGTGGCGGGCCTACGCTCGGGCGGTCCTCGTGCGCCTGGCCCATGGCGCCTTCCTCTTCCCGTTCCTGTTCGGGATCGAAAACCCTTGGGCCCTCCTGTCCGTCGGCACATCGCTGGGGTTCGCCCTGCTCCTGTATGTCTACGTGTACCGTGTCCTGCTCCCCGGGACGCTGCCGGACGACATCCGCCGCGAGCTACGGCGGGAGCGGCGACGCATGAAGGCGGCTAGGGACTGAGGGCCACGATTCGGTAGAATCCCCGCTTCGGCTCGTACACGACGTTGTCGTGGACGAGGGCGGCCAAGGCCGCCTCGGAGTCGGGGATTCCAAGCCCATCGAGGACCTTTGTCCAATCTGCGAGAGAGAAGACCTCGAGTTCTTTCGTGAGCTCGAGCGCGGCGAGGCGGAGCCGGGTTGTACGATCCCGCGGTTTCATCGCGATTGCGACGACGCGCGTCTGCACGTCGCGCGTTCGTGTTCTGCGGGCTGGGGCCATCGCGGCTTCGTACGCCTTCATGCCACCCGCCAGCTCCGCGCTCACTCGGCCGACGAGCGGCGCGAGGTCCCGTGCGGTCTGTGCACGCGCGCGGACCTTCGACGGGATCACACGGATTTCGAAGCCGCACGCGCACGTGGTCGTCTTCTGTTTCAGGTCGACGCCCTTCGCCCGTTTGCAGCGAGGACAGACGACGACGCCGTACATGGCCTCAGACGAGGAAGACGAGGGCCGCCAGGCACGCGCCGTAATGGTCCATCGGGATGCTGAGTTCCTCGATGAGATACTCGATCTTGCGGAACCGGATACCCCGGAGCTTCGCCATCTCCCCCATCTTCCACTCCATGACCTCCTTGAGGGACTTCTTCGTCCCGTGCATGTGTCCCTCCGCGACGTACCCTCCGAAGCCGTCGTCGCGGAAGCCGTACGCGATCCCGGCGGAGATCGTCTCCCCTTCCCCGCCTCGCTGTTGCGCGAGGACGCAGTGGGTGATCGCTCCCATCGGGAGGTCGCGCCGACGGACCGGCTTGATGCCCACCGGCAGAACGGACGACACGGAGACGATATTCTGCTCCGCCAGCCCAGCGTTTTGGAGGGCCTCGTCGAACGCGTTCAGGTCCGACACCTTCGAGACGGCCTTGCCGGACGTCACGAAAAACTTCGTTGGGATGGGCAGCATGGTGCTCTGCGAGCACGCGGCATCGTCACGCAGACCTTAAGCGTTTTGCAGAAATCTCTGGATCCCCGTTCCGATATTAATATACTGGATATTATAAATCAGGTCGGATATCTGCTTGCGGTCCACATGCCGGCGGGCACTTCCGCCGGTGGAGGGATTGCCTTCTGCATGCTGTACGCGTCCTCTCCCCAGGTGTAGTATCCGTAGAGGACGCCGTCGGTGCGATAGCCGAGGCCGCGGTAGAATTCGATCGCCGCCAGGTTGTGCGTGCTGACCTCGAGACGGACGCTGGAGCATCCGCGCTCCTGGCTCAGATCCTCGGCGGCCTTCATCAGGCGGCTCCCGAGGCCTCGTCGGCGCTCGTCCGGCGCCACCGCGACGGAGAGAATGCGGCACACCTGGCCCTCGAACAGCATCATGATTGCACCGCGCAGCCCCGTGGGGCCGTCAACAACGAGGGTCAGTGCTCGTTCGTTCCGCAGGATCCAGTCCACGTGCTCCCGCCGGAAGCGCCGTTCGTGGAAGCAGAGGACCTCGAAGCGGTACAGTGCGTCCACATCTCCGGAGCCCGCGACTCGAAGCAAGGTGCGCACGAATCGCGGACATCCTTTTGTCCTTTTCGACTCGGAGTCGCAGCGCGAAAGTGTAATCTAGACCCACCCGGATGGGCCGGGGACTTCATGGTCCAGATCGTGGACATCCAGAAAGGACGCCATACGGGCGGGTCAATCGAGCTGCGAGGCTGGATCCACCGAACGCGCTCGATGGGCGGCAAGGCGTTCGTCGTAGTCCGCGACGCGACCGGCGTCGTCCAGGTGACGATCGCTCGAGACGCGGTCCCTCCGGACGCCTTCGCGGCCGCGGATAAGGCGCTGATCGAATCGTCCGTCATTGTGCGCGGCACGGTGGCAGAGGACAAGCGCGCTCCGGGCGGATACGAAGTCCGCGCGACCGATTTCCACGTTGTGCACTTCGCGGAGAAGTTCCCGATCCAGGAGGACCTGAGCGAGGAGTTCCTCCTCGACGTCCGGCACCTGTGGATTCGCTCGCAGCGCATGACGACGATTTTCCGCGTGCGGCACACCGTGTTCGACGCGGTCCATGAGTACTTCCGAGGCCAGGGGTTCTGGGAAGTCTCTCCGCCCATGATCACGCCGGCCGGGAGCGAGGGCGGGGCGACCCTGTTCGAGCTCGACTACTTCGGACGCAAGGCGTATCTCACGCAATCATGGCAGCTGTACGCGGAGGCCATCGTCCTGGCGATGGAGAAGGCGTACTACGTCGGCCCGTCCTTCCGCGCGGAGAAGTCCCGCACGAGCCGCCACCTGACGGAATACTGGCACGCGGAGATGGAGCAAGCGTGGGCCGGGATGGACGAGGTCATCAGGCACGCGGAGGGCGTGATCTCCCACGCATGCCAGCGCGTCGCGGAGGAGCGCCCGGACGACGTGGTCGCCCTCGGCCGCACGCCGGAATTCCTGAAGGCCGTCAAGCCGCCGTTCGAGCGCCTCACGTACGATGAGGCCCTGAAGATCCTGAAGTCCAGGGGCATCGAGATCGAATGGGGCAAGGACCTCCGCACCCTCGAGGAACGCGCCCTCACGGACGGAAAGACGAAGCCAATCGTCGTCACGCACTACCCGCGGGTCTCCCAGGCATTCTACAAGGCGAGAGACCCGAAGCATCCAGACCTCGTGCTCGCGTTCGACGTGATCGGCGGCGACGGCGTCGGGGAGGTCGTCGGCGGGAGCGAGCGCGAGATCGATCTCGAGACGATCAAGACGTCCTTGGTCGAGCAGGGAGAGGACCCGAAGGCGTACGAATGGTATCTCGACTCCCGTCGCTACGGGAGTGTCCAGCACGCGGGATTCGGCATGGGGATGGAACGGCTCATCCAGTGGATCTGCAAGCTCGAGCACATTCGCGATGCGGTCCCGTTCCCCCGAACGCCCGCGAGGGCGTCTCCGTGACGAGCGCACCCTTTTACCATCCGATCCGATAGGCCGTTCCGATGGGCGAGGAATCGCCGGAGGATCCGTTCGCATCGCTCCTCGATGCCCACGCGGACTTCGTCGACAAGCTCACGGAGCTCGAGGCCACGCTAGACGAGATGATGGCTCTCCGGGACGCGAGCGACGCGAACCGGGAGGTCCTCGACGAGGCGATCCGCTTCTTCAACGACGAGCTCCTGCCCCACATGCGACTCGAGGACGACGTCGTCCTCCCGCCCCTCGAGGCGAAGATCGGTCGCTTCGGCACCCTCGTGAACGTCGTGGCGTACGAGCACGACGAGATCCGCCGGGAGGTCGAGAAGTTCCTCGAGGCGCGCGTTGAACTGGAGCGGTCCGACGATCCCTGGCCCGGAATCCAGGAGCTTAACCGACACGGGATCTTCACGATCCAGTTCCTCTGGGACCACTTTCGGAAGGAGAAGGTGAGTCTCTTCCCGACAGCCCGGGAAGAGCTTTCCCGCTCCGACTTGGAAATAATCCAGAAGCGGCTCGCTCATTGATGCGGCATCACGGCGCGCACCTTCGCCGCGAGGTCATCAAGCGTCGCGCGTTCGGCGATCCGCCCGTAGTCCGGCCCGGCGCGGAATCCGAACCCGTCACCCCGAAACCTCGGGATTACGTGGATGTGCACGTGGTCGACCTCCTGTCCTGCCTCCTCTCCGTCTGCCAGGTGCAGGTTGACCGCTTCGCAGCGGATTCCGCTGCGCCGCAATGCCGAGGCGACCGCCATCGCGCGTTCGAACACCTTCCCTCCGAGGGCCGGCGGGAGATCCGCGAGGACCGCCGAATGGACCTTGGGGACGACGAGGGCGTGTCCCGGGTTGATCGGCCGAATGTCCAGGATGGCCATCGTCAGGTCGTCCTCACTAATCACGCTTGCGGGAGCCTCGCGGCGGACGATCTTGCAGAAGATGCAATCGGAAGCGATCACGCCGACGCACGCGAAGACCGCGCGGGAAATCAACGTTGCGGCGGGCTCACTTTTTCGTCGAGGGCCCGAGGACCCGCTCCGCGATGATTAGCTTCTGGATCTCGTTCGTCCCTTCGTACAGGCCGAGGATCCGCGCGTCTCGATAGTACCGCTCGACGTCGAAGTCCCCGCTGAATCCGTACCCGCCGTGGACCTGGATCGCCCAGTCCGTCACGCGCTGGGCCATCTGCGCTCCGAAGAGCTTCGCCATAGACACCTCGAGGGTGTTGTCCTGCCCCTGGTCTCGCAGGTGCGCCGCGCGAAGCGTCAGGAGGCGCGCCGCGTCGATCTCCACCGCGGACTGTGCGATCATCTCGCGGACCAGCTGGAATTCCCCGATCGGGCGGCCGAACGCCTTCCGCTGCGTGACGTACTTCACGGCCGCCTCGAGGGCCGCCCGCGCGACGCCGACCGCTCCGGCCGCGATTCCGATCCGCCCGCTGTTCAACGTCCGCATCGCCTGGTTCCAGCCGTCGCCTGGGGTCCCGATCAGGTTCTCCTTCGGGATGCGGCAGTCCTCGAACGCCAGGTCGGCGGTGGGGCTTGCGCGCAGGCCGAGCTTCGTCTTCGTCTCGACGTGCGTGACCTTGAACCCGGGCGCATCCTTCGGGACCATGAACAGGGAGATCCCTTCGTGGCGCTTCGAGCCCGGCTCCCTCGCATACACCTGAATGAAGTCCGAGATGCTGCCGTTCGAGATGAACCGCTTCTGCCCGTTCAGGACCCACTCGTCCCCCTCGATGGCGGCCGTCGTCTGGAGGTTCGCCGCGTCGCTGCCTGCCTCAGGTTCTGTCAGCGCCCACGCGCCGAATTTCTCCCCCTTGGCCAGGGGCACGAGCCAGGTGCGCTTCTGTTCCTCGTTCGCGAACCACAGCAGGGACGTCTCGGACAGGGACGTCTGCACGGACACCGTCGTGCGCACGCTCGACGAGCCGCGGCTGATCTCCTCGACGAGGAGCATGAACGACACGTAGTCCATGCCCGCGCCGCCGTATTTCTCCGGCATGGGAGCGCCGAGGAACCCGAGCTTCGCCATCTTGTCGTAGAAGGACCGCGGGACCTCTCCCTTCTCCTCCCACTCGCGGACGTGGGGGATGAGTTCTCGGTCGACGAACTCCCGCGCGGTCTCCTGGATGAGCCTCTGCTCATCCGTCAGCCGAAAGTCCATGGGCAGCCTCTCGGGCGTCTAAATGCGTGACACCCTTAAAGGTTGGGAACGTAGCATGCCGCCGGACGCGTCCACGTGACGTAGGGCTCTACGCCTTCGGGCGCAGGATCCAGAATCGGCCGGCCTGGCTCACGAGGATCCGGTCGCAGGCGTGGCAGCGGAGGAACTCCGTGTTCCCGTCGAACCCGAGGATCTCCGTCTCCGAGTGCTCGCAGCCCTCGGGGCGTTTCGGCGATTCCAAGACCATTGCGCACATGTCCGGCTCTCCCATCTTTGCTCCCGGTGCTAAACCGCTGGGTAAATACTCTATGTCGAGCCTTCCGCGGTTGATCGTGGAAGATAGTATTATCCATGCTCTCCGGATACGACGGCCGCGTGGGGCTCCTATCCGACGCGGACATCCGTCGCTACCGAGCGAAGGGGGAGCTGTCCATCGAGCCCTTCGACGAGCGCCAACTCACCCCGAATGGCTACGACGTCTCCGCGGAGGAAGTCCTGTTCCCGGCGTCGGGTGAGCGGGTTGCCTCGGGCATCGCGCGCGTGCCGCCGATGAGCCGCTTCGCCGTGAGCACGCGCGAGACGATCCGACTCGGGCGGCATGTCGCCGGCCAGATCTGGCTCCGGACGACCTGGGCGCGGCGTGGTGTGATCGCGTCCTTCGGGATGATCGACGCCGGGTTCTCCGGCACCCTGACGTTCGGCGCGATGAACGCGTCCGCAGAGCCGCTCGATCTCCCCCTCAGGGAGCGGTTCGCGCAGGTCGTGTTCCTCACGCTGGAGTCGCCCGCCTCGGAAACGTACGACAAGCGATCGGGGACCTACCAGGGCCAGAGGGGCGTCACGCTCGAGCGACCGTGAGGTCCACGGCGACGTGGTTCTGGGTCGGGGAATACGCCCGCACGTGACGCAAGGCCATGTATCGCACCGCGAACCCCTCGCGGGAGATCGCCTGTCGTATCCCTTCGACCGCGTCCTCTTCGTCCGCGCGTTCCAGGATCCGGTACAGGTGCACGTCGCCACCTGGGCCCAGGGCGCGCAGGGCGTCTGGCAGGAATCCCTCGGCGGAGTGCGGGAGGTCCAGGATGACGCGGTTCACAGGCGCGATGGCCTCCAAGGTGCGCCGTGCGTCTCCTTCCCGCACGTCGACCGCGTTGGCGCGGTTCCCGGCGACGTTCGCCCGGAGCAACTCGACCGCCAGGGGGTTCGCATCCGATGCGTACACCTTCGATGGCCGAGAGCGCCGAGCGATGAGGATCGCGTATGGGCCCACGCCCGCGAACGGGTCCGCCACGATCTCTCTCGGGCGGACGCGGTCCGCGATACGCCTCCGTTCCGTCGCGAGCCTCGGGCTGAAGTACGCATGGGCCAGGTCGACGCGATATCGGAGGCCGTGCTCGACATGTGTCGTCGTCGTGCGCGAATCGCCGCCGATCACCTCGACGCGGCGCACGCGGAGGGCTCCTGTCACACCTCGATCCTGTACGACCACGCGAATCTTGCGGTTCCACTGCAGGATCGCCTCCGCGATAGCGGCCCGGTGCGGTTCTAGGTCCTCCGGGATCTTGATGACCGCGATGTCCCCGACCACGTCGAAGGATCTCGGCAGGGATCGTCGGACCGAGGCGGGTACCCGGACGACGTCCTTGTAGCTTCGGATTGGGCTGAAGCCCTCCTCGAACTCCCGCTCCTCCGTCGGAAAGCCGATGTCGACGCGTTCGGAGGTCGGGATGTACAGCGTGCCGTCCTCATGCCGGATTCGCAGCTGCTTGTGGAGCACGCCTCGCTCCTTCAGCATGCCGCGGACGCGCTCCCCGTCCGCGCGGGGCACGACGACGCACCAGGCGCGCATCGCCCCTCGAAGCCGAACGTGTTATGAAGAACTTTCGAAGCCGTCTTATCCCCACCCCCGTTAGGCACCGTCGAAGTCGAATGGTCCGGTCCGGCGAACACACGAAGTCATTCCTAGACCCCGCTGAGCTCTTCCGCCGGTACTTCGTGAACACGCTGTTCGATTCCACGTTCGTCGTCCTCGGGATCTTGGCGGCGGCGACGGCAGAGCCCAATCCCGACGCGGAGTTCGCGATTAGCGCGATCGTCGCGGCGAGCCTCGCGATCGGGATCTCGACGGGCGTGAGCGTCTACGAGGCCGAGCATACGGAGGGGGAGATCCGTCTCCGACGCCTCGAACGGGCCATGCTCTCCTCGATGCGCGACACGCAGATCGCGCGTCGCATCCGCGCCTCCCGGTTCGCGACCGCAGGCGTCAACTTCCTCGCCCCTATCTTTGTGGCCCTCGTCACAACGATTCCGATCCTCGCGTACCAGGCCCGGATCCTCTCGGACTTCGTCCTCGCCTCCGCGGTCTCGAGTACGCTGGCCCTGTGCATCATCCTCGCCGCCGGTTACTACCTCGGCAAGCTCACGGGTCGGCGGCCCTGGAGGAAGGCCATCCGGATGACTGTCGTGGCCGTCCTGACCTTCGCCGCGTTGTTGGCCATCGAGCATCTCCTCTAGGCCAACCTTCATTCGTCCGCATCGGGTTCGCGGCGACATGGGCGAGCTCGTGTTCATCGGCCTTGGCTTGCACGATGAGAAGGGACTCACCCTGCGCGGGCTGGAAGAGGCTCGTTCGTGCGACGCGTTATTCGCGGAACTCTACACGTCCGCGATGCCGGGCACTTCTATCGAGGCCCTCGAGCGCCTCGTCGGCAAGACGATCCAGCGGCTCGGTCGCGACGATGTGGAACGCGGAGATGCGATCCTGCGTGCCGCGTCGGTCCAGAAGGTGGGCCTGCTCGTCGGCGGCGACCCAATGATCGCAACGACCCACGTGGACCTCCGGCTCCGGGCCGCGGCGGCGAACATCCCGACGCGGATCGTCCACGGCGTCTCGATCCTCGGCGCGGCCGCGGGCGCCCTCGGCCTCCAAGCGTACAAGTTCGGTCGCACGACGACCGTGCCCTTCCCCGCCCCCGGGTTCGAACCGACGAGCCCTCTCGACGTGATCCTCGAGAATCGGAAAATGGGGCTCCACACGCTTGTCCTCCTGGATCTCCGGGAGGATGGGACGTTCCTCGCGCCGAACGACGCGATCCGCGCCTTGCTCCGGATGGCTGAAATCGCACGGACGAAGGAGTTCGGGCCGCGGACTCTCGCCTGCGCGCTGAGCCGCGTCGGCTCCTCCGCGGTACGGTGCGTCGCGGGGGCGATCGGGGACCTCGCCTCGAAGGACCTCGGACCCCCGCTGCACTGCCTTGTCGTCCCGGGCGAATTGCACTTCCTCGAGCGGGAGGCCCTCGTCGCGTTCGCGGGCGCGCCTCAAGACTTCTGAGGCGCCGACCTTGCGATCTCTGGAAGCCGGTCGACCTGCCAGAAGAGGACCTCGAGGCCGTGCGAACGGTGGAGTTCCTTCCCGCCCCACTCGTGTCGGAGCGCGCTGATCGCGCTCCGGTGGATTTCCTCCGGCACCGCCCACTGGGAGCTGTACGATCGGCCGTCGAGTTCCGCGATGATCGCGTCCGCGAGGACGGTCTCCTGGAATGGGCCCACAGGCATGACGATCTCCGGCCGGACGAGGTCGGGCATGTCCCGCTCATGGAGACCCGGCGCGGTCCACGAATATCCGGCCTCGCGGACCAGCCGGTCGTACTCCCGTTTGATGCTGTCCGCCCGATACGTGCGCTCCACGATCGTCATGTAGTTCTCCCGCGTGACGCGCGCGATCTCGATGAGGACGTCCCGCCAGTCTGGAATGAGGTGGAGCACATGGATCGTCATCGCGACGTCGAAGGATTTCGAGGCGATCGGGAGCCTCGCGCCGTCCGCGAAAACGACTTCGCGCAGCCCTTTCGCCAGACCGACTTCGACCATTTTGCGGGAGATGTCGATGCCGACGACTCGAATCCCGCTCTTCTGGAGGGGCACGGCGTACCGACCCGTGCCCACCCCGACCTCCAAGACCCTCTTCCCCTGGAGCTGGTCGACGAGGACCGCGAGGAGGCGGGGCATCACGCGCGGGGTGAAACCGCGCGTTTCGTCGTAGATAGGAGCGACGTGGTCGAACGAAAGCCGCGGAGGCATGGCAAGCCGCCACAATGCGATGGAGTGGAAAAAGGTGTCTCGCCCTTGCGATTCCGCGGCCTCAAGGAAAACGATAGTTTCACACACCTCCCCGTGTTACCGCTTTATGTATGGGGCGGGATGAGAAGAAAGGTGACAAGGTGGCCGTAGCAGTCAAAGCCATCGAGGAACTCCCGGGAGTGGGCCCCGCGACAGCGGAGAAGCTGAGGGAGGCGGGGTTCACGGATCTCATGGCCCTCGCCGTCGCCTCGCCGCAGATGATTGCCGACGCGGCGGAGCTCGGGTCGAATGTGGCGCAGAAGATCATCATCGCGGCCCGCGAGGCGGTCGACATCGGCGGGTTCGAGACCGGGGACGTGATCCTCGAACGACGGAAGTCCGTCGCGAAGCTCACGACGTTGTCAAAGGCCTTGGATGAACTGCTGGGCGGCGGACTGGAGACACAGGCGATCACGGAGTGCTATGGTGAATTTGGCAGCGGAAAGAGCCAGCTTGCGCATCAGCTCGCCGTGAACGTCACGAGGCCAGAGGAGGACGGGGGCCTGGGTGGGGACACCGTTTGGATCGATACGGAACACACGTTCCGCCCTGAGCGGATTCGGCAGATGGCGGAGGCGCTGGGCATCGATGCGGACGAGATCCTGAAACATATCCATGTCGCGCGGGCGTTCAACAGCCACCATCAGATGCTGCTCGTCGAGAAGGCGAACGATCTGGCGCAGGATTTCCCGATCCGGCTCATCGTCATCGACTCGCTCACCGCGCACTTCCGCGCCGAGTACATCGGCCGAGGCGTGCTCGCAGAACGTCAGCAACTGCTGAACAAGCATATCCACGAACTCATGCGCTTCGGGGACATCCACAATGCGGTGATCTATGTCACGAATCAAGTGCACGCGAAACCCGACGCCTTCTTCGGGGATCCGACGCGACCTGTGGGAGGGCACATCGTGGGCCACAGCGCGACCTTCCGCGTGTACCTGCGGAAGTCGAAGGGCGGCAAGCGAATCGCGCGGCTGATCGATTCGCCGAATCTCCCAGAGGCGGAAGCCGTGTTCAGCGTCTCGGAAGACGGAATCCGCGACTGAGCGCGCACCGTGTCAACGTGTGTCGGGACAGCTTGAAGTAGCGCTCGGCCCATAGTTGGGACGGTTCCATGGAACCGGCGCTCCTGCTGATTCCGGGGCCGGTCCCGCTCCATCCCCGAGTCTCGGAGGAATTCGCGAAACCCGCGATGCCCCACTATGGCGACGCGTGGGTCAAGGCGTATCACGAGATGCAGGCCCTCTTGCGGTATCTGTGGGCCGCGCCCAATGCTCGCGTCTTCCCGGTCGCGGGTCCGGGCCATGCGGCTCTCGAGGCCCTCGCGTACACGTTCCTGCGCCCTGGGGATCGGGTCGTCGTCGTGTCGAACGGATTTTTCGGTGAGCGCGTCCACGAGGTGTTCCTCACCCATCGCGTGAAGGCGGAGATTGTCGCGTCTGAATGGGGCGAAGGTCCCGATGTCGCGGGTCTCCGTGCGGCCTTGCGGCAGCCGGCGAAGGCCGTCGCGGTCGTGCACAACGAGACGTCGACGGGCATCACGAACCCGCTCCCGGAGATTGCCGAGGCGGCCCACGCGGTCGACGCCTCCGTCTTGGTCGACGCGGTCTCGTCCCTCGGCGGACTTCCCCTCCCGTTCGAGGATCTCGGAATCGATGCGGCGTTCAGCGCATCCCAGAAATGCCTTGCAGGGCCGGCGGGGATCGCCCCGATCGCCGTCGGTCGTTCCCTCTGGGCGTCGACGCGCCCCGAGGACGTGAACGGGTGGTACCTGAACCTCTATAACTGGGCCCGCTTCGAGGCGGAGTGGGGCGAGTGGCATCCCACCCCGACGACGATCTCCTCGAACCTCTTCTACGCGTTCCTACGCAGCCTGCAGCTCGTCAAGGAGGAGGGCCTGGACGCCCGCATCGCCCGCCACGAGAAGATGGCCGCCCGGCTGCGGGACGGCCTCGTCGACTTGGGCTTCTCGCCGCTCGGGCCGCCAGACCTGCGGTCGAACACGGTGGCCTGCGCGACGCCGCCCCCGGGGGTCGACGCGAACCCGCTCGTGAAGCGCCTGCGGCTCGACCACAACATCTACATCTCGGGCGGCCTCGGCCCGCTCCGTGGAAAGACGATCCGGATCGGGACGATGGGCACTCAGGCAGAACCCGACGTGATTGACCGCTTCCTCGAGGCCGTCCGGGCGCTCGTGTGATTAGGCGTCGGGCAGGTACCGATTCAACCAATCCGTTGCGCGCTCGAGGAGACGGATTTCGTTCGTCTTCTTCCGAGGCCAGTGACCCTCATCGGGAAATTCGAGGTAGTCCATGACTTTTCCCGCCTTGCGCATCGCGTCCACCATCTGACGGACATCCGTGGCGGGGCACCGCGGGTCGTTTGCTCCGCCGATGAAGAGGACCGGCGCACGGATTTTCTCGACGTAGCGTACGGGGGAGTACATCCGGAAGTGTTCCGGCTCGGTCTCATAGTCTCCCATCTTCCAATGATCATAGAGCGCGAGGTACCCACGCTCCTCTTTCGCAGAGACGAGCCAATCGAAGAAGCCGAAAATGCTCACCGCGGCCACCCAAAGCTCAGGGGCCTTCTCCAGGCAATGTGCGACTGCATAGCCGCCGTAGCTCATGCCCAGAATGCCAAGGCGCCCGGGCGGGCAAATTCCCTGCTCGAGGAGCCACCGGCCGCCTGCGATGATGTCCTCCATGTCCGCACCTCCGAGGTCGCGATCGCTGCTCTTCCGCCACGCGCGACCATAACCCGTGCCACCTCGGTAGTTCGGCATGAGCACCGCAAAGCCCCGCGCGACGAGATACTGCGGCGCGTAATCGCCGCTCTCCCATTCGTTCAGGGTCTGGCTCTCGGGCCCTCCGTGCGGGATCACAATTGCGGCATTCCGGTAGCGGCGTTTCCGAGGCATGTAGAGCCATGCCGGGATCTCCCGACCGTCGAAGCTTCGGTATCGGATGATCCTCGCGGGAACGAGTTCCTCCTTGGGCAGCTTCGCCCGTGCCGCGTCGAGCAAAACAGTGTGACGCGCGCTCCGCAGCAGGACGAAACGGGGCGGCCGCACGGCGGTCGAGTAGAGGTAAAACAGCCCCTTCCCATCCGGGTGCCATCGGGCCCGCGTCGCGACGCCCTCGGCGGGAGAGACCGCTTTCACCTCGCGCCTGGTGGACGAGACGGTCTTGAGCCGGATGTTGCCGTCGTGGTTCTCGAGGAACGCGATGCGCTTGCCATCCGGGGACCAGACGGGCCGGAGTTTGTCCCAGCGGTTTTCGACGAGCCACCGGATCGCGCGTGTCTCCAGGTCGAGCACGCCTATGTCGGTATGGTCGTGGACGCTCGAAACGAAGGCAATCCGCCGCCCGTCGGGGGACCACGGGTACGGGTGGCCATAGTCCCCTGCAAGATGGGCTTCCGCATCGGGAAAGCCCACGAGGCGCTCCACGCGCCCTCCGAGGTCGACGAGGCCGATCCAGTCGAGGTTCCATGGCCCTACGGAGAAAGCGATTGCATTCCCTTCGGGCCGCCAAGCGAACTCGTGGACGATGTCATCAAAGGACGTGAGCTGCCTCGCGGGACCACCGGCCCCGTCTACGACGAAGAGGTTCTCGCGATCCCGATCCCGATTCGAGAGGAATGCGATTTGTCGCCCGTCCGGGGACCACCGAGGCGACTTGTCGTCCATCGGATGGTCTGTGAGCCGCCGCGGGTCGCCACCTTTCGACGATACGATGTAGATGTCGTAGTTCTCGTTCCCATCGAAATCCGATTGGATGGCGATCCATCGACTATCCGGCGAGAACTGGGGGTTGAGGACGGACTGCTCAGTTTTCATCAAGACCTTCTCTTGTCCCGTCTTCAGATCGCGCACGTAGACGGTCCACTGCTCGCCCTTGTTCGCTGAGTATGCGAGGAGACGGCCGTCCGGCGAGAGGTCGAAGTTCCCGACCTGCCAGATCTTCGGCAGAAACCGCCGAGGCGTGAACGACGTCTTTCTCCCCATGATCCCACCGAGGCTCCGGGGGAAACGGGGCGGGGATAAAAGCCATCTCTTTCGAAAGCCATGAGGGACTTATGGCCCTCAACGTCGCGACCCTCCCGATCACCGTCGGCGTGGGCGCGTACCTCGTCCGGGACGAGTCCCTCCTCGTCGTGCGCAAGACGTATGGTCCGTGGAAGGGGCTCTGGACGATCCCCTCCGGTTACGTGGAGCCGCGCGAGTCGGTCGTGGAGACCTTGCGGCGGGAGGTGCGCGAGGAGACCGGCGTGATCGGCGAGCCGACGGCCGTCCTCGCGGTCCGAAACCGGGTGACGGAGAACGTGAACGACACGTTCATCGTCTTCTCGATGACGTACGAGTCGGGGGAACCGCGACCGGACGACCAGGAGGTGAGCGAGACCGCGTTCGTCCCTCTCGAGGAGTTGAGGTCCTCAGAGGACTCCGCGCCGTTCACGCGCCTGATCGTCCCGAAGCTCGCGAACGCACGCGGCTTGCGGCTCGACGCGTACGCGCCGCCGCGGGACCGGATGGACTCCCTCGCATACCTGCTCTACCTTTGACCGCCGCGAAATCCTTTAGCCCGTCCGACCTTGTCGCAGGCGTGGCGGACACGATCGTCGCGACGTCCCTGGGGACGAAGTTCGTGCTCGACGCACGCGCCCTCGGACGGATCCGCGACGTCCTTGCGCGGGGCGGTCTCGTGGTCTATCCGACGGATACGGTGTACGGCATCGCAGCGGACCCGTTCCAGGAGGCCGCCGTCGATCGGCTGTTCCGCGCGAAGTCGCGTCCGCGAGACCAACCGGTCTCCATGACCGTGGCGGAAGCCGCGGACCTCTTTCGGTTCGGCGTACGGACGCCGATTGCGGAGGCTTTCTGTGCCAAGAACCTGCCGGGACCCTTCACGATTGTCCTGAGTGCAACGGCCGAGGCCCCCCGGGCGGTCGTCTCCCGAATGGACCACATCGCCCTCCGCCTCCCCGGCCATCCGATCCCGCGTCTCCTCGCGAAGGCCTTCGGCCCCGTCACCTCGACGAGCGCGAATCGCCATGGGCAGCCCGCGCCCCTCACCTGCACGGAGGCTCGGGAACAGCTCGGGGATACCGTGGACCTCTACATCGACGGAGGTCCGACGCCGCTCGGCGGGGAATCGACGATCGTCGACCTCAGCGGCTCACGGGCGAAGGTCCTTAGGCAAGGCGTCCTTCCGACGGGGACGTAGGTCATGAACGAAGATGTGCGGGAGACGTTGCGGCGTGTCGGACGGGCGTCGAAGGAAGCCCGGGGACGCGCCGCGGAACTCGCCGTGGAAGGCGCACTCCTCCTCGACGTCGCCGAGGAGGTCGAGGATCTCATGCGAAGGCGCGGGCTCCGGCCCGCATTCCCAACATGCATCTCGATCGACACCGTGGCGGCGCACTATTCACCGACCCATGACGATTCGCTCCGATTTCGCCGCGGGAACGTCGTCAAGCTAGACATCGGAGCCCACCTGGACGGCTGGATCGCCGACACGGCCGTGACCGTGGAGGTCGGAACGCGCAATTGGACGCCCCTCATCCGGGCCTCCGAGCTTGCTCTCCAGACCGCGATCGAGGCGGTCCGGCCGGGTGTCTCGACGCGGACCATCGGCGAGGGGATCCAGCGGGCGATCGAGTCCCACGGTTACAAGCCCGTGCGGAACCTCACGGGCCACACGATCGAGCGGTACGTCCTCCATGCGGGCAAGAGCGTGCCGAACATCCCGCATGGCCATGACGTCATTCAAGAAGGGGAGGTCGTCGCGATCGAGCCCTTCGCGTCGGCCGGGGCGGGCCAGGTCGACGGGCGGCGGACGGGCAACATCTATCGGATCTTGAAGCCGAAACCGGTCCACGATTCCGCGCTCGACGGCTTTTTGAACGCCCTCGTCGCGGAGTTCCGGACCCTCCCCTTCGCGGAGCGCTGGGCCTACCGGCTTGACTCCCGTGCACCCGCTCTCCTGAACCAGCTCGTCCGCAGACGTGTCGCAATGACCTATCCCGCGCTCCTGGACGTCGGCGGCGGGATCGTCTCCCAGACCGAGCACACGATGATCGTGGACGCGGCAGGTGCCGACGTCACGACGGCGTGAGAGCCCGTGTTGCCAGTTCGGAACGTTTATTATCGGACTCCTCCATCGGCACAGACCCCGGAGTGGGCGGTCTGTGAGTGACATCAAACGCATCGTCTTGGACGTGCTGAAACCCCACAAACCGTCCCTCATCGACATGTCCCTCCGGCTCAGTGGGCTGAAGGGCGTCGACGGCGTGAGCTGCACCCTCGACGAGGTGGACCAAGAGACAGAGAGCGTCAAGGTCACGATCGAGGGCTCCGCGGTCAACTACGCGAGCGTGGAGGACACCTTGCGGGAGCTCGGGGCCGTCATCCACTCCATCGATCTCGTGTCCTCCGGCAAGCGTCTCGTCGAGGATGTGCGTACGGGCCAGGACCACCGTTGATCCATCGAGCTGGGTGCGCGTTCATCGCCCCGGGGCATCGCTTAAAGAGCCCCCGTGGGTCATCCGCCGCTTCCGTGGTGTGCCCGTGGATTTCTGGACGCTTGCCGGAATCATCGCTGCCATTCTCGCGAGCCTGCTCGCCGGCTTTGCGGCCGGACGATACCTGACATCGCGCGAACTCGAATGGGGATTCCGGAAGCGGGAGGAGGCCGCGAGGCAGGACGCCACCTGCCGGAGCCGCTCCGTCCTCTGGGGCCGTTTCCTCGAGGAGCTCGCCCCGCACCTGTCCGGTTTCCCGTACGATCCGACGGAGATCCGCTTCATCGGGACCCCGGTGGACTATGTCGTCTTCCGCGGACTCTCCGCGGGCCGCGTCGAGGAGGTCGTCTTCCTGGAGGTCAAGAGCGGCACGTCCCATCTCAGCCGCGTACAGCGGGACGTCCCGGACGCCGTCGAGGCAGGTGCGATCGTCTGGGACGAATACCGGATCATCGGGTGATTGACGCACTCATCGAGACGATTTCATCCGTTCGGCGACCTTGCGGAGGATTGACGTCTTGAAGTAGTCCGCGCGGACGAGGACGCGGCCCTCCTTCCGCCAGGGCGTCGATGGAAAGCCCTTGCCCTCCTCGACCTGGGGCTGCAGGCCGAGGGCTTTCGCCGCCGAGGCGATCTCCTCCACGGTCGGCGACTCGATCGCAAGTTTCTTCGCGACCCGACGGCCTTCGTCCCTCGATCGCCCGAGGTCGAAGTACGCCGGGTAAAGCACGATCGGCCGGTCTCCCTTCGGCATCGTGCGACCGAACGGCCGCCGCGCAATAAGGTTTTGCGGCGTGCTCGTCGGAGGCCGATATCTTCATTCCCGTCCCCGCTCTCTCCCACGCGCTTTCGGGGGAGCAGAGCATGGATGAGGGAACGGACCTCGTGGATTTTGCCATCGATTATGCGGGGAAGAAGGGCGCCGAGTACACGGAAGCCCGCTTCGAGCGTCAGGAGCCCGAGAATTTCATCCTGAAGAACGGCGTCCTCGACGCCCTAGACGTCGGTGAGGACCGCGGCGTGGGCGTGCGGGTCCTCGCGTACGGCGCCCTCGGCTTCGCCGCGACGAACGACCTCACGAAGGGCGCGGTCCGGCAGATCGTCGACGACGCGATGAAAGGTGCGAAGGCCTCCCGGCGGAAGACGAGGATCCGCTTCGCGCAGGAACAGACCCTGGACATGAACTGGTCCGTCCCGGAGGAAAAGCGCCTCGCGGACGTCCCTGTCGAGGAGAAGATCCGCGAGATCGCGGACGTCGACCGCGCCGTCACCTCGCTCGGCTTCAAGGTCGCCGCCCGGTACTTCCAGCTCAGCAGCAACCGGATCATGAAGTACTTCGCGAACTCCGAGGGGTCCCGCATCCGGTCGTACAGCCCTCGCCTGCGCGTCTTCTACTTCCTGACGGTCGTGGAGGGCGGCGACGCGGAACAGACGTACCGGAACTACGGGTGGTCCGGCGGCTGGGAGGGGATCCGCGCGTGGGGCCTCAAGGACCGCGTCCTAGACGAGGCCCGCTCGATGCACAAGTCCCTGACGGAGGGCAAGAAGTCCCCGGAGGGCAAGATGGACCTCGTCGCCGGGCCGCAGGTCGCGGGGATCGCCTCGCACGAGTCGTGCGGCCACCCGACGGAAGCGGACCGCGTCCTCGGACGCGAGGCGAGCCAGGCGGGGAAGTCCTTCATCTCGCCTGACGGCATCGGGATGCGCGTCGGTTCCGAGGTTGTCAACGTCGTTGACGATCCGACCGTCGAGCACGCGATCGCGTTCTACCTCACGGACGACGAAGGCGTGAAGGCGCGCCGCCGCTACCTCTACAAGGAGGGCCGCGTGGGGGAGTTCCTGCACAATCGGGAGACCGCGGCCGCCCTGGGTACGCGGAGCAACGGAGCCGCGCGCGCGGTGAACTACAACGTCGAGGCGATCGTCCGGATGGCGAACACGTTCGTCGAGCCTGGAGACCACTCCGTCGAGGAGCTTCTCGAGGGCGTGAAGTACGGCATCTACATGAAGAGCTTCATGGAGTGGAACATCGACGACAAGCGCTACAACGCAAAGTACGCCGGACGGGAGGCGTACGTCGTCGAGAATGGGGAGATCAAGCATCCGGTCCGCAACACGATCATCGAGCTCACGACCCCCGCGTTCTGGTCTGCGGTCGATGCGGTCGGGAAGGATCTCGAATTCGAGGCCGGGTTCTGCGGGAAGTCCGATCCCGGCCAGGCGCTCGACGCGAGCCTGGGCGGACCGACGATTCGCCTACGGAACGTCTACCTGAGGTGATCCCATGGAAGATCTCGCTTCCCGGATCGTCCAGAAGGCCCTGTCCCTCGGCTGCCAGGACGCGGTCGCGGACGTTGTCACAAACCGGTCGTACCAGATTCGCTTCGCCCGCAACGAGGCCGTCATTAGCAATCGGTGGCGCGAGAAGACCGCGTCCGTGTTCTTCGTGTACGAGAAGCGGGTCCTCACGAGCGACATCAAGGACCTCACGAAGGTCGACGAGGCGGTCGAACGCCTCGTGAAGATTGCGAAGGGGTCGCAACAGAACCCCGACTACGCGGGCATCGCGAAGGGGCCGTTCAAGTATGCGCGCAGCCGGCCCGATCCCAAGGTCCTCGCCCTCGATGAGGGCGGGAGGTACGTCGAGGCGGCCGTAGGCGGGGCGCTCGACGAAGGTGCGAAAGAATGCGCCGGATCCTTCTGGAAGTACGATGTCGAGCACTTCTTGGCCACGTCAAACGGGATCGCGGCCCATGACCATCGGGCGAGTCTCTACCTGTCGATCCGCGCGCTCGTTTCCCTGGAGTCGAGCGGGCACGGGATCGCGTGCGCCACGAAGCTCTCCCGCTTTGAACCGGAGAAGGCGGGTCACAAGGCAGGCCGGATCGCGGCCCTCGCAAGGAACCCGAAGCCCGGGAAAGCGGGCCGGTACATGGTCGTCTTCGACCCGCTCGTCTTCGGGTCCCTGGCGGGCCAGGTCGGCGGACGCCTGAGCGCCTGGGCCGTCATGGCGGGACTCTCGCCGTTCGGCAAGAAGATCGGGAAGCGGGTGGCATCTCCCGCCGTCACGATGATCGAGGACGGCTCCACGGACTCGATCGGCCACAAGCGGTTCGACGCGGAGGGCGTGCCGACGCGTCGCAACACGCTCATCCAGAAGGGCGTGCTCAAGACGTACCTCCACAACACATCGACCGCCAAGAAGTTCAAGACCCGGACGACGGGCAACGCGGGACTGGTCTTCCCCGCGCCCCATGCGATCTTCGTGAAGCCAGGAGACTGGACCCGGGACGAGATTTTCTCGGAGGTCAAGGATGGTCTGTGGCTCACGAACACCTGGTACACGCGCTACCAGTCGTACTTGAGCGGCGACCTCTCGACGATCCCGCGCGATGGGATCTTCCACATCCGCAAGGGGGAGGTCGTCGAGTCGTGGAAGGACATCCGCGTCACGGACAACCTGCTCCGGATGATGAAGAGCATCGTCGCCCTGAGCAACAAGGCGGAACAGATGATGTGGTGGATCGAGGTCAGCGTGCCGAACTTCGTGCCCTACGCCCTTATCAAGGACGTCGGGATCACGCGGTCCGCGGAATGAGGACGCGGCCTGGACGCGGGGTCCATGGACTCCCACGAAAGGATGGGTCGGGCCCAAGTTGGGCCCGCAGGAGATTGTCTCTCACGACTCGACGATGAGTTCGCTCGTGTAGGGGACCGCACGCAGGCTGTCCTTGACCGGCGACGCGGATTCCGCCACGTCCTTGAGTTTCTCCAGGTCCGCTCGGGGAGCGCGGCTCTTGACGACGACCTTCGCGTGAATCCTCTCGTAGCCGGGCCGGACGACGCCCGGGGCGGGGAGGCCCATGAACCCCTGGAGATCCAGGTAGCCCGTCAGCTCGATCCGGACACGCTCGACCGGGATCCCCAGGGCTGCTCCGAAGGTGGTGAACCCTCCTCCGATGCAGGCGCCCAGAGAGGCGAGCAGGGTCTCGACCGCCGCCGCCCCCTCGTCATGACCGAGGAGTTCCGGTGGATGTCCCCCCTCGAAGGTGAAGGTCTGCTTCCGGCCGGCGATCGGCGCGCCGCCGAGCGTCGGCTGCAGCGTCCTCGAGCGGGTGTTGAACCCTCGCTCGGTGACCGACTCGACCACGAACCGCGCTCGCGCGATCTCGGGGGTCTGTTTCACTGCCTCCATAATCTGGCCCAGGGCCTGCGTGTCGATTCCATTCACGATGCTCGTTGTGCTTTGCGCCATGTGAATCACCGGGTGCGGAGAGGGCTCGAGAGGGCCAAGGGACTGGTGGAAATCGCCGCCGGCATACGGGTCGGCGATCTCGGCAGCGTGTCCCTTTTTCCGAGAAGCATTCCCCATTCGGGTCAACCGCCGTGAATCCGGTCTTCGATTGCGGCGTCGATCCAATCCGTGTACTCCGCCCACCCTCGGAACACCAAGGCGCTCACCCGGGCAACCCCCGAGACCTCGCGTCCTCGCAGGCGCATTTCCTCGATCTCTCCCGTGGACTCCGCGTACAGCAGCACGTCGAAGTTGCCGAGGGCCTGCGATGCGGGCACGTAGTGGTAGATGTACCGTTCCGCGCACTTCTCGAGGATGCGGTCCACGGTGACGCGGTCCGCGTCGGGGTTCGTGTAGAAGAGCAACTCGTAGAGGATGATGCCGGCTGCCTTGCCCGGGTCCACGGCCGGGACGATGAAGAAGCTCCCCTCCTCGGCCATGCCGTCGAACCGCCGCCTCACGGTCTTGAGACTCACCTTGGTCTCCTTCGCCACATCCGCAAGCGGACGGCGCGCCCGATAACGGAGGGCTTTCAAGATTCGCCAGTCGAGGGCCGTCAGGGGCCTCTCGACCTCGGGCATGTACCGGTCGTAGAAGTGAACGGACCCGGCGTCGCCCGTGATGTCCGCCAGCAGCCGCAGCTTCTTGCTGAGGTCGAGAGGTGCCTTGTAGGAGAGGTCCACGCACATCTCGGCCCCGAGGAAGTTGTGGATCTCGACGAGGCCATCAATGGGTTCGACCCTGCGGATGGCCTCGGACTTGCGGTCCTCGTCCGGAATACGGAAGAGATACGCGGAAGCACGGAGGCCGAAATGCCGGAAGTTCGGGTACACTTGGTAGAAACGGATGAAACCCGTCTTCTCCATGCGCGCGAGGCGGGCCTTCACGGTCTCCGGCTCGACGCCGAGGCGGGCGGCGATGTACGAGGGTTTCAGACGGTCGGTACCCTGTGGCGAATGGCCGTAGGGCCGGAGACCCATCGTCCGGATGATCTTGACGTCGAGCGGGTCCACCGCACTCCAAAGCCTTGGAGGGGGGATAAAGCCACGCCGGAATGGGCGGCGGGCCTAGCTCGAGGCCTTCGGTTCCGGCAGGAGAACCGCGTTGATCACGCCGTCCTGGCCCGGCCGGGATGTTACGCGCGCGAGCCCGATTTCCGTCTGGATTGTCGCGCCCTTCGTGATGATGTTCCGCGTGACGAAATTCGGGTTCGCCGGATTCGCCTTCACGGTGACGATCTTGACTTTCTTGGTTGCGGCGGTGCGGCGGTCGAGGACGTTCGCGACCTCGGCGCTCAGGACGCAGACCTTCCGGTTCGCCCCTTTCGTTCGATAGAGCTTGAGGCGCGTCGAGCCAACGAACGCGTACTGCTGCTCCCGGCCGATCTCCCGCTTCCGCTTCTTGCGGATCGGCCGATACCGGCCGCCGGTCGGCTTGCGCTTCGAGCGTCCTTGCCAAAGGGCCATCGTCGTCCTCGGAGGAACGGTCCCAAGGAATGCGCGCTATATGACCGTTGCGGCGCGCTAGAAGACGTTCAGGTATCCGTACACGAGGAAGTTTGTCAGGAGGAACCCGAGGACGGCCCCGCCATTGAGCAGCGGAAGACCCGCCTGAGGATTCCCCTTGAGGACGAACCGCATCAGGATCAGGAACCCGACGAGGCTGCCGAGGATTGTCCCGACTGCAGTCAGCTCGTTCGACAGGAGCCCGAGGAACGAGCCGCCGGACGGGGACGAGAACGTGAAGGCGGAGACGCTCAGGATCCCTGGGATGATGAGGTCCCCGAGGCCGACGAACATCGCCTCCCGTTCTTCGCCCGATGCAATCTGCTGCTTCAACCGCTTCTGCTCTCGGAACGAGTAGCCCGCCTTCTTCGGAATGACGAGCAGGATCGGCAGCTTCTGGTTCGTCAGCTCGTCCGCGAGTGTGATCATGTGTTTCGTGCGGTACACGGCCCAAGCGTCGTAGATGGCGAGGCCGAGCAGGAGAAGGATTGCCGGGACCGTGCCGAATGAGATCCCGAGGATCGCCGTGACCCCGGCCGCCGTCGTGATGCCAATCGCGTCCACGACGTACCATTCCGGGTACTTCACGAGGAGATACACGAGGCCCGCGGCGACGGCGAAGGCGATGACCGTCGCGAGGTTCGCCTCCGTGTCGAGGGCGATCGCGCCGCCTCCGAGCGCGTCGATGGCGAAGAAGATCGGCAGCAGGAGGATGAACGCCAAGGTGACGAAAATGGACCCGATGATCACGTACCTTGCGATCTGCTGACGTCGGTAGCGGACGAGGCCCAGTATGACGGCTGTGAAGACTAGGATCATCACGATGTACACGGCCGTGTTCGTGACGTCCTCCGGGTCCTGGAACGCTTGGAAGCCGCCGAACGCGAACAGAGGCGCGAGGGCGAGGGCGACGACCTGGCACCCGACGAAGATGCCTGCCATGGCCGCGACGGACCCGAGCTCCCGGCGCATGCGCCGCCTACTCCCGCACCACGCGCCCGAACGCCACTGTGCCGGCGATTTTCTCGATGTGCACCTTCACGATCGCGCCCTTCGCCGTCCCGGGGACGTAGATGACGTACTTGTCGAGCTTCGCGATCCCGTCGCCCTTCTTCCCGATGTCCTGGATCATGAGCTCGTAGACCTTCCCCTCGACGAGGGGCGCCTCTTCGACCTTCGCGGCCTTCTTCACGGCCTTCACGGGCCGCCGGGCGCCGCACGCGTCGCACTCGAGCATCGCGATGCGGTCTTCCTTCACGAGGCGCGTGTCCGGCCGGCCGCATTCCTGGCAGAGGACGTACGCCTCCACGTACGACTTGACGCGGTCCTCGACCTGCTGGGCCGTCACCTTGCTTTTGAACACAACGCGGCGACCGTCGAGCGTCCCCGCCGTCCCGAGCTCCCGGAGCAGATAGGTCAGGACCATGTTCGAGTCCCGCCGGATCGCGTTCACGATGTCCTCGAAATTGCGGAGGATTGTCGTCTTCCCCTCGAAGACGATTTCCGGTGCCGGCACCTGGAAGCGTTCGCCGCTGCTCAGGGCTTCAGGGAGGGCCTGCTTCGCGCGTTGCAGGAGCTGGTCATAGCTGGGGGTCGACACGACCGACGCCCAGGGGCGGGTCCGGTTTAAAGGTTGCGGGCTAGGACCCGGCCGCGCGAACGAGGCCGAGATGGATCGGGGACGGCCGCAGGGGTCGCGAACGCAGCTCCGGATGGAACTGGGACGCGATGAAGTACCGGTGTCCCTGGAGCTCGAGGACTTCCATCCGGCGTCCGCTGTCGGACCGACCGACGTACTTGAGCCCGGCGTCTTCCAGCTTTGCGATGTACGCCGGGTTGATCTCGTACCGATGTCGATGGCGTTCGTAGATCGTCGTGGAGCCGTACAGCTTCGCGGCCGTGGAGCTCGGGTCCAGGAGGATCTCATGGGCTCCGAGGCGCATCGTGGCGCCCATGTCTTTCACGCTCCGCTGCTCCGGGAGCAGGTCCACGACGGGATGCGGCGTCTTCGGATTGAACTCGGAGCTGTTCGCATCCTTCAGGCCCAATGCCTGGCGCGCAAACCCGACCGTGGCGAGCTGGAATCCGAGGCACACGCCCTGGAAGGGGACGTCGTTCTCCGCCGCATAACGGGTTGCGGCGATCTTCCCCTCGATCCCCCGGTCCCCGAACCCGCCGGGGACGAGGATTCCATCCGCGCCCTCGAGGATCTTCACGCCTTTCCGCTCGATATCGACGGATTCGACCCAGCGGATCGTCACACTCGCGCGGGCGTGCGCCGCAGCGTGGTGGAACGCCTCGATATGGCTGATGTACGAGTCCTTCAGATGGGTGTACTTCCCCACGAGGGCGATGGTCACGTCCTTCTCCGGACTCTTGAGTTTCTCGAGGTAGTCCTTCCACTCTGCCATGTCCTCGGATCGCGGTTCGAGGTGGAGCGTCTTCATGACGTACTCCGTAAGGCCCTGGCCGTCGAACAGGAGGGGCACGTCGTAGATCGTCGATGCGTCCGGGGCGCTCACGACACCCTCCACGGGGACGTCGCAGAAGAACGCGATCTTCTTCTTGATCTCCGGGTCCAGGGACCGCTCGCCCCGCGCGATGATCACGCTCGGCTGGATCCCCATCGATCTCAGTTCGCGCACGCTCTGCTGCGTCGGCTTCGTCTTCTGCTCCCCGACGGCGCCCATGATCGGGACGAGGGTCGTGTGCACGAACAGGACGTTCTCCTTCCCCTCCTCCTGGCTCAGCTGCCGCACCGCCTCGAGGAAGGGCATCCCCTCGATGTCCCCGACCGTCCCACCGACCTCGATGAGCACGATGTCCGCGCCCTCCTTCTCCCCGACCGCGCGGATCTCCGCTTTGATCTCGTCCGTCACGTGCGGGATGATCTGGACGGTCTTCCCGAGGTAGTCCCCGCGCCGCTCCTTCTCGATCACCACTCGGTAGACCTTGCCCGTCGTGATGTTGTGGTCCCCGGTGAGATTCACATCTAAGAACCGCTCGTAGTTGCCCAGATCCAGGTCGACCTCCGAGCCGTCATCGAGGACGAATACCTCCCCGTGTTGGTACGGATTCATCGTGCCTGCGTCGACGTTCAGGTAGGGATCGATCTTGATCGGACAGACCTTCAGTCCCTTGGACTTGAGCAGGACTCCGATGGACGAGCTGGAGATGCCCTTCCCGAGCCCTGACAAAACGCCTCCCGTGACGATAACAAATTTCACGTCAAATCACGGGATTGGTCCATCCGGCGCGTCGCACATAAAGTTTGTGTCTTCGATCAGGAAACGTAGGCATCGTGTGTCGGGCGGCGTCTCGCGCGCACGGATCTCGGAGAGGGGCAAAAGGTTTAACGCCGCCGCGGTCTTGGTGAACCCTCGTGTCCCAATGGAACTGACGCAGTATCAAGGCCTACCGCTCGGCTCGTCCGCGCCGGATTTCTCCTTGCCCGCGGTCGACGGCAAGACGTACTCCCTCGGATCGTTCCGCGACAAGCCCATCCTCGTCGTGGCGTTCTGGTGCAATCACTGCCCCTACGTTCAGGCGTGGGAGGACCGCACGATCGCCGTGCAGCGGGACTACGCCTCGCGAGGCGTGCAGTTCGTGATGATCAATGCGAACGACGAAGTCAGCTATCCCGAGGACCATTTCCCGCACATGGTCGAGCGGGCGAAGAGGAAGGGCTACAACTTCCCGTACCTCCGCGACGAGAGTCAGAAATCCGCCGAGGCCTACGGGGGCGTTTGCACGCCCGATTTCTTCGTCTTCGATGCGTCGAGGAAGCTCCGGTATCGCGGCAAGCTCGACGATTCAAAGGATCCGAAGGGCGTGAAGCAACAGATCGTGCGGGAGGTCCTAGACGCACTGATTGCGGGCCTCGACCCGACCGTGACGTTCGTGCCCCCGATGGGCTGCTCGGTTAAATGGAAAGCCGGCCACTGGCGTTGAGCTCGAGGCTCGCCCTGATCGTGCGACTCGCGACTGGACACGCTTGGACCGGCGGCGACGAACCCGGGCCGACTGTCCTTTCGCTGGCGCTCCTTCAGTCGTTCGACGATCGTTTCCGTCGGTGCGATGCTCTCTCTCCACGGACACGTCCTCGGCGGAGACGCGCCAGGCGCCACTCGAGGAACGAGTACACGGCGCCGAGGTTGCCCTTCCGGTCATAGGCCTTTCGGATCCTCGAAACCTCGCTGGGGTCTTCCCGGAGTTCCCGGACGAAGCGCTCGATCTTCACGAGTGCGCGGCTCAGCTCATCGACCACGGGGATGGTCGCCTTCTGAGAGGTCCGGGACAGCGGATTCAGATCGACGCTGATGACGGTCTTCCCCATCCGCACGAGCGCCTCCGCCCGATCACCATCCTCGAGGGGTACCAGCACGACGTCCGCGCCGAACACGCCGTCGCGGTGGGAAAGGGCTCGCTTCGAGTCGAGACCCGGAATCCGGGCGTTCGGCTGCGGTCCGAGCACGTCTCTCGCCCCGGCCTTCTGGAGGGAAGCCGCGATGCGGCGAATTCGCGCCTCGGACCGGTGGAACACGTTCACCTCGATTCTTGCGGGAATGGCCTTCGCGAGCCGCACGACCTCCTTCGAGGCGAGGGCCGCGACGTTCCCGTTCACGGAGATCACTGGTCGGTTCGCGGATAGCAGGAACGCGGCGGCCGCCTTCTCCGCAACGAGCGCGGGCGCGCTCGACTCCTCGCCGAACAGGTAGTCGAAGGCCTCGCCGCGGCCGTGCGCGATGAGCCCTTCCGGCACGACGACGCCCGACTTCCACGCGCGCACGAGCCGCTCCCGCCGCATGAGCGATTCGTAGCGGGGGTGGGACCGCGGGATCTTCATAAACCCATCTCCACGGAGACCCCCCGATTCATCGGGGGGAGGAAGTGGAGCACGTTCAGCCCACCTCTGTGAGGGATTAAATATCGCGGGGAGAATGATGGGATGTACATCCGGTGGCCACCCGCCGAGACACGTCTCGGAAGGTAAGGCACTCCCGGTTCCGACCGGGAGAGAGACGGTTGAAGTGCCGCCCGCACATGCATCGGCTCGGAGGGCACGTCGCCAGCAATGGCGGGGCGGAAATGCCTTTGACGCGTTCCCTCCAAGCCAGGCCGCCGTCGCAAGAGCGACTGGGGGCTGGCAGCCCCGACGTCAACCGGCCAATCGTAGCGTGCCATGACATCAAGCCTCGAAACCTGGTTGAGCACAGTTACAAGCCCCCCGTTTCAACGGGTGGTAGTTGACAGCATCCCCCGGATCCGTCCGATGAACTTGCCGCATCCGTGCCACAGCGGATCCGCGGTCGGGAGGCCGTACGTCCGCTCGTACTCCACGACGGTCGATTCGACCTGTTCCCGCGTCATGTTCTCATGATTGAGACCAATCCCAAAGACCTTCGCTCCCCGGGAGAAGAACTCGAGCCAGCGGACCTCCTCGTCCACGGTCGGCATGGGCCACGCGACGACGTCCCGTCGGAACGAACGCGTCTTGCGCGCGGGCGCGTGCATCATCAGGATCCCCGAAGGCATGGAGGCCATGAGGATCGCGCGCGTACCGCAGACGTAGGCGGGGTGGGAGATGCTCCCCTGGCCCTCGACGATGACCACCTCGGGCTTCGTCTCGGCGTACGCGCGGACGATCTCCGCTTCGAGTTCGCCTACCATGAAGTCCCCTTTGATCGAATCGAGCGGCACGCCGTATTCGGACCCCTGGAGGAGCCCGGTCTGTCCCGTCGCGACGAACGCCGCGCGGATTCCGGCGGCCATGAGGGCGTCCGTGAGGAGCAGGGCCGTCGTCCTCTTGCCGATCGCGCCGTCCGTCCCGAGAACCGGGATGCGGACGCACGGGAGCTTCCTCGCGAGGTCGCTGAATTGCTTCGCTTCGCGGATCGGCCGCGGTCGGCGGACGTCGAGGAGCCGGACGCCGTGTTCCCGGGCGAGCGCAGAGAACTCCGGGTCATCCGTCAGGTACTCGTGGAGGCCCGCGACGACGTTCAGGCGGTTCTCGATTGCCTGGCGGATGATCGGCCGAAACTCCTTCGGGATGTACCCCCCGAACGTGGCGACGCCGATGATTAACGTCTCCGGACGGCATCGCTCGACCGCCTCGGCCACGTCGCTAACAATCGGAATCCCCGTCGGCGCGCCGTCGAGGACCTCCCCCGCGTCGCGGCCCGCCTTCGTGCGGTCGATCACGCCGACGATCTGATAGCGTTTCGAAAACCGGACCAGTCCGTTCGCCGTCTTCCCCGTGCTCTGCCCGAAATACCCGTCGCAGAGGATGACGGCACGCTCCAATTCCACCAATCCCCTATGATAACTGCGTGGGAAAGTCCATAATGGAGTATAAAGCCTGAGAGCCGAAAGGCGACGCGAAATGGTCGCAGGATTTCGCTGCAATGAGAGGGCATCCTTTCCACCAGTCCGCGCGGTCTGCGTCGTCCGGTCCCGGGGCCCCTTCGGATGACCTTCTGGCCGGAGGACCTACCCGCATGCTCGTCGTGCGGCGGCAAGACCGTCCCTCTGATCCTGTGCGACACGTGCGGCGCGGCGTCGATCCTCCGGGATGCCCGCCAGCTCGAGTGGGCCGCGGCCTGCCCGGAGTGCGGCACGTTCAACGCATGGCAGCTGATCTGCGAACAGTGCCACTCCCGCTTCCCGGCCCCCGGGGCCTCTGCGGATCCTGACAAGGATGTTCCGACGCCCCCGCCCTCACCTGCGCCCACGCTCTCTCTACCGCCGAACGAACGCCCGAAGCGCCGGATCCGGTCCGAGTACGACGCGCGGGCCGTGGAGGAGATGCTCCGGATCCTGGGCGTCGACGCGGCCCGTGCGCGCGCCCTGATCGACCGAGGCTACAACGCCATCTGGAAGATCGCCCGGGCCCCGGAGGCGGAACTCGCGCGGATCCCGGAGGTCGGTCCGGTCGCCGCCCGCAAGATCACCGCCTCCCTGCATCTCCTGAACTATCAGCCACCGCAGCGGACGAAGGAGCAGATCGAGCAGGACGAGTACGAGTGCCCTCTGTGCCGATGCCTCACCTCCGCGTTCTCGCCCGCGTGCCTTGAATGCGGCACGACGTTCGACGAAGAGGAGATGGACGAATCAATCCGCAAGGAACTCGACGCGGAGGGATTCGAGGCCCTCCTGTCCTTCTACAATCGGAAGATTGAGGAGGTGCCGTCGAACGCAGACTTCTGGTACGCGAGGGGCCTCCTGTTCGAGTCAATCGGTCGCGCGGACGAAGCGATTGCATCATTGGACGAAGCCGCCCGACTAGCGCCGGACGCGAAGAAATACAAGGTCGCACAGCTCCGCCTCCGAGCGAGGCTGGCGCAGGCCCCCCAGGGCGCGGAGCAGCTGCGGTCGACCGCCCGCTCCCTCGTGGACGACGCGGCTTGGGAGCAGGAGGTCGCCGAGCTCGACCATCTGATCACGAACGTTGGCGTGGAGTGCGCCCGATGCGGGGCGCCCCTCCCGAAGGACGCGACCGCGTGCCCCTCCTGCGGCAACCCCGTCGGAGCTCCGGGGCCGGAGGCCACACAGGAGGCGCCGCCGTCCCAGGAGAACGTGGAGCTCGATCTCCTCGTCGACGACCTTCTCGTCGGGGAGCTCGAAGAGTCCTTGACCCCCGAAGAGCTCGAGCGGACGAAGGCCGCGGTGCTCGACTGGCTGATCGAAGAGCTCGAGGCATCCATGGGCTCGGACGCCCTGACGGAATTCCCGGTGAAGAAGCGGGCCGCGCAGAAGCCCGCGGAGCCGTCCCCCATGGCGTCGTCGGTCGGCTTCATCTCCAGCTGGATGCGAGGGAGTAAGGGTCTCGTCAGCGGCTTGGGTCCGAAACGCCCTCGGCGCGGCAAGGCGGGCAAAGTGAACGGCCTCGTGAACGGCAGCGGACGCGTGAACGGACTCGTCAACGGCGTCGGCCGGGTGAACGGGCTCGTCAACGGAGTTGGGCGGGTCAATGGCCTCGTGAACGGCACGGGCCGCGTGAACGGACTCGTGCAGGGCCAGGGCCGCGTCAACGGTCTCGTCAGCCCACAGGGCCGCGTGAATGGTTCCGCGCTTGTTCCCGGAGCCCAACTTAAGGTTCGCAGTCGCAGGACGCGGCGATCCCGCCGGGTCCGCTATGGACTCATCGCCGCCGGCGTGTTGGTCGCGCTCGTCATCGGGACCAGTCTTTTCGCGCCCACTCCGACGCCCTATTCTCCGATCGTGATCGACGGAGTCTTCTCCGACTGGGCCTCCGTCCCCGCCCTCGACGCGGCGAGTCCCGCGCCCGATCCGAATGTCTCCATTTCCCGTTATGCGGCCCTCCTTGACCGCGACAGCTTGTTCCTGTACGCGTCCGCGTCCGGGTCCACGTTCGGCGACTCGGCTGGCTATGACGGGTTCTACTTCCTCATCGACGCGGACGGCAATCCCTCCACGGGATTCGCATTCCGGGATCTCGGCGCGGATGCCGTGGTCGAAGTGTTCGGAGGGAACAACTCGGTGGCGGGCGCTCGGCTCTATGTCTTCCCCGCCGATGCCGAACTGAACTGGAGCAGGCGTCAGTCATCGGGCCGTGTGGTCGCAGCTGCATCCGCGCTGGGCCTCGAGGCGGAAATTTCTACGTTCGACATCGGCCGGTTCGATTCCGACGCATATCGGATTGAAGTCTACACCACGAATTTCCAGGGCGCCACGAGTCGTGGCGCCGCTCCCCTGAGCCCGTTCGGGGGCGCCGTGCTGCTCGAACCACGTCCCCTCACGGCGGTCATCGGGAGCGCACCCAGCAGTTTCGTCGAAATTCGCGTGCGAGCTCTAGGGATCTCCGCGGCTGACACTTGGACGGTCTCCTCGTTCCTCTTCAACACGACGCCCGGAATCACGACCTCCCTTTCAGCGGAATCTGTGACCTTGTCCCAGGGCCGGCCGACCGACACGATTATCGTGTCCGTCGCGGCCCCGGGTCTTTCCCCGGGCGATGTCATCGAGGTCCGTGTGATCGGCGCCCAGGCACCGCGCCCCGTCGTCGTGCGAGGAGAGCCGGCGCGCGCATACGTTATCGCTCCTCCTGCAGACATACGAATCGACGGGCTGTTCGTGGACTGGCTCTTCGTCGACACGCTGGACACCGACGCGGCGCCAATCAACAACGCAGACGTGGACATCGTCCGAGCCGGTGCGGCTGTGAATACATCGATATCGTTCTTCCACGTGGCCGTATCCGGTGTCCTGCTCGATGGGACGGTGCCTGAGCGGCACATTCGCGTGCCACCGAGTCCCGGTGGGAATGGATCCTCCGGTCCGCCGGTTCCGCTTCCCCGGCAGACGGGGGAGGACATCCTGCGTGTGTACGTTGACGTCAATGCCTCCGATACCGCAGGCGAGCCCGTTGGGGGGGTCTACGCGGACTATCTCCTCGAGGTCCGCGGTCAAGCGGGTCGTATCACCTCGCGGACCCTCTTTGCTTGGACGGGTCGCTGGTCGACCGTGTCGAATCCCGGCGTGATGATCGCGAAGACCGCGACGGACATCGAAGGCTCCATATCGATCCTCGCCACGAGCCAGACACAGATGGTCTTCGCGGCGACGGACTGGTCTGGACTCGGGGACGTGACCGCGCCCGTGAACGCGACCGTCCTGACGCCCGCGCTTGCCCAGCAGGTCGCAGGCGGGCCGCAGATTAACGCGCCCGAATTCCACGAAGTCGCTGCTCCCGTGGCTGGGACGCTGGCAATCGTGCTGGTCTTCCTTCGAAGACGTCGACGCGAGGGATGAAGCAGGCGGCGCACCCAGCTCCCGACAAGGTACTTGTGCGTGGAGGCCGATGGTCGCCTCGTGGAGCTCGGGGTTGTGGGGAAACCCAACGTGGGCAAGTCTACATTCTTCGCCGCGGCGACGCTCGCGCCTGCGCAGATCGCAAACTATCCCTTCACCACAATCGAGCCGAACCGAGGTGTCGCGTTCATCCGGAAGCGGTGTCCCCATATGGAACTCGGACGGGCATGCAAGCCGAACAACGCTCCATGCCAGGATGGCACACGACTGATCCCCGTGGAGCTCCTTGATGTCGCAGGCCTCGTACCTAAAGCCCATGAGGGCCGCGGCCTGGGGAACAAGTTCCTCGACGATCTGCGTCAGGCGAGCGCCCTGATCCATGTGATCGACGCCACGGGCGGCACGGATTTCGAGGGGAACGCCGTGCCCGCCGGCAGTCACGATCCCTTGGACGACGTCCGGTTCCTGGAGGAAGAGCTCGCCCACTGGATCGCAGGCATCCTGACGAGAAATTGGGAGAAGGAGGCGCGCCGCGCGGACCTCGAGGCGGTCCCTCCGGAGAAGATCGTCCACAGCCGGATTACGGGTCTAGGCCTCACGGAGGCCCAGGTGCATCTTGCGTTGCGGGAGACGCCCCTCGATCCGAAGATGGCCCGATGGTCCTCCGAGGACCTCCTTCGCCTCGCGCGAACCCTACAGAAGCGAGGCAAGCCGATCATCCTCGCGGCGAACAAGGCGGACCTCGCGACCCCGGAGGCGCTCGAGCGCCTGTCGAAGGCGGACGGGTACCGTACGGTCCCCACGTCCGCGGAGTACGAACTCGCCCTGCGCCGCGCGGCCTCCACGGGACTCATCGCATACGAGCCGGGCAGCGGCTCGTTCCAGATTCACGATGCGTCGAGGCTGACCGCCGCGCAGCGGAAGGCCCTCGACACAATGGGCGCCTTCCTTCGTGAACGCGGGACCACCGGCGTGCAGGCGTGCCTCGAAGAGGCCGTCTTCCGGCTCCTGGATCTCGTCGTCGTGTACCCGGTCGAGGACGAACATCACTGGACGGACAAGTCCGGGAACGTGCTGCCGGACGCGTTCCTCGTCCCTCGCGGAAGCACCGCGGTCGACGTAGCCTTTAAGGTTCACACGGATTTGGGTAATCACTTCATCCGCGCGATCAACTCGCGCACGAAGATGGTCGTGGGCCGGGACCACCCGGTCCAGGATGGGGACGTCATCAAGATCGTGGCGAAGGTATGAGCGAATCGTGGGACGTTCGGATCCTGACGGCATCGTACCGGCGTGAGCCGCTCGATGGCCCGGAGGACGCCCAAGAGCCCGTGATCCAACTGTTCGGCCGCACCCGGGAAGGGAAGAGCATCGCGATTGAGTACTCCGGGTTCAAGCCCTACTTCTACGTGACCGCGCCCTCGCAAGCGCTCCGCGGCGGGTTCGCCCGAGACAATCAGGTCGTCGCCTTCGAGGACGTCGTCCTGGAGGTCGACGGCAAGCCGACTCCCTGCGCGCGCATCGTTCTCCGTCAACCTTGGAAGACGCCGGAATACCGCGAGAGAGCGCGGAGGCTCGGATCGACGCCCCTCGAGGCGGACATCCCGTTCCAGCACCGGTTCATCTACGACATGGACCTGGGTGCCGCCGTCCGCGTCCACGGGAGTGCGGGGGATCCCGCCGGAAAGTACACGACAGACCTGTTCCTCGTGGCGGAGCGGTTCGAACCGTGCGAGCCGTTCCGCCCCGCCTTGCGCATCCTGAGCTTCGACATCGAGAACAGCATGCGGGACGGCCACATCTTCTGCATCGGCGTCGCATACCGCGATGCGGACGAGATCAAGACCCGGATCCTCACGGGTAACGAGCGGGAGATCATCGAACGGTTCGTGAAACTCGTCGACGAGCTCGATCCCGACATCATCTCGGGGTACAACATCGACGGGTACGACCTGCCCGTCCTCTTGGAGAGAGCCGAGAAGAACGGGATGCCGAGGCTGGGCCTCGCGCGGGACCACTCGACGTTCTTCCACCTCGGCCAGCGGTTCTGGCGGCTCGACGGTCGGATCCTGACGGACGTCTGGTGGGCCGTGAAGGCCGAGATGCGTCCGAAACAGGAGACGCTCGACTACGTGGCCAAGCAGCTCCTGGGGGAAGGGAAACACGAACTTCAGCGGGGGAAGATCGACGAGGAATGGGAGCGGGACCGGGACAAGGTCATTCGCTACTGCATCAACGACGCCGAGCTCTCCCTCAAGATTCTCGAACGCGTGCGGCGCATCGAGAAGACGCTCGACTTGGCGGCGGTGAGCAAGCTCCCGCTCGAGGACGTGCTCCACGGGCGGACGTCCAACCTGATCGACTCGATCCTGATCCGCGCCGCGGACCGCGCGAAGGTCGCCGTTCCGATGATGAAGATGCGCGGAGGCCGCGTCGAGCAGATCGAAGGCGGGTACGTGCACAGCCTGCAGCCCGGGCTATACGAGTGGGTCATTTCGCTCGACTTCCGGGCGATGTATCCCTCCCTGATCATCGAGAACAACATCTGTTTCACGACCGTCTCGCCGAGCGGCACGATCACGAGCCCGACGGGCGCGAAGTTCCTCGCCGCAGACGAGAAGAAAGGGCTCCTTCCCGTCATCCTTGCGAACCTGATGAAGGACCGTCAAGAGGTGCGGACGAAGATGAAGGAAGAATCGGACCCGCAGACGAAGGAGTTCTACGAGGGCCTCCAGGCCGCGATCAAGGTCCTCATGAACGCCTTCTATGGCGTACTCGCGTCCTCGTTCTACCGGTTCAACGACCCGAAGGTCGGCGCGTCGATCACCGCCTTCGCGCGGGACCGGATCAAGGGCATCATCGGGGAGCTGGAGGCCGAGGCGGTAAAGGTCGTCTACGCGGACACGGATTCCGTGTTCTTCCAATCCCCCGCGCCCGGTCTCCCGTCCTCCCTCGAGTACGCGCGGAGGACGGCTGAGCGATTCTCCCGCGGGCGAATCAGCATGGAAGTTGACAAGATCTACCGCACCTTGTTCAGCCACGGTCGCAAGAAACGGTACGCGGGGAAGGTCGCCTGGCCGACGGAGTCCGCGGATCAAGTCGTCGTCCGCGGATACGAGATGCGCCGAACGGATGCGTTCGACCTTCAGAGCCAGGCCCAGTTCCTCGTCTTCGATAAGATCCTCGACAACGATCCCGAAGGGGCCATCGAGCTCGCGAAGCGGATCGTCGCAGAGGTGCACGCGGGGAGTCCACCTCTGACGAACCCGGAAAAGAACCCGATCGAGATGCTCGTGATTTCCCGGACGGTGAAGGCGACCGTGACGAAGGAAATGCTCGCCGATCCGAGCTTCCTCGAGGGATCCGAGGAGAACGGAGACGACGAGGAGCAGAAGCGTAGGAGGGGAGGGTACATCAATCCGGGCTCGCTCAGCAACATCCTCGCCGCGAAGAAGCTGGTCGAGATGGGAGAGGAGTTCGTCCCGGGGATGAAAGTCTCCTGGATCGTGACGGACCACAAGAAATCCCCCATGGAGGTCGAACCGTACCTGTCCGGCGCGAAGTTCGAGAAGGAGCCCGACTGGGACTACTACGCGCGTCGCGTTGCGCAGACCTTGGCCTACGTGACCGAGGTGTACGGTTGGGATGAGAAAGCGCTGCTGACTGGCAAGCGGTCGCAGCAGAAATCGTTGTCGAGCGAGGACTTCAACCGGGAGGCCGTCGCGGAAGCGCCGCGCAGGGCGGAAAAGAGGCTGACGCTCGAGGACTTCTTCTGAGGTGCGCGATGGCCTTCACCGACGCGATGTGCCGTTTCTGCGGGTGGGAGGGCCCGGACCCCGTCCGCGACGCCCACGGGAGCCTCTTCTGTCCCCGCTGCGCTCGGCCCGCGGACTACAAGGCCGTCGTCGAGGAGCTGAAGCGCCAGGGTCTGTGGAAGGCCTGATCCATGGTGTCGGCCCGTCCCCGCGTCGCGGCGATTGGCGACGCGATCGTGGACCTCGTGTCGCCGGCGATGACGCCGCTGCCTGCCGGGGACGTCCAGAAACAGGTGTCCGGGTTCACGCCCCTCCCCGGAGGGAACGCGACGAACTTCGCGCTCGCGATCGCGGCGCTTGGCGCACGGACCTCCTTCGCCGGAGCCGTCGGCCGGGATCCGTACTCCGACACGATTCGGGATTCGTTCCGACGTGGTGGCGTCCGCGGGATCCTGCGCGTCGATTCCACGCGCGCGACCGGGATGACCGTCGCCCTGACGTGGAGGGATGGCACCCGCGCCCTCGTCACCGCCCCAGGCGCGAACGGGTCCCTCCGAGAGCGCGATGTCCCGGCCTCCTTCCTGACGGGCTCGCGACACGTCCATCGCGCCGGATACTGGTGGACTTCGCAGCTCGTCGGTCAGCCAAGCGCGCGTCTCCTCGCGCGGGCCCGCCGCGCGGGCGCGACCACCTCGCTGGACATCTCCACGGACCCCGACGGCTGGCCCCCGAAGCGAGTCCGCGCGGTCCAGATGTGCCTGCCCTACGTGGACACGTTCTTCGGGAACGAGGTCGAGATTCGCGCGATTGGTGGCCGAGGACCCCTAGCCTCGGCGGCCCGCCGGATATGTGCCGTCGGGCCCTCGGAGGTCATCCTCCATCGCGGCGTGCTCGGGTCCGTCCGCGTCGCCGCGCACGGCTCCGAGACGGCGGGGGCCTTCCGGGTTCGGATCGACAATCCGACGGGATGCGGAGACGTGTTCAATGCGGGATACGTTTACGCGCGGCTCAGCGGATCGCCGACGCAGGATGCATTGCGGTTCGCGAACGCGTGTGCCGCGCTTCACCTGCGCGATCGACGTCGACCGTACCCGACGCGTCGCGACGTCGAGCGCTTCCTGTCTCGCTAGTTCGGCCCTCCCCAGGCGGATTTTCACTTTCATCCATCTCCCCCCACGGTCGTGGTTCATATCCTCCCGAGCCGTGGTCGGCGCATGCCGTCGCGGCCTCTGTCCGGCGTTGGGTCCGTCCTCGGCGAGGCCTGGGCGATGCTCGCCCGCACGGACCTGGAAGCGTACACGTGCTGGGACTTCCCGACGCAGTCCTCCGGTCACGCGGGCGCCGGCGACCCGCGCTTCAACGGGGTGACGCCCGCTCGCTGCGTGGTGAACCTCGTTCGTCGGTACACGCGGCCGGGGGATATCGTCGTGGACCCCATGGCGGGCTCCGGGACCGTGGGGGATATCGCGCGCGCACTCGGCCGCCGGTCCGTTTCGTTCGACCTCGTGCCTCGGCGAACCGCCATCGCACGGGCCGACGCGCGGGCCTGGCCCCTCCGGGATCGGTCCGCGGTCCTCGCGGTGATCGACTCGCCGTACTCGGACAACATCGATTACGGGGACGACCCGCGGGGCTTGGGCCGGATCTCGTGCCGGGATCCCCGTTTCTACGACGAAATGGGGCGAGTGGCTTCGGAAGCGTTTCGGGTGCTCCGTCCTGGCGGGGTCCTCGCATGGATCATCTGTGACGAATACCGCGCGGGCGTGTACACGCCCGTGGGTTTCCGGCTCCTCGCCGTCCTCTCGCGGGCGTTCGAGCCGGTTGACACGATTGCCTTGGTGCGACACAACGACCGGTCGGGATCGCCCATGTGGGAGCATCGTGCCCGTCGGTTCAACTTCTTCCTTCGCGGCTTCAAGTTCCTGTTCCTCATGCGAAAGTCGAGTGGGGAAACGGGAGGTTGACACATGGCATCGGCCATCGAAAGGACGAGCGACTCGTCGAGGGCGATCGTCGTCGCGCTGCGAGACCGGGTCCAGGCCGCCGCGGCGGAGCGGGATGATCAACTCAACGAGCGCGTGAGCCGGTATTGGATCGCCTGGCGGAGTCGGAAGGGGAATCGGGTCTTCGCGGAGATACGACCGATGCGGGAGCGGGTCGAGATCTTCCTGCTCCCGTCGCCGCGGGATCTCCGGGACGGATCCGGACTCGCGAGGCGGGCTCCTCCGACGCAGGGATGGGGCTGGTTCCGCACTCGGATCGAGCTGCGGTCCATGCGACAGGTCGCGGCTGCTGCCTCGCTGATTCGCCAGTCGTACGTGCACGGGCTCCGGCCGAACGGCTACGCTCGGGGTCGGCGGTCCAAGCAAAGGGCTTAATACTCCCCGCTCTTTGGCGCGGCGCTTTCGACGTCCCTGGTCGGGAGATGTACCTTCGGGCGAATCCGCAAATCCAGGGGGTTGCATGATGGCCGAGGAACAGCAGGCTCCCCCACCGGAGCTCACGATTGCGGGCGAGGAGGAGAAAGCACCGCCACGGCCGCGCAACTTGTACGGATACGTGAAACAGGCGTGGAAGACTCCGGGCAGCGGCGTCGTGAAGGAGACGCATTTCCAGCGGCTCGTTGAGTGGCGACGCAGCGCCGCCTTCGTTCGCATCGAGCGCCCGACGCGCCTCGACCGGGCTCGGGAGCTCGGATACCGCGCAAAGCCGGGCTTTGTACTCGTCCGGGCGCGCGTCCGGCGGGGAGGCCGGCGTCGGCCGCGGCCCATGGGCGGACGTCATCCGAAGCGCCGCGGACTTGTCAAGATCACCATGGCGAAGTCGATCCAGCGGATCGCGGAGGAGCGCACCGCGAAGCGCTACCCGAACCTCGAGGTTCTGAACTCCTATTGGCTGGGAGAGGACGGGATGCACAAGTACTACGAGGTCATCCTTGTGGACCCGCAGCACCCTGTGATCCGGAACGATCCAAAGATCAACTGGATCTGCAGGCCGGCGAATCGCGGCCGCGTCTTCCGCGGGCTCACCTCCGCGGGGAAGAAAGGCCGTGGCCTCATGTACAAGGGCAAGGGCGTCGAGAAGGTCCGCCCCAGCATCGGGCGTCACAAGCGCACGGGCAAATGACGTTCAAGCGGCTCGAATCCGCGCCGCGATCTCGGCGATCTCATCGTCGCCCAATCCAATCACGGGTTCGAAGACGGGGACAGACGCCCGGGGCCTTTCGAAGGAACCCAGATCTCGTCCCCGCGTGCCGACGAACAACGCGTCCGCGCGAGCCAGGCGAAGGAGTTCTTCGATCCCCTGCGGTCCGGGATTCGGCAGCGCCTTCAGATGGACGTCCCAGCGGCGGAGCGGCTCCACGTGCTCCCCGTTGTCCGTGGCCACCGCGACGCGACATCCGCGTTTCATCCCCATCCACGCGGCCACCATGCCCGCGTCGTCGCGCACGATGGCGAGTGCCTTCCCCTGACTCCCGAGCGGCAGTCCGCCGGGACCGGGCCAGATCTCCCGGAAAAGGAACCCCCGGTTCAAGCGGACCTCGATGTGAATCTCGACGTCCGGATGGGAGAGGTCCACCTTCGATTCCGGGTGTCGCGCCCGGATCGCCGCGCCGAGGTCCCTAGCAAGGTCCTGGCTCGTGAACGGGTGGGTGCCCACGCGGCGCGTCCGCAGCGCGAACGACCTCCCGGGCACGAGGGACCGGTCCGCCTCCGCGAGGGCCGCGTTCCGAAGTGCGGCCGCGTCCGCATGGACCTCGACCGCCGGGCTGGAAGAGACGACGCCGAACACCCGCCGGAGGATGCCCTTGGCCCGCTCCATGTCGTTCGTGTGCACGTAGACCCGGGCCTCGTCGGCCTCCGTGATGCATTCGACGCCCTCCGCAGCGAACATGTCCTGGATGTTCGCCACGAGGCGGTCTCGAAGCTGCCGCCGTACGAATCGGCTCTTGAGGGCGAGCTCCCCGAACCGGACGAGCAGGACCACGGCCGTCGAACTCCATCGGGACGTAAAGGCTCTCGCCACATTCTTTAATACGGTCCGGACTTTCGCGCGACGTGGACCCGCTCCTCCTCGCCCTCCAGGTCCTCCTGATTTTCGGGGTCGCGTTCATCTATTCGAACTTGGGACTTGGCGGCGGGCTCCTGTTCGTCCCGATCCTCCTGTCCACGAGCGTGCCTTCGAGCGACATCGCGGTGCCGATCTCCTTGGCGCTTACGATCGCGACCGCCGCGTCCTCCGTGATTAACCACCGCCGTCTCGGTCTCGTCGACTTCCGCTTGGGGGGCGTCCTCGTGGCCGGCGCGCTGGTCGGGGCGCTCGTCGGCACGTTCTTCACCCTGAAGGTCCTCGACGAGTACACGTTCAAGGCGTTCTTCGTCACGGTCCTGCTCGCCTTCGGCGTCTACATGGTCCGCGACTGGATCCGCAACACGCGCTCCGTCGACGAGGACAACGGCGCCCTGATGACGCGACCACGCGTGGTCGCGACGGCGGCCGCGACGGGCGGCTCCGGATTCCTGTCCGGGAGCATGGGGATCGGGGGAGGCCTCCTGAACGTGCCCCTCCTCGTCTACCTTCTCGGCCGGAAGACCCGCAAGGCCATCGGGACGTCGTCCCTGCTCATCATCCCAACCGCGGCCGTGGGATTCGCAGCGTATCTAATCGACATCGCCGTGCGACCCATCGGATTGTCGTGGCCGGAGGAGTTCGCGCTCATCCCTATCCTGATGCCAATCGTCTTCGTCGGTGCCTACATCGGATCGCGGTGGGGCCTCAACCGGCTCAAGACCCGCTCTGTCGCCCTGATCTTCATTCTGGTCCTCTTCATCGCGGCGGCCCGCCTGCTCTATGACCTCGTTTGACGCCACACCTTTTATTGCACGGGCCGACCATCCGGTCCCCTCCGGTCCCGCGCCAGGCTAGGAGAAGCGATGGCCCGAGCACCTCCCACCGCGTCCCCTCCGCCGCCAACGACGGCGCCGCCGCGGAGACATCCCGTCGCGCGGCGGGTTCTTGACATCTTCCGCCGGATCCTGCTGGGCCTCTCGGGGATCTTCTTCTTCATCCTCGGCATCCAACTGATGAAAAACGTCGCGAGTCTCGTGGGCCCACTCCTCCAGACGGTCCTGGGCCGGTTCACGGATACCGCGTGGCACGCCCTCGCCTTCGGGTGGTTGTCCGCGTACGCCGTCCTGAGCGGATCTCCTGTCGCGGCGATGGCCCTGTCGTTCTACGCGACCGGCTACCTGACGGCCGAGACGACATTCTTCATGATCATGGGCTCGCGCCTCGGCGCGGCGTTCATCGTCCTTGTCATCGGGGCGGTCGCGGTCGCTCGCGGGAAGCCGCGTGAGAAGGCCCTCGCGATGGGCGTCCTCTCGTTCCTGGTCACATATTCGATTTACATTCCCGCGATTCTATTCGGCTGGATCCTGATCCGCCTCGGGGCGCACACGTGGATCGAGATCCCCACGCCCTCGGCCCTGCTCGACTACATCAACCGCTACTTCAACCCGATTGTCGCCTGGATCGTGGACCGGTTCGTGCCCTTCCTCGCCTTCCTGATCGCGGCGGTCGCGATCTACGCCGGGCTCGCGTTGTTCGACAAGGCGTTCGGCCAGCGGGAGGTGCAGGAACTCAAGTCGCCGCGTATGCACCGCTACCTGAAGCATCCGGCCGTCGCGTTCGCGGTTGGGGCCCTCGTGACTCTCGCCTCGACGAGCGTTTCCCTGAGCTTCGGGCTCTTGGTGCCTCTGTACCTGAACGGATACATCGACCGGCGGGAGATCGTGCCGTACATGATGGGCGCAAACATCACGACGTTCATCGACACCCTGATCGCCGCCTTCCTCTTCGGTGGCGGGATCGCCGCAAACATCGTCTTCATTGAGATGGCGAGCGTGACGCTGTTCTCCATCGTCGCCCTGTCCGGATATGGACGCTACAGTCGCGCGATCGACCGAGCGTATACGTGGATCTTCCACCGCAACTGGGCCCTCGCAGGCTTCGTCATCCTCCTGTTCGCCGTCCCCTTGACCTTCCTGTTTTACTTCTGACGTCCCCGCGGACGCCGTCGAAGCGGTCTCTATACAAAAAAGGTAAATGACCGCCTCCACTTCCCGCGCTAGGGATTTTCCTTGGACGTCCTCATCCTCGGCGGATATGGAGCCATGGCCCAGTCCACGGTCCCGGACCTTCTCGAGAGCCCGGGGGTCCAGAGGGTCGGAATCTCCGGACGGAACGCAGAGAAGGCAAAGGCATTCGCGAAACGGTTCAAGGACGATCGCGCGGTGCCCGTCCCGCTCGATGCGCGGGATCCCGCGGCCCTCGTCCGGGAGCTGAAGGACTGGGGCTGTGTGATCAACAGCGCGTGGTACGACCTGAACGTCCCGATCACGGAGGCCGCGATTGACGCCGGGATACACTACGTGGACCTCGGCGGCCTGTACCACCAGACCCTCCGACAGCTCAAGCTCCACAAGCGGGCGAAGGACGCCGGAGTGACGTGCGTCCTCGGGATCGGGTCGACGCCGGGGACGATGAACGTGATGGGTGCGTACGGCGCGACCAAGCTCGACCGGATTCACAAGGTCCTCTTGCGGAGCAGCGGCGCGGTCGTGTCCGGCGGCGAAGCGGGCAGGTTCGTGCCCCCGTACGCGATCCGCACGATCTTCGACGAGTTCTCGATGGAGGCGCCGATCCTCCGGAAGGGGAAGATCGAGTTCGTCCCGGCCCTCTCGGGCCTCGAGCGCTCCGAGTTCCTTCCGCCCGTCGGGGTCGTCGAAGGCTACTACACGATCCATTCGGAACTCGCCACGATGCCGGGGAACCTCGGCAAAGGCGTGCAGGAGATGGACTTCATCGTGGCCTTCCCGCCCGAGTTCCGCCAGACGATCGCAACGCTCGTGGGGCTCGGGCTCGCAAGCCGCGAGACGGTCGAGGTGGAGGGTGAGAAGGTGCGTCCATACGACATGACGTCGACGGTCATCGACGACCTCCCGAAGCCGAAGGAGCCGGAGCTGGACGTCGATATCCAGCGATGCGTGCTGGTCGGCGAGAAGGACGGCCATCCGGTGACCCTGCGGTACGAGGCGATCACGTGGCCTCACAAGCGGTGGACCCTCGGAGGGGGCGTCGTGGACACGGGCGTGCCTCCGTCCATCGCCGCGCAGTGGCTCCTGAAGGGTCGCATCAAAGAGCATGGGGTGATTCCGCCGGAGATTGCGTTCGATCCGGTGCCGTATTTCAAGGACCTGGCAGGCCAGGGCCGCGGGATTCGCGTGACCGAATCCGCGGAGGAGACCCGCGCCCTGAACTGAGCGACGGGTTGTGGGCCGACGCGCTGACCCCCTCATCTTCTATGGAGCTCGCGACACCCTGCTCGGCCGCATCCGCGCGGCCTCCGCGACCCGCCGTCCAGGGGCTTCCGGAATCGTAGTTCGACTCCCGTCCAAGGGTGTCTATTTATACCATGCCACAGATGCCCGCGATAGTCGTTTCTGTTGGGGAGAGAGGGTATCGTGGCCGCAGGCGAACCACCACCGCCCCCTCCGGCTCCGCCTCCGGAGCCCCGGGGTCGCTCGAAGACGCTCGTGCTAGTCATCGTGGCCGTCCTGATCGTCGCCGCGCTAGCCGGGGTGACGTACTATCTCCTGTCGACCGGGACCCCTCCCGTCACGCCGCCCGCGGTCCGGCTGAACCAGGTGACGATTACCGGCACGAACTCGATGGACCAATCCGCCCTTCTCACGCTGTCCGCAGCCGCGATCGACACGCGAGGGCGTGCGCAGACCGCGAACGCGACGTGGACGTGGTCCGCGAACCCGACGTCCGCCGTGGAGATCCGGGCGACTGCCCAGCCATACTCCAAGCAGGTGTTCGCGATCCAGTCCGGAAGTGTTACGATCACCGCAAACGCTTCGTGGAACAACTCCGCGAAGCAGACCACCCAATCGATTACGATAAGCGCGCTTTCCTTCGAGCTCACGCCGTCCGATCTCTTTCCCTTGCTCGATGAGAACTTCACCCTCGCCGTGCGGGTTCTGCGGGGCACCACCGTAGCCACGGCCTACACCGGGAAGGTGCACTTCACATCGACCGATACCGGCGCAAAACTCCCACCCGACTACACGTTCAGCCTAACGGACGGAGGCCTCAGAAGCTTCAACGTGACCGTGTCGCGGGCCGGTCCGGTGACCTTCACCCTGCGCGACACCCTAGCCGCGATTACCGGAAGTACATCCGTGAGCGGGAACCGCGTCCCGACGGTCTCCTTTACCCTCACCCCGAATCCTGTGAACCCCCTCGAGATGACGGCGGACGGACGCGCCTCGTCCGATCCGGATGCTGACGCAATCATGTTTGAGTGGGACTTCGGCGACAGCATGAGCGCGACCACGGCGCTTGCGACGCACACGTACGGCGCCGCCGGACTGTATACCGTGCGCTTGACCGTGAGCGATGTCCATGCGGCCTCGAACTTCAGCACACGGGCATACGATGCGAAGGCGCCGCCCTTGGCGAGCTTCCGCATCGTGAGTATGACCGCCGCGGGCCCCGATATCCGGGCCACGGTCGACGCGACCGCATCGAGCGATCCAGACGGCACGATCGCGAACTACAACTGGACGTGGGGCGACCGGAACTACACGGACACCACGAACCCGGTGGCCACGCACGACTACAAGTTGTTCTGGTTCGACACGCAAGTTGCTATCATCCTGAATGTGACGGACAACGACGGACTATACGATACCGCGTCCCGGACGGTCACGGTCACGCTCCTTCCGCTGCCGCCCGAGGCCGTCTTCGTGATTGTCGGCGTGGACCAGAAGCTCCGGACGGTCACCGTGGACGCGCGCGATTCATCGGACCCGAATGATAACATCGCTTGGTACAACTGGAGCTGGGGCGACACGAAGTACACAAACGTCACGACGCCCACGGCGTCCCACGCGTACACCGCGGACGGGGACTTCGTGATCACCCTCACCGTGATTGACGACACGAACCTCAAGAACTCCGTGTCTCATACCGTGACGATCCTGCAACCGGCCGAGGCTCCGATTGCCGCCTTCACGATCGACCGCTCCTTCCTGCATGTCGATGTGGATGCGAGCGGGTCCTCGGACCTGAACGGGAACATCGCGACGTACGAGTGGTACTTCAACAACGACGGTACCGTCGACGACACCGGGGTCACCGCGAGTTTCGACTACCCGGCGCCCGGGAAGTACACGATCTCGCTCCTGGTGACCGACACGACGGCCCTCAAGGGATCCGCGACCCACACGGTGTCCGTCGCACGCTCGACCCTCGACTACCGGTACTACGATTTCTTCGACGTGCCCTATGGCGAGTGGTGGGACTATCGGTACGCCGCGTACGGGGACCTGCCGATCAACGCGGAATGCTTCAACGCGACGTCCATCGGTAACGGCGTGTGCGCCGCGAACGCCGCGAACAACGTCCCTGACTTCGAGGTGTATCCGTACACGAACTGGTACCCGCTTCCGGGCCAGATCCGCCCCGGCAACCCGACGAACAACCCGCTCATCTACGCGCCGTATCGGTTCGATGTCACGGGCGCCAACGTGCCCGGATACAATCTGTCCCAGCCGGTCTTCCTCCCCGTGTTCAACTACGCCGCGGCACCCGGCAACCGTCTCGACTTCAAATGGTACATGCAGTACTTGGACACCGCCACGGGCAGTTTCCTGTCCCTCCCGCCACCCCCCGCCCCCCCGCCCAACGGTCCGGGATGCCCGGGCGTCGACCCGAAGTTCAACGATGGCTTCGAAATCCGCTCCCAGATCTGGCTCACGCTCGATCTGCAGGAATCGAAGAGGATCTTCGGGGTCGCCGTGGCGAGCACCGCGGCGCAGGCTCAAACCTGGTGGAACCAGAACACGAACAACGCCTGTGGGACGGAAGTGGGCGTCGAGGCCTCCGTGTCCTCGTGGTTCGAGACCCTCGGTGGCACCTCGGGCACGGCGGGGAAGTACGACATCGTCAACGCCTTCGAGTACCAGTACACGCCCTTCTACACGAACATCACGGCGACCGTCGACGCGGACGGCACGACGCACGTATACATCGAGCACGCGGCATGGGGCACGGAAGTCCTCCTTTCTCGAATGTTCTACTGGGGCAACGCCTCGTATAAGGACAACTACCTTGATTCCACCAAGGCCCGTGGTTGGTGGGGCATGGAGAACGCTTGGTTTGAGGACATGACGTACCAGGGTAGCCTCGCCGAGACGACGTTCAACTTCACTCTGACGTCCGTGATGCAGTACCACTTTGTGCTGCGGTCCTTGCCGGGCCCGGATGGAAACTGGGATCGCAGGGGCGACGTGCCCTACTGGCTCTGGGGCCCGATCCTGACGGACTATACGAACGACTATAGCCCGAAGCACCTGCGTTCCGAGCTCGACCGGTATCCGAGTCCCTACTATGGGTACATCCACAGTACACCCGGAAGCGCCCGCTACAACCAGAGCCTGAGTTACGACTACGTTCCGGTTAAATGGGATCTCGTCAGTGGCCAGACCTGGCACTTCGAGTTCCCGAGCGGCAACGTGGTGTTCTACGACCCGAACAACACGCCGCTGGGGGCCGATCCCAGGTACGGTGCCTACGTCGAGATCCTGAAAACGCTGAGCTACGACTCGACGAAGCCCGCTGGCTATGGCGTGTGGGACAGCGCGAACTTCACATGGGACGTTTTCGGCCCGGCCGCCACGAACGGACCCGTCGGCAACGCCGGTCCGGACGGAACGCCGGGCAATGTGGACGACCGCTACGCCCTTGAGCCGTGGGGCTCGGTGCGGTTCGTGCCCGGCGTGCCCGCCCCTCCCGTGCTGTTCGCGCCCGCGTTCGCGAGCCCCGCGTCCGCGGCCACGTCCCAGTCCCTGGAAACCGCCGGCGCGCCGTTGATGCGGACAGTCGAATCCGCGTTCGTCGCGCCAACGCGGAGAGTCGCCACCGTCCGGACGTCGCGGGAATGATGGATGCGCATCGATTGTCAGGCCGCCAAACTTCAAATAACGTCTCGGGCATCCTACAGTGGATTGATGGTCCGAGGCTGTCCGCGGGACCGTCATACTCGGTGAGGTGAAGTGGATGGAAGAGGAACCGAGCGAGTCGAGGGAGGAAGAATACCCGGAGGAGCCGCCGAAGGGCAGCCGTAAGGTCATCAAGATCCTGGCGCTCGTGATCGCCCTCGTCGTCATCGGAGGCGCGGGTGCCTGGTACGCGCTTTCATTCCTCGGCAACAGTCCCCCGACTGCGGCGTTCTCGTACTCCACGCAGGATCTGCGGCTGTTCGTCGACGCGTCGAACTCGACGGACCCCGATGGGAACATCGCCGCGCACACGTGGGATTGGGGCGACGGGACCGCGCCCGGTAGCGGACGGACCGTCTTCCATGATTACACGACGGCGGGCACGAAGACGGTCACGCTGACCGTCACGGACGCGCGCAGCGCCGTCAACTCGATGTCGCAGTCCATCCTGGTCCAGGCGCTGCCGACGCCCATGTTCGTCGCCAGGTCGAACCGCATGGAGGTCACCTTCGACGCGACGAGCTCCTTCGTCATCGGCGGCGGGACGATTGCCTCGTACGAGTGGGACCTGGGGGATGGGAACACCGCGATGGGTCCCGTCGTCTCCCACACGTATTCGGCCGCCGGGCGGTATACCGTGGGTCTCACCGTCTCAGACGGCAGCGGCAACACGAAGAGCGCGACCCGGTATGTCAGCCCCGCGGACACCACGGTCGACATCTTGTACGACCAGTTCTTCCAGACGGGCGGGTGCCCGTACGAAGACTACTGGTTCCTGCGCAACCAGAGCTATGGAGACTCCGTGCTGAGGAACGCCGTGCCTTGCACTTCCTACTATCCGTGGGTCTTCTTCTCCTCGTCCCCGAGCCTGCAAGTGATTAATCCTTCCTTCGTCTACACCCTCTTCCACGTCGACGCGCAGGTTCGTAACCACCCGGGGTACAACCTCGTGGACCCTGTCTTCCTTCCGGTGCTGAACCCGGCCGCGCAGCCCGACCCCGGCTCGTACATTCAACTGAACCTGACCTTCGACTACCTTGACACGCCGCTCATCAATTCCCTGCGGCCGACGCCCTTTGCCGTGAACACGAAATACTCGGATGGGTTCGGCTATCTCGTCCGCGGCACGATCACGATGGATCTCGCGATGTCTCGCCGAATCTTCGGGGTGGTTGCGACGAGCCCCTCGGAGGCCCAGGCGTGGTGGACAGCGAACACCCAGTTCGCGCGGAGCGCGGGGTCTGCGGAGACGCAACTCGCCTCGTGGCTCGAGAGGAACGGGAACGGGAAGTACGACATCTACAATGGCTTCGAATGGTTCTACGAGACGGACATCACGGACCTGAATGCGACGGTCGCTCCCGACGGGACCACCGCGGTCACTGTGTTCTGGGATGGATGGGGATACGACGTCCTCTTCGCTCGAATGTCCTACTGGGGCTCGGCGAACTACTCCCTGGCCGTGAACTCTCCGTTCGGTCAGATCGCTCCCGAGGGATGGTCTTCGATGGAGACCTGCTGGTGCGAGAAGGCCACGATCGATGGGCGAATCACGTCTTCCCTGGACCTGAACTTCGACGCGATTGCCGGGTACGCGTTCATGGCGTGGGGGAACTGGGGAAGCGATGGCGTCCCCGGGACTTCCGACGATTTGCCCGCCTGGGTCATGGAGGCGATCTACATGGACTACGTGCCCCGACGCGGCTCAGGCAGCCCCGCCGCCTCCGGGTTCCCGAATTCGGAGCTGCGGTGGTACGAGGGCACAACCCGCGTCCACGGTGCGCCCGGCAGTTACGCTTACGGCTCCTCTTACGAGTACATCAACGTGCCGACGCGGTGGAAGATGTCCGGCGGGTACTCCATAACCTTAGTCCTGCCTCGTGACGCGACGAACCGGCCGCTCAGCGTCCCCTGGTATGATCCGGCGCGCTCGACATGGAATCCGACGGCGAAGATCGGGAACTACGTTACGTTCATGTCTCCGATTACCCTGCGGTCCGTCCTCCCCGCGGGCGACTACTACCTGTGGGACGCCCGCGGCAAGGTCCTGTCATTCGCGGGGCCCCACGACTGGGGCGCGACGAGCCTGCCTCAATCCGGGTCGCCGTGGATCGAATTCGGGCCGGAAACAGGTGCGTGAGACGGAAGAGCCTGACAGTCGGGTCTCCTTCCTATGTCGGTCGCGGCGGTCTCAGAACTTAACCGCGCGCCAGTACTTGAAGTACCGGAGGGTGTTCTTCACGCCGACATCGTGCTGGTACTCGCACCGCTCGAGGATCGGCGGCCGGCCGAGGTTGCGGTACGTCTCCGCGATGTCCGAAGTCCCGTCGAGGGCGAAATCCGAATAGATTCGGTAGTCCTCGGCGGGATTCCAATAGTACGGTGAGCCGTCCGGATTCTGGCCGTTGTATGAGTACGTCGGATTGTTGTGAAGGATCTCGAACGACCATCCGTTCGGAGTGGCGTACAGGTTCCACGCGGAGACGTCCGCTTGGACGACCGGGTCTTGGATGTAGTTGATGAACTGGTGCGCGAGCCAGAGCTTCTCGCACTCCCGGTGGATCACGAGGTTGTCGATCCATCGCGCGCCTCCCTGTCTCGGGACGAAATACTCAACCGGCACGAACTGGCTTGAGTTCGGACGGACAGCGTACATAATGTCCCCGGACCACGCTTGGTCGACATACCGCTCTCCGCCAATCAGCCACGGCCCCTGCTGCGGCGTGTTGAAGCCCCAGGAGGAGCCCTGCCATGAGAGCAGCCAATCCGCGGATTCCACGAGCTTTGCGTCATCGATCTCGTTACTCGACAACTGGAACTCTCCGTTGTAAGGCGACGCGGGATTGTACGTGATGGCCGTCGGCGGGATGCCGAGGGCCTCCTGTTTCTTCCAACCGGTGACCTTGTGGCCCGCCGTGAAGACCTCCCGCATGTCGTCGAGCATCATCTTTTTCTTCGTGAGATCGTAGGTCTGGCCCGTCACGGAGTTGCGGTACGTCGGGAGCTCGAAGACCTCCCACCCCATCTCCTCGATGTCCGCCCGCGCGAAGACGTCCGAGCGGTATCCGATCCCGGTCGTGCCCCATTGGTACGGGACCGCGAGGAGGCTGTTCTCCTCATCCCAGGTGAAGTAGTCCGTCCCTCGCGGATTCGGGTACGCGGCCCGGTTCATCCGATATTCGTACGGGTTCAGCGCCGGAGTTCGGAAGTCGAATCCGGCCGCATTGTTGTGGCCGTTCGGGAACGTCGGGTAGTCCGGCTGATAGATATCGGTGATCCACGGATTGATTAGACCGAGTTCCGCCGAAGATGGCACCGGGCCGAAGATGGACTTGTAATTGGGCAGCCACTCCTTGTTCATGTTCACGAGGAAGCCGGCCCTTTCCATCGTTTCCACGGTATAGTTCGTGGGGACCATCACGTCGAACTTCCGCCCCGTCTGCGCGACCCAGGTGAACAACTCCTCGTTGGAGGTGTAGATGTTCGAGGTCCAGCGGACCTGGACTCCGTCCAAGTGGAACCGCTCCTGCATGTATCGCGTGAAGTCGCTGATTGTCTTGCCAGACCAGTAATCGTACCACTGGGCGACGTTCAGCGTCCGTCGCTCGATTCCTCCTTCGCGGTAGAATGCCGGGACGCCATATTGGTCCATCGACCCCTCGGACTCCGCCACAAGATCGTAGTCCACGACTCCTGGGGTTCGTTCCCAAGGCTTCTGTCCGTACGTAAGCCACTTGTTCCAACCGCTCGGGTACACAAGTCCTGAGTACACGCCCCACGCCGCAAGTCCTCCGATTGCCGCGTATTTCACGAATTTCCGTCGCGACATTCCGCTTTCAGGGGCGCTCGCCATGGATGCTCAGATCCGGGGCGTTCGAAGCCCGCAATCGGACATCTACTAGTGACGCTCCCCGATTATATAACGGTTGGTCCGTATCGCGTGTATCGCGCGCGAGAGGTTTCTCCCCGGGTGTAAGGAGCAAGAAGCAAACCGTTAAACTCGCCGCCATGATACCGCGTATCGAGCGGGAGGAACTCAAACGGGGAGTGCGGTCACGCGCCCGGCCCCCACGCCAGGCGCCTCCGTGGCCAAGAGGACGACGGGCCGGAGTTGGACGAGGGCGCTGGCTCGCCTGACCCGCGGTTCGGCGCAGCTTCGGCTCTACCTGATCCTCAGTCTCCCGGTCTTCTGGTTGGCCCTGTTCCTCGTCACTCCCCTCCTCTTTGTTTTCGTCTACGGGTTCTCCCATTACAGCGATGCCTATGTGGTCGAAGTCTGGCCCTTAGATCCGGACAATTACATCGACGCGCTCTCGATCGGGCGCAGGGCAATCGTCCTGCCGCTGATAATCCGGACCTTTGCGGTTGCGGCCGTGACGACCCTCGTCTCCCTCGCGATTGGCTACATCATGTCGTATTACATCGCACGCATGGCGCGGGAGAAATGGCGGGGTCTCCTGATGGGCCTCGTCATTGTGCCGTTCTGGGTGAGCTTCATCGTTCGCATCTATGGCGTGTTCCCCTTCACGAACCAGAACTCTTTCTTCCACAAGTGGCTCCTGGGTGCCAACCTGGGGTTCCTCAGCGACTGGATTGCCGGGTTCTTCGAGCTCGGGACGGGTCAGATGGTCGTCTTCACGTTGATGTACGTCTGGCTGCCGTTCATGATTCTGCCTCTCTTCGCGTCACTCTCCAAACTTGATCCTCAGCTGCTCGAGGCCGCCTCCGACTTGGGCGCAAGTCGATGGCGTACATTCCTGTATGTGACGATGCCCCTCTCGTATCCCGCGATGATCGTCGGCTCAATCCTCGTGTTTATCACGTCGACGGGAGCTTTCATCGAGACGGAGCTCGTTGGCGGTCGGGACTGGTCACTGATCGGGAATTACGTCGCGACACAGTTCAGCATCATCGGAGGACTGCCGCAGGCCGCAGCCTCCGCGTTGTTCCTCATCCTGGTCACTGTGCTCCTGATTTCTATCTATCGGCGATACGCGGAGATCGAGGAAATCGGTGAGACGGAGGCCCGCTCTCGGTTTCTTCTGCCAATCGTCAATGCGATCAAAAAAGTCCTGAAGCGGGACGAGCCCGTCGAGCCCACGCCCATGGCGCCCGCGGTGCCCGACGGAGGGACCGCCGGGTCCTTCGTCCGGTCCGGCGATTCCGCAGAGGGTCCGATTCGAAAGGCCCGGTGGGAGCGGATCCTAGACGCCGTCGCAGAGAAAGGCGGCAAGTGGATTCTCGGCGGGGTTACGACACTGATGCTCCTCATGTTTTTCGTTCCCCTGATCATCGTTGCGGTGTTCTCGTTCAATAGCGAGATCTCTCAGTTTGCGTGGGGCGGGTTCTCCCTTCGGTGGTATACCGGCAGCGCCGCGCGGGACGGTCTCTTTCAAGATCCGGCCGCGTTAGATTCGATCAAGTTCAGCTTCCTCATCGCCGGTGTGTCATCCGTCCTCGCGGTGTTCTTCGGGATGATGGCGGCGTATGCGATCACCCGGTACCGCTTCCGTTCCCGCAACGTCCTCCAGACGATGATGTACCTGGGCCTCGTGATTCCGAGCCTGATCATGGGTGTCTCCCTCGCCATCATCATCGCTTTCCTCAACTACTATGTCCTCGCGCCCCTCTCCCTAGGATACGGGTTCGGCGCACCGGTCCGATGGGAATTCGGACTCGCCTCCGTGATCGTCGGTCACACGACCTTCAACATCCCCTTGGCGACGCTCGTCCTGATCATCAGCTTCCGTGAGTTCGACCGCACCCTCGAGGAGGCTGCGATGAATCTGGGAGCCGATGAGATCACCACGTTTTTCCGAGTGACCCTCCCGAACATCATGCCTGGGATCATCTCGGCGATCCTCCTCGGTTTCACGTTCTCCTTTGACGAGCTTCCTGTTACCCTGTTCCTGAAGGGAGACTTGATCACCGTCCCTCTGTTCATCTACGGCTTGATCTCGAAAAAGATTCTCACGCCCGTGGTGAATGCAATGTCTGTAATCGTCCTCCTCTTGTCCCTCGCGTTTGTCCTGGCGACGACGAAGATCGGCAAGAAAGGGGGCCAACTCTTCCGGATCTGATCCAATGACGGAATACGACGTGGAAATAAAGGGACTGACAAAGGTCTTCGACAATGCGGTCACCGCCGTGGACGACGTGTCCTTCGGCATCGAGAGGGGATCTTTCTTCACTCTGCTCGGCCCATCGGGCAGCGGGAAATCTACGATTCTCCGGATGATCGGCGGACTCGAGAGCCCAACGAAAGGTCGCGTGTTCATCGGCAGTCGCGATGTGACGGACCTGCCTCCCTACGAGCGGGACACAAGCATGGTGTTCCAGAGCCTGGCCTTGTTCCCCCATCTGACGGTCGCTGGGAACATCGGGTTCGGGCTGCGGATGCGGAAGTGGCCGAGAGACAGGATCGCGAAGCGAGTGGCCGAGGCCCTCGACCTCGTTGAACTCCCTCACCGGAAGTATGGGAACCGCAAGATCACACAGCTGAGCGGAGGCGAGCGGCAGCGTGTCGCCCTCGCGCGCGCCCTCATCACGGAGCCGCGCGTGCTGCTCCTCGACGAGCCCTTCGGCGCCCTAGACCTCAAGCTGCGAAAGCAGATGCAGGTGGAAACGAAGAAACTTCAGCAGCGCCTCGGCCTCACGTTCATCTTCGTCACGCACGACCAGGAGGAGGCGCTTACGATGTCCAACGTGATCGGTGTGATCAACAAGGGCCGCGTCGAGCAGCGGGGAAACTCACGGGATATCTACGAGCATCCGGCGACGAAGTTCGTGGCCGGATTCATCGGCGAGGCGAATATCCTCCCCGGCGTCGTCCAAGCCGTCCAAGATGCCGAAGCCGTTATCGTCCATGAGATGAAAGACGGAAGCGCCTTGAGCTTGCGCGTACCCTCGGGAGACGGCATCGTGGAAGGGCAACCGGTCTTCGTGTCGATCCGCCCGGAAAAGGTAAGGGTGGGTGACGATGCGGAAGGCTGCGCCAACGTTTTCCCCGGGACGGTGGTGGACGAGGTCTACATCGGCCTCGCGAGCCGCGTGACGATTCAGCTCGACGACGGTCCGCGAATCACTGCGAACGTTCAGATCGCGAACATTGGGGATTCTGTGGCGATCGGCACGCGAACAAAGGTCGGCTGGGACCCCGTGAACTCAATTGTCGTGCGGCAGTGATAGGTCACTTCGACGAACCGTCTGGCCACGGGCTCCGGCCGACGTTGATCATGACCGTCTTCAGTTCCGAGAACGCATCGAGGCTCCAGCGGCCCGCGATGCGGCCGAGGCCGCTGTTGCGGAACCCGCCCCACGCGTTGAAATAGTCCCACGAGTACACGGGCTCGTTGATGCAAATCTGCCCTGACTTGAGACGTTTCGCGGCCTCCATTGCCACGCGTAAATTTGCGGTATGGATCGCCATGCTCAGGCCATACCGCGGGGCGTTTGCCATGTCGATCGCATCGTCCAGGTCCGAGAACTCGAAGATTGGAGCGGTCGGTCCGAACGTCTCCGCCTTGTTGAACAAGGCATTCGGCGGCACGTCGTCGACGACGGTCGGATAGTAATACAGGTCCGTGGGCATCCCTGGGACTCGTTTCCCGCCGGCGACGACCTTAGCGCCCCGCTTGACGGCGTCCTGGACATGCGTCTCGACCTTCCGCAGCGTCGCGCGGTTGTTGATCGGGCCCATGTCCGTGTCGCTGTCGAGTGGGAATCCGACTTTCATCTTTCGGACGCGTTCGACGAGGGTCTTCACGACCTGGGCGTGAATCTTCTCGTGGACGAAGATTCGCTCGTTCGCGACGCAGCAATGTCCCGTCGTCGTGAAGCAACCGAACGCGATGTCCTCGACCGCGGGTCCGATTTTCGCATCGTCCATGATGATGAGGGGGCCGAGGCCGCCCAGCTCGAGGGTGAGCTTCTTCAGACCCGCGCGCTTCGCGATGTCGAGTCCGGTCGCGGTCTCGCCCGTGAAGCCGATCGCGTCGACGAGCGGGTGCTCAACCAACGCTGTCCCGACGGAGTCGCCCGGCCCCGTGACCATGTTTATGAATCCCGGCGGCACGCCGGCGCGGTCGATGCACTCCATGAGGTGCACCGCGCTGATCGGGGTGTTGCTTGCGGGTTTGAAGACGACGGAGTTCCCGGCCAGCATCGCCTGGACGACGAACTCGGACGGCAGGACCCACGGGAAGTTCCATGGGGTGATTGTCGCCACGGTCCCGAGCGGCTCGTGCATGGACATGTACAGGACGTTGTCCTTCGAGTATCCCTCCTGGGCCGGTGCGTCCCACCGCTTCAGGTCTTCCACCTGCCAGAGGACGTTCGGAATGGAATCCTCCACCTCCGCGATCGATTCGCGGAGAGGCTTGCCGTGTTCCAGGGAGCAGTCGACCGCATACTCCTTGACGTACCGGCCGATCTCCTCGGCGATCCGCGTCCCGAGCCGGGCCCGCTCGCGGATCGGCATGTCGCGCACCGCGTCCTGGGCCTCGACGGCCGCCTCGACCGCCGCCTTCGCGTCCTCTGCGGTCCCCTTCGGGAACGTCCCGATGACTTCGCCGGAGGCCGGGCTCACCACGTTGAACGTGTCGCGGCTCTCCGACTCGACCCACTTGCCATTGATGTACATCCTGAACATGCGCTTCGCAAAAGGCTTGGCCGCTTTCGCCATCGCGAGTGTCCTCCCCGAGGCGCACGAGACCGCGGGGTCCGCGAATATAGTTTACGCTCGTTCAGCGGTCAGACGCTCGGTGGCGATGCTTCTCCGTGGAGGGCGGCCTGCGCACGGACCGCTTGGAGCTGAACGGACGGGGCACGATCCCGGTTCCGCCGCGCCTCCTTGGCGATCGCAGCGAGGGCGCTGTCGGCGACCTCGAGCGCCCACTCGATGTCTTCCTGCGTGTGCTCTGTGCAGAGGAACGCGCGCTCGCCCGTGCCCGGGATCCCGAACAAGACGTTGTTCCCGAGGCAGTGGATGAACCAGTTCCACCACCGACGCGTGTTCGCGTTGAGCGTGTCGCGGAAGTTCCGGACCTCGTCCTTCGTCGTGAAGTAGACGTTCCCGATCGATCCGACGTATTCGACCCACGCCGGGATCCGACGGTCATCGCAGAGATCCTGGAGTCCGCTGAAGAGCTGGCGTCCCAGGCTGTTCACGTGATCGTAGTACTCCGGATGCTCGCCGAGGATCTGGAGACCCTTCAGGCCGGCCGCCACGCTAACCGGATGCCCGTTGTACGTCCCCGCGTGGAACGTTCCGGAGCGCCACCCGCGGCCCGGCTCTAGGACGTCCATGATCTGCTTTTCGCCCCCGAAGCCGGCGAGCTGGAACCCACCGCCCGCGATCTTGCCGAACGTCGTCATGTCCGGCCGGACCTCGTAATACTCCTGGGCGCCGCCGTATGCGAGGCGGAACCCCGTGAGGACCTCGTCGAAGATTAGGACGATCCCCTTCTTTCGGGTGAGCTGCCGGAGGCGCTTCAGGTAGTTCCCCTTCGGCACGATCACGCCGGGCCCGCACAGCACCGGCTCGATGATCAACGCGCCCACGTCCCCCTCGTGCTCCTCGAGGACCGCAGCGGTCCCCTCGATGTCGTTGTACGGATAGATGACGACCGTCTCGGAGACCGCCTTTGGGATCCCGCGACCGTAAGGGACCGGCCGATAGCCGGTATTGCGCCTCGCCGTGCGGCTGTCCATGTCGAGGCTCTGGAGGACGTAGTCGTGGGCGCCGTGATAGGCGCCCTCCGCCTTCGCGATCTTCTCTTTGCCCGTATACGCGCGGGCCGTGCGGATCGCGTGCATCGTCGCCTCGGTCCCGCTGTTGCACAACCGGACCTTCTTCATCGAGGGAACGGCCTTCTGGATCGTCTCGATGTAGTCGATGAAGAGCTCGCTCGTCACGCCGAGCATCGAGCCGGACTCGAGCTGTTTGATCACCTCGAGCGCGATGTCCCGGTTGTTGTGACCGAGGAAAAGGGCGCCGAAGCCCATCATGAAGTCGAGGATCTTGTTGCCGTCCACATCGTAAATGTAGCCGCCGTCCCCGTAGTCCGCGAGGAACGGATGCGGCTTGAAGAACCGGACGTTGCTCTCGACGCCTCCGGGGGTCAGGCGCTTCGCTTTCCGCCAAAGCTGCGCGCTCTTCCGGTGTCGCGTCAGATACTTCCGGCTGAACTTTTGGGATGGCAACGGATCACATCCAAGGGAAAATCGCGCCGGCTGGCACCGGCGACCGGGGCTCGACAGGCGCGGGAGGACGCGCCGCCGTTGGGTTTTGGCGTCGCGGAAGGCCCATCGGACACCGGTTCACTTGGGCATCCTTGTCATGCCCCTGAAACTATGAATAGCTTTCGAACATAGTTTGCGCTTTACATATCCTCAGCCAGAAACGTGAAAAAGATAGGTGAGACATAAACTCCTTGTCTGACGCTCGTCCGTCATCTGACTTATAAGCGGCCTTATATAGTTCATAGCGGGCACGTACAAACGGGTCCACCGCAGGCCATAAGAGCCACCGGCGAGTCACACCGATCATTCTCGTCGAATGCCCGTTTATGTACGCCGGAAGGCCGGCGGTCCCGCGCGCGAGAACGAGAGGATGAAGGATGCGTGGGGCAGGATTTGAACCTGCGAACCCCTACAGGACAGGATCCTGAGCCCTGCGCCTTTGTCCAAGCTTGGCAACCCACGCACGCTGCGAGCAATGGCGATTCCTTGGGTCGGTAATAATCTTGCGGTGGGCCGCGGAATTCCGTCGAAAAGACCTAAGACGAGACCGGGGATTGGTGGGCCGATGTTCGAGAAACGCGAGGTGCGCGCCTTCCCGAATCTGCGGCGCGAGGAGGCGTGGAACAAGGCGTGGGATTGGTGGTCTCGACAAGGGTTCAAACTCACCCAGACGGGTCCGTATCGGTTCCACGGTTCGTCCTTCTACTCGCGGATCGGGTTGCGGCGGGAGTTCGACCTTGTCATCGACGAAGTGAGCGGCGGATGCAGTATCGACCTCACGTTCGACGCGCAGATCACGGACGAGGGGGCGATCGCGGGCGCGGTCACTGCGGTCTTGTTGCTGCCCGTGGCGGTCCTCGGCGGAGCGGTCTCCTACACGGAATACGAGTCGGATGCGCGAAACCTCATGCTCGCGTTCTGGCAGTACCTCGGCTCGGCCTCGGCCAGTCCACCCGGCACCGTCGCCTCGATGCCCGCGCCCTGCTCCGGCTGCGGCTCCGCGCTCCTGCCGGACTGGAAGGCGTGCCCGTACTGCGGCCGCCCGCGGGACAAGTAGGGCTCCGTCGTCGCGAGGCTCAGCGGCGTCTCTTCATGATCTTCATGAATCCGCCGGACTCGAAGACCCCGAGCTTCCGATCCGCCAGCGTCGTGCGGAACTCGTCCCACGAAATCACTTCGATCCGGTTGTTGCGGCCTTTCGTGAATTGAATCCCGTTCGTGCCCTTGACCCGGCCCGGTCGGAGGCCCTTCTTCTTCGCCTTCTCGATGGCGACCTCGACGCTTACAGGTTCCATTACCATCCAATCCCTCCTGATGTGCGCGCGTAGCGTTCCGCGCGCGGAAGCATCCAGGGGTCGCTATATAATGCTTGTTCGCTCCCGCTACGCGGGCCCGCGCCGGAAGTCTTTCTATCCGGTCCGCGGTATATCTGGCGTTGCCGCGGTTCGGGTCGTCGGGGATCCGGGGTCTGGCGAACGTCGATGTGACGCCGGAGCTGGCCCTCCGTGTTGGTAAGGCGCTCGGCGAGTTGTACGGCATCACGGTCGTCGGTCGTGATCCGCGCACGAGCGGTCCCATGCTCAGCGCCGCGCTGATCGCCGGCGTGCTGTCCGCAGGGGCCGGCGTCGTCGACGCAGGACTCGTGTCGACGCCAACCCTTGCTCGCGGAGTCTCCGACTACAAGTGCGGCGCGATGGTCACCGCATCCCACAATCCCGCTCCGTACAACGGAATCAAGCTGTGGAATCCGGACGGGATGGCGTTCGACGAGGAGCAACAGAAGGAGATCGAGGCTGCGATCGATTCTCAATCGTCCCGCGTCGCGACCTGGGACCAAGTGGGCGCTCTCTCCCGCCGCGAGGACCTGGTCGAGCGCCATGTAGGCGCGATTCTACGGGACGTCGGTTCCGCGAACGCCCGCGTCGTCGTCGACTGTGGATGTGGCGCGACATCGACGATCACACCGTACCTCCTTCGGGAAATGGGCTGCGAGGTGGTCGCCATCAACGCACACGCCGACGGACACTTCCCGGGCCGAGACCCCGAACCGACGGAGGAGAACCTCGCTCTCCTGAAGTCCACGGTACGCTCCGTCCAGGCGGACCTCGGGATCGCCCATGACGGGGACGGGGACCGGATGGTGGCGGTGGCGGGCGACGGGACGTTCGTGGGAGGCGACACGCTCCTGGCCATCTTCGCTCGGCGGGAAGTTCGGCGCGGTCTCGTCGTCCCCGTGGACGCCTCGATGGTGGTCGAGGATCTCCTTCCGGAGGCGAAGGTCTGGCGAACGCGCGTCGGCGACGTGTACGTCGCGTCGGAGCTGAAGCGTCGCGGCGCAGACTTCGGCGGCGAACCCTCGGGAACATGGATCTTCCCGAAGGCTACCTTCTGCCCGGACGGCGTGTACGCGGCGGCGCGTCTCGTGTCGATTGTCGCGGAACGGTCGCTCGCCTCGCTCGCGCAGGAGGTTCCGCGCTATCCCATGATTCGCGGGGCCGTGGCCTACGACGCATCGAAGCGCGCGTCGATCGAGCGAACATTGGACCGCGCGTTGCGAGGCCTCGGGGCGGAGGTGACGACCCTCGATGGGTGGCGTCTCCAGTTCGAAGACGGCTGGGCCCTCGTCCGGTTCTCCGGCACGGAACCGAAGATCCGCGTGCTCGCGGAGTCGCGAGAAGAGCCCAGAGCAAAGGAGATATATTCCACGGTCCTGTCGAGCGCGAAAGGAGCCGCCGCATGAAGGCAGTGGTCCTCGCGGCCGGTGAGGGCACGCGGATGCGCCCCCTCACGGCCAACCTCCCAAAGCCCCTTCTCCCGGTGGCGGGAAAGCCGTTCCTCCGACACACGCTCGAGGCGGTCCGGTCCGCGGGAATCACCCGTGTCGCGATCCTCATCGGCTGGCAGGGCCATCGCGTTCGGGAGAGCTTCGGAGACGGCGATGCCTTCGGGCTATCGATCACGTACGAGGAGCAGGCGGAACGGCGTGGCACGGCCCACGCGATCGGGCGCATGCGCCGCCACGTGGACGGCGCATTCCTCAGCGTGAACGGCGACGTCGTCGTGTCGGGAGACGCGTTGAAGGCCATGGTCGCTCACCATCGCAAGGTTGGCGGTCCCGTGGTGGGTCTCGCGGAGGTGCAGGATCCTCGTCCCTTCGGCGTCGTCGAGCTGGACGACGGCCGGGTCGTCCGCCTCGAGGAGAAGCCGAGGGATCCGAAGTCGCGGCTCATCAACGCCGGGATCTACGTCTTCGACGAGGACATCTTCCCGCTCATCGAGAAGACCGTGCTCTCGCCCCGCGGCGAGTACGAGATTACGGACACGATCCGCGCGCTGATCGCCTCCCGGGACGTCTACGGATTCCGGCTCCCCGGCGAATGGATCGACGTCGGCCGACCGTGGGATCTCTTACGCGCGAATGCGACCCTGCTGGCCTCGTTGAAAGGCGGCTCCCATGGCGACGTGGAGGAAGGGACAACCCTCGTGGGCGAGGTTCTCGTCGAGGAAGGCGCGCGGGTGCGGCGCGGATCGTACGTCGAGGGGCCGACGATTATCGGGCCCGGCGCGGAGATCGGCCCGAACTGCTACGTGAGGCCGTCCACGTCGGTCGGGCCGAAGGCCAAGGTGGGGAACGGCTGCGAGGTGAAGAACTCGATCCTCATGGCGTCCGCCCACGTGCCCCATCAGAACTATGTGGGCGACAGCATCCTCGGAGAGCGATGCAACCTCGGTGCGGGCACGAAGGTCGCGAACCTCCGACTCGACGAAGCCTCGATCCGGGTGATCTGGCGCGGCACGGAGGTCGACACGGGCCTGAGAAAACTCGGCGTCATCATGGGCGACGACGTGAAGGTCGGCATCAACGCCTCCATCGAACCGGGCACGATCATCGGCGAGGAAACGTTCGTCGGCCCAGGGGCCCACGCCCGCGGGAACATCGCGGCGCGGAGCCGCATCTTCTGAGGTGTCGGGCGTGCACATCGCCCACGTGTCCCCGTGGTTCTACCCACACCTCGGCGGCGTGGAGAGCCATGTCCGAGTCGTGTGCCGCGAACTGGCGACCCGTGGGCACGATGTCAGCGTCGTGACGACGTGGCACGATCCGACACTTCCGGGAGAGGAGACGATCGACGGGGTACGGGTCGTGCGGGTGAAGCCGCGGATGATCGTCATGCGCACCCCCGTGGTCCCGCGCATGCGGGCCCGTCTCCGCGAGCTCTCGGTGGACATCCTCCATGCGCACTCGCCACCGCCTCTGGCTTCTCAGTACACGGCCAGTGCCGCGAAGTTCCTCCAGCGACCCTTCGTGGTCACGCACCACTGCGACGTCGAGTTGCCGTCTCCGGTCGGCGCGTTCGTCGAGTCCCTGTATCGGAGGACCTTCGGCGCATCCACGCTGCGGCACGCGGCGAAGGTCGTCGTCACGACGCGAACGTATGCCGCGACGAGCCGGGCGGTCTGGCGGTACAATCCCGTCGTCATCCCGAACGCCGTGGACCATCGACGCTTCCATCCGGGCGTCCACGGGTCCGCGACACGGGAGCGATTGAAGATCCCGGAAGACCGCCCGCTCATCCTGCTCGTATGCCGCATCGTCCCGCACAAGGGGATTGAGCACTTCATCGAGGCCGCACGCTTCATCCCCGAGGCGACGTTCGCGGTCGCGGGCGAGGGCTCCCTCCTCGGCTCGATGCGACGGTTCGCATCGACGATGGGAGTCGCCGACCGCGTGCGTTTCCTCGGTCGGGTCACGGACGATGAACTCGCGGCCGTGTACGCGGCGTGCGACGTGTTCGCCCTTCCGAGCGTCTCGCGTCTCGAGGCCTTCGGGATTGCGGCGCTCGAGGCGATGGCAACGGGCAAGCCTGTCGTGGTCTCGGACATCCCCGGGGTCCGGGAAGTGATTGAGGACGGACGGGAAGGGCTCCTCGCGGACCCCGTCAACCCCCAGGACCTCGCAGAGAAGATCCTGAAGCTCCTGGCGGATCCCGATGCCCGTCGGGACATGGGCCGCCGCGGGCGGGAGAAGGTCCTCGCGGAATTCAGCATCGAACGGGTCACGGACCGGATCGAGGCCCTGTACCGCTCGGTTTCCTCCGGCGGCGAACTCACGGCACTACCTTGATCGAGACCCGCTGTCCCTTGTTCGTCCAGGCGGCCCACGAGGACTCGTCGTACGGAGCGCCGACGATCAGATGGATCCCGCCGAACTTGTTGAACAAGGCGAGGTCCTCGTCCGACGGTTCGCACACCCCGCTCGGGTGGGAATGCACGGTCCCCACGACGTGGAAATCGGGCGGCAGCATGTGCATCTGGAAGATCGCGTGCCGCTCGCCGCTCACGGTGCCGGGGAGGAGGAGAAGTTCCGTAATCGTGCCCGCGTCCGCGCGGAGGATCGCGCCGAATTCGAGGGGATGCATGTCGCGGGACGCCTCCAAGATCATCCGCAAGGTCCGCTTCGCGATCGACTCTACCCGCTGCATGGCCTCTCACTGCCGGGACAGCTTCTCCTCGATCCGGCGGTAGAAGTCGTCCCGGAATCGGATGAACTTCGCGCGCCGCTCGGATGCGGTGAACATGACCTCCTCCGTGCCCTTCAGGCTCGACTCGTGCTGCCCGTCCATCACGAGGAGGCACTCTCTCGGCTTCAGGAGCTTCACGTGAACCCGGGCCGTCGCTGGGAACACGTGCGGCCGAGACGCGGGCTTGAAGGGGGCGATCGACGTCACGATGATTGCGTCGAGCCTCGGGTCGACGATCGGTCCGCCGGCGGACATCGAGTACGACGTCGACCCAGTGGGCGTCGCGACGATGATGCCATCCGCCCGTACGCGTTCCACGAGGGTCTCGTCGAGGTCGATCTCGAAGTGCCGGATCTTCGCGATCTGGGCCGTGTGGACGACGGCCTCGTTCGTGCAGTCGAACATGCGCCTGCCGTCGACGGTGACCTGGAGCCGCATGCGCTCCTCGACGCGGTAGTCTCCGCGCGCGACCCGCTCGAGGTACGCGTCCACCTCCTCCGCGTACACCTCTGCGAGGAAGCCGAGGGACCCCGAGTTGATCCCCAGTACCTTCGCGTCCGAGAGCTGCAACGCCCGCAGGATCGTGCCGTCCCCACCGATCGCGAGGACAACGTCCACCTTCATGTGGGCGAGCGGCAGGCCGGGCCGTTCGAGGGACCTCGCGAGATCCGATTCCAGGTGGACTTCGTGGGAGGGCTCGAGTCGCGCGAGGATCTTCTTCGCGGCCTCGAAGGCCGTCGAGATGTGCGGATTCGCCGTGATTCCGAATTTCATTGGATCGCCTCCCAGGTCCTGCGATCCCCCAACGCGACGAGGTCCGTCCGCGCCTCCGTGGTCAGGGGCATGTCGAGCTCCGTCCCCTCGAGATCGAGTACGAGGCCGCCCGCTTCCCGTACGATTAGCGTTCCGGCGGCGATGTCGACCACGCGGAGCCTCGCCTCGGGCACCGCAGAATGCATATAGTACAAGTCCGCCGCACCGCGCGCCACGAGGCACAGATCCAGAGACGCGGCCCCGAGATTCCGGACCCGGCGCGCGCGACCCGCCACACGCGCGCCATCCGGGTGGGCGTTGGTCCCAAGGTACACGGAGAAGAGCAGGTCCTTCGGATCGTGAGCGCGAACGTGAATCGGTCGGCCGTTGAGGAACGCGCCGTGGCCCTGCGATGCGTAGTATGTCCCGCCCGTGACGAGGTCTCGCACGAGCCCTTCGTTCACGTCTCCCAAGCGCTCCCGTCCGATTGCCAGCGACACGGAATACGCCGGGACGCCTCGAAGGGCGTTGTGCGTGCCATCGATCGGGTCGAGCACGAGGACCGCGTCGCCCTTGCGGTCCACGAACCCGGCCTCCTCGCTCAGGACGTTGATCTTAGTCCCTTCATAGTCCAGGAGTCGGAGGACGGCCTCCTCGGCCACGCGGTCGATCCGGGTGCTGGGCGCACCGTCGGCGCCGCTCCCCAGGACCTCCGCCGGATCCTCCGCCATGTCCCGGACGGCGCTCTGGACGGCGTCCGCCAGCTGGAGGAGAAGCCCATTCACGCCGCGAGCTACCGCCTCTATTGATATAGAATTATGGGAGGGCGCTCGGGGCGCGTGTCGCGCTCTAGGACGAGACACGGGTTCTGTTGCGTCCAAGGTTGGTGGCGTCTCAGTGGCGAGGCCTGTTGCATTCGTGTTGGTGGACGACGGCAAGCGCGAACTGGCGGCGAAAAGTCCCCTTATAACGAGGGGCGAGTGCATGGCGACACGTTCGTCCTCAGATATGTTGGTCGCTCGGAGTCCGATGCATGGGACCTCGGTTAGGTTGCCCAACACCCCGAACCCTTCAAAGCCCCAGCCTGAATCGGCACCCTCGTGACCGGCGCACCCGTTCCCCCACACGGATGGGATGCCCCGTGAGCCAGCCGCAGCCAGACCCACACCCCCTTCAACCCGGCCTCGAAGCGCTTAACGACCTCTACCCACCCGACGAGCTGGAGGAACTCGTCCGCGACGGCGGACCCTCGGTGCTGTCCAGCCAACGATGCCGTGATCGGACACGCACGGGAACCGCCATTCCGTGATCATGTATCGAGATCCCGTGATCTGCGCGGTGGTCCGCGCATCACACGGTAATGACAACTTTTCCTTGGGCGTGTCCTTCTTCCAGATACCGGATAGCCTCAGGGACCTCACTCAACGGGTAACGCCTGTCTATGACCGGGGTTACTTTTCCGGCTTCAATGAGGTCCTTCAGGACAACCAGGTCATCTTTGCTTCGTTTCGTCAGAAACGGGACCAGCTTCTGGCTCACGAACCGTGACACCAAGAGCGCTTTGAGCGGACGAACCAGTGGTCCGAGCCAACGACCGTCCGCTGCGCCGACCAATACGAGAATCCCCTCGGGCTTCAAGACGCGCCTGCAATCTGACAACGAACGGTTGCCCACTGACTCGAAGAGAAGATCGCAACGCTGCCCGTCTTGGGTGAAATCCTCTTCGGTGTAGTCGATGACCTGGTCGGCGCCGATCGATCGGACCATGTCCACGTTCCTCGTGCTGCACACGCCGGTGACGTCCGCTCCGAACGACTTGGCAATCTGCACGGCGAACGTACCCACACCTCCCGCCGCACCGTTGATCAGAACCTTTTGCCCCGGCTGAATCCGTCCTTTGTCGCGGAGGCCCTGCAGAGCTGTGGATGCCGCCACAGGTACGGCCGCCGCTTGCTCGAACGTCAGGTTGGCTGGTTTCTGCGCAACTCCATGTTCGGAAACGCACACATACTCGGCAAGAGTCCGAATGCTCATGCCGAATACCTCATCGCCTGGTTGAACTTGCGTTACGTTTCTACCGACCGCTTCAGCCCGTCCAGCCACATCGGCTCCCAAACCATTGTTCTTCGGTTTGGCCAGCCCCTCGGATGCGCGGAGGAAGTAGGGCAGGCCTCTCATGCGGTGCCAGTCAAGTGGATTGACGGAAGCCGCGTGAACTCTTACCAGCACCTGATCGTCCTCAACCACCGGCGTGTCGATCTCCTTTAGTTCGAGGACATCCGGTGAGCCATACTCGTGGTAGACGATCGCTTTCATGGTATTCTCCTCAGTCGTCGCGGGTTTGGTGGCAGGTAGCTGCGTGGTCTGGCCTGGCCAAGAACCGGCATCATGAGCGGCCCCATATGCGGCTTCCTGATAAGCGCGCGGATTGGCTTGAAAGCTCCCCCATGGACCAGGAGTTCGGCAATCTACCTCCTGGTCAGGCGGATTTCCATGCGTTCCACGACCTCACCCGCTTCGCTCGGACCGTTCCAAACCGTCTCAGCGAACTGGTCGGCCCGAGACAAGGAGCAGGGTCCGGCACAGCGACCCCCTATCCAACCCCGGATGCAACAGAACCCGAGACACGATATGCTTATATAGAAGTCCCAACATAGGTATGGCCCCGAATCGCACATTCGGAGGTATTTCCATGATGCCAGCAGGTACACAGATTCTCGTCTTGAAAGAGGGAACGCGCCGAGACCGCGGCAAGGGAGCACAGTTCAACAACATCGCGGCCGCGAAGGCGGTTGCCGACGCGGTTCGCTCGACATTGGGCCCGCGCGGCATGGACAAGATGCTCGTCGACAGCCTTGGGGACGTCGTCATCACGAACGACGGCGTCACGATTCTGAAGGAGATCGACATCGAGCATCCCGCGGCGAAGATGCTCGTCGAGGTCGCGAAGACCCAGGACGAGGAGGCCGGGGACGGCACGACGACCGCCGTGATCCTGGCGGGCGAGCTGCTCAAGAAGGCCGAGGACCTGATCGAGCAGAACATCCACCCGACCGTGATCGCCCACGGGTATCGGCAGGCGGCCGACAAGGCGCGAGAGGTCCTGGAAAAGATCTCGACGAAGATCTCGATCAAGGACACGGACGTCCTCAAGAAGGTCGCCATGACGGCGATGTCGTCCAAGTCGTCGAGCGGGCACAAGGAGCTTCTGGCGGACATCTCCGTGAAGGCCGTGACCACGGTCGCGGAGCAGCGTGCCGACGGGACGTACTTTGTCGACGACGACAACATCCAAGTCGTCAAGAAGCAGGGAGGCTCCATCGCGGACACGGGCCTCGTCGACGGGATCATCGTCGACAAGGAACGGGTGCATCCGGGCATGCCGGGCGAAGTGAAGGATGCAAAGATCGCTCTGGTTGACGCGGCCCTGGAAGTCAAGAAGACCGAGATCGACGCGAAGATTGAGATCACGGATCCGACCCAGCTCCAGGCCTTCCTGAACGAGGAGGAGGCCATGCTGAAGCGGATGGTCGAGACGGTCCGGAAGAGCGGCGCCGATGTCGTGTTCTGCCAAAAGGGGATCGACGACCTCGCGCAGCACTACCTCGCGAAGGGGGGCATCTACGCCGTGCGCCGGGTCAAGAAGTCGGACATGGAGAAGCTCGCTAAGGCGACGGGCGGCAAGCTCGTCACGAAGCTCGACGAGCTGACGAAGGCCGACCTCGGCTACGCGAAGCTCGTCTACGAGAAGAAGATCGGCGACGATGAGATGACCTTCGTCACGGGCTGCAAGAACCCGAAGGCCGTATCCATCCTGATCCGGGGCGGCACCGAACACGTCGTCGACGAGGTCGAGCGGACCCTCGAGGATTCGACGAGCGTGGTCGCGGTTGCAATCGAGGACGGCAAGGTCATCTCGGGCGGCGGCTCGAGCGCGACGGAGATTGCGTTCGGTCTGCGGGACTATGCGGCCAGCGTGGGCGGACGCGAGCAGATCGCGATCGAGGCCTTCGCGGACGCCGTGGAGGTCATCCCGCGCACCCTCGCGGAGAATGCCGGACTGGACCCGATCGACACCCTCATCGCACTCCGGAAGGAGCACAAGAAGGGCAGCAAGCACGCGGGGATCAATGTCTTCACGGGCAAGGTCTCCGACATGAGGAAGGAGAGCGTGATCGAGCCGATCCGCGTCGGGGCTCAGGCGATCTCCTCGGCCACAGACGCCGCGGTAATGATTCTGCGCATCGATGATGTCATCGCCGCCAGGTCGGGCGAAGGCGGGAAGGGCCCCAGCGGAGGCGGCGAAGGCGGCGAGGGCGGAGGCGAGGGCGAAGATTTCTGAGGGGCGCCCCCTCCGCGGGAGGCCCCCGGTGGTCTCCATGGGCGAGGAACCTGGTCGCGAACCCGACCCCTCTACCGGCAGCGTGGAACGCATCGTGCGTCGGCTCGGCGCTCGACGGAGCCTCCCTCCCATGGAGGCCTCATCGGTCCCGGCCCTCGGGCCACCCACCGCAGTCGCGGAGGAAGGCCGCGAGGTGCACGAGCCTCCGGCGGACATCGTGCTCACGCCCTCTCGGATCTACATCACGCTCGAGCTCCCCGGGGCATCGAAGGAGACCTTGGAGGTCACCGCGACGAACGGCCACCTGAGCGTCTACGCCCGCGGCCCGGACGGCCGCAAGTTCCATTCGGAGATTGAGCTCCCGGCACCCGTCGAATCGGAGGCCGTGACCGCCACGTACCGCAACGGGGTCCTCGATGTCGCGTTGCCGCGACTCAGGGGACACCGCATCCGTGTTCGGAAGGGGGAGTAAGATGGCAAAGGACGCGCCGACCGTCGAGGAAGGGGCCGCCAAGAAAGAGGACGCCAGACCCGCATCCCCCCAGGTCGCGGAATCGGCCGCTCCGGAGGACGAAACCCGGAAGGACGAATCCGCGGACCTACGCCGGGAGAACGAAGAACTCGTCACGCGCCTGAAGTACCTCCAGGCGGACTTCGAGAATTACCGCAAGCGCACGGAACGGGAGATCGAATCCGTCGTGAAGTTCGCCCACGAAGTCCTGCTGTCCCGGCTCCTCCCCATCCTGGACGAGATGGACTCCGCGGTCGCAGCCCTCGAGGGAAAATCGGGCGAGGGCGTCCGGCTGGTCCGCGACAACCTCGTGAAGGCCCTTCAGGAGGCCGGGCTGCAGGAGATCCCGGCCATGGGCGGCCCGTTCGACCCGTACGTGCATGACTGCATCCAGCAGGTGCCCGACTCCGGGTCCAAGGACGGCGTGATCAAGGAAGTCGTGCGGAAGGGATACCGTCTGCACGACCGCATCCTGCGTCCCGCGCAAGTAATCGTCGTGAAAAATGGAGGTGAAACGAATGCCTAAGATCATCGGAATTGACCTCGGGACCACGAACTCCGAGGCCGCGTACATGGAAGGTAGAACGCCGAGGATTATCCCGAGCGCCGAAGGGAGCGCCTACGGCGGCAAGATGTTCCCGTCCGTCGTCGCGTTCACGAAGGACGGGATCCTCGTCGGCGAACCTGCGAAGCGCCAGGCCGTCCTGAACCCCGAGAAGACGATCATGCAGAT
>CAMTUI010000017.1:0-51659 GCA_947084985.1 Methanobacteriota archaeon | reverse complement strand
TCCTGTTTGACGGCTAAGCCGCCAACGCACCACCGACGGGTGCAAATGTGGCTACGGCGGTTAGTGGCGGCGGGCTGAACACGTCGCCCTTGCGAGCTTCGTGCGTACACCCCCGCTCTATCAATGCCATCGACTATGGCGACCGTAAGATGCCTCGTCTTGAGGACGGTTTCCGGCTTAGATGCTTTCAGCCGTTATCCGCATGGCGCGTGGCTGCTGGGCAATGCCTTGCCAGACAACCCATACACTAGAGGCGCCGATCCCCCGTTCCTCTCGTACTAAAGGGACCTTCCCCTCAGGCATCAACGCGCTTCCACCAAAAAGCAACAAACCTGTCTCACGACGGTCTGAACCCAGCTCACGATCCCTTTTAATGGGCGAACAACCCCACCCTTGGCAGCTCATGCACCACCAGGATAGGAAGAGCCGACGTCGAAGTAGCAAGCCTCCGGGTCGATAGGAACTCTAGCCGGAGACGACTCAGTTATCCCCGGGGTAACTTTTCTGTCATCCATGGCCCCCATAAATGAGGCTCATGGGTTCGCTAGGCCCCACTTTCGTGTCGTGGACTCTCGTTAGGCAAGTCCACGTCAGGCTAGCTTTTCCCCTTACAGTTAACGGTGGATTTCTGACCCACCTAAGCTAACCTTTGGGCGCCCTTGTTATCTTTTTGAGGGCGTGGCGCCCCACCCAAACTGCCCACCTACCGTTGTTCACCTTGCGGTGTTAGCCGTACGAGTCCAAAAGGGCGGTGTTTCATCGGTCCCTCGGAAGCGGCCTAGCGGCCGCCCCTGGTAACGGGTCCCGCCTACTCTACACATTCAAACTCATACGGCAGCGGCAGACTGCAGTAAAGCTCCACGGGGTCTTCGCTTTCAGGTGGAAGGTACTGGACTGTGCGCCAGTAAGTCAGTTTCACCGGCCTCCACGCGGGGACAGTAGAGCTCTCGTTGGGCCTTCATGCAAGTCGCCAATTAAGCGACAAGGTATTACGCTCACATCTGTTACTTTCGTGACCTAGTCCACGAGGGATCAGGCGGGCCACGATTTCTCGTGACCTCCTCACGTCGCCGTGAGGGTCGGACTATATCTTCACTGCAAGCTTGCAGCGATCGGCGTATAGTCTCTGAGGGTTCCGACCTCTTGCGAGATCGGCCTTCCCTGCGGATTGTCCGCACCTCGAGATTGTTACCGCATGGCGGTACTCGAGGATCCTCGGAGTTCCCCGCATATAGCCGATTTTTATTAAGGCAAACGAATTTTACCTTAAGAGGGTCATAGTTACCCCCGCCGTTTACCGGTCCTTCTTCCCGTTGAAACAGGCTTTCAGATACCGGCACTGGGCAGGCTTCAGCGGCCGTACACAACCTCTCGATCTGGCGGCCACCTATGTTTTGGTTAAACAGTCGGGGCTCCCTTGTCACTGCGACCAGCCACTCGCGCGGCTGGCACCCCTTATACCGAAGGTACGGGGCTAATTTGCCGAATTCCCTCGCGTGGATTTTCGCCGACACGCCTTGGGCTTCTCACCCAGGGGCACCTGTGTCAGTTCTAGGTACGGTCGCACGGATTGGCCCCAACGTCCTTTTCACGGGCACCACGGATGAGCGGACGGGGTTGCCCCCGCACTCCCGCATTCATCCCCTTCTCGCCATGACGGCACTCCGGGGACTTCAACGGTTGGATCGCCAGGCAAGACGACTCCACCTACCGTGATGCGTCCGACGTTGGGCAGGGATCCGCACAGTGCAGGAATATTAACCTGCTTCCCTTTCGCGTTCTTCGGTTAGGAGAACACTTAGGACCGACTAACCCTCGGCTGACGAACATTGCCGAGGAACCCTGGCCCCTTCGGCGGAGCGGATTCTCACCGCTCTTTGCTGCTACTCCTCCCAGGATCCTCATTCGAACGCGGTCCACCGGACCTCACGGCCCGACTTCGACCCGCGCACGACGCCCCCCTACAAGATCACCTTTCGGTGCTCTGCAGTATCGGTGGCGGACTTAAGCCCCGTCCCTTTTCGGGGCCCATGATCTCGGCTGGTGAGCTGTTACGCTATCTTTGAATGATGGCTGCTTCTGAGCCCACATCCCAGCTGTCTGAGACCACGAACTCCCTTTGGTATTCGCACTGAGTCCGCACTTGGGGACCTTAACTGCAGGTTGGGCGGTTTCCCTTACGGATGCCGAGATTACCCCAGGCACCCGACTCCCGGCTTCTACGGTGACCACAGATTTGGAGTTTGACAGGGCACCGACGGATTTCTCCGCCTTAGCGCCCAATCAGTAGCTCTACCCCATGGCCGACCTCTGCCGAGGTCCAGCTGCGACTGATTTCGGGGGGAACCAGCCATTCCCGGCCTAGATTGGCCTTTCACCCCTATGCCCAGCTCATCCGAGTGATTTGCACATCAACACCGGTTCAGCCCTCCACCCGCCTTTCGGCGGGCTTCAGCTTAGCCAGGCATAGATCGACCGGCTTCGGGCATCGCACCCACGACTCCTCGCGAGCCCACGACGCGCCTCGCGCCTTGCGGCGTTGCGCGCATGTCGCTTTCGCTTCGGCTTCCCGCGTATAGCGGTTAACCTCGCCGTGGATCAGAACTCCCTGGCCCGTGATTCACAACGGATACCACGACGCCGCTCCATCTCCTTGCGGAGACTTCGTCGCTTTCGCGCCGTGGAAGTCTGTTACTGTCTGGTTTCAGGCTCTTTTTACCTCCCGTCAAGGGCACTTTTCAGCTTTCACTCACGCTACTAGTGCGCTATCGGTCTCGGGTCATGTTTAGAGTTGGATGTCTATGCCACCCATATTCGCGCGCGATATCCGACGCACGCTACTCTGGATACCCCGAATCACCTTCCCCGCTTGCCTCTACGGGGCTGTCACCCTCTCTGGCCTCGGCGTTCCACCGAAGTTCGAGTTGGCAGGGTAAGGTGTGCCGGAGTCCAAACACCACACCGCCGCCGCATTTCTGCGGAGGCTTCGGTTTGCTCTGTACCCTCTTCGATCGCCTTTACTGAGGGCATCCCAATTGGTTTCTTTTCCTCCCCGTACTAGGATGCTTCGATTCCGGGGGTTACCGTTCCTCGCGGAACGACCTTGCGGTCAGGAAGTCCCATTCGGACATCGTCGGATCACAGGTTCCTTGCGCCTACCCGACGCATTTCGCAGCTTGGCACGTCCTTCATCGGCGCCCGAGCCGAGCCATTCCCCAGACAGCATGTTAGCCACTGACCTGTCGGCTTAGCACACGTCCAGGATGCATATGATCGGTATCAGGGGACGCTGTGCAAGCGGCGCGCGTGCGCCTCCAGCGACCTCTTCCCCTTCCCCTTCGACGCCCGCGCACGTCGAGGGTGCACATCGTCTCCAAGTGCAAAACGGGATGCCATCGTTGCAGAGCCCAATACCTCGGAGGCACTACTCACTATGCGAACGGCGTATTTAATCCTTGTCTCATGACCTTTCGCGATCCGCCCAGCTCCTCATTCGCGGCGATGCGATTTGCGTGTGCGACCCACGCCTTCATGGCCCCTTCGTTGACTTCCTTCGTTGCCGCGTGGACCGTTGAGTCACGAAGACGGGAACCCGGGCATGCGCACGATCCTTGCCTTCCCGCGGCCCACGAGAATCTCCGCGATCGTCTTTGGGAGCGTGACGACATCCTCTTTCTTCAGGCGGTACGTCGTGTCGATGCCCGCGAACGGCGGCAAGTCCTCGAGGACGTGGACGAGCACGTGGTCCTTAAGGCTCGGCGCGACGGGCGCACGTTTCGTGTCCTCGGACTTCACGACGCGCATCCGCTCAGGTTCCTTCCCGGGCGCCGAAGGTTTGGGTGACTCGGGGGCCGTGCTCGGCGAGGCCTCGTGCCCAACGGGCGAACCGCCGAACGCGTCCGCTCTCGCCTTCTTCAGGAGGGCCACGAGGCCCTCGAACAGGACGCGGTCCTGCGCGGGCAGATTCGGCACCTCGACCTCTGCGCCGCTTGCGCGGCTCGACGCCAGCAGCGCGAGCTTCCGCTCGCGATACGTGAAGATCTGATCACGGCGCTTGCGTACCTTGCGCAGCTCGTCCTGGAGAAGGAGCGCCTTCGGCGAGTTCGCATCCTTCTGCGCCTCCACGTTCGTGGATTCCTCTAGCCGCGCGATGTATTTCGCGAGCTTGTCGTAGAAGTCCACTTCGAGGCTCACGAGCGTCTTCTTTCCGCTCTCCTCGCGGTAGAGCTTCGTGACGCGCTCGAAATTCACCTCCTCCTCGCCCGGCATGGCGTCGGAATCGGGAGGCCGCTATAAGATGGCGTCGGCCGCACGCAATCCTTATCGCCCGTGAGCCGCTACCACGGGGTGGGATGCTCGAAACCATCCTCCGGGAATCCGCGGGCGCGGTGCTCCTCGACGTCGTCGTGAGGCCAGGGGCCTCGCGCACGCAAGCCGACGGCGTCGATCCGTGGCGGCACGCGCTGCGTGTACGCGTCGCGGCGCGGGCGGAAGGCGGCGCAGCGAATGAAGAGCTGATCCGCTTCCTGAGCGACATGCTGAACCTGCCGAGGTCGTCGGTGCGGATCGCCTCGGGCCGCACCGCGCGACGCAAGACGATCGCCCTCTCCGGCATCGAACGCGCGGACGTCGAGCGACGGATAACGGGAGGCCTCTGAATGGACTGGGACCGGCTGCACGAGGATCTGCAGCGCGTGCTCGAGGACCTCCACGAGCGGAACCGCCAGGCGTCGATCATTGTCGAGGGCGATTACGACCGGCGGGCGTTGCGCTCCCTGGGCGTGACGGGCGACATCCGCCTGATCAACGAGGGCTCGACGGTTTTTGCCCTCTGCGAGTCGATCGCGCACGGGCACCGCGACGCGATTATCCTGACGGACTGGGATGTCCGCGGGGGTCGTCTCGCGCGGCAGCTCCGGGACGGACTCGCAGCGAACGGCGTGCGCTTCGACGAGGACATCCGCGCGCGTCTCACCCGCCTCTGCCGCAAGGACATCACGGACGTCGAATCCCTCGGGACCTTCGTCGAGCGTGTGGCGGAGCACGCCTCCTCCCGGTACCGACAGCGGGCCTCGAAGCGATGGTACTCGGACCGGGTGCAGCGGCGGGACACTCGCCGACGTTCTCGGGATTGAGAACGACCGCGCAAGAATATTTAAATAGGGCGGTTTCCAGTGGGGAGTTGGGATAGCGGCTCAGTCCGTGACTCATCGATCCCACTCATCCGAATCATCCTTTCCTGCCCCCCGAAAAATGGATGGCGGCGTCGCCCTGAAGGGCCGAGAGTTGTCCGGATAGCGGGACGAAGGCCGCGGAGCTGGCCGAGCCCGGACAAGTGCGAACATGAACATCGATCCGAGTACGACTAAATATCTGATCCAGGCCCGAATGGAGGCCGAGGGGGTCGTCGAGAAGCCCGATGTCGTCGGGGCCGTTTTCGGCCAGACGGAAGGCCTCTTGGGCGAGGAACTCGACCTGCGGGACCTGCAGAAGAGCGGCCGAATCGGCCGCATCGAAGTCGACGTGCAGAGCAAGAAAGGACGAAGCGAAGGGACGATTCTCATCCCGTCTTCGTTGGACCAGGTCGAGACGTCGATCCTCGCGGCTGCCCTCGAGACAATCGACCGAGTCGGCCCGTGCAAGGCGACGATCAAGGTGGACAAGGTCGAGGACGTGCGCGTGACGAAGCGAAACAAGATCATCGAACGCGCGCGCGCCCTGCTGTCGCAGATGGTCGCGGAGTCGAAGACCTCTGGGTCCGACTTGCTCGACGAGGTGCGGCAGTCCGTCCAGGTTTCGGAGATTGTGTCCTTCGGCCCCGAGCGCCTGCCGGCGGGTCCGAACGTCGCGGACAGCGACGCGATCATCATCGTCGAAGGCCGCCAGGACGTCCTGAACCTCCTGCGCGCGGGCATCAAGAACGCGATCGCCGTCGAGGGGACGAACATCCCACGGACGATCCAGGAGCTATCGAAGGAGCGGGCCCTGACCGCCTTCGTGGACGGAGACCGCGGCGGAGACCTGATCCTGAAGGAACTCCTCCAGGTCGCGGAGGTCGACTTCATCGCCCGCGCACCGCGCGGCAAGGAAGTCGAGGAGCTCACGCAGAAGCAAATCATGAAGTGCCTCCGGAACAAGATCCCGGCGGATCAGTACGTCGAGATGTACGGCCTTTCGGGCCAGGTCCTCAAGCCGGAAACCGAGTTCCCCGAGCCCCGACCGTCGGGTGGCAATGCGGGCCGGCCGGAGCCGCGCGGAGAGATGCGGCCTCCCGAGCCGCGGGAGCGACGGGAGGACCGCGCGCCCTCGCCCCCGCCTCCAACGATCACCCCGACGACGAAGGTCCTCAACCCGAAGCTCGAGAAGTACCGGGACATGCTCGTCCAGCTCGGGGGGTCCTCGATGGCCCGCCTCCTGGACGACACGGACACCGTCGTCACGGAAGTGCCCGTGCGGGAGCTCGTGGACACGCTCAAGACGGCAAAGCAGACCCGGGCCGTCGTGTTCGACGGGATCATCACGCAGCGCATCCTCGACATCGCGTCGGAGATGAGCATGCACTCCGTCGTGGGCACGAAGATGGGCACGATCACGAAGCAGCCGTCCGGCATCGATGTGTGGACGCGGAGCGACCTCGCTCCGTAAGATGAGGTGGACGCCATCGCGCGTACGAAACTGCTCTCGGCCGAGGAGGGCTTCGCCCTCGACGACTTCGAGACGACCGCGGAGATCCAGATCCCCGACGACCCGCTGAAGCGCGTGGTCGGGCAGGAGGAAGCGGTCGCCCTCGCCCGCGTCGCCGCGAAGCAGCGCCGCCACTTCCTGCTCGTCGGTCCGCCCGGCACGGGCAAGTCGATGATCGCACAGGCCCTGTCCATTCACCTTCCGTCCGTGACGGAGGAAATCCGGGTCGTGCACAATCCGGAGAATCCGGAACGGCCACTGGTCGAAGTGAAGGAGCGGGACGAGGTCGTCCAGGAGCAGTCGCGCCTCGCAGGGGCGGAAGGGGAACTGATCGACCCGAAGGAGGCACCCATCAACGTCGCGGAGCGCCTTGGATACAAGTGCGCCCACTGCGGCACCTACTCGTCCCCAGGGGACCGCGTGTGCCCGAAGTGCGGTCGGCCGAAGTCCGCCGCGCAGTCGAACGTCGGGAATCCCTTCGGCGACATCCTGGGCGGCATCTTCGAAGTCACGTTCGCGCAGCTCGGCGGCCGCGACCGGGTCACCACGACGCGCCAGCAGTTCGGGAAGGAGGAGGTCGTGGTCTACGAGCGCTCGGGCGATATGATCCGTGTACTCGACCAGAAGGCCCTCGAGAAACGTCGGGAGATGGAAAAGGAGAGCCCTCGCAAGGTTCTCGTCCCAATCACCCGGCGGCCGTTCGTCCTCGCGACGGGCGCAAGCGACACGGAACTCCTCGGGGATGTGAGGCACGATCCGTACGGAGGCCACCCGCAGCTCGGGACGCAGCCGTACGACCGAGTGGTCCCGGGCGCGATCCACGAGGCCCATCAGGGCGTCCTGTTCATCGATGAGCTGCCGCAGCTCGGCCACCTGCAACGGTACATCCTGACCGCGATGCAGGAGAAGCGCTTCCCGATTTCCGGACGGAATCCGCAGAGTGCCGGGGCGAGCGTCAAGGTCGAGAGCGTGCCGTGCGACTTCATCTTCGTCGGCGCGTGCAACATCCAGGATCTCCCGCACATCCTTTCTCCGCTCCGTTCGCGCATTACGGGTGGCGGGTACGAGGTCCTCGTCGAGACGACGATGGCCGACACGGAGGCGACCCGGACAAAGCTCGTTCAATTCGTCGCGCAAGAGATCGCGATCGACAAGCGGGTGCCGCCTGCGTCCCAGGAGGCTGTCATGGTCGTGATCGAGGAAGCCCGGCGACGCGCGAAGGTCCTGGACAACAAGGAGAAGGCCCTTAGCCTGCGTCTGCGTGAACTCGGCGGCCTGATCCGCGCGGCGGGGGACATCTCGGTAACCGAGGAGTGCGAAGTCATCGAGGCGGAGCACGTGCGGCGCGCGATTCGTGTCTCCCGATCGATCGAGGACCAGATCCGCGAGCGATATGGATCGTACTCGGCCGGGGTGGGGACGGACCTTTCGTCGGCGCAGCGGGAATCCTCGCCCTATCACTACTGGAACGAGCATCGCGCGGACGATGTTCAAGGGTACCAGTGACGAGCGCGCCTCAGAGAACCTTCACCATCTTGTAGCCATCCTCCCCGTCCGTGTAGAACTTCGGGAGGACGTTCTGGACGTCGAAACCGTATCGACGGTAGAAGCGAATCGCCTCCTCGTTGGATACCCGCACCTCGAGCTCGATTCGCTTCAGCCCGCGCATGCCGCACACCTGGACGAAGGAGTCCATCATTTGGCGGCCGACGCCCTGGCGCCGGAATGCCTCGGTCACGGCGAACATCAGGATGCGGGCCTGCCCGTCGCTCGTGATCACGGACGCGACGAAGCCGACCGGATGGCCCCCCGCATCCGCGACGAGGAAGCCGTCCCGCCACCAACGGTGGATGTCCAGGTACAGGGACGTCGGATAGTTCTCCCTCAGTCCCTCGCGGACGATCGACGCGATTGCGGGGATGTCGTTCGGCACGAACGGTCGGATGCGCACGCGGCCGGAGCGAACGGTCGGCTCCATTTCAACGTGACGGTTGCCGGCAAGCTCATGGCCTCCCGCTGCAATCGACGACCGTGCGCGTCGTGATCGAGCTCTCCGGCGAACACCCGACCCTGCCGAGGTCGGAGGCCCTCGCCGCGATGGCGGCGGAGCGGGTCGACATCCGCCAGGCGGCGTTCGGGAGCCGGGTCCTGCGGCTCGATGCGAGCGGTCCCGTGGAACGGGCGCTTCAGCGGCTCGGGTTGGCTCACCTGGCAAGCGAGGAACTCGTCGCGGGAGACTTCGAGGCGATTCGGGAGTACGCTCGTTCGACAGACCTCACGGAGCGGACGTTCCGGGTGCGAGCGCGCGGTCTCGACACGAATGTCGATGTGGGCGCGCTGGAAGGCGCCCTCGGCGCGGACTTCGGGCGGACAGGTCGCGTCGACCTCGAGCATCCGACGATCGACTACCGCCTGCTTGTCGGCGAGGAATTCGTCCTCGGACGGATCGTCCACCGGATCGACCGCTCGCGGCTCGAAGCCCAGAAAGTCGCCCGGAGGCCGTTTTCCCTCCCGATTTCCCTCCATCCAAAGTTCGCACGGGCGCTCGTGAACCTCGCGCGGGTCCCGATGGGAGGTTCGGTCCTCGATCCGTTCTGCGGCACGGGCGGAATTCTCCTCGAAGCTTCATCGCTCGGCTTGCGTCCTCTCGGGTCCGATCGCGCGCTCCGGATGGTCCGCGGCGCCCGCAAGTCTCTGCGGCACCTCGCCGCCGATGCGGACCTGATCGCGGCGGATGCGGGTGCGCCTCCATGGCGCCCAGGCTCCGTCCACGGGATCGCGACGGATCCGCCGTATGGTCGTGCCGCGTCGACTCGCGGCGAACCCATCCATCAGCTCTACGGGCGAGCCTTCGATGCGTTCGTTCGTCTCCTGCCACCCGGCGGACATGCTGCGGTTGTCCTCCCGGACGAGAAGGCGATTCGCACCGGCGAAGAACGGATGGACCTCGTCGAGGCGCACGCGATGCGCGTCCATCGGTCCCTCGTGCGCCACTTCTGCGTCTTCGTCACGTGAGGCGCACGAAGACGGGCAACTCACGGGTCAGGGAACCGTCGAAGCTCACCGCTCGCACGAGGAAGTCGACCTCAACCGGGACGGACCAGCCCGATGCAGGCGCACCGATTGTGAGATTCACGATCGCCCGCTCCGTCTCGTTCAAGAATACGGTGACCGTGATGTTCGACACGGGCGTCGTCGTGTCGCCAATCGTAACGTCCAGGAAGAAGAGAGAGAAGCCCGGATCGGGATCATCGAGGTTCTTTGGATCGATCGTCAAGACGATTCTCTCGCGAATCGAATTGGTGTGGTTCACGGCGAACGACAGGGTGACGCTCGCGCCGAGGGCCATCGTCGTGTTGAGCCGACTGATTGGAAGCCCATCGAGGTCCTCAAAAAAGACGTTGCGCTCGCTGCCGACGGAGACGAAAGGCTGCGGCACGAAGGTGATGAGCAGGATCACGACCGCCGCGACGCCGATTAACTTGCGGGGCATGTCGAGGCGCGTCAGGTCGTTGAGGGGCGGCGGGTGTCGCACGCCGAGCATCAGGATCAGGAAGCCGAAGATGAACCATCCCGGGTACACGAAACTCATCCCGAAGAGCGCGAGGATTGCGGCCCACGAAAGATAGAACTGCCGGCTGCCGAGCAAGGCGCGAGCGACGTGACCCCCGTCGAGCTGACCCGCAGGCAGGAGGTTGATCGCCGTCACGAAGAGGCCGACCCACCCGGCGAAGGCGAGGGGGTGCATCGCGACGCCCTGAGGCAACGGGAAGAACAGGGAGAGGAAGTCGAACAGGAGCGAGGGCATGGGCTCCTGGGCGCCCGCCGGCGGGCCGCCGGAGGACAGAGCGAGCCCCGCGAGGGTCATGGGGATCGCGATCAGGAAGCCGACGAGCGGGCCCGAAATACCGATGTCCATGAGCGCGCGACGGTTCGGGATCGGGTCGCGCATGCTGATGAACGCCCCGAACGTGCCAAGGGGAGGCAACGAGGGCAAGAAGAACGGGAGGGACGCGTGGACCTTGTACCGTTTCGCCACGAGATAGTGGCCCATCTCGTGGGTGCCGAGGATCGTCAACAGCGGGAGGGTGAAGAAGAGGGTTCCATAGCCGATCGATTCTACGGAGAAAAACGGCACGCCGGCGTAGCCCGACCAATTCCATGCGCCGCCGAAGAACACGGTTGTGAGGATTGTCAGGAGCAACAGGAGGAGGTTCACCTGGCGCTTCGCGAATCGACCGGGCGGCCGTCGCTGGACGTGGACCAAGATTTCCCCGCGTTCCTGGGTGATCGTCGGGATGTAGTCTTTCGAGATGAGATCCAGCCGGAGCGCGTCGAACGGCGCATCGATACCGCCCGGAGGCGTGGCGACCTGGAACGTTAGCGCGATCGGGGTCACGAGGACGCCGTGCACGGGGAAGTGCCGCGCGACCGTCGCCTTGAGCGACTCAATTTCCGCCTCCGCAGAAATCATCACGGGAGCCAACCACCTCCGATATTTGAAGGTGCGCTGGTCACAGGGCGGGCGCTCCCAACAGCCAGAGGAGAACCGCAGTCCCGACTCCTGCGGCGGTGAATCGGAGGCCGGTGAGAAGGATTTTTTCCCGCACGAGGCTTCCGAGGAAGATGCCGATCGAGAACAGGAAGCTCAGGATGATTGCGATTGCTGCGATCGCTGCGGACCGGAACTCCAGGAAGAAGAACGGAAGGATTGCTAGGGTGGACGCAAGGATGGGCGCGAGGCCGTGGACGATGGCGCTCACGACCGTCGCGAAGCGAAAGGCCTCCCGGTGCTCCTCGCTGAGGCGCGCGAGCATCGCTCGCTCAATCGTCCGGATGTCCAGCTTCTTCTCCACCCGCTCCACCTCGAATGCGCCGACTGCACTGCTCACCGCGAGAGCGATTCCCGCGCCGATCGAAGAGGAGATGAGGAGGGGTTTGTCGCTCTCCGACGCCCCGAACGCCAGGGCGGCGGTAATTATCCCGAGGATCGTCAACGCTCCATCGAACGAAGCGGTCACGAAGTATCGGCGTAGGATGGGGCCGACGTTTGTGATCTCGTTGTACTCACGGATCCTTCGGCGCCAGGCGCGGAGGTCCATGTCATCCGCTCTCGATCCCGAGGGTCTCGCGAATGTTTTTTTCCAGCTGGGCCGCAGCGGCCCGTGCTTGCTCGATGTTCGGGAAGCTCGCCTGGGCGAAGTCCGGCTTCCCGCCCCCCTTCCCGCGGAATTCGGGCGCAACCTTCCGAACGAGTTCCCCCGCATCCAGGGGTACCTGGGCACCGCGGGTGAGGACGAGCTTCACATCGCTCGGCGTGGAAGCCCAGTAGATTCCGATTGCCCGTGGTTCGGACGCCGTTGCCTTTGACATGGACATCATGAATCCTACGCCCTGCGGGACCTCGTCCTTCAGGAGGGGCCACGGACCCTTCGCTGTCTCGATCTCCTGACGGGTCTTCGCCGCGGCCTGCTCGTCCGTCGTGCGCTGGGAGAGCTTGCGGTACTCCTTCCACTCCGCGACGAGTTTCTCGGCCGCAGGGACGATCTGATCCGGCGGCGCGCCGAGGATTTCTGCCACGCGCTCGAGATCCTGAGCCTGCTTCCGGACCGTGTCGAAGGCTCCCCTGCCGGCGGCATACTCTAGGCGGACCACTCCATCCTGGATTCGCGTGGACCGCAGGATCTTGATTAGCCCGACGTCCCCCGTCCTCGAGACGTGGGTCCCGCCGCACGCTTCGGCGTCCCACTTGGGGATCTCGACGACCCGGAGTTCGCCCCCGGGGACGGAGCCTCCTTGGTAAAGCCGAAATCCGAACTTCCGTTCGGCAACGTCGCGGGGGAGGAACTTCGCCCGCACGAGCCGCGAGCCGAGGACCTGCTGGTTCGCGAGTTCCTCAATCTTCGCGACCTCGTCGTCCGTCAACGCGTCGAAGTGTGTGATGTCCAAGCGCGCCATGTCCTGGGCCTTGTGCGCCCCCGTCTGCCACACGTGGTTTCCAAGGACCTTCCGGGCGGCCCCGAGGACGATGTGCGTCGCCGTGTGGTTCCGCATGAGCGCCTCACGCCGCGGCGCATCGATCTCGCACGCGACGCGCTTACCGGCAAGCTTCGACGCGTCGCCCCGAACGAAATGAAGAACGGTCGTCCCGATCTTCTGCACATCGTAGACCTCGTAGTCGCCAATCTTCCCGTGGTCCGCCTCTTGTCCGCCGCCTTCCGGATAGAAATACGTCTGGTCGAGGACGACGGCCTCGCTTTGGACGGCGAGGACCTTCGCCCGGAACGCCCGCTTCCTCCGGTCCTCGTAGACCCGAAGCTTCGTCGGCGGCACATCCTTCGGAACCTCGATCCGCTTCGTGGTCTCCGCCGCGGGTCGGTCATGGCGGGCCGCGACACGCGCATAGAAGTCGTCAGGGATCTCGACGGGGAGGTCTGCGAACTCCTGAACGACGTCGGGGTTGAGACCATGGCTGTCGTATAGCTGCACGAGCGTCTCGACATCGAACGCCGTCTTCCCTGCGGCTCGGATGTCCGCCGCCATCCGGCCGACGGTCGCGCGTCCCTTCTCGAGCGTCTCCTTGTAGCGGGCCTCCTCGACCTTCAGCAGCTTGACGATGTCTCCCTTGTTGAAGAAGAACTCCGGATAGTCATCGCGCATTTGGTCGATCATGAAGCTGACCGTGTCGACGAGGGTGTACGTGATGTTCAGGTCCTTGAGCGCCCGGAGCCCGCGGCGGATCAAGAGACGTGCGAAGTATCCCTCGCGGCTGTTCGACGGGACCACGCCATCCCCTAGGAGGAAGACGAGCGCGCGGGCATGGTCGCACAACGTGTACAGGGCCTCGAGGGGGGCGACCTGGGTAACGATGTCCTCAACGGGGATCCCGAGGCGCTCCGCCGTCCGCTGGCGGATCTCCCGTATGTCCGCGAGGCTCTCGACCTTGAACATCCCCGCGACCTTCGAGTACTCCCGGAGGAACCGGTCGTCGACGCGTTTCGCGCCCGTCGCCCGCTTGAGGTACGCGAGGGTCTCCCCGAAGACCGCCTCGTACGCGGACGTCGAGCCTTGGGAGAGCCAGGTGAGGCGTTCGAGCCCGTACCCCGTATCGACGACCTGCGTCTCCATCGGCACGCGGCGCCCGTTCACATCGCGGTTTTGCATGAAGACGAGGGTCGCGGCCTCCGCGCCGCCGAAGACAACCTCCATGCAAGGTCCGCTGTTCCCGCCGCCTTCCCACCACGATTCCTTGTATCGGACCATGGTCGGTTCGAGGCCGAGCCGTTCCGTGAGGAATCGATGGCACAGTTCGACGGTCCGGTCCTTCCAGTACACCGGCCGACCGGGGAAATTGAACGCGTGGTGGGCCATCATCTCGAACATCGTGAAGTGCTGGCCCGTCTTCCCGACGTTGTCGATGTCGATGAACCTCACGCACGGCTGGCTGATCGCGAGGGGATTCGCCGGTGGGCTCGCCTCGCCGCTGATCACCCACGGCTGGAACGGATACACGCTCGCTTGGACGAAGAAGACGTCGTCCCGCCAGCGGGCGACGATCGGGTATCGCTTCACCCTCGCATGGCCGTTCTGGTCGAGGAAAGAGAGGAAGTCCTCGCGCATCGCGCGGTACGAGAGCTTCTTCTTGAACGGCGAGGCGCCGATGAAGTCGTATTCCTGGCATGGGGCCTCGCCGCACGTCTCATGCGTCCCGAGGGACCAGAAGGCCTTCCCGCATTTCGCACATGTCTGGCGGACAAACCCTTGGATTCGAAAGAGCTCGACCTCGTATTCACTCTCGGGCATTTCGGCCTCCGAACGGCCCGCGGGCCTTAAAGGTTCTCGGGAAGAGCCCACGTCACGGCCGAAAGTTCGTTCGGTCCCGAACAGGTGCGGTGTCATTCAGTACGCCGGAGGGGAGTGCGGGAATGGAAGTATGCGATGAACGAACGTCCCTTGAACGCGTTCATCCTCTCGCTCCTTGGAAGCCTGTTCGTATTGCTCGGGACGATCCTCGGTTTCGTCCTCTTCCCGAGTTATCCATTCTTCTCGAATCTGTCGATCATATTCACGGGCGTGTCTGGATTCCTCGGGACCGTGATGCTCCTCGCGTCTTTGATGCTCTACCTCCGCCCGGACCTGCACGTGGCGTGGGGCGTCACGATCCTCGTGCTATCCGTCGCGAGCTTCACGAGTGCGTTCACCGGGTACGCGGGGTTTGGCCTCGGAATTGTCGGCATGGTCCTCGGCATTATCGGGGGTGCCCTCGCGATTGGATGGACCTCGGCAGGCGCGACGCCCGCGATGCCGTTCCGCGTGTGCCTCGCTTGCGGTCGCCCCTCCAATTACCAATTCGCATTCTGTCCCTTCTGCGGCGCGCCGGCCCCTGTTCTGAGTCCGCCACCTGGGATGGGCCTGCCGAGACAGCCGCCGATGCCGCCTCAGTGACGCTTCTTATCAGGAGCGGATCAGCTCCCGAGCGATTACGAGCCTCTGAATCTCGCTCGTCCCTTCGCCGATCTCCGTGAGCTTCGCGTCACGCAGCATCCGTTCGACGGGATAGTCCGCGATGTAGCCGTAGCCGCCGTGTATCTGTACGGCCTTGTTCGTCACGAAGGACGACATCTCGCTCGCGTAGAGCTTCGCCATCGCGGCCTCTTTCTTGAATGGCAGCCCTCGATCCTTGAGCCAGGCGGCTCGCCGGACGAGGACGCGTGCGGCGTCGATCTGCATCGCCATGTCCGCAAGCATGAACTGGACGGCCTGGTGCTCGGCAATCGGTTTGGAGAACTGCACGCGCTCCTTCGCGTACTTCACGGATTCCTCGAAGGCCCCTTGAGCGATTCCAACCGCCATCGAGCCGATTCCGATGCGGCCGCCATCGAGGATCTTGAGAGCGTTCACGAATCCCTCGTTCTCCTTGCCCAGGAGCGCTCCGCTGGGCACGTGGCAGTCGGTCAGGATGACCTGGGACGTGACGCTTCCGCGGACGCCGAGCTTGTCCTCGATCTTCCCGATCGAGAGGCCTGGGTTGCCCCGTTCGATGATGAACGCGCTGATCCCTCGATTCCCTTTCGACGGCTCCGTGATCGCGTGGATGACGAACGTGCCGGCGACGGGCGCGTTCGTGCAGAACGTCTTCGTGCCGTTCAGGACCCAGCCGTCCTTCGTCCGCGTGGCGGTCGTCCGCATTGCGGCGGCGTCTGAGCCACTCGTCGGCTCCGTGAGGGCCCATGCGCCCATCTTCCGCCCGCTCGCGAGGTCCGGGATGTACCGCCTACGCTGGTCCTCGTTCCCGGCGAGCCAGATCGTCCCCGTGCACAGGGAGTTGTGAGCCGCCATGATGAGCGCGTGCGAGCCGCACACCCGCGCGACCTCCTCGATCGCGACCGCGAGGGCCATCGTGTCGAGCCCCGCGCCCTCGTACTCCTGGGGGATCGCCATGCCCAGGAGCCCGAGTCCCGCCATCTTCGCGACCGTGGCCTTCGGGAACTCGCCCGTGCGGTCGACGTGCGACGCGACGGGTCGAATCTCCTTCTCTGCAAACTTGCGGACGCTCTGCCGAATCATCTCGTGCTCCGGCGCGAGGTCAAAATCCATGTCCCGCCTCGCGAGCGGAAGCGCGCCCCGCCTCTTAGGATTTCGCCCGCTGCTTGCGTCCGTCCCCGAAGGTCCCGAGGACCGCCTTCACCTCGAGCAGCAGCTCGACCGCGGCGTCGCGCTCGCGGGTGACGTAGTCGATGATGTCCGCGTATCGTCCCTCGCGGTACATCTTCGGCACGTGCCGACCGCTCTCCTTGTCGGAAAACGCGCCGAGGCTCGATCCGGTGAACTGGCCGCGGTTCAGCATGACGAGCACCGGGCCGAGGTCGATGAACGGCTTCGTGAACCAGTAGTACTTCAGTTTGGCCATGTCCCAATCGATTAGCTTCCATCTCGTCGCCCGCTCGATCAGGAAGGTCAGATCGAACCGCAGGCGGTTCCCGACGGGCACGAAGTCCCATGTGGCCTCGAGGATTCCCTTCTCGATGGCCATTTGGATCACCTGCTTCTCTCCCCACTCCCATTCCGCTATGATCTGGAACAGGCCGATCGGCTGAAGGTCGTCCCCGAGAGGTTGGTATTGGATCGTGACCACGCGGTCCTGCTGGGGATCGTCCCCCGTGGTCTCGATGTCGAAGTAGTACGAGGGCAGGAGGAACCCTCCCGACGCACGCAAGGACGGCCGCGACCTTAAGGGCTTTTCTCCCGCAGCGCGGGAGCCGCGTTCTCGAAGTATATTCTCTTACGGGACGCAAGCACAGCACAATCGGCGGGGATTAGCGCTCTCGGCCCGTAGAGGACGGCCAGGAAACGATGGAGCGATTGGAGCACGACGTCGTCGTCATCGGCTCCGGCCTCGCCGGACTACGCGCCGCGCTCGAGGTGTCTCGCGTGAGCCACGGCCGCCTCGATGTCGGAATCGTCACGAAGGTCCAGGCGATGCGGTCGCACAGCGTCGGCGCGGAGGGCGGCACGGCGGCCGTGCTCTATCCCGACGAGGGCGACTCGTTCGACTCCCACGTCTGGGACACCGTCAAGGGATCCGATTTCCTCGCGGACCAGGACGCGGTCGAGCTGTTCGTCCGCACCGCGCCCGCGGAGATCCGCCTCCTCGAACGCTGGGGCATGCCTTGGTCCCGCCGCCCGGACGGAAGGATCGCACAGCGCCCCTTCGGCGGGCACGAGTTCCCGCGGGCCACGTTTGCCGCGGACAAGGTCGGATTCCTCGAGATGCAGACCCTGTACGGCGCGTTGCAGGCCTTCCCGAATGTCACGGTCCACCACGAATGGTTCGCGACCTCGATCCTTCACGGGGACGGAAGCTTCCAGGGGATCACGGCGATCGACCTGAAAACGGGGAATTTCGTCGTCGTGCATGCGAAGGCGGGGATCCTCGCGACGGGCGGCGCAGGTCGGATCTACGGCTTCACGACCCACGGCCACCACTCGACCGCCGACGGCCTCTACATGGCGTACCGCGCGGGCCTCGCGCTGAAGGACATGGAGTTTGTCCAGTTCCATCCGACTGGCCTCGTGCCGAGTGGGATCCTGATCACGGAGGCCGCCCGCGGCGAAGGCGGCTTCCTCGTGAACCGGGACGGCGAGCGGTTCATGTCCCACTACGCGCCGAAGAAGATGGAGCTCGCGCCGCGCGACGTGGTATCCCGGTCCGAGATGACAGAGATCCAGGAGGGCCGCGGAATCGACGGTCCTGATGGCATCTCGGCGGTCGGTTTGGACCTGCGCCACCTCGGGAAGGAACGAATCCTCGATCGACTGCCGCAGATCCGTGAGGTGGCCATGAAGTTCCTCGGGATCGATCCTGTGGACGAGATCGTTCCGATCAAGCCCGCGGCACATTTTGTGATGGGCGGCGTGCACACGGATCTCGGCGGCGCAACGGAGCTCAAGGGCCTTTGGGCCGCCGGCGAGGCGGCTTGCGTGAGCGTGCATGGCGCGAACCGCCTCGGGTCGAACTCGACGGCGATCTGCCTCGTGTACGGACGGTTCACGGGAGACGCGGCCGCCCGGTATGCGATGGGCTGGCAGGGAGACGGCGTGTCGCCAGAGGCAATCGAGCGCGAGGAGTCGCGGGTCTTCGATGAGACGCTCCGCGGCGGCGGGAACGTGAGCCCGTATGAGGTGCGCGACCGCCTCCAGGAGATCATGGACGCCCACGCGTACGTCTTCCGCACGGGCGACGGCCTCGCGACCGCACTCCGGGAGATCCGCCGCCTCAAGGCCGAGGCATACCGGAACGTCTCCGACCGCGCGAAGGAGTACAACACGAACCTCTTGCACGTCCTCGAACTCGACTCCCTGCTGAATGCCGCGGAGGTCGTCGTCGCGAGCGCGATTGCGCGCGAGGAGAGCCGCGGCGCCCACACGCGTCTCGATTTCCCGAAGAGGGACGACGTGCGCGGGATGCGCCACACACTCGCCTACCGGACGCCCGCGGGACCGTGCCTCGCGTACGCCCCCGTCACGATCACGAAGCACCTGCCCGTCGAGAGGACGTATTGAGATGGATTCTTCGGTCGTCGCCACGGAGAAGACGAGGCTGCCCCGCCGGGGGCGGCCGATCCTCTGGGCGTTCCAGCGCCCTCTCCATCTGGAGCGACTCGCGCTGCTCGCGCAACGCGTGTCCGGCGTCGCGATCCTCGTGTACCTCTTCTTCCACATCTTCGTCACGGGGACCGTGACGGAAGGGCGCGGCGTCTGGGAATCGACGATGGGCGCCCTGTCGAACCCGCTCATGCATCTGGGTGAATGGCTCGTGGTGGTCGCAGCAACGTTCCACGCGGTGAATGGGATCCGCGTGATGCTGCTCGAGCTTACGCCCCTCGTTGGGAAGCCGGCGCGGCCCGATTACCCGTACGAAGCGAAGAGCTTGGGGAAGGGACAGCGGTCTTTCCTGTACGTCGCGATGCTGATGACGAGCCTCGCCGGTCTGGCAGGCGTCGTGATCCTCTGGGGGCTATGAGATGCGCGAGTCCACGCTCCAGCGGATCAACTATGCAATGATCCTCGCCATCTTCGTGACCCTCGCGGTGCACCTCGCGACCCATGCGTTCCTCGGGGTCTCGGGATACGAGGACTCCCTCACGTACGACAGCGTCGTCGGCCGGTATCGAGCGTTCTCGACTGTGCTGACCCTTGGAGTTCTCCTCATCGCCGCCTGCTTCCATGGCCTCTACGGACTCCGGAACATCCTCCTGGAGACGCGGTGGGGAGCGCGGAGGCACCGCCTCGTATCGACGGCGACTCGGCTCCTCGGCGTGGCGATGGTCGGGTGGGGTCTGCGGACGATCGTCCTCACGACGTGGGGGGTCTGACGATGGCTGCTGACGACACCGTGTTGCCCGCGCCGTCGGGAGTGGACACGACGCCGCCTTCCGAGTCCCCGAAGACCATTCTGCTCAAGGTGTACCGCCACAATCCGAATGCGAACGCCGGCGAGGCCCGGATGGTCACGTATCGCGTCCCGTACAGGCGTGGTCTCACCGTGGTCGATGCGCTCCTGTGGGTGAAGGAGCACGTGGACCCCGCGCTTGCGTTCCGCTACTCGTGCCGGATGGGGATATGCGGGTCCTGCGGCATGCTCATCAACGGCGAGCCGCGCCTCGGCTGCGAGACGCAGATTACGGAACTCGAATCCGACGTGGTCGAGGTCGGGCCTCTGACGAACTATCCCGTCATCCGAGACGTCGCGACGGACTTCACGGACTTTTTCTCGCACCATCGCCGCGTCCGCCCGTATCTCATCCGCACGGAGAACGGGACCCTCGAGCAGCCGGCTCGGGAGCTAACGCAGACGGAGGCGGAGAAGTTTGCTTACTACCAGTTCACGATGTGCATCATGTGCGGCCTCTGCGACGCCGCCTGCCCGATTGTCGCATTCGACCGCGAATTCCTCGGTCCGCAGGCCCTCGCCCAGGCGTATCGGTTTGCGGCGGACTCCAGGGACCAGGGATGGCGTGCGCGCCGCGACATCGTCGACACGACCCACGGCTGCTTCCGATGCGAGCTCGCGGGCTCATGCAGCGCCGTCTGTCCGAAAGGAGTCGACCCGGGCCTGGGCGTGCAGCTCCTGAAACGGGTGGTCCTCCGAGGACGCGCTCCGCGTTGACCGTAAGTGCGACAGTCTTTTGAGCGGTCGACGTCTTCCCCGCGTCGGGCGCTGCCCGCGGAAGGGAGGTCATGCGAGTCGGGATCATCGGGATCGGGATGACGGCGTTCCGTCCCTCGACGCCGGAGTTCAGCTGGAAGGAGCTCATGTTCGAGGCCGCAGCCCGGGCGTACGCCGACGCAGGTGTGGATCCGCGCACGGACGTGGACTCGTTCATCACCTGCTCAGAGGACTATTACGAGGGGTTCGGGATCTTCGACGAGTTCGTGCCGGATCAGCTCGGCGCGGTGTTGCGGCCCACGTGCACGGTGACCGGCGACGGCCTTCAAGGACTCGCGAACGCCTTCATGCAGATCCAGACGGGACTCATGGACGTGGCCGTGGTCGAGGCGCACAGCAAGGCGTCGGACATCCTCACCCTGGACGGCGTGATCGAGCATGCACTCGACCCGATTTGGAACAAACCCCTCGGGATGCATCCGTTCGTCATCGCAGGCCTCGAGGCGGACGCGTACCTGCGGGCGACGCGCACGTCGACGAAGGCCCTCGCGGCCGTCGTCTCGAAGAACCGACGCAATGGGCTCCGGAATCCCCTCGCGGCTTACGGTGCGAACGTCGACGAGGACCAAGTGACCCGATCGGAGGAGCGGTTCGCGCCCCTACGGGCGCTCGACGTGAGCCGTCCCGCGGACGGATGCATCGTGCTCGTCGTTGCGTCGGAGCGCGCCGCGAGGAAGTTCCACGCGGACCCCGTCTGGATCCGCGGAATCGGATGGGCGAGCGATTCGCCGTCCCTGGAGACGCGCGATTGGGTGGAGGCCACGTACGCCCGGATGGCAGCCGAGATGGCGTATCGCCTTGCGAAGATCCGCCGCGCCGCAACGGCGATCGATTTCGCGGAGATCGACGACCGGTTCTCGTACAAGGAGCTGCAGCACCTCGAGGCGATCGGCCTCGCGCGGAAGGGCGATGCCGGGAAGTGCATCAGGAAGGGCGAATACGGCCCCGAAGGTCGGCTCCCTGTGAACGTGAGTGGGGGATCCATCGGATGCGGGAACGTGTTCGAGGCGACAGGCCTGCACCGGGCCGCGGAGGTCGCCCTTCAATTGCGCGGCGACGCCGGAGCGAGACAGCTCGACGGCGTGAAGGTTGGCGTTGCCCAGGCCTGGCGGTTCGTCCCATCTGCGACGGGCGCCGTGGCGGTACTGGGGGTAGGCCAGTGACAAAGGTGGGCGTGGTCGGCGCGGGGATGACGCTCTTCCGGCGACGGCTGCAGGAGACCCCGAAGGAGCTATGCTACGAAGCGGCGAAGATGGCCCTCGACTCCGCAGGGCTCACCCTCGCCGATGTCGACATGGTCGTGAGCGGCTCCGCGCCGGACGCCTTCGATGGCGTCCACATGAAAGGCGAATACTTCCTGGACGGATGCGGCGGCTATCGCAAGCCGTACACGCGCGTCTTCACAGGTGGCGGGACCGGCGTCTTCAGCACGATTGCGGGCTGGTGGCATGTCGCCTCCGGACTCGCCGATGTCGTCTTGGTCGTCAACGAGGAGAAGATGTCCTCGTGCCAGCCGCATCCCCAGAGCGTCTTCGCGCACATCTGGGACCCAATCCTCGACCGCCCGCTGAAGCCGAACCTCATCTGGATCTTCGCGATGGAGATGAACCGCTACATGACGGTCCATAAGGTCCGCAAGGAGGACATCGCGCTCGTCGCGGTAAAGAACAAGCGTAACGCGGTCGACCATCCATGTGCGCAGCTCGCGGACCCGAACATCACGGTGGACGATGTCCTGAACAGCGAGGTCCTGGCCTGGCCCGTGCAGCGTCTCGACATCAGCCCGCCGAGCGATGGCGCGGCCGCGGTCGTCCTCGCGTCGGAGGACTTCATCCGCAAACGCCGCATCCGCGACCGCGCATGGATTTCCGGCGTCGGTTGGGCAATCGACTCGACGATGTGGACGGACCGGGACCTCTGCTTCCCGGAGTACGTCGCCCGCGCGGCCAAGATGGCGTACAAAATGGCGAAGATCGACGATCCGCGGCGGCAGATCGACTTCGCGGAGCCCTACGATCCGTTCGACTACAAGGAGCTGCACCACCTCGAGGGCCTGCTCCTTGCGAAGAAAGGCGAAGCGCCAATCCTGACTCGGGAAGGCGTCACGCAGCGGGATGGGAAGCTCCCCGTGTGTCCGTCCGGCGGACTGCTCGGCGTCGGGAATCCGATCGCCGCGACGCTGGGGATGAAGATCGGGGAGCTGTTCTGGCAGCTCACGGGCCAGGCGGGCGGGCGGCAGATCCCGCACGAGATCCGCACGGGCGTGTCGCAGGCCTGGGGGGACCTCATGCAGTACGGCTGCGTGGTGGTGATGAAGGCATGACGGCTCGTATCTCGAAATGGCCCGGAGTCGAGCTCAGCGCGGCGGACCTCTACGAGGGCAAGGTCACATCCGTCCGGTTCCGCCCCGACGCGAAGTACGCCTGGTCGGCCGGCGAAGCGATGACCCGCTTCCTCGAGGAGCTCCAGGCGGGCCGATTGATCGCGCGGACGTGCCACAAGTGCGAGCGGATCCTGTTCCCTCCGAGGATGTTCTGCGAGGAGTGCTTCCGGCCCAATGACGAGTGGACGTACATCCGCGACACGGGGACAATCGAAACGTTCTCGGTCTCCTACCTGGACAAGGATGCGAAGCGGATCACAGAACCGATCCTCGTCGGCGTCGTGAGCATTGACGGCGCGTCCCCGAAGATGGGCATGATGCACTACTTCGGCGAGATGACGAAGGATGACATCCACATCGGGATGCGCGTGAAGGCCGTGTGGAAGCTTCCGGAAGAGCGTCGGGGGAGCGTGCTCGACATCCGCTACTTCCGGCCGCTGCGGGAGGGAGAGCCATGACGTTCCTTGAGCGGACGACGGACGCGCGCCGCTTCCGGCATTGGGAAGGGGACATCGAGGCGGACTACATCTACACGAGCGGGATCGCGGGCGAGCGGTTCTTCGTCGCCTTGCGCGATGACGGACGGCTTGTTGCAGTACGATGCGATGCGTGTGACCTCGCATACCTCCCGCCGCGAATGTTCTGTGAGCGATGCTTCTCGGAACTCACGACGTTCGTCGAGGTACCGCGAGAGGGTCGTGTCGCCGCGGTCACGATTGCTCATGTCGACCGATCGGGCGAGTACCTCGCGACGCCGGAGGCCTGGGCCTTCGTCACCTTCAAGGGGATTCACGGCGGCCTCGTCCACCGACTCCTCGTCGAGCCCGAGCGGGCCCGGGCAGGGATGGCGATCCGCGTGAAGGTCAAGCCGCGCGACGCGAGGGTCGGGGCGATCACAGACATCGAGGGTTTCGAGCCCGCCGGTTCGCCAAAATGAAAATCGGGCCGACGGCTTGATAACCCCCCGCTGGCTATCACGCCCGAAATGCTCCGGAGACCTTCGATGGATCCCGAATCGAAGACCTACAAGTTCAAGGTCTGTCTCGTCGGGGAAGAGGGCGTCGGCAAGACGAGCCTCATCCACCGCTTCGTGTCTGGAGCGTTCGACGAATCGTACATCCGGACCCTTGGTGCCGTGGTGTCGAAGAAATCAGTCTCCCTCGGTTCGATGCACGGTCGCCCGGTCCAGGTCGACATGATGATCCTGGACATCATGGGCAAGCGCACGTTCCTCCAGCTGTTCAAGGAGGCATACTTCCACGGCGCAAAGGGCGTCCTTGCTGTCTTCGATGTGACGCGTGGACAATCCCTCCGCGACCTCACGAAGTGGATTGACGGCGTCCGAGAGTCGGTCGGCCCGATTCCCACCTACGCGCTCGGAAACAAGACGGACCTCGCGCACCGCCGCGAGATCAACGATCAGGAGCCGATCAGCGTCTTGGGCTCGTACGAGTGCCCGATCCTCTACACATCGGCCAAGACGGGCGAGAACGTCGAGCAGGCGTTCCAGGGACTCGCGAAGACGATCGTCGAGTCGAGCGTCACCGAGTGAGCGGGCGCAACCGTCTTATAGGAACCTTTCATTGAATCACCTGCGGGTCTCATGGCTGACTCCGAAGAGCGGAAGAAGCTCGAGAAGGAGCTGCGCCGCTGGGAGGCCACGACCCTCAAGGATGCGCTGAAGGCGCTTCCGGAGCGGCGGAAGGAATTCGTGACGACGTCGAGCCGCGCGGTGAAGCGGCTTTACACCCCGCTGGACCTTCCCGACACCTTCCTCGAGCGGCTCGGGAAGCCGGGCGAATATCCGTTCACACGCGGCATCCATCCGACGATGTACCGCGGTCGGCTTTGGACGATGCGCCTCTTCGCCGGCTACGGGAGCGCGGAGGATACGAACGAGCGCTTCAAGTATCTCATCGCGCACGGCGAGACGGGCCTCAGCGTCGCGTTCGACATGCCGACGCTCTACGGATACGACACGGACGAACCGGAGGCGAAGGGGGAGTTCGGCACGTGCGGTGTCGCGGTGTCGTCCCTGGAGGACATGCAGACCCTGTTCTCCGGCATCGACGTCGGCAGGGTGAGCACCTCGATGACCATCAACGGCCCCGCGTCCGTCACCTGGGCGATGTACCTCGCGATGGCGGAGGAACGGGGCGTGTCGAGATCGAGCCTTCGGGGCACGATCCAGAACGACATCCTGAAGGAGTACCAAGCGCAGAAGGAGTGGATCTTCCCGCCGGAACCTTCGATGCGGCTCGTCGTGGACACGTTCGAGTTCGGCTCGAAGCATGTGCCGCAATGGAACACGATATCGATCAGCGGTTATCACATCCGTGAGGCGGGCTCGACCGCCGCCCAGGAGCTCGCGTTCACCCTCGCGAACGGCTTCGAATACGTCCGATGGGGGATCGACCGCGGACTCCGCGTGGACGACTTTGCCCCGCGCCTCTCGTTCTTCTTCAACGCGCACAACGATCTGTTCGAGGAGCTCGCGAAGTACCGCGCCGCTCGACGGATCTGGGCGCGGGAGATGCGCGAGACGTTCGGCGCGAAGAACCCGCGATCCTGGCTCCTGCGGTTCCACTCTCAGACTGCCGGCGTGAGCCTTACGGCGCAGCAACCCGAGGTGAACATCGTCCGGACGACAATCCAAGCCCTCGCCGCCGTCCTTGGCGGCACGCAGTCCCTGCACACGAACGCGTACGACGAGGCATTTCAGGTCCCGAACGAGAAGGCGGCGCGGATCGCCCTGCGCACGCAGCAGATCCTCGCCCACGAGAGCGGCGTCGCGAACACGGTCGATCCCCTCGGCGGCTCGTACTTCCTCGAGACACTGACGGACGAGCTCGAGGAGGACGCCTACCGGTACTTCGACCGCATCCAAGGGCTCGGCGGCGTGATTCCGGCGATCCGCAAAGGCTTCTTCCAGCAGGAGATCGCGAACTCCGCGTACCGGTATCAGCGGGAAATCGAGGACAAGGAGCGGATCATCGTCGGGGTGAACGACTTCGTCGTGGACGAACAGCCCGAGGTCGAACCGCTCCGCGTGACGGAGGCCTCGTTCAAGGCACAGCTCGAACGGCTGAAACGGATGCGTCGCACGCGGGACAAGAAGAAATGGGAACGGTCCCTCGACCGCCTGCGAACGGCGTGCGAAGGGGACGAGAACACGATGCCACACATCCTGGAGGCCGTGAAGGCGAAGGCGACCCTCGGCGAGATCTGCGACGTGATGCGAGAGGCCTTTGGTGTCTGGGAGGAGCCGCTGCTCTACTGAGGCGTCCGCATGGCGAAGAAGATACGCGTCCTCATCGCGAAGCCCGGCCTGGATGGCCATGACCGCGGGGCGAAGGTCGTCGCCCGCGCGCTCCGCGATGCGGGGATGGAGGTCATCTACACGGGATTGCGACAGACGCCGGAGGACATCGTCGAGGCCGCGATCCAGGAGGATGTCGACGCGATCGGCCTCTCGTGCCTGAGCGGGGCGCACATGACCCTGTTCCCGGAGGTCGTGAAACTCCTGAAGAAACGCGGGGCGGGAGACATTGTGATCGCCGGCGGCGGCATCATTCCCGAGGAGGATGTCCCACGGCTGAAGAAGGCGGGGATCAAGGAGGTCTTTGGCCCCGGGACTCCTCTCCGCGACATCGTCCAGTTCTTCGAGACGGCCGCAAAGGGTGGGTGAACCCATGCCCGCCCGGAGGGCCCCGTCGCGGCGGTCCCGCGACTCCGTTCGGTCCCTCGTCGACGGCCTGTTGGCAGGGGACAAGCGAGCCGCGGGGAAGCTCATCTCTCTGATCGAGGACGACGAGCCCGAGGCGATGGACGTCCTCGCACGCGTCCATCCACACACGGGCCGCGCGCACATCGTCGGCTTCACGGGTCCGCCGGGAGTGGGAAAGAGTTCCCTCATCAACCGCCTCGTGCGGGCGTACCGTGCGCGCGGCAAGAAAGTAGGCGTCGTGGCGGTCGATCCGACGTCCCCGTACACCGGTGGTGCGGTTCTCGGAGACCGGATCCGGATGGCGGACACGGGCGTCGACCCGGGCGTCTTCATCCGTTCCATGGCGACGCGGGGCCATGCGGGCGGCCTCGCCCTCGCGACGTTCGATGCCGTGCGGGTTCTCGACGCCCTCGGCATGGATGTGGTCTTCGTGGAGACAGTCGGCGCGGGCCAGAGCGAGGTCGAGATCGCGACCCGCGCCCATACGACCGTCGTCGTCGAGATGCCCCTGACCGGCGACGCGGTCCAGACGATGAAGGCAGGGATCATGGAGATCGGCGACGTCTACGTCGTGAACAAGGTGGACCTAGGGAACGAGGACGTCCTCGTCGCGAACCTGACGTTCCAGCTCGAGCCGCGGGACGGATGGACTCCGCCCGTTGTCCGCACGGTCGCCCTCGAAGGTCGCGGAATTGACGAGCTCGCGGACGTCCTCGAGAAGCATCGTGCGTACCTCGGCTCGTCCGGAATCCTCCGCCGACGGGAACTCGCTCGGGCCAAGCAGGAGATCCTAGAGAACGCGCAGCGACTGATGGCCCAGCGCGTGCAGGGCCTCTCGCGACTCGGCGCGACGTTCGAGCGACTCGCCCGCCAGGTCGCGGACCGCCGACTCGACGCACACACCGCTGCGCAGCGCCTCTTCGATCCTGCCGCAACGCGCCAACGTCGATCGTGACCTTGGAACGGATGGTCCGTTGCCGCTGTCCGCGATGCTCGTGCCCCTTCGTCACGCGGTCTTCCGCCGGTTCTTCGCCGGCCAGGCCGTGAGTCAGGTCGGGGACGCAGTGTTCTTCGTGGCGCTGCCGTGGTAGGTCCTCGTCCCCACGGGCTCGACGATTGCCCTCGGCGGGATCTTCGCGACGTTCATGGCGGCTCAGATTGCCTTCCTCTTAGTCGGAGGCGCGATCGTCGGGCTCCTGTGGCAGACGAGCATCAACGAATTCGTGCCGGTCCGGATGTAGGGTCGCGTCTTCAGCTTCGACATGTTCGGGAGCTTCTCGTTACTCCCGTTCTCGATGGCGATTTCGGGAGCCTTGGCCGCAGCCCTCGGCTCGCGCACCGTGTTCATGCTCGACGGCGCGACCGTCATCCTGTGCGCTGCGATCGACCTCCTGCATTAGAGGGCCCGTCGGTTCGAGAAGCCCGCCGAGTGAGACCGGTACGGGCCGCCCATTCCCTTATATCCCGAGTCGGTGTCGCGCGGGACGGATGGCCCCGGCGCCGTTCCGGCCGCGTGCGTTCCTCCTCGCCGCGTGGGGGATGAACGTCTGCGTGAACGCGTTCTACATCGCGCCCGCGCCGGTGTTCTCCGACATGATTGACGCGCTCGGGATCAGCAATGCCCAGGCGGGTGCGCTGATCTCCCTGTACCTCGCGGCCATCCTGCTCTTCCAGATCCCGGCAGGATACTTGATCGACCGCAGGGACCCGCGCCGGGTCGTCGTCGTCTCGTCCCTCGTGCTCGTGATCCTGGGCATCGCCCTCACATCGCTCCCGCGGTACGATGCGATGCTCTCCTTGCGATTCCTCGCAGGGATCCCCGTCGCGTTCATCTTCGTCCCTTCCGTGTTTCTCGTCTCGCGGGCCTTCTCCGAGACGCCGGGCCGCGCGATCGGGCTGTTCCTGTCTTCGCCTCCCGCGGGTGTGGCCTTGGGGAATCTTCTCGGGCCGTTTCTCGCGGAGGCCTTCGGCTGGCCGATCGTTTTCGTCGCGTTCTCGCTCCCCCTCCTTGCGTTCCTGCCGCTTTTCGTGCGATTCGGGGCCCACATCCCGCCGAGGGACCACGAGGCCTTCACGATGCACGACTACCTTGCGGCATTCCGCAACCGCGAGCTCTGGAAAGTGGGGCTCGCTTTCGCCTGCTCCTACGCCGCGTACATCTTCTATTCGAGCTGGACGCCGACGTACCTCCGGAGCTCCACGATTGCCTCGGCAGCGGTCATCGGGCTCGTCTCCGGCGCGATCCCCGCTGCCGGCATCCTGTCGAGGCCACTCGGCGGGCACCTGGCCGAGACTCGGTTCCGGACGGATCGCCGGCGTGTCGCTGCCCTCGCGTTTCTCCTGCTCTTCCTGGTCGGTGTGTCGGTTCCCCTCGCTGGCCTCGCAAGCATACCCCTTCTGCTCGCGGCAGGCTTCCTCGCCCAGTTCCCGTTCAGCGTGTACTACCTGTTCGCGTCGCAGATCATGCAGCCCCGGTTCGGCGGGACCGCCTTTGCGTTCATGAACACGGTGAGTCTGATTGGCGGAACGATCTCTCCAGGCCTCGCGGGCTACCTCGTCGATGTGACGGGCTCCTTCACCGCCTCGTTCCTGATGATTGCGATGAGCGCCATCTTGGGCCTCGTCACGATCGCAATGCTCCGTGCGAGATGACGGGAGACGCTCGGGGCGGGATTCGAACCCGCGGCTTGCGGCTTAGGAGGCCGCTGCCCTATCCAGTCTAGGCCACCCGAGCAATTGCTGCGAGGCCCTGAACGGCCATTAAGCCTTCGGCCGGTCGAATCGAACGATGACACCAACGCGAGGCGAGCGTCGCACGGCGCGATGTACGATCAGAGTTCCTCGGGCGCCTTCTCCGTCGGCGGGAGTTCCTCTTCTGCTCGCGCCGGTTTCGCGGGCTTCGCCTTCGTGGCGGTCGCCTTCCTCCTTGCTTTCTTCGGAGGCGGGGCTTTCACGGGTTTCTCCTCCTTCGCAGGCACCTCCGGCGCCTCGGCGGCCTTCCCCTCCGGCTTCGGTTCGGGCTTCGGCTCCTTCTTCTCGTATTCCTCGACGAGGCGGATGGACTTGAGGTCCGAGAGCTCCCGCAGGTCCGCGATGACGCGGAACTTCGAGACGAACCACTTCTCGTCCGTCTTGCACACGTCCGGGAGTTGAATCTCCGCGCTGCCTCCCTTCAGATGGATCGTGAACTGGTCCGCCAAGCCGTAGTCCATGTCGATCACGGCGCGCACTCGTTCCTCAGGCGACGTGGCCTTGCGGGTCACCTTGAACCCGTACTTGAGCGTCTTCCCGGCGAGCGGGTTGTTGAAATCCACGCGGACACGGCCTGCGCTCGCCGCCGTGACCACACCGTGTTTCCCCCCGATCGAGACTTCCATCCCGACCTCCGGGTTGATCTCCTGGCGGAGGAACTCCCGCTCCGTGCGGAGCTCGACGAGCCGCGGGTCCCGGGCGCCTGCCCCCTTCTCGGGCGGGATCATGACCTCCTTCGTCTCGCCGATCTTCGCGGAGAGCAAGGCCTCCTCCAGTCCTGGGAAAAGGCGGCCATGGCCGAGGACCACGGGGACCTCGATGTAGACCTTCTTCTCGTCGAACTTGCCTTCCTTCTTCGCGACCTCATCGTGGGTCGTGTCGAATAGGGTCAGGCTGCCGTTCGGGTTCACCGTCCAAGCGTCGTACTCGAGCCAGACGATGTCGCCTTTTTCAAGGGTCTCGGAGGCCACAAGGTCACCGCAGGAGGGCCACGGAAATGGTGCACTCGCTTAAAGGTTGCGGACCGACCGTGCGGTCGAGCCGTCGGCCTCGAAAGCGAAGCGCGCAAATGCGGAAGCGTGCCTTCCCCTCCAGCTTCCAAAGTTATTCGGTATCGGCCACCCATGTGAACTGCAGCCCGTATGTCCCCCGACAGCCCCGTGTCCTCCTCGCAAGCCCGCGCCGGAATCGCCACCGCGGACAGGGTCGTGTCCGTCTATCCCGCTCACGCGGAGCCCGTGAGCTACGGAAGAGGCGGAACGCTGGTCGCGGTCCTCGTCATCCTCCTGCTCTTCTTCCTGTTCTTCGGCCCGATCTGGTTCTGGGCGATCTCACGCTGAGCACGACGAGGAAGTCAGGTCATCCGCGCGCGATCCGAGTCCTCACTTCACCATGCCGATGGCCACGGAAATCCGCTTGTACCGGTTGCGAATCGTGACTTCGGTGACCCCCGCGACCTCGGCGACTTCCTTCTGCGTGCACGGCTTGTTGCAGAGGATCGCCGCGATGTAGATCGTCGCCGCGGCCACGCCGCTCGGCGCGACCCCCGAGGCGAGTTCGTCCTTCTCCACCTTGTCGAGGATCTCTTTCGCCTTCCGCTGGACCTCCATGTCCAGCTCGAGGCGGTTGCAGAACCGGGCGATGTAATCGCGCGGGCTTTGCGGGAGGAGCTTCAGGCCCAATTCCCGCACGAGGGTCCGGTACGTCCGGCCGATCGACTTGCGGTCCACGCTCGACTTCGACGCGATCTCGTCGAGGGTCCGGGGCACGCCGCACTGCCGGCACGAGGCATAGAGGGTCGCGGCCACGACCTCGTCGATCGATCGACCGCGGACGAGGTTCTTCGTCGAGGCCCGTCGGTAGAGGACCGCCGCGCTCTCCCGCACGTGGCGGGGCAAGCCCATCTTCGAGGCCATCGTGTTGATCTCCGTCAGGCCCTGGGCCAGGCTCCGCTCCCCGCTCTTCGACGTCCGGATGCGATGCTGCCACTTCCGGAGGCGATAGATCTGGGCCCGGGACTTGTGCGGGATCTGCCGGCCATAGGCGTCCTTGTTCCGCCAGCCGATCGAGGTCGAGAGGCCCTTGTCGTGGGCCATGATCGTGCTCGGCGGCCCGGCCCGCTCGCGGGATTCCCGCTGCTCCGAGTCGAAGGCCCGCCACTCCGGACCTTCGTCGATGATCATGTCGTCTAAGACCAGACCACAGTCCTCGCACACGATCTCCGCGCGCCCGTAGTCCCGGACCAGGTGCTCGCCCCGGCATTCGGGGCACTGGGTGGTAATCTCTACTTCTCGCAGGCTACCAGGTCCTCCCCCAGGAGAATAATGTAAACCCCACGAATCCGGCTATATATAAGTCTTCTCCACAAGCCAGGTCTCGCGAACTCAATCCCGGGAGCCAGAACGCGTCGCGACGAGGTTCTGAATTTACGGGCGGATTTCGACGAACTCGCCGTTCCGGAGCATGCGCCACCGTCCCGGAAGGGACGGCAGGACCTCGGAGCACACGACGCGCATGCCCTCCGTCGAGGTTTCGTGGAGCGTGTAGTACGGGACGCACGTCCGCGCATCGCGGTGCGCGATGATCCGGTCCCCATCGAGCATCAGGAACGTGTACGATTCGACCTTCCGCGGGAACTCCGCATCGATCGCGGTCTTCGACTTCGCGATTGCCTGCTTGAACTCGGCCACGGGGCGGGATTCCGTCCCCAGGGCCTCGACGAACCGGTCGTTGATCAGCTGGGAATCGATCTTCCCGTCCCGCAGGCCGAAGCCCTCGATCTCCCCGTTGTGGGCGAAGAACACGACCCGGCCATCGACCTCGCGGCGGAACGGGTGGCAATATCGCTCCTGGATCGTGTCCTTCTTCGAGGCCCACCTCACATGGGCCACGAGGACGAGGGGCGGGCCGATTGCCCGGGCAAGCTTGCGCGCGGCCTCCTCGTACTTTGGGTCCACAGACGCCTTCACCGGGCTGCGCGCGTAGAACTCCCCCTCGGGCCCGACGCAGGCGATCCCCCACCCATCCGGGTGGCCCGTCTTCGGGTTGAGCTGCGGGCATCCGAAGTCTCGGAAGTTCTTCCCCGTGTCCGCGAGGTGGGCGAAGGCCATGAGCGTGTCGACTGGCACGGACTTGCGGCTGGCGATCGCGAGCATACGGCACATGTCAGCCCAACTTGTAGCCGATCCTCCGGAGGAACGCCATGCGCTCCGCCCGGTCCGCCTCCGTCTCTATCCCCTTGGTCCGTATGCCATCGACCACACCGAGGACCCCGCGCCCGCGCTCCGTGGTCGCGACGACGACGTCGATCGGATTCGAGGTGGCTGCGTAAAGGTTCACGACCTCGGGAACCTCGCGCAGCGCGCGAAGGACGTTGATCGGGAACGCGTCCCTCAGGAAGATGATGAAGAAGTGCCCCGCGCCGACCGCAAGGGCGTTCTTCGCCGCGAGGGCCTTCAGGCCTTCGTCGTTCCCTTCCACGCGGACGAGGCACGGCCCGGAGGCCTCGCAGAACGCGACGCCGAACTTGATCCCCGGAACGGAGTTCACGAGGGCCTCGTGGACGTCCTCTGCGGTCTTGATGAAGTGGGTCTGGCCCAGAATGACGTTCAGCGCGTCCGGATTCTCGATCGGGACCAGCGAGACGTCCAAAGGCATCGTCAATGTATCGCCCGCGACCGATAAAAATCTTGTTGCGTCCCGCGGCGCGTACGCTACGTGCACGCGCAACCCTGACTCCCTCCGGCCGCGTTCTACCGGACATGACGCGGATGCGCGGCCTGTGGTCCATCCTGATGACGATCGACGATCCCGACGATCGCGAGGAGCTGTCCCTCGTCGCGACGGCGATCCAGGTCCACTTCACGGAGCGGATCGTCCGGGAGCGGAGTATCGTGGAATTCATGGGGATCCGGTTCCGCTGGTCGGCCGCCCGCACCCGGCGGCGGCTCGAGGCCCTCGTCGAGCTCGGGGTCCTGCGGTGCAGCCGCGATCTGGCGGACCGCTGGACGAAGGTGTTCGAGATTGTGGACCGTCCGCATGTGCCGGCCGCGCTGGCGTTCGAGCTCGGCGCGTGACGAGACCTAGGGGCCCGGGCGGGTGGTCGACTTCCTCACGCGTTCGAGAAACGTCGAGGCGCGGATGGGCTGGTAGCAGAGCATGAAGAAGTCCGAGGCCACGAGGACGAAGATCTCCCGCGGGACGCGCTTCAGCGAGCGGTGGCGGACCGCGGCGATCTCCTCGTCCGGATGGAACTGGAACGGAAAGCCCATCGCCCGGCTGGCGGACACGAGCTTGCGCACCGCGCTGCCTTGGCGGGCGACCAGATCGCCCCGGAGATCGGAGTCGACTGGTTTCACGAACGCATAGGCGACCGCCTCCGGCGGCTCCGTCACGCCGGGGACCGCGCCGTCCTTCAGGGCGAACCCGAACGCGAACCCCGCGACCGCGTTCCTCCGGACCCGGCTGAACCGGTAGCCCACGAACCCCGCGGTCGAGACCTTCGTCCGGCGGAAGTTCTCCATGGGCCACTGGAGCGGCCGCTTGATCCGTTCGAATGTCGTGCCCATTTCCGCCCGGCGGTCATCGGCCATCCGGCGGCGAGAATCCTCCTTGGGCCATAAGCCCTCGGTCTCCCGAGCGCGACCTTATATCGCCTCCGGACCGTCCCACGTCGAATGCGGCGGTCCTCGGGCATCGCGAGCCTCGCTGCCGGCCTCGGCCTCTGGAGCGTCGCCGCGGCGACCTTCGTCGTCGAGATCGGGGCCCGCGATGTCTCGGAGGGCATCGGCCTGCTCGCATTCCTGATCGGCCTTTTCCTGGTGTGGGAAGGTGGGTTCGGGCTCTGGCGCTCCCGCGCCCTCGCTCGCCGGGACAAGCCTAAATAGCCGCCTCCCGTTCCGCGCTCCGCATTCCGGTGGATTTTCGTTGACGGATTTCTTGGATTCCTGTCGAGGGCATGGCCTTGCGGCCGCAGAGAAGACCTTCGCGGCACCCGATGCCCCGGAACATCCCCCGCGGGACCGCACGTTCCGTCTCCACCACCTCCGACTCGAGGTCGCGATCGACGATCGCGATCGGACCGTGTCCGGGACCGCGATCCACCGCCTCTCGCCGATCAATGACGGACTGAAGGAGGTTCGACTCGACGCGTCGGAGCTTGCGATTCGGAAGGTCGTCGACGACGCGGGCCGATCGCTCGACTGGGAGGTCCACGGAGAGTCCCTGCTGATCCGACTCGGGAAGGCCCGCAAGGCCGGCGAGGCGTTCGAGGTCCGCATCCGCTACGATGCGAAGCCGCGGAGGGGCGTCTTCTTCATGGCCCCCGACAAGGCGTATCCGAAGCGCGCGCGAATCGTGTGGACGCTAGGCGAGGACGAGGACAACCGCGCGTGGTTCCCCTCGTACGACTACCCGAACCAGCGCTTCACGTCGGAGGTCCTCGCGACGGTCGAAGAACGGTACGAGGCGCTGAGCAACGGCCGGCTCGTGAAGGTCACGCACGACAAGCGCCGCAAGCGGAAGACGTACCACTGGTCTCTCGACAAGCCGCACTCGAACTACCTGATCGCCCTGGCGGTCGGCGAGTTCGATTCGAAGGAATGGAACGCGGACGGCGTGCCCGTGCAGGCGTACGTGCCCAAGGGGATGGGCTCGTTCATCGACCGCTGCTTCTCGAATGTGCCGGACATGGTCCGTTTCTTCGGCAAGATGACCGGACTGAAGTATCCGTGGCCCCGCTACGCCCAGGTCTGCGTCCCTGAGTTCATCGTCGGCGGCATGGAGAACACCTCGATCACCCTCCTCTACGAGTACTGCCTCACGGACGAGAAGGCGTACAACGACTACCGCCCGGAGTCCCTCCTCGCCCACGAGCTCGCACACCAGTGGTTCGGGGACTGGCTCACGACGAAGTCATGGGGCCACGTCTGGCTCAACGAGTCCTTCGCGACGTACTTCGACATCCTCTGGTTCGAACACTTCTACGGCAAGGACGAGGCCCTCATGCGGATCGAGACGGACCGGGACAAATACTTCGAGGAGACCGTGAAGGCGTACAAGCGGCCGATCGTCACGCACAAGTTCACGGAGCCGTCGGACATGTTCGACCGGCACACGTACGAGAAGGGCGGATCCGTGCTCCACATGATGCGCAACGAGCTCGGGGACGACCAGTGGTGGAAGGCGATCCGCCACTACGTGATGAAGTTCTCCTCGGAGAACGTCGAGACGAACGACCTCAAGGTCGCGATCGAGGAGGCGACCGGCCGCAACCTCGACACGTTCTTCGACGAGTGGCTGTACAAGGCCGGCCATCCGGAGTTCGAGGTGTCCTGGTCGTGGGACGACAAGGCGAAGCAGGTCGAGCTCCGCGTGAAGCAGACGCAGGAAGTCAAGGACCCCGTGCCTCTCTTCCGCGTGCCGCTCGTCGTCGAGATCGCGTGGGACGACCGCGTGCAGCGCAAGTCCGTGCGGCTCGAGAAGGCGGACCAGGTCTTCCGATTCGACGCCCCTCGCCGCCCGAAGGCGGTCCTCTTCGACCCGGACGATGTCCTCCTGAAGAAGGTGACCTTCCGGAAGGAGACGGACGAGCTCCTGTGGCAGCTCGCGAACGGGAAGGACGTGTGGCCGCGCATGGAGGCATGCCGGGGTCTCGGGAAGTTCATCGGTGACGACACGGCGGTTGCCGGACTGCAGAGGGCGCTCACGAAGGACAAGTTCTGGGGCGTGCGCCGCGAGGCCGCCGGGGCCCTCGGGGAGATCGGGACGCAGGCCGCACGGGACGCGCTCCTGAACGGGGCCAAGGACAAGGACAGCCGGGTCCGTCGGGCCATCTACCGGGGCCTCGGGATGTTCCGCCGGGACGAGGTCGCCTTCAAGGCGCTGTCGGAGGCGTACATGGACGATGGCTGGTACTATCCGATGCAGACGGCCGCCCTCGCATTGGCGGAGACCCGCCACGACCGCGCCTTCGACACGATTGTGAAGGGAATGGACCGGTCCTCGCAGGCGGAGATTCTCGCGCGGGGCGCGTGCATGGCCCTCGCGAACCTCCGCGACGAGCGCGGGCTGGACGTCCTGAAGGCGCGGACCGCGTATGGCCGGCCCGAGATGGTCCGGTATGGGGCCGCCTGGGCCCTCGGCAAGCTCGCGTCGTACCACGAGAAGCGTCGGGACGAGGTCCTGGAGCACCTTGTCGGCCTACTCCGGGATCCGAACTACCGGACGCGGGTCGGAGCCGTCCTCGGACTCTCGGAACTCGGCTACCCGAAAGGGATCGATGAACTCGAGAAGGTCGCGGCCGCCGAGCCGATCGCTGAGCTGCGGACCGCCGCAAGGGCGGCGATTCGGGACATCCGTGAGAAGCACGCGGCGGGGGCCAAGCGGATCGAGCAGCAGGAGGAGCTGGACAAGCTCAAGGACGAGAACAAGGAGCTAAAGGCGCGCCTGGCCTCGCTCGAGTCGAAGGTCGAATCCCTCCGCAAGAAGCGGTAGACCCGGTCATGCGAGCGGGTCACGGGATTCGAAACATTTTTCCGACTCCCTTGGATGGCCGCCCAGTATGCTCCCCGTGGCCGTGAACCGAAAGCTGAAGGTGGGCAAGCACGGAATCCTCGACGTGTTCCCGGGTCTGGACCGATCGCAGGCATTCATCTCTCTCTTCCCGGACGGGCTTCGGGAGGAGGTCCTTCGGGACTGCAAGATCGACATCGTTCCGGAGGACATGTACATGTACATCGACGACGACGCGGGGAACATTGTCGCGGGTCTCGGGTACATCCGCGACGGCGAGGAGCGCATTCTGTACCTCGACGTTCTCCACGAGCTCACGCATATCCGGCAATGGCACGACGGGAAGGAGCTGTGGGACCGCCGGTACAACTACGTGGACCGGCCCACGGAGGTCGGGGCCTACCAGGTCGCGGTGGAGGAAGCCCGCCGGCTCGGGATGACGGAACGCGAGATCGCAGAGTATCTGCGGGTCGAGTGGACCAGTCGCGAGGAGCACGAACGGCTCTGCAAGCATCTCGGCGTCCGTAGCCCAGAATCCCGCGCAGTGTGAGGACGAAAGACCTCAAATCGCCGGAGCCCGTTCCGCGACGAGGAGAGAGTGGCGACGATTACCCTCGAGGATTTCCAGAAAGTGGAGATGCGGGTCGGGAAGATCCTGGACGTGCAGGACTTCCCCGAGGCCCGCAATCCCTCGTACAAGCTGCGGATCGACTTCGGCCCTCTGGGCATCAAGACGTCTTCCGCGGCAATCCAGCGCTGGTACACGAAGGAGGAACTGCTCGGTCGCCACGTGATTGCGGTGGCGAACTTCCCACCCCGGCAGATCGGGCCGTTCCGGTCGGAGGTCCTCTGCCTCGGCGCCGTGCAACCGGATGGGCAGGTAATCATGCTGCGACCCGATCTGGAGGGGGAGCTCGGTGCTCGGATCGCATGAGACGGGCCGTGAATTCCTCGTGAGGAGCTGCGGCATCTTGGTCCACGGTGATTCCGTACTGACGCAGGAGGGAGAAGACGACCGGCGTGGCAGGGTGTACGCACTCCCCGGAGGCCACCTCGGGTTCGGCGAGACGCTCGCCGCGGGCATGGCGCGGGAGTTCTACGAGGAGAGCGGGCTCAATGTCGAGTCGGAGAAACTTGTCTACGTGCACGAGAATTTCTACACGCTGAAGGCGGTCGTCACGCATGAAATCGGATTCTACTTCCTTGTAGACCTGAATGCGGCCTTCCCGACGCCTGATGCGGACGGATACATCCCGTGCCGCGAGCCCCACATCCGATTGCGCCTTCTTCCGCTGGCGGAGCTGAAACGATTCCCCTTGCAGCCGGCGTTTCTGCGCGAGCAGCTCCCCATCGACGCTCGCGACCATTTCGCCCACCCGACGAGGCATCTCATCTCGCGAGAGGACTGACCGTGGCCATCCGCGTCCGTCCGCTCCGGTTGGCCGACTACGAGGCCATGATCGAGCTGTTCCGCGTATGCGGACTGAACCCCAGGACTCGCGGCCGTGACAGCCGCAAGGCGATCGCCCGGCAGCTGCGGGCCACTCGAGGCCTCTACCTCGGCGCCTTTGATGGAGACGCCCTCGTTGGGACCGTCCTGGCGACGCACGACGTGCGGAAGGGCTGGATCAACCGCCTCGCCGTGCGTCCCGCGTATCGGAGACAAGGGATTGCCGCACGACTCGTCCGCCTCTGCGAACGTCGTCTCCGGGCCATGGGCATCGAGATGTTCGCGGCCCTCGTCGAACCGGGGAACGAGGCGTCCGAGGCCGTCTTCCGAGACCTCGGCTACGAGGTCACCCGCCTGACGTATGCGAGAAAGAAGCTCCGGCCCGAGGTCTAGGGAATCACGCCGAGTTCTTTCCCGATCTTCTCGTAGGCTGCGAGGGCGTCGTCGAGGTCCTTGCGCTTCAGGCCCGCATTCACGATGTTCCGGATCCGGGCCTTGTCGCGAGCCACCATCGGAAACACGATCGGCAGGGCGAAGACCCCTTCCTCGTAGAGCCGCTCGCTGAACCGCTTCGCGGTCGAAGACTCACCGAGCATCACGGGCGTGATCGGCGTCGCGCTCCCCCCGATGTCGAACCCCATCGAGACGAGCTGCTTCTTGAAGTACTTCGTATTCGACCAGAGCTTCTTCACGTGTCGAGGCTCCGTCTCGAGGACGTCGATCGCCGCTGTGCAGGCGGCCGTGACCGCGGGCGGATGGGACCCGCTCAGGAGCCAGGTCCTCGACTTGTTCAGGGCGTAGTTCCTCAGGTCGTTCGATCCCGCGACGTAGCCGCCCACGACCCCGAGGGCTTTCGAGAACGTCCCGAGTTCGACCTGGATCTTCTCTTCGACATGGAAGTGGGATGCCACGCCCCGCCCGCCGTCCCCGAGGACCCCCTCTCCATGGGCGTCGTCGATATAGACCATCGCGCCGAACTCCTCGCCGAGTTTCGCGATCCGATCCACAGGCGCGATGTCCCCGTCCATCGAGAACACGCCGTCGCTCACGATCAGGATCTTCTTCGCGGAGCCGTCGACCTCCTTCAGGACGCGCTCGAGGTCGCCCGTGTCACAGTGGCGGTAGATGAACCGCTGGGCCTTCGTCAGGCGCACGCCGTCGATGATGCTCCCATGGTTCAATTCGTCCGTCACGATCGCATCGCCGTCTCCAGCGAGCTGGGGGATGAGGCCGGCGTTGCCGGCGAAGCCGCTCATGTAGAACAGGGCGGCCTCCCGGCGCTTGAAGCGCGCGATCCGTCGCTCGAGCTCCTCGTGGAGGTCCAGATTCCCGGCGATCGGGCGGACGCTCCCGCTTCCCGCCCCGTGGGTCTTGATCGCCTCGCGCGCGGCCCGCTTGACCTTCGGATGGTTCGAGAGGTTCAGGTAGTTGTTCGAGCAGAGCATGACGACTTCCTTGCCGTCAACGATGCTCCTGGGGGCGGACGGGCCCTGCAGGACCCGGAGCTTCCAGTCGAGGCTCTGGGCCACGAGCGATTCGTACTCCTCGCGCATCCACGACGTCGGATCGCGGTTCGTCATGCGTCATCCCTCCATGAGGAACGCGACCTTGCCGCAGTTGCCGCTCACCATGACCTCCATCGCCTCGTTGTACTTCTCGAGGGGGAAGCGGTGCGTCAGGATCGGCCGGAGGTTCACGTTCCCGCTCTTCAGGAGCCCGCCCATCTCGTACCAGGTCTTGAACACGAGGCGCCCGTGGATCCCGTGGAGCGACACGCCCTTCGTGACGAGCTCGTTGATGTCGATCGTCGGGGATTCCTTGAAGAACCCGAGGACGTGGATCCCGCCGGAGGGCCGCACGATCTCGATCGCCTGCCGGAGGGCCTCCTCGCTCCCGGAGAACTCGAGGACCTCGTCCACGCCCTCACCCGCGGTGGCGTCCATGACCTCGGAGATGAGGTCCGCGTTCGATTCGAGGACGAGGTGGGCGCCGACCTCCTTCGCGAGTCCGAGACGGTAGCGGTTCGTATGGCCGATTGCGATGACCCGCGCCGCCGCCATCGCGCGGCACAGCGCGACCGCCATGAGCCCGATCGGCCCAAGGCCGAAGATCGCGACGGTCTTCCCCGGCACGCTCGCGTTCGAGACCGTGTAGACCGCGTTCCCGAGGGGATCCTGTATCGTCGCGAGCTCCGGCGAGAGCTTCGGATCGTTGACGATGACGTTTGATGCGGGGACGGCCATGTACTCTGCGAAGGATCCATCCCGGTCGATTCCGAGGATCGACACGGTCCGGCACACGTGGGCGTTGCCCGTGCGGCACATGTGACAGCGGCCGCATGCGATGTGTCCTTCCGCGCTCACGTACTCGCCCTTCTTCAGTCCGGCGACGTTGGACCCGAGCTTCTCGATGTACCCGGCGAACTCGTGCCCTTGGATCAGGGGGACCTTAATTCGCTTCTGAGCCCACTCGTTCCAATTGTAGATGTGCACGTCCGTGCCGCATATCGAGGCCACCTTCACGCGGATCAGGACCTCGTCCGGCCGGACGGATGGCATTGGAACCTTCTTGACTTCCGTGCTCTTCGGCGCGGCCTCGGATTTCACGGCCGCCGTCATCGTCTCCGCCAAGTACCCCGACCTCGACCATGGAAATGCAGGGTGTACTTCAATCTTTCAGTGGGTGAAGTTTTGTCGTTCGATACCCGACGATTACGAAGAGGTATTCCTTCTTCCGGAACTCCTCGTCGAGAACCTCGTCTCCCGTGTCCACGCGCAAGACCGGCGTGGCCGCGAGCTTGCTCGAGGTAGCGACGACGATCACGTTCCGCGTCCCGATCTGACGAAGGACCTCCGGGCTCACCTGGAGGTTGCCGCGCCCGAGGATGAACCCTTGCGCCCCGATCGGGCTCAGCACGAGCTTTGTCCTTGGATGTTGCGCGAGAAGGCCCAGGATTCCCTTCTCATTCAGGTCCGTCGCGATTGTCCGTCCGCCGAGGACCGCGTCGATCCCGAGAAGGGTCTTCTCGAGACCGGAGGCCTTCGCGATCCCCTCGATCGTCGAGCCGGGCCCGAGCAGGAAGAGCGTCTCCGGTTCGCTGGCGAACAGCTCCTCGAAATGCTCCGCGAGTTCCGCTCGCACGGACTCCTCTGAGACCTCTGCGACCATCATCTTGCCCGCTTGCACGAGGTGTGGTTCCACGAGCGTCTTCGTCGTGCCGAAGAGACGGATCTTCCATTCCCCGCGTCGGTACGCGTCCTCGTCCAGGTCGAGGATCTCCGCGAGACCGATTCGGAGTTGCCCTCGCGCGAATGCGACGAGGATTTCCGCGGCTGCGGTCGCGGACACCGCGAAGACCCCGGAATGCATCTTGACGCCCGCCGGCACCCCGAGGATCGGAATCCGGTCTTCGACCGCCAGAGAGACGTCCTTCGCGGTTCCGTCGCCGCCACAGAACACGAGGAGCTCCGCGCCCGCTCCGATGGCCTGCTGCGCTGCGACGGTCGAATCCTTGGACGTTGTCCGCTCGGGCGGGGAATACACGATCCTGATCCTTTGCGGTGGCACGCCCGCCTCTTCGAGCGAATCGCTCCCCATCGCCCCGCGGCACGTGAGCCATTCGACGTCCACGCTTGGATCGTTCGCCGCCTGCCTCAGGAATGCCGCGGCGAACGCGATCGCCTTCGGTCCCGCGACCGGTTCTGCGCCCGCGGCGCGCGCCTCGTCTTCCACACCGTCCGTGCCCTTCAGACCGACGCGGCCCCCCATGCCCGCGATAGGGTTCACAAGGAAGCCGATCCGCCGCACACGGCGGACAGTGAGGCCGGTCTATTTCCGTTTTCCGCGGCCTATGATTCGCGGCGACCCGCCGAACCTTCTGGCGCTCGACGCCAGGCCCGAGCGAGCTCCGAGGGCGGGGACACGACCATGAGATGCGCGAGGTATCCCGCGACCGCGAGTGGCAGGACCGGCCACAGAGGCGGCGCGAGCCCGACCGCCGTTGCGAGTCCCGCGGCGATGCCGAGCTGGATGACGCGCAATTCGTTCCGGGTGACGGATCGGAGATCCCACGGCAACGTGTGTGCGTGGACCCACACGGCGGGAACCGTGACGGCGGCTCCGAGGAGGAATGCCGGGTGGATGAGGATTCCGAGGATCGCATACAGACCCGCGGCCAGGGCCGCCATGCCGCTCGCATACGCGACGGATGCGCGCGGTCCCAACGCCACGACCGTCGTCCGCTTGGGCGGTGACGCCGCCGCGTCCATCGGCGCGTCGAGGTAGTGGTGCACGACGAGCATCCCGCAGCACACGAGTGCGTGGGCCGAGAGGGCGATGATCGAGGTCCAGGAAATGGAGAGGGCCTGAATCGCGTACGCGCCGATTCCGGAGAGAAGGACCCCCGGGAAGCCGCCGAGCCATTCGCCCGCGAAGGGTCGGTAGGCGGTCGCGACCGGCGGGATCGTGTACGCCAGCCCGAGGAAGTAGCCGGTAGCCACGATGAGCGCGAGCCACCACGCGAGGTTCACCGCCACCCACGCGGCGAGGATCCCGACCGCGACGCTCGAGGCCACGAAGATGATCCAGAGGTCCCGCTCCTCGAGAAGGCCGAGATTCAGGACCTTGCTGCCGCCGGACAGGGCTCGCATCCCGCCGAGTCGGTCCGTCCCGCTGCGCCAGTCGTAGATCTCGTTGATCGAGTGGGTCTCCCATCCCTGGATTAGGCCGCCGAGTGCCAGAGCGATCGCGAACCGCCACGCGTCGAAGACACCTCCTTCCGCGAACGCGAGCGCGGTCCCCAGGACGACGGCTGTGTACGACCAGAGCAGGACGGGAATCAGGCGGAACTCGAGGAACCATCCCTTCCCCTTGCGGGCCCAAGACGAGCCCCGCGCCTCCCCCATCCGTTTGACTATTTTGATAGTAATATTAGAACGTTTGGCGATGACGGGTTCGATGGGCGTCCCGCAACCTAGATTATCGCCCAACGGCTGGGGACGCGCGGTCATGGACAAGCGTCTCTGGTACCTGATCGCGGCGACCCGTGGAGGGATCAACCGCGCCAGAATCCTGCGGACGCTCCATGAACGGCCCTTCAACGCGAACGACCTCGCCGGTAGATTGGAATTGGACTACAAGACGGTGCGGCATCACCTCGACGTGTTGCGGGAGAACGACTGCGTGATGACGTTGGGCAGCGAGAGCTACGGCACCCTGTATTCGTTGTCGCCGCGGCTCCAGGTGCACTTCGAAGATTTCCTCGAAATCTGGAGGCGCATCGAGCCCCGGATTGGGCAAAAGTAGATATGGGCCGGACCGGACTAATCGCGTGAGAGCGTGGCCATCGGGACTCTTTGGGCGATTGACCTTGCCCTAGCGGGTGCGAGCATCGCCCTTCTGATCGCCCTGTTGTACGTCTACGCGAACAACTACCGCCAGCTCCGCTCCCCCTTTGCGCTGGGCCTCGTCCTCTTCGCGGCTCTGTTCATCATCAAGAACGCTGTGGCGATGTTCTTCTACGTCGACATGAACAATGCACGCGAGGGCGCGAACATCGCCCTCCCGATGCTCGCCCTGAACGCGGCCGAGCTAATCGGGTTCGCTGCGCTCTTCTACGTGACATGGCGCTGATCTCCCGAGCGGTGCGGTCAAATACGCGCCCCGCTTTGCGGTGCTCCGGCGGACGCCCTTGCTGAACTATCGGCCGATGGGTAAGACGGAGCTCGAGGTCTCGGAGATCGGCTTCGGCCTGTGGACCTTGGCCTCGGACCGATGGGGTTCCTTCTCGGACGAGCGGGCGATCGACCTGCTCCGTAAGGCGTACGACGCGGGGATCAACTACTACGACGTCGCCCCGACGGACGGGGACGGCCGCGGAGAGCGCCTCCTCGGCGAAGCGTTTCGCGACAAGAGGGAGCTCGTGATCATCTCAAGCAAGGTGGGCCGCACGCTGGCAGGCGCCGACTTCTCGCCGGTGGGAATCCGCAAGTCGCTGGATGGGACCCTCGAACGACTCCAGACCTCGTACGTGGACGCGCTGCAGCTGCACTATCCGGATGCGGCAACCGTGGCGAACGCTGCGATGTGGCAGGCGCTCGAGGCTTTGCGTTCGGAGGGCAAGATCCGCTACTATGGGATCGCTCTCGGCCCCGGGCCCGGCGGCTTGGAGGAGGGCCGCGCGGCGATGCGGAAGCACGACCTCGGCTGCATCCAGACGTACTACAACTTGCTCGAGGAGGAGCCTGGGCGCAAGTTCTTCCCCGTGGCATTGGAGATCAACCAGGGCATGGTGATTCGCGCGCCCCATGCCGGCGGCGTGCTCGAGTCGGACCCGGATGCGGTCGGTTATCCGGCGGACGGAGACCTCGCCGTCAAGGACGCGGCGTGGGTCGAACGGGCCCGCAAACAGGCAGAGAACCTGCGCTGGATCTACGGGAGCAAAGGCATGAACCTGGCCCAGGCCGCGCTGAAGTTCATCCTGTCCGAGGAGACGGTGGCCTCCGTCATCCCGAACATCTCTAGGGAAGAACATCTCGCCGAGTACGTCGCGGTCTCCGATTTCGACAATTTCAGCCAGGGCGAGCTCGCGGAGATTGCCGAACAGTTTCGTAAGGGATTCGGCGTCTGAGGCACGCGAATGATCCTCGGATACGTGGACGCGAACGATCGTGTGTACGATCTGAACTTCGCGACACTGCGGATGAAGATGCGCATCGAGCCTGCAGAATCCGGATCGGGCTTGCGCGTTGTGTTCTCCTCGGCGGCGGGCGCGGGGCAGGTCGCCTACCGGGTGCTCGGAGAGGCGGACGTGACCACGGAGGTGTCAATGGATCACGACGGGAAACGGGTGCCTCTCCTCCGACCCGTCCCAGGACAGGTACTCCGCCACGAGGCGGGACTCCTGTTCATCGCCGCCCCGACGCGACGCGATCTCGAGGATCCGTGCTTCTTCCTTGTCACGTTGCGCGCGATGCCGAGCGCCGTGAGGTTCTTCTTCGAGGACCAAGAAGGAACCGAGATCGTGTCGATCCCGCGGGATGAGGTCTTGCGGACCGAGCGCGAGGCAGACGGCCACACGGTGTACGTGAGCGCCGCGAACGTCGCGTTGCCGAAGGAGAAGATCGCATACGCGGTACAGTTCCGGCCCGCCAAGAAAATCGCACCGCTCCTCGAGGGACTTGCCGGTAGGCTCCCCCGATGACGAAACCCTTATTACGCCGTCGTAGGTTCGTCCGGCGAGGCGTCCATGTCCTATGATGTAGCGGGTCTGGGTCTCGGCGGCGACAAGTCGAGCAAGCGCAAGATGTACATGTGGCTGGGCATCGCCGCTGTCGTCATCGTCGTCGTTATCGTCGGTATCTGGTGGGTCTACTTCCGCATGTGACGCCGGTCTCGTGGATTCCTGGCGCTCGGGTCACGATGTGTGAGCGACCGCGTCCTCCGAGATCGGTCCCACCACTTTTCTCCTGTTGGCGATTCCTGACTCGGGTTTTCGCGACGAAAGGGGCAATACTTATATACCGCCGGCAATATGCTTCGAGCGTCAGTTTTTGACACCCTTTTGAACGGGAGTGTTTCGATGGCATCTATCTCCAAAGAGGTCGAGACCGGGACTACGACACTGGGTCTCGTCTGCAAGGAAGGCGTCGTCCTCGCGGCCGATCGCCGGGCCACGGCGGGTACGCTAATCGCCCACAAGCGAACGAAGAAAGTTTACAAGCTCGACGAGAACCTCGGCCTCACGACGGCAGGGCTCGTCGGAGACCTGCAGGTCCTCGCGCGGTACATCACCGCCGAAGTGGAACTCTACAAGCTCAAGCGCGGCGCGTCGATGTCCGTGGAGGCGTGCGCGACCCTCACGGCGAACATCCTCGCCGGTAGCCGGTACTTCCCGTACTGGGTGCAACTCGTGATCGGCGGATACGACCGAACCGGGGGCCACGTCTACTCCCTCGACGCGGCGGGCGGCTCCTTGCCCGACAAGTTCGTCTCATCGGGCTCGGGGAGTCCGTACGTGTACGGCGTGCTCGAAGACCACTGGAAGGACGACATGACGACGGACGAAGGAGCGAACCTCGCGATCCGCGCGGTCACCTCCGCGATGAAGCGCGACGCGGTCTCCGGCGAAGGAATCGACGTTGCCATCATCACGAAAGACGGCTTCAAAATGTTCGATGACAAGGAAGTCGAGAAGCGCAAGTCCGCGATGAAACTGGCCTGAGTCCCCAAGCGACGTCAGGCCGCAGTTGATGTTCGATGACGATCGAGGACATTCTCAGCGACGCGCGTAGCGTCGTGAAGAAACTGGTCCCAGACCACGTAGAAATCACTCTGGTCGACTTCGAAGGCCCCACGATCGTGATCTACACGAAGAACATGGACGTCTTCGCCGAGTCGAACGAGCTCGTGCGCTCGATCGCCCAGCAGCTACGACGGCGGATCGTCGTGCGGCCGGATCCCTCGTTGCTCGCGTCCCAGGAGGACGCGGAGAAGATCATCCGCGAGGTGATCCCGCCTGAGGCGCAGATCACGGGGATATACTTCGAGACGGAGACCGGAGAGATCACGATTGAAGCCCTCTCGCCCGGTATGGTTATCGGACGCCACGGGTCCGTCCTGAACGAATTGAAGAAGCGGATCGGATGGGCGCCGAAGGTCGTGCGCACGCCGCCGATTCCCTCGAAGACGGTCGACGAGATCCGTCAGTACCTGCGGTCGATCAACGACGAACGCATGGCCTTCCTGAAGCAGGTCGGCCGCAAACTCGCGCGCGAGGTCCCGGCGGGCGAAAACTATGTCCGTATCACGGCCCTCGGGGGCTTCCGCCAGGTCGGTCGGTCCGCGGCTCTCCTGAGCACCCGGGAATCGAAGGTCCTCATCGACTGCGGCGTCCTGATCTCGGAGGACAACGGCTCCCCGTACCTGAACGCGCCGGAGGTGATGCCCCTCGGGTCGATCGATGCCGTCGTGATTACGCACGCCCATCTCGACCACTCCGGGCTTGTGCCCGCCCTATACAAGTACGGCTACGAAGGACCGATCTACACGACCCCGCCGACGCGGGACCTCATGTCCCTCCTCCAGCTCGACTTCATCAAGGTGGCCATGGGTGAGGCCCGCAAGTCCCCTTACGACTCGAGCAACGTCCGCAAGGCGGTCGCGAGCACGATCCCGCTGAAGTATGGCGAGACGACGGACATCGCGCCCGACGTGCGCCTGACGTTCCAGAACGCGGGGCATATCCTCGGCTCCGCCTTGGCCCACTTCCACATCGGCGACGGGCTGTACAACGTCGCGATGTCCGGCGACATCAAGTTCGAGAAGTCGTGGCTCTTCAATCCCGCGGTGAACAAGTTCCCGCGCCTCGAGACGCTCGTCCTCGAGTCCACGTATGGCGGCTACCACGACGTCCAGCCGTCCCGGCACGAGGCCTCGCAGCAGATCAAGGACGTCTCCCGTCGCGTGCTGAGCCGCGGCGGAAAGGTCCTCGTGCCCGTCTTCGCGGTCGGGCGCTCCCAGGAGGTCATGCTCGTCCTCGAGGACGCGATGCGCAGCCACCAGATCCCCGAGGTGCCGATCTATCTGGACGGGATGATCTGGGAGGCGACCGCGATCCACACCGCGTACCCGGAGTACCTGAACAGCCAACTTCGCACGCAGATCTTCCAGACCGGGGAGAACCCGTTCCTTTCGCCCTCGTTCAAGCGGGTCGAGACCTCGGACATGCGCGCGAACATCATCGACGGCGTGGAGCCGTGCATCGTCCTCGCGACGAGCGGCATGATGAGCGGCGGCCCGGTCCTCGAGTACTTCAAGGGCTGGGCGGACAACCCGCTGCACGCGCTGCTCTTCGTCGGGTTCCAGTCCGAGGGGTCCCTCGGCCGGAGGATCCAGCGGGAGGCGCGCGAGATCACCCTGATGGACCGCGGGCAGTCCCTCACATTGCCGATCAAGATGGACGTCGAGACGATCGATGGCTTCTCCGGTCACTCGGATCGCCTGCAGCTCTTGAACTACGTCGGGACGATGGAGCCCCGGCCCGAGCGGATCATCGTGAACCACGGCGAGGAGTACAAGTGCTCCGACCTCGCGTCGGGCTTGTATAAGAAGTTCGGCATCGAGGCGCGCGCGCCGATGAACCTCGAGACGATCCGCCTCAAGTGAGGTCCTCCCATGACCGAGGCGCAGGGCCGCCCCGTGTGGGTCCGTCGGGTGCCCGGGAGCACCGTGATGTTGTTCCTCGCCCTGTCCGCCGGCCTCTGGCTCGCGAGCCTCCTCTCCTGGGAGGCGCGCCAGCCGGAGTTCGTCGTGGCGCTCCTCGTCCTCGCGTCGTTCGTCCCGTTGGTCTGGCTGGCCTTCCGGCTCCGGTCGCGGCCGGTCTGGGCCCTCCAGGTGTTCGACGCACGCGATGCCGTCACGGAATCCGTCCGCCGGTCCCTGCAGGAGCGCGGACCCATGGCCGTGGACCCGCGGGAGGTGGACCGCGAGGGGATCTTCCGAGGCTGCGAGACCCTTCTGCACCTAGAGGATCCGGCATGCCTCGTCGGCGTGAAGCGGGGGGAAGGGGAACCCTGGACCACGGTCCTTGTCCGGGCGCGATCCCCGGACGCCAGCGCCCTGCGTGCCCTGCAGGACGCGATCGTCCGCGGCCTCTCCTGAGGGGCAAACCTTTTCTCGCGAGGGGCGATGGCACGGCGTGCGCCGGCCCCACTACGAGAAAGTGAAGGACTTGGTGACCCCCGAAGCATTCGATACGCAGATCGACGAGGTGACCGCGGCCTGGGGCGGGCTCCTCGATCGCGACGCCGCCGCGATGGTCGTCGTCGAGGGGCTCGGCCGGAGTGTATCTTCCTTCACGCGGATCGTGGACCTCGAGGAGGGCATGGAGGCGAATCTTCGGGCGACGGTCGTCGGGGTGAGTCCGGTCCGCACGTTCACGCGTCAGGACGGGAGCTCGGGTCGAGTCGTGAACCTCGAGCTGCGGGACGAGAGCGGGTTCTGCCGCTTCGCCCTGTGGGACGAGGACGTCGGGCTCGTAGAGCGCGGGACGGTCGCACCGGGTGCGACCGTGCGGGCCCTCGACTGCTACGTGAAACGGACCAATTTCGGTCTCGACGTGTCCCGCGGCAAGTTCGGGGCGCTCATCGTCGAGGGGCGATGACGTGGACGCGGAACGCGGGCTCTCCTGGACATACGCGAATAACCTCCGGATTGCAACGATGTTCCTCGGCCTCTCGATGGTCTCCCTGGGGATTGGCGTCCTGCTCGTGCTCTCGTTTGGCGCGGATGCCACCGACGCGGCCCTAACCTTTCTGACGATCGGGATCTTCCTCGCCGTGTTCGCGGTCCTCGTGTTCCTGCCGCGTCTCGTCCGCCGAGGCGCGATCAGCTTCAGCCTCTATGCGGACCGCCCTCTGGACGAGGCGGAGCGCGTCGTGCGAGAGGCCCTGTCGGAGGACGGGGCGACGGTGCGCGTGGAGGTCGTCCGGTCGCGTTCGCAGCATCCGCCCCGCATCGTCGTCGCGGACGGCATGGCGCCCCGGTTCCGGATCGAATCGTCTCGGTCGCCGGAGGCTCCGGCCGACGCCCGTTCCTGGACGGAGGTCATCCAATCCGGGATGGCTGACGAAGAAGACGAAGAGGCGCGCAGGCTTCGCGATCGAGTCGCCGCGCGCCTTCAGGGAGAGCGCCCACCGACGAACTGAGCGGACGTCACATGCCCATGCCGGGCATGCCGCCCATGCCGCCGCCTTGGCCGTGTCCGCCCCCGCCGCCCGGCGGGGGAGAAGGCGACTTCTTCGAGGCGATGATGTCGTCGATGCGCAGGATCATGCCCGCCACCTCGGCGGCGGACTCGATCTCCTGGACTTTCACCCGCAGCGGCTCGATCACGTTCGCCTTGAGCATGTCCTGGGGATCGCCCGTCAGGATGTTCACGCCCATCGACTTGCCGCCCTTCTTCCCGTGCTCCGAGCGGAGCTTGATCAGGACGTCGATGGGGTCCAGCCCCGCGTTCTCGCCGAGCGTCCGCGGGATCACGTCGAGGGCTTGGGCAAACGCTTCGATAGCGAGCTGCTCGCGTCCGCCGACGGTTGCCGCATAGTCCTTCAGGGCGAGGGAGAGCTCGACCTCCGCGGAGCCGCCGCCCGGGATCGCCTTGCCGTCCTCGATCGCGGCCGCGACGACCCGGAGGGCGTCGTGCAGGATTCGCTCGACCTCGTCGACCACGTGCTCCGTCCCACCCCGGATCAGGATCGAGACGGCGCGGGCCTTCTTGCAGCCCGTGACGAACGTCATATCGTCCGTGCCGACCTTCCGCTCTTCCACCAGTTCCGCCCGGCCGAGCTCCTTGGCGGTGAGGTCATCGAGGTTCGTGACCGCGCGCGCGCCCGTGGCCTTCGCGAGCTTCTTCATGTCGCTCTCCTTGACCCGGCGGACCGCGTAGATTCCTTCCTTCGCGAGGTAGTGCTGCGCGACGTCATCGATTCCCTTCTGACAGAGGACGACGTTGGCCCCGGACGCCTTGATCTTCTCGACCATCGTCTTGAGGCTCTTCTCTTCCTCGTTCAGGAACTGCTGGAGCTTCGCGGGGTCCCGGATCCGGATCTCTTCGTTCACTTCCGTCTTCTTGACCTCGAGCGCCCGGTTGATGAGAGCGACCTTCGCGTCGCGGACGAACATCGGCATGCGCGAGTGCACCCGCTCCTTGTCGAGTACGACGCCGTCGATAAGGGCCGTGTCCTTCAGGTTCCCGCCGTGCTTCTTCTGGACGAGGATGTTGTCCACGTCCGCGCGGACCTCGCCGGCGACTTCCTCGATGATCGACTGGACCGCCTGGACGGCAATGTCCGCGAGAAAGTCCCCGCTCACGCCGACGCTGCGCCCCGACATGGCCGTGCGGGCGATGGACGCGAGAGTCGTCTTGTCGTCCCGCTTCACGGGGAACGCGAGCTGCCTTAGCCGCCGGACCGCCTCTCCGGCCGCCATGCGGTAGCCGTTCACGATGATCGTCGGATGGACCTCCTGCTCGATGAGCGATTCCGCTCGCTTGAGCAACTCACCCGCAAGGATGACCGCGCTCGTCGTGCCATCGCCGACCTCGTCGTCCTGGGTCTTCGCGACCTCGACGAGCATCTTGGCCGTCGGGTGCTCGATCTCGATCTCCTTGAGGATCGTCACCCCGTCGTTCGTAATCGTCACGTCGCCGAGGGAGTCGACGAGCATCTTGTCCATGCCTTTCGGGCCCAGGGTCGACTTGACGGCGTCTGCGACAGCGCGCGCCGCGGCGATGTTGTTGAACACAGCGCCCTTGCCCTTCTCGCGCTCGGTCCCTTCCTTTAGAATGATAATCGGCTGACCGCTCATCATGTAGATTCCCGCTGGTCGATGATTGGACTTCTATATGAGCGTTACTCTTTTCGGG
>CAMTUI010000016.1:0-31992 GCA_947084985.1 Methanobacteriota archaeon | reverse complement strand
CGACCATCTTGCCGAGGCCGTAGACCTTCCAGTACAGCGTGACGCCGATCCCGACGGCCACGGCGGCCGCGATGATGATGAACAGGAGCCAGTAGGGCAGTCCGAGGATCGGGACGGGCTGGTTCAGGAAGGGCACGTTCCTCTGCACGGCGATTGCCCGTGTGTCCGACGAGATGGCACCGGAGGTGGCCGTCACCACGATGCCGTAGGACCCGTCCTGGGCGTTGTCTGGCACATTGATCGTCCCGATGAAGAAGCCGACATCGCCCGACACCGTCGTGCCCGTCGCGACGACCGTGGCGCCAGAGCGCAGCTCGATCGTCAGCGGGACGCCGAGGATGCCGTTCGAGTCCACATCTCGAACAAATCCCGTCACGCTCAGCGCACTCCCGGGTTCCACTGTCTGGCCCGCGGATGGCGAGAGGATCGCGACGAATCCGTCGGGTGGGGGCAGGACGTTCAAGGTGATGTTCGCAAAGTTGTTGGCCTCCTGCGCGGCACCGCCCTCGTTAATCTGGTTGTCCGGGTCGACGACGAGCATGATCGACTGCGTGCCCGTGAGGCCGATGCCGGCCACGTTCACGGACTGGTCCAGGAACGTGACGACAGTGAGGCCGTTCACACGAGCGACCTCGGACGCTCGGTTTCCGTTCAGGTAGGCGGCGATGGAAACGTCCGATGCGGTCGTCTGCCCGCTATTGTAGATCTTCGCGAATACCGCGAAGGGCTGGTTCTGCGTGACGGTCAGCGTGGCACTGTAGTCTGCCTGGCGGAGTTCGAGGTCCGGTCCCGTCCGCACCTGGAGATCGCTGAAGGTCAGAGCGAGTCCCTTGTTGTTGTCCTCCGAGCTGATCGCAGGATACGGAGGGAAGTACGCGCCGCCCGAGGTTGTCGAGGACGAATACGTCGCAACCTCCTCGTAGTTGCCGAAGGATTCCGCGTTCGGCAAGGAGGCAACGGTGACCTGGTCCGTGTAGAGCGGGATCAGCGCCTCGCCAGCGGGGCCTGTGAGATACCAGGCGGTTGTGCCGCCCGCCGTGCGGCCGATGTACCAGAGACTCCGCGAGCTGGGCGTCGTTGCAAGGCCGTTGTCCGGATACTGAGCCGACGTCGCGCTCGGACTGAGGGCTGACGAAATCGTCGCTCCGCTCACCGGGAATCCGGTCGAGTCGACGACGGTGGCATGGAGCCACCGCAGGAGGAATATACTGCCGCCCGCCGCCGTTGGCCGATAGGCAGGCTGCCAGTCTGACATCGAGGGAGGATCCTGCGTGCGGTCAATCGTGACACCGTACAAGTATGCGTTCGATGATCCGTCAACACGCAGCTCGTTGTGCCGGTCTACCAGGTTCGAGTAGTCCACTCCGATGTACGAGTCGTACGCATAGAGGTTGCTCGAGGCAGTCAGGCTGACATTGCCGGTGCGGGTGATATTGCCGCCGCTGATGTACTCGTAGAGTCGGTCGAACCGTGACCTGTACATGCTCGCGGTCGTGGAGGCCCAGGCGATCACGGGCGCGTCGTTGTTGTCGTCCATGTCGATTCCGAGACTCGAAAGGTCTCCGTCCGTGAAGCCGGTGATCGTGGAGTCCGTGATGTTGACCGTCGCGCTCGTCGCGTTGAACCAGCCGGGGAACTTCAGAATCGCTCCGTTGATCATCTGGAACCGGCTGCTGAAACCGGAGACGGTCAAGATCAACTTCACGTAGGGAGCGATCGCATTGGTCTGCGTCGTGACGATCGAGTTGTCGAGGATGAGTTCGCCGCCCGCGTTCACGTTGAGCGCGTAACCCGCGTGGGACGTATCCTTTGCGAAGCTCAGGCCTCCGTTGATCAGGGTGAGGCTGCCGCCGGCGTTGATGTTGATCGTCCCGTCAACCGAGTAGACGATGCCGCTGCAGACCTGGACGGTATTGATCGTCCAGTCTCCCGTGATGACGCCGCCGACCTGATCGCATGGACCCGCCGACGCGGGCGTACTCAGGGCCAGTAAGGCCGTGAAGAGGCCGCCCAGGGCGACGGTCCAGACGATCAAGAGGGTGAGCGCCTTGCCATTCCGTCCGGACACCTCAGACAATCCAGAACCTCCTGAGGTCGAATCTCCTTAGCCGATCCGGATGACTGCGACCGGTGGGCATGTTGCCGGGCCATCCCGAGCTGCTTTATAAATAGGTTACCGCGCGATTATCTATCGCGATACGCACGTGTTCTCACACGGGAGAACGAAACGCGTCCCATGGAGGGAATAATTTTATTTCGTCATGACTATCAAAATAAGAATCCGCATCGCAAAATTCGACGAAAAAAACGTCGCGAAAATTGCGAGTGCGCTGCCCCGCGGCGTCAGATGACCTTCTTCTTCAAGACCTTCTTGACGCTGACGGGGGCCTTCTTGCCCGCCTTGTCGTCGTCGGCATTCATGCGGTGGCCACAAGCGTAGCACATGATCGCATCGGACGAAATCATCGTGCCGCAGGAGGGGCAGGGGACCTCGGACTCTCCCTCCGACTCCGTCGGCTCCTCAGCCGCGGATTCCTCCTGCAGGCGGTGCCCGCAGGCATAACACATGATGGCGTCCGACGAAATCATCGTACCGCACGCTGGACACGCGGTCTCCGATTCCTCGCTTTCCGCATCGACGACGGGCTTCGGAGTCGGCTTCAAGACCGGGGCAGGGGTTGGAGCCGCGGGCCTCGGCTGGACGGGGGAAGACGTCGGCTGGGCGGGCTGCGGTCGCATTGGAGCCACGGGCGGCGTGATCGGTGCGGCGCGCTGCGCGATCGGCGGCGACGTGACGGCTGCCGCGGGTGTGCTCTTCGCGGCCTGCTCGTGGGCCAGGACCTGCTTCTCCCGCTCAAGGAGTCGGCGCGCTTCTTCCGCGATCTTCGCCCTCGCCGCGGCGAGGTTCTCCTCCTCCGCAGCCAGCTTCCTCTCGCGGTCCATAAGCTCGCGGTTCCGGGCGATCTGGGCCTCGAGGGTCGCCTTCTGCTCTTCGAGGAGCGTGACGATCTGTTCCTGCCGCGACGCGATCTCCGTCTTCCGCGACGCGATTTCCTGCACGTGGACCGCGCTGTCCGCGTCCCGGCGGGCGAGTTCCTCTTCCCGCCGCACGAGGCCTTCGAGGCGCTTCGCGAGTTCCTGTTCGCGAGACAGGACCTCATTCTCCTTCTGCAGGATCCGCTGCCGGGTGGATTCGAACTCGCTCTCCTGCTGCTCGATGGCCCGTTCGTGCTGCTCGAGCTCCTTCTCCCGGGCGCGAAGGCCCTTCTCCCGGCCGACGAGGGAGTCCCGCTCATCCGCGAGGGCGGTCCGTTCCTGCTCGAAAGCGCGGCGGTCCTCTTCCAATTTGGACGCCTGTTCCTGGATGGAGGCCTCTCGTTCTTTGAACTCCGCATCTCGGGACCTTAGGCTTTCCTCGAGTTTCTTCAGCGCGTCTAGCGCGTCCAAGATCGATGCTTCGGCCATCTACTGCGCCCTCCGGTTGGGTGTGTGCAAGGCGCCGAGCCTCCCAGGCGTCGGCGTGTGAGCGTGAGACAGGATCAGGCACCTCCGGATTCGAAGATCGGGCCGAGGACGGTGAGACCGCCCTTCCGAACCTCGATCGCGTGCTTCTCCATCGAGTGATCGACGGAACGCATCTTCTCGACCTGGAGGTACCGTACGAGCTTGCCTCGCGAGCGGTCGAGCCCGAGGAGGACGATCCCGTCGACGAGGAACCCCTCGTTCCCGAGGAGCTGAGTGTCTCCGTTCGTGCTCCGTTCCATGACGACGAGAGACGTGAGGTTGTTGTCCCGCAACATCTTGAAGAAGTAGAACATGCGCTTCCGCATGTTGTTCGTGTTCTCCATGAGGGAGTACAGCGCGCCGAGGGAGTCGAGGGCGAAGATCTTGAACTTGTTTCCGTGGACCTTCCGATAGTGAGCGATCATCCGCTCGATGAACGCAAGATAGTCCGTCTGGTCCTCCGGGCTCACGACCGCGTCGATCTCCCGGAGGTCCGTGAAGTCGCTGATCTGCATATTCATGGAGAGTTCGACGCCGAGAGACTCCATGTTCCTCAGGTGCGACTGCACCGTTTCCTCAAGCGTCGTGTACAGCCCGAATTCGCCCGTGTCCTTGAGGTAGCGGGACATGAGCGTGTAGCAGAAGGACGTCTTCATAGACCCGGGCGGGCCGGTGACGAGCACGACCTTCGGCGGAGTGATCTCCGTGCGGATCACCTTGTCGAGTCCATCAATCGAAGTGCGAAAGCCCATGCCCTCGCCGATGCGAATTGCACGGGTGCAAGGCTCACTTAACGCTTTTGCGCTGATTATCTACCTTGAGGCCTTATCATTCTCTGTACCGATACCGGAAACTCTTTGTACGCCGCGCAAGGATGCAAACGTGTCGACGAGTTCGAGGTGTCGGCTTACGCCACCGAAGGAAACGAAGGTATGCCCCGTCTGTGATTCTTCCATCGCCGCAGACGCCCGCGTGTGTCCTTCGTGCCAGACGGACCTGACGCTGTTCGACGTGAGTGGCGGGAGCTCCGACGACGGGGTGAAGGTGCCCGTCAAGGAAGGACGGAGCATCGACGAAATCCTCGCGTCAATCATGGAAGGGAAAGACAACCATCCGGAAATCTTCGAGACCTTGAAGAGCGTGGCGCGAGGTTCGCCCGGCGCGGACAACGCAGGCCTCGAGGCGGAGTCGACCGCCGCCGCGGAGACCGCGAAGGAGCTTGGCGAGCAGTTCCTGTGCCCTGTATGCGAGACGCTCGTGTCCGCGGACGCGACCGTGTGCCCCGGATGCGGCGCGGAGTTCTCCGAGGGCGAGGCCACGGAGTACGAGTGCCCCGTGTGCAAGACGAGTGTCCCGGCGAACGCGGACCATTGTCCGAACTGCGGCGTCCGGTTCGCATCCGAAGGGGAACCCGCCATCGCGCCGCCGACGCCCCCGACGAGGGCCGCGGAGCCAAGGAACCTCCCGGCGGCCACGGCCGCACCGGCTGTCCCGCCGAGACCGTCGCGGACCCCGCTGCAGAACAGGATTGACCAGATGCGGCGCGCGCAGCGGGATCAGGACGTCGACATCCCGACGGGCGACCGGAAACTCCTGTACCGCGAGCTGCCGAAACTCGTGAACGCCGTCAAGCCGCTGCTCGTGTCCGCGAAGCGCATCGGACTCGAGATCGACGAGGGCAAGCGGCTCATCAACGATGCAATCCATGCCGGCAAGGGCCGCGACATCGAACGCGCGGTAGGGCTCATCGCCCGGGCCCGGCGGTCTCTCGACGTCGCCTTCGTGGACCACATCGGCAGCCGGATCGACACGTTCCTCGAGGAGATCCAGCGGGCGAAGGGCGACGCCGGCCTTCAAGCGGTCCTCCCGCGACTCCAAGAGGCCGTGACCCGTCTCGAGAAGTCGGAATACGAGGGCGCGTGGAGCCTGTACGAGGGCGCACTCACCGGATTCCAGTCCGAGGCGAAGGACTACCACGAAGCGAGGACGTCCCTCGAAGGTGCGGAGCGCCTCGTGCGGGACGTGAAGGCGATGGGGATGGACGTCCGCGAGGCGGACCGGCTTGCCCGCCAAGGGCGAGAGGCGCTCGAGCGGCGCGACGCCACGTCCGCACTGAAACTCGGCCGCCAGGCGCAGGACCGGCTCAAGCGCGACGTGCCCGCGTTCGTCCAAGAGGAGATGCGCAAGGCGAGGAACGCATTGCTGGACCTCAAGGTCCGCGGGAAAGACCTCGGCAAGCCGATCGGGATCCTGAAAGAGGCGAGCGCGCGCGCCAAGCAAGAGGCGTGGGGCGACGCCCTCCGATACGTCAAGGATTTCTATAACGAGGTCGAGCGGATCGAGTAGGCCGGATCCCTAAGGCCGTCACGCGAGCCGGATCACGTCCATCTCCCGCTCGAGCATCTTCAGCTCCTGTTCCTTCAATGTCGCCGGCCCGAGGGAGATGATGAACACGTATTGGCTCTCCGAAATCGTGTCGAGCAGCCGCCGAACGAACTTCAGCACGGCGTCGAAGGAGTTGTTCGAAACGAGGTACTCAATCCCGTCTACCATTACAGCCCCGCGCGACTGCTTCGCGAGGTGGGTCTCGATCTCGTAGACGATCCGCTCGAGCGCGGGCGCCATCGTCTCCTCCGCGGCGCTCTCGCGGTCCGTGAGCCAGAGGATCCGGTCCGTCCCGAGGTCGAACGTTTCTCGCACCCGCTTCGGGTTCGTGCGTGTGATCACGAGGCCGCCCTTGCCGTTGCGCAGGAATTTCGAGAACAGCCGGAAGGCTTCGGAGGGACGGTCTTCCTCGATGAGGTAGCTGCGGCCGGGCTTTAGCTCGTATTCGATCGGCACAATCGATACGCGGGACTCGGCGATTGAGTCCGGCGGAGGTTCACTTAGCACCTCCCGGGCCAGGTCGCGCGTGATCGTCCGCCCCATGAGCGACGAGAACGCGACGACGCGGTTGAACGCCCCGCCGAGCTCTCGCACGTTGTCCTCGACGAGGTTCGCGATGAACGCGAGCACATCCGGCTCGATCGGGACCTTCGCGTCGCGGGACCGCCGCTCAAGGATCGCGATGCGCGTGGGAAATTCCGGCGGTTCGATCCCCGCCACGAGGCCCGACTCGAACCGCGAGACGAGACGCTCGTCCAGGTTCGGGATCGCCTTCGGCGGTCGATCGCTCGCGAGGACGATTTGCTTGTCCGCATTGTACAGGTCGTTGAACGTGTGGAACAGCTCCTCGTGGACCTCGCCCTTGCCGCTGAGGAACTCGATGTCGTCGAGGAGGAGGCAGTCGACGCCCCGGACGCGGTCGCGGAACGCCGGCAGCGTGCCCTTCTCCCGGCTTTCCTCGAATCCCGTCGCGAAGGCCTCGCAAGTCATGTAGAGGACCTTCGCGCCCCCGTGATGCGAGGCGATATGATTCCCGATCGCGTGGAGGAGATGCGTCTTGCCGAGGCCCGGGCCCGAGGTGACGAGGAGGGGATTGTACGACTTGGCGGGCTGCTTCGCGACCGCCACTGCAGCGGCATGGGCGAAGCGATTGCTCTCCCCGACGATGTACGATTCGAACGTATACGGCGGGATGAGGTTCGTCCGCTCGTCCCGCTCCTGGGGCGCTTCCGCGAGGACCTTCGCGACTTCTTCTTTCGAGGCGACGGCCTGGACCCCGAGAGCGTCTTGCTTCATGACGAGCTCGAGCACCTTCTTCGTCCGCTCCTGCGAATCGCGTTCCCGCTCGAGTTCGATGCGGCGGCGTGCCTCGATCCGCTTGAGGCTTTCGACCGCATCCCGGAGGCTCTCGACCTCCGTGTCGATGTCCGGATTCCGGACGGGATCCTTGAGCTTCCCCCGCAGGATCGCTGCGCGGGACTCGAAGCCGGGGACGTCCATGCCATCGAGGATTTCCTGAACGGCCTGCGCCTTGCGCACCGCCTCCTTCATGGAGAGGAACGCCGCGGTGAGGCCCGCCGGATCGCCGGAAAGGGCCGACTCGACGGACGCGACCGCGTATCCTTGCTCCTTCCACCGGGCGACTTGGGTCTCGACCTCGGTCCGATCGATGGGCTGCGGGACCTTCGCCTTCTTCAGCACCTTCGCGGCCTTCTCGAGGATCGCGTCCCCGTACTCGCGGACGAGTCCCTCCATGTCCACGCGGGCGTGGAGTTCGAGGACGCACGACTCGTCGTAGGAGTCTTGCCACACCTTCTTGAGCGCGCTCCGCCCGCGGTCCTGCTGATCCCCGCGCTGATATAGGCTCGCTTCCGGGTTCCCGCCCCGCAACAGGACGATCCCCTCGGAGCGCCTCCCATTCACGTTGCGGACCGTACGGACATATCCCGAGAAGGAGTACTTCTTCAGGTCGAGGAGGAGCTGCTTGAGAGCGTTCGCGCCGCCCCGCGTGGTGCGGATGAGTTTTCCCTCTGGAAGGAGGAGGTCCTGGGGCGTACTGGTCCCTCGTTGGCTGCGGTCCATTTCCCCGTCACCTCTAAAAAGGTTGCAACCTAGTTTCCCCGTTTGAGAACACGCGCCAAGGTATGGAGGCAAACGGGCCCGGACGCCAATGCAAAAAGACTATTATCCTCCGGGATTCTGCCGCGGCCGTCCATGGCCCGGGACTTCTTCACGATGGATGATTTCGACCTCTCGGGCCGCACGGTCCTGGTCCGCGTCGACATCAACTCCCCGATCGATCCCTCGACGGGACAGCTGCTGAACGACGCCCGCATCCGGGAGCATCTTTCGACGCTGCGGGAGCTGCGCGAGTCTAAGGTCGCCCTCATGGCCCATCAGTCCCGGCCGGGCAAGGACGACTTCACGACCCTGGAGGTCCACGCGGAGCGGATTGGCGCCCTCCTGGGCCGGCCCGTGAAATACGTGTCGAGCCTCTTCGGCCGGTCCGCGGTCGAGGCGATCGGCGCGATGCGCCGCGGCGATGTCATCGTGCTCGAGAACACGCGCTTCTATTCCGAGGAGGAGGCTCTCGCGGACGCGAAGCTCGAGAAGATGACGAAGACCCATCTCGTCCGGAAGCTCGCGCCCCTCGCGGACTACTTCATCCTCGACGCGTTCGCGGCGGCCCACCGGGCGCAGCCGAGCCTCGTCGGATTCTGCGATGTCCTGCCGGCACTCGCGGGCCGCGTCATGGAGCGGGAACTCACGATGGTGGGCCGCGCGCTCCAAGACCCCGCGAGGCCGAAGATCGCGTTGCTCGGCGGCGTGAAGGCGGACGACTCGATCGCGGTCGCGAAGCACATGCTCGAGAAAGACATCGTGGACCGCGTCCTGACGTCCGGTGGCGTCGCGACCCTCTTCCTTGCGGCGGCGGGGATCGACCCCGGGGAGCGGACGACGGAGTTCATGCGGAAGGAGGTCAAGGAATACGATGCGTTCGTCAAGCGGTGCAAAGAGCTCCTCGCACGGTTCGAGCATCAGATTCTCCTCCCGACGGACGTCGTGCTGAACGACGGCGGGGAGCGGAAGCCCGTCCTTGCGGGGGCGCTCCCCGCGAAATTGCCCGTCTACGACATCGGCCTCGACACGATCGCCCGCTATGTCGAAGAGATCCGCCGCGCGAAGACGATCTTCTTCAACGGGCCCGCGGGCGTTTTCGAACTCGATGCGTTCTCCGTCGGCACGCGGGAGCTGCTCACTGCGATCGCGGACGCGGACGGCTTCTCCGTCGTCGGGGGCGGCCACACGGTCGCGGCCGTCGAGCAGTTCGGCCTCAAGGACCGGATCGACCACGTGAGCACGGGTGGCGGCGCGTTGATTAATTTCCTCGCGGGAAAGGAGCTGCCCCTCGTGACCGCGCTGCGCCATTCGTACAAGAAGTTCTCGAAGACACGGACCTGAGCGGGCGTCGGTTCGCCATACGGTTATAATCCGGAGAGGCTTTGGCGACGCGATGGTCCGCCTTCGCCGGCCGCCGGAATGGGGCGTAGACCCTGTCCCGGAACCGCTGAGGATCCTCCGGACGTTCGACCTCTTCGTGCTCTGGTCGAGCCTCGGCGTCGGGCTCCTGGTGCTTGCGGCCGGCACACTCCTCATCTCGGCGTTCGGGTTGACGCTCGGCGAGTCAATCGTCATCGCGCTCGCCGGTTCGATCGTCGGGAGTCTCATGCTCGCGGCTGCGGCTCACCACGGGAGCCGCGCGGGCGTGCCGACGATGGTGAGCCTCCGCCCGATCCTGGGCCGCGTGGGCTCGTACGCGCCGACGGCCCTGAACGTCCTCCAGCTCCTCGGGTGGGCCGCATTCGAGCTCCTCGTCATGGGCTACGCGGCGGCGGTGATCACGAACAACGCCTTGGGGCCGTGGACCGGCGCCATCTGCGTCCCGATCTTCGGAGCGGTCGTGGCGGCGCTCGCGGTCGTCGGTCCTCTGGCGGTCGTCCGTCAGTGGCTCGAAAAGTTCGCGATCTGGCTCGTCTACGCCTCCACCGCCGGCATCGCGACCCTCCTCGTGCTGACGGGAATCGATCCGAACGCGAGGCCCGTGGCCCCGTCCTTCTCCGCGCCCGCCTCGTTCCTCCTCGCGCTCGACCTCGTGATCGTGATGCCCGTCTCCTGGTGGCCCCTCATCTCGGATTACAACCGCTTCGCGCGGTCCACGAGGGATTCCGTAATCGGAACGACCGTCGGGTACACGATTGCGAACACCGTCTTCTACGTGCTCGGCGCTGCGCTCCTCGTATTCGGCCTCCAGAAGCTGCCGCCCCAGGAGAGCTTCCTCGCCGCCATAGGCCTGCTCGGCCTGGGGTTCTTCCCGCTCCTGTTCATCCTCGTGGACGAGACGGACAACGCCTTCGCGAACATCTACTCGACCGCGGTCTCGATCCAGAACCTCGCGCCGAGGAGGCGGCAGTTCATGTTCATCGTCGCTGCGACGGCCATCGCGATGGCCGGAGCCATCCTCCTATGGATCCGAGGCGAGGGGATCGGCGGCGGCTACGAGGGATTCCTCTTCCTGATCGGGGGCCTGTTCGTGCCCCTCCTCGGCGTCGTGATCGCAGACTCCTTCATCGTCCGACGGGGCGCGTACGCGCGCCGCGACTTCTTCGAGGCGGCGCCGCGGTGGCGCTGGCCGGCGTTCGCGAGCTGGATCCCGGGCGCGGCCCTCTACTTCGTCATCGTCCTGTTCCAGATCCCGATCGGCGCGACGCTTCCCTCGTTCGCCCTCGCGGCGGGCCTACACGTCGCCCTGTCGAAGGTCGAACAGGCCTTCGCGCGGCCGACGCCGTCGGGCGCCGGCGGCAATCCGTGACCTCGTGGTTTCAGTCCTGATTATCACGGTGCCGCCGGATGTGCGGCGTGCGTTCTGTTATCACGCAGGATTTCGAGGGCGACAAGGCTTTTTGAATGCAAGGGGAGGCCCGGGCATCGGGAAACGTTGACGATGTCGCGGCCCCCAGTCGGGGGGAGGCCTCTTGCGATTCCGCATCCCGCGGTAGGGCGAGCGCTCGCCCTCGCGATCGGCCTCCTCCTCGGAGCACCGCTCCTGCTCACGTCACCGTCCGCCGTGGCAGGACCGGAGGTCCTGCGCGAGGCGTACGCCCCCGCGACGTGGGACACGTCCTTCGTGAACGTGTACGTGAACCAGGAGGCCGCGCAGTCGTTCATCGCGCGGACGGACTTCCTCCTGACCCACCTCGAACTGTTCGTCTTCGACATGCCAAACCCTCCGCCGGACTTCCTGCAGGTGTTCATCGCCGAAGACGCGGGCAACCATCCGGGCGCGATCCTTGCAGGCACGGCCCAGCAGGGGTCCCAGAACTGGACTTGGGTGCCCTTCTCCTTCTACCCGTGGGTATCCCTCGTCGCCGGGCGGCGGTACTGGATCGTCGCGGAGGATGCGGAGCCGCGGCCGAAAGGATACGAGTGGGCGATGAACAACCCGGGCGGGTATGCGGGCGGCGAGGCGCAGTGGTTCGACAGGGCATCGAACACGTGGGTCAGCGGCACGGGGGCGGACCTGTTCTTCAAGGTCTTCGGCGTGTCCGGCCCGTCGATCGCGCTCGAGCTCACACCGACGCTCCTGCCGGTCGACCCGGGAACCCTCGTGCCGATCGACGTGCATTTCAACAACAGCGGGAACGCTCCCGCGCAGACGGCGAGGCTCGAGATGCACCTCGATGCCGCTCTGGAGTACGTCGGGGACGATGCGAACGCGGAAGGCGGGGTGCAGGTCGCGCCCCTCACCTGGCTGTTCAACAGCGTCGGCAGGGGTCCGCACCGCGTGACGGTCAGGGTCCTCGTGGAGCCGAACGTTTCGTACTACGACGGGCAGAGCCTTGTCGCGCGGGCGTACCTCAACTACACGGATGCGTCGGGACAGTCGCAGATCACGACGACGGACGTGGCGGCCGTGAGCATCCTCGTCCCCGTGATCCGGGTGCAGGCGCAACCGAATCCGCGGCACGTCGCAAGCGGGGAGACGTTCAACGTCACCGCGTCGTTCTTCAACGTCGGCTCGGGCCGCGCGCGTTACGTCTGGATTAACGCCACGGCCGGCTCAAGCCTCACGGTGCTCCGGGACGACGGGGCCGCCGCGGGCGGCACGGCCCTGGGCCCGATGTCCTGGCTCTTCGAGAACGTCAGCGCACAGGTGTACGTGTTCAACATCACGGTGCGCGCGGCCGAGAATCTCCTTCCGGGCGACCGGCTGCCGTTCCGCATCAACGCGTCGTACACGGACGGCCAAGGCCACATGTTCGATTCGACCTCCGTCGTCGCGAGCGCGACGATCCATGGACCGAGTTTCGTCGTCGAGACCTTCGTGGGGGAACCACGGCCTCACCCCGGCGATCTCGTCCACGTCGTCGTGTACGTGAACAACACTGGCGACGAGTCCGCGCCCCGCATTCGGCTCACGAACGCCCTCCCCACATGGATCCTCGTCCGAGATTCGCAGCCGATCGGCGGGCAGCGCGCGGGCGACGTGCTCACGTACGACCTGTCCGACGTCGAGCCGGGCCCCTTCGCGATCACGCTCACGTTCGAGGTCCAGGGCGTCGCCCCGCCGGGCGCGGTCCTCGAAAACGTGGCGTCGCTCGAGGTGTGGAACGCCACGGACGTCGCCCTGCGCCCCTCCACCGCGACCGGTCAGGCGGTCGTCGTCACGCCGCGGTTCACTCTCGTCCTCTCGGCGAACGTGGCGAACGTGCGCCCGGGGGATGCGATCGACCTCGTCCTCGGCTGGAACAACACGGGGAACGAGGCGGCCCCCGTCGTGTGGCTGAACTTCACGCTGCCCGACAAGACGCTCCTCGTGAACAGCTCCGCCCCCTGGGTCGCGTCGAGCGGAGGCACGTACTCGTGGACGTTCACGAACGTCGGCTCGGGAATGCGAACGATCAACGTGCGGCTCGAAGTGAGCGCGCGGCTCAACGGGGAAGACAGTCTCCTCGGACTCCTTGAACTCCAATACCGCCGGGCGGACTGGGTCGCCTTCTCGACAAACGCTGCAACGATTGCGTTCCAGGCGCTTCCCGAGACCGTCGCCGCGGGCCTCGAGATCCTGCTCCTCTGGGTCGCGATCCTGATCGCGCTGTTCCTCCTGTTCCTGCTCCTCGGCTACATGGACCTCCTGCCGCACCGGCGGTCGTCGATCGACGACGTCTTCCTGCTCCACAACAGCGGCATCCTAATCTGCCACTACTCGACGACCCTCCGACCGGACGTGGACTCAGACATCGCGAGCGGCATGCTCATGGCGGTTCGGAACTTCGTGGCGGATGCGCTGCGGTCTAAGAACGGCACGCTCCAGGAGCTCAAGTACGGGGACTACCGCATCCAGATGGCCCACGGGCGGCATTCCATCCTCGTCGTCTTCACGCGCGGCGGCTCCCACAAGAACCTCCACGTGCGAATGGCGGAGGTCCTGCGAAACGTCGAGATGGCATACGAGCACGTCCTCGAGTCGTGGAGCGGTCGGACGGAGGAATTCAAGGGTGTCGAAGAGCACCTGCTAAAGCTCATCGAGGCGTGAGGCCATCGGCTGCGCTCAGGTCCCCGACTCGAGATCCGAGAGGCGCTGTTCGAGCCCTCCCAGACCGGCGATTTGGTGCTCAAGTGCGTCAAGGCGCTTGCGCAGCTCCGCGATGGTCCGTTTCAGATCCTCGATCTCGTCGAACGCCTGGAGCACGAGGGGCGGCATGGGTTCGCCACCTCGAGGGACCGGACCGATGGATTCCGGCCCGGACAGGACGTCCGGCGCATTCGGCGGCACGGGAATCATCGGCGCACCAAGGCGCGCACCCGGAATATGAACCTACGCCCGCGCGGGGGCCCTTCCGCGCAGATCGCGATGTACGCGGCGGTTAACCTTGAACAAGGTTAACAGCCCCGAATGCCGGAGGAGGTTCGCATGGGCTCCGTACACCATCGCGGTGGCGTCTTCCGACCTGACCTGCAATCGAACTCGGGGAACCCCGCGAGGAGCAAGTACCGATCCGAGAAGTGCGGACGAGTAAAGCCACCGCAGGGATTCGAACCCCGGACCTGCAGTTTACGAAACTGCCGCTCTAACCGGCTGAGCTACGGTGGCGCAGGCCGACGGAAAAGCTCCACGGCCATAAAGGTTGTGAGACGCTTCCTCGCGCAGCCAATGGTTTATGCGCGCCCTGTCCATCGCGAGCGCGTGCAGCGGGTCTCCGGCTGGTACCTCGACGGCCAACGATTCCGGCGAGGGACCGTCGGCTGGGAGGACGAGGTGATCATTGAGGCCCGCGCGGGGCGTGCGCGGGAGCCGCTCGCGGAAGGCCTGATCGTCCCGGGCCTCTGGAACGCCCACACGCACCTCGGCGACGCGGTCGTGACTCAAGAACTGAAGGGGACGATCGAGGAGCTCGTCGCGCCGCCGCACGGTCTCAAGCACCGCGTCCTCGCGCGGGCAAAGGACGCCGCGGTCATCGCCGCGATGCGCCGAGCCATGGCGACGATGCTCCGCACGGGGACGACGGGGTTCTCGGACTTCCGGGAAGGCGGGCTGAAGGGACTCAAGCTCATGTACGCGGCGGTCGCGGCCCTGCCGCTGCAGGGCGTCGCCCTCGGCCGGCCCGCCGGGCTGTCGTACGATTCACGGGAGGTCGCCGCCATCCTGCGGGCGTCCGACGGGATCGCCGTGAGTTCGTACATCGACTGGCCTGCCGGCGACATCGAGAAGCTCGCGGCGGATGTGCGCCGCGCCCGGAGGGTCTTCGCGATCCACTGCTCCGAACGCGTGCGCGAGGACATCGACAAGGTCCTCGATCTCGACCCGGCGTTCCTCGTTCACATGGTGCAGGCGACGGACGGGGACCTTGAGCGCTGCGCGGACGCGGGCGTGCCGATCGTCGTCTGCCCCCGGTCGAACGCGTTCTTCGGCTTGATGCCGGACATCCCGCGCATGCTCGCCGCCGGCGTGGAGCTGAGGCTCGGGACGGACAATGCGATGATCAACGTGCCCTCGATGCTCCGCGAGATTGAGTTCGCATATCGCGTCGCGCGCATGAAGGGCGAGGTGCCCGCGAAGGAGATCGTCGGGATGGCCTTGCGGGGGCGCACGCTCGCGGATCCGAAGGCCACATACTCGATTCGCGTTGGCGAACGCGCGGACCTCCTGGTCCTCGACCTCCCCGGCGGCGCGAACGGATTCGCGTCCCTCGTACGGGCGACCGCGAGCGACGTGCGGCTCGTCGTGGCGGGCGGTCGTCCTTGGTCCGGGAACACGCTGCCGACCGAGAGGAAGCGGACGCGACGGCACTGACCACCCCATCCTTTATCACGACGCCTCCCTTTCGGGACCGCGAATGGCCTCCTATGACGACGTGATGTCGCTCTCGGTCCGCCGCGGCTTCCTCTGGCCTGCGGTCGACCTGTACGGAGGCTTCGCCGGTTTCTACGATTACGGACACCATGGCGTCCTCCTGCGGCGACGCTGGGAGGACCTCTGGACCGAGACGTTCCTCGGGCTGAGCGACAACTACTATCTGATCGACACGACGACGATCCTCCCGGAGGCTCCGCTGAAGGCATCGGGCCACGTGGAGCACTTCACGGACCTCCTCGTCACGTGCACGAAGTGCGGCGAGTCGCACCGCGGGGATCACCTGCTGGAGGCGCTCACGCACGAAGAGCACGAAGGCCTTACGACGGAGGAGCTTGACGAGAAGATTCGCGAACTCAAGGTCCGCTGCCCGAAGTGCAAGGGCGACCTCGGCCCGGCGCGGCCGTTCAACATGATGTTTCCGGTCGGCGTCGGCCCGACGGGAAAGGACCATGCATACCTTCGGCCGGAGACCGCGCAGGGCGTGTACCTGAACTTCAAGCGGGAGTTCGAGGCCCTCCGCCGGCGCCTGCCGATGGGCCTCGCGATCGTCGGCCGAGCGTACCGGAACGAGATCAGCCCGCGTCAGGGGACGTACCGCATGCGGGAGTTCCTCCAGGCGGAGCTGCAGATTTTCTTCGACCCCGCCACGTTCGCAGACCACGTGCCTCTCGACCCTCTCGCAGGAACGCCCGTGCGGATCGCATGGGCGGCAGAGAAGCACGAGCCGACAGCCCACGACATCGCGGCGAAGGACCTCGTCGCCCAAGGCCTCCCTTCCTGGTATGTCTACCATCTCGTGCACGTGCAGCGGTTCTACCTCGACGGCCTCCGCGTGCCGCGGGGGGCGTTCCGCTTCGCGGAACTCGACGAGAAGGAACGCGCGTTCTACAACAAGGTCCACTTCGATGTCCAGGTGCGCCAGGAGAGCCTGGGCGGCTTCAAGGAGGTCGGCGGTGTCCACTACCGCACGGACCACGATCTGAAGGGCCACGAGACCGTCTCGCACGAGAAGCAGTCCGTGACGGTCGGGAAGACGAAGCTCATCCCGCACGTCTTGGAGCTGTCGTTCGGCGTGGACCGGAACGTGTGGGCCCTCCTGGACCTCGGCATCGTGAAGGGCGAGCGGATATCCCTCCACCTGCCGCCGCGGCTCGCGCCCGTCACCGTCGGCGTGTTCCCGCTCGTGAACAAGGACGGCCTCCCGGAACGCGCGGAGGCCTTGTTCGCGACCCTGAGGAAGCGCTTCGCCGCCTTCTACGACGACTCCGGATCGATCGGCCGACGCTACGCGCGCATGGACGAGATTGGCACGCCGTTCTGCGCGACGATCGACCACGAGACGGCGGAAGGCAAGGGCGTGACGGTCCGCGAGCGGGACTCCCAGAAGCAGATCCGCGTGCGGGAGGCGGACCTCGAGACCACGCTGTCGCGCCTCCTCGCCGGCGAGGCCTCGTTCGACGTCGCGTGAGACCATGACCGCCGCGCGAGTGGATCGCGCGTACCTCCGCCGAATCGAAGCGGCGATCGCCGATGCGGTGCGAGGCGTCGAACCCGTCCGCATCGCGTACTCGGGTGGCCTCGCGAGCGCGTTGGTCGCCGCCATCGCGCGGAAGCGCGCGGAGATCCGGTGCATCGTCGCCGGGACCGCCGAGTCGCCCGATGTCCGCGCGTCCGAGGTCGCGAAGGACTACATGGACTACCGCGTGGAGATCGTCCGGCTGGATCGCCGCACGGTCCCCCTATTGCTCCGCGACATCCGGGCGGCGCATCCCGGACTGACGACGACGGAGGGCCACTCCCTCGTCCCACTCTGGGCCGCGATCGGCCACTCGGACGGTCCGATCCTCTCCGGCTTCGGGCCTACGCGGCTTCGTCCTCTGATGTGGCGCGTGCTGCGCGACTCAGGCGCCCAGCTCCCACTCCGGGTCGCCGCCCGCGCGGACTTCGTGCCCCGCGCACGCCTGCGGTCCGTCGCGAGGAACCTCGGGCTCCCGTCCGCGTTCGCCGACGTCCGGAGACGGCCGCCGTCTCGCGGCGCCGGGATCGCCGAGTTCGTCCATGAAAATGCAATCAGACGAGTGGGTCGTGGCGACATCGACGCGACGTCCACTCGCTTCTGATAATCAAGAACGATTGCAAAATTCGAGTTTCTGGAGATATGGTAGTAACATTAAATACACCCCCCACGAATCGTCGTTGTCGGCGTCCGTCGAATTGGGCACTCAGGTTGGGGGGCGCCATAGTGCTGGATTCCAGGCCACGTCTCGCACGAGGCATCCTCGTCGCCGTCGCGGCGCTCCTCGCAGCGTTCGTGCTCGCCAGCGCTTCCTCCGTCACCGCCGCGCCGCGCCGCTCGTATTTCCAACTTGTCGTCATCATCAACGATTCGAACGCGCCCGACGTTCGCTTTACGTTCTGGCTTGACTCTCCGTATCCCAACGACCCGACAAACTACAGTGACACGACCGCTCGCAGTGTGAACCTGACCGCGGACTTCGGTCCAGAGCTCGCGTATGGGGGAGTCGCGGGGGGGACGTACTACAACGAGGAACCGGATGTCACGGGGGACCTCTGGCTCAACGTGAGCACGCGCTTGACGACAACGTCGCCCGGCGCGATCTTCACGACGGTCTACGTGAACGTCACGTACACGGACGACCTCGGCGAGAGGCCGCGGACGATCCATCGATTCCTGAACTTCGCGATCAACTACGACCCGCCGGTACAGACGGTGAACCTCATGGCCGCCGCGGCCGCGGGACTCGGAGGCGCGGGCGTCCTCGGGATCGGCCTCTACGTGATCCGGCGTGCGCGCCTCGAGGAACTGTATCTGATGCACGATAGCGGCATGCTCATCCGGCACTGGTCCCGCTCCGACGGGATGGTGCACGACAGCGACATCATGAGCGGGATGTTCATCGTCCTCCAGGAGTTCGTCCGCGATTCGTTCGACGACCGCCAGGGGAGCTTGGAGCAGCTCCGCTTCGGGCAGCGGCAGGTCCTCATGGTCCGCGGACAGCACACGGTCCTTGCGGCGGTCATCCAGGGCCGCTACCTGAACGCCCTCCCGGCGAAGCTGCATCGCGCGGTCTTCGAGTTCGAGCGAACCCACGCGGACATCCTCGCGCGCTGGGACGGCAACGTCGCCCTGCTCCCGTACGCCGACGCGATCGCGCACCGGTTCATCCGGCCCCGGCTCCGCTTCCATCCGAACTGAGACCCATCTATTCGCACGAGTGACATTGGGCCAGCAAGCGTTATAAGCGCGGCCCCTCCATGAGACGACATCGCCATGGTCGATGACCACATCAAGCGAAAGATCCTTCTCCTCGGCGATGGCGCGGTCGGCAAGACGAGCCTCATCCGCCGCTTCGTGGTCGACAAGTTCTCGGACGACTACATCACGACGATCGGCACGAAGGTCACGAAGAAGGACCTGAGGATCGAGTCCCCCGCCCGGGTCACGGACCTGACGTTCATGATCTGGGACGTCCTCGGCCAGAAGGGTTACAAGGGCATTCAGGAGAGCTCCTTCCAGGGCGCGAAGGGCGCCCTCCTCGTGTACGACGTCACGCGGCCGGAGAGCTCGAAGAGCCTGCGGGAGTACTGGATCCCCCATCTCCTCGACGTCTCGAAGGCGGTCCCGATCGTCGTGGTCGGGAACAAGGTCGACAACGCCCGCTCCCGCCGGGAGGCGCAGGAAGACCTCGAGGACCTGAAGGATGGGCTCGGCGTTCCCGGTTTCCTGAGCTCCGCGAAGACGGGGGAGAATGTGGAGACGGGATTCATCGCGCTCGCGAAGGCCGTGATCGCGGAAAGCGATCCGAAGCTCATGGAGGGCGAGCGGGTCGAGGAAGTCGCGAACGAGTACATCGTCGTCGCGGACCAGATCATCATGGATTTCTGCGACGTCATGGGCGGGCAGGAGGCCGCGATGCCGATCGTGCGGCAGCAGCTCACCCGCGCCGGCGTAGACGTCAAGGCGCCGACGAAGGAAGGCCTCCGCCTCGCGACCGAGTGCCTCGCTGAGGCGGAATCCGCGTTCCGTGACGCGGTCGACGTCGAGGCGAGCAAGCTGAAGCGCCTAAGCTGGATCAAGGAAATCTCGTGATCACAGGTCCTTAACCATGTAGGGCTGCTCGAGCGCGTACCCGAGACGACGATAGTATCCACGGACTCCGACGCCCGCGGTCACGCGCATCCGCCTCGCGCGGAACTCCTCGCGCGCGAGCCGCTCGCATTCCGCCATGAGCTGTTTCCCGAACCCTCGGTGCTGCCACCGATCCATCGGGGGCTTATGGAACGGGACCAGGCGGCCGAGGACCTTCAGTTCGCGGATCGTCGCGCCCGTGTCGTCGATGCGGAGGCGCGCGTACCCCACGAGCACATCGAGCCCCGGGTCCTCGATGCTCAGGAACACTTCGTGCCCGCCCGAGGACTCGTAGTCCTCCCGCAGCAACGCCAGGGCATCGGCCCGCGGGTCGATCCCGCGGAAGCCGACCTCGCGGCAGCGGATGCAGCGGCACGTGAGGCCTTGCGCCCGGAGGCGCTCCTTCGCGAGGACGCGGAGGTCCCCCTTCTTCGGCCCATCCCGAATCTCCGGGGCCCCGATCTCTCGCTGCACCCGCTGGATGCGGCACCACCGCGGGACGACCGCCTTCACGCGGGCGATCAGGTCCACCGCGTCCTCCGTGGTGAGCGGCGTGTATCGACCGGAGGCCCACATCGCATGCAGCGCGGTCCCGGGCAGGACGAGAGTCGGATAGATCTTCAGGAAGTCCGGACGGTACGCGGAGTCTTCGAAAAGGGAATGGAACGAGTCCAGGTCACGACCGACATCGGATCCCGGAAGGCCGGGCATCATGTGCACGCCGATCTTCAGTCCCGTCGCCTTCGCGCGGGCAATCGCCGCTCGGCTCTGCGCGTCCGTGTGGCCGCGATGCACTCGCTCGAGGACGTCGTCATGGGTCGACTGGAGGCCGAGTTCCACACGGGTCGCGCCCAGGACAAGGGAGTGCTCCACCTCCGGCCCCAGGAAGGCGTCCGGCTTCGTCTCGATCGTGAGCCCGATGCACCGTGACGGCGCCGTCTCGTTCGCCGTCTGCGCGCTCTCGAGGGAGTCTGCCACAGATCCGTTCATCGCATCGAGGCAGCCCTTCACAAATGTCTCGCGGTACGATGCGGCGAGGGCCGTGAACGTACCGCCGATCACGATGAGGTCGACCTTGTCCGTGCGGTGCCCAATGTCCCGGAGGGCCCGGAGGCGCGCGACGGTCTGCGCGTGCGGATCGTAGCCGTGCTCGGCGGCTCGCCGCGCCGCCGGCTCCGTGCCCGTGTACGACTGCGGCGTGCCGAACCGCGGGCCACCCGGGCAGTAGGTGCACACGCCGTGGGGACACGCGTGCGGAATCGTCATCACCGTCACCACGGCCACGCCGCTCGCGGTCCGGGCGGGCTTCACCCGAAGGATATCCTCGAAGCGATCCCGCATCCCGGCGGGGAGCCGCGCGAGGAGGGACGCGTCGCTCGGCAGCCCGTCGAGCCGATGCGATCGCGCGAGGCGCGACTTGATCCGTTGCACCTCGTCCTTCGTGAGCGGCGCGCGTATCCGGATCTCGCCCGCGAAATCCCGGACGAACGCATCGAGATCGCCGAAGGCGCGCACCGCCATGACGGCCCGGCGAGGGGGCGCGGCCGCCATAAACCCTGCGCCGTCGTGTCCACGCACTCACGATGTCTCTTCGGGGGCGGCGCGCGGCACTTCCGGCTCCACTCGGCCGAAGATCCCCGCGGCCTCCGCGAGGCCGACGACCAGGAACGCGAGTCCGGCGAACGCGAGCGCGTTCCCCGCGATGTCCCCGATCTCGCCCGCGAGGAGCAGGGACCGCAGCGCTTCGACTCGCATGCCGACCCAATCCAGGAACCGCGCGGACTCGAAGACCACGAGGACGCCGACGCCCGCGGAACCGAACACGAGGCCCCGCACCCCCGCGGGGGACAGGCCCGCCGCGAGGTTCGCGCGCCAGAGCGCAGAGACGAGACCGGAGAAGAAGAGGATCGACGCGAGGCCCGCGATGATCGCGAGCATCTGGAGGGCCTCCCCCCGGCCGACCTGGGCGGAATCCGCGAGGCGCTCCGGATACAGCTCCATGATTTTCGCGATGAAGTACAGCCAGACGCCGACGAACGCCACGCCGAGCCATCCGCGAGGCGCTCGCACGCCCGCGTAGGCGACCTGCGGTGGTGCCATGGCGGCTGCATGGGTCGCGGGCACAAGAACCTTGGCGTTTCGCGATGACGCTAGCCGTACATTGTGCCGGGCTTATCGGTCTTCGGCGCTTCGCCGGGCACATGCTCGGTGATGTCCACCGCCAAGATCACATGGAGCGGGATGAGCCGGAGCTTCCCCTTCAGTTCCTGGTGGGAGTCGTCGAGCTCGATCACGATCGCATCGTCCGTCCCGATCGTCGCGTAGCCCCGGAAGATCCCCTTCGTGATCTTCGTCCGGTCGCGGGTCTCCATGGACTCAATGCGATAGCGGGACCCCTTCGTCAGGGAGACGACATCTTCCGGCATCGCTTTCCATCACCTCCGTTGCTCCGCGAGCTTCGACAAGTGGTCGACGGTCTTACGGTAGTTCTCCATCGCGATCTCCACGTTCGACTCGACGAAGTTCCATGCCTTCGAGAGGTTCCCGTAGCGGATCCGGTAGCCCTTGCGCACGGTCCCCCGCTCGTTGACGTTCACCTCGTCCAGGAGGTCCATCTCCTTCAGCTTGTTGATGTGCCGGTAGATCGTCGCCTTCGTCGTCTTGAGCTTCGCCGCGAGCTGCTCGACGGTCCACCCCTTGTCCATGCGACCCAGGAGGCACTCGACGAACAGCCGATACGGGACCGACTCGCGGACGGAGCTCGCGTCCGTCTTCGGATCGTACCCTTTCGGGATGTATCCGATCTGCGCCAGGAACAGCAAGGCCACGTCGTCGATGTCCTTGAGCGGCGTGAGCGGGGTGTTGCTGACCACGGCTATTTCGAATGGCACCAGGAAACCCCTTGGCTCCGGGTATCGGGAGTGACTAGTTAAGGTTTGTGATTGAATTTTATCGTACATTATGATAATAATAGCGGTCACACGTTGATGATTCCACTGTACGTATCGACCCGGATTCCGCGCGCCCGAAGTTCCTGCACGAGCACGTTGATGCCGATGCTGTCCGAGGCGAGGTGGCCCGTGACCACGAGGTTCTTCGGACCGTCGCGGCCGTACGCGTCCCAGAGGCGCCGGAGGGCCCCCGCATCGATGTGGATGTAGAAAACCGTGTCGATTCCGTGCTCGAAGGCCGTCCGGGCAATCGGGAAGCCTCCGTTCGTCCCTGCGCCGTGAAAGACGGCCCATGTTCCGAGCGGATTTTCCTCGCGGCCCATGCGCACGACGATCCGCGTCTTCGCCGCCGTGAACTCCGGGAGGGACGAGAGGATGTTAATCGCGTCGCGGACCTTCGGATTCGGTGGGAGACGGGCCCGAAGCGCCTCGTGCATCGCGCGTCGGCCGATCTCGTCGCACGGGTTGTGGATGCACATGAGGCCGATCCCGACGAGGCGGGCAATCGACGGGAGGTGGTCGTAGTTCGCCGCATGGGCGCCGGGCTCCCGATCCTCCCGCAACTCCCGAGCCGCGGCATCAGCGGCCTCCGCCGGCACGCCGTGCCGCATCAGGATGTCCGCGTGCTTCGCGAGGACCTTCGGGAACGTCTTCGACGCAATCACGGGCGAAGGCTCGGCCGGCCGACTCGTGGAACTCCCATCCGTGACCGCATTCTGGTTCGCCTGGTACGATTTCTACCCGATGACGAGCATCTACGGGTTCCTGAATCTCGAGCCACGCGAACCGCTGAGGCCGGAAAGCGCGACGCTCCCGGTCCTCGGTGGGATCGCTTCGCTCGCCGTGGTCGGAGGGCTTCTATACCTGGCACGGCGTAGGTCCCGACGGAGGCGCTGATGGACGATCGTAGGGACTCGTCGGACGCCGTTCCGACGGGACCCGAATCAGAGCGGGGTCCGATGAGCGTCGAGCGACGCAACCGGCTCCTGCTCGGCATCGCCGTGATTGCGGTCGTCTTCGCGGTGATCGCGGTCCTCATCGTCCTCCCGAGTGGACCTCGGGTCGCGCAGGCCGCGCCGAGTGTCGGCGATCCCGCGCCCGATTTCACGGTCGCGGACATCAACGGCGGGACGTTCCAGCTGTCCGCGCAGCGCGGCCACCCGGTCCTCCTTGATTTCATGGGATCGAACTGCGTCACATGCGCCGCGGAGATGCCGGATCTCCGGAGCGTGTATTCGACGTATTTGAGTCAGGGCCTCATAATGATCTCCATCGACATCGGAGGATCCCTCGGCACGAAAGACCCGACGGAGGCGCGGAACTTCATGAGCGCCTACGGCGGCACGTGGCCGATCGCGCTCGACAACTCGAACATCGGCCTAACGTACGGCGTCATTACGCTCCCGACGCTTTACGTGATCGACCTGGACGGACGCGTGGCGTTCCGAAACGCCGGGCCCACATCAGCCGCGGACCTGTCCGGGGCCATCTCGCGGTTCGTGTGAGGATCCGCCATGGTGGACGGATTGCTCCTGACCGCAGCGTTCTCCGCGGGAATTGCGACGGTCTTCTCCCCCTGCGCAACCGCGTTGTTGCCCGCGTACCTCTCGTACTATCTGACCAGGTCCGCTCACAAGGACGCCGCGCCCCCGGATGGGAGGACATCCCGTCTCCTGACGGGCGGGATCCTCCTCGCGATCCTAGGCAGCGCGCTCCTCGTGTTCGCCCTTGTCGACAGAGTCCTGTCCTTCGGCGACCGAGCGACCATCGACGTGGCAATCGGTTTGAGCGGAGGATTCCTCCTCGCCGTTGGCGCCTACGTCGCGTGGGAAGGCGCGAAGGACCTCGATCCCACGCTCCGCAAGACGGTGCGCGCGCGAGTCGCCCGCGGGATCGTGGTGGGCGGGACCGCATCTCTCGGGATCGCAACCGTGTACCTGGCAATCGGCATCGCGCTGACCGCGGGCCTGTCCCGCTTCCCGTCGGCCCTCCCCTGGGTCGCGTTCGGCTCGGCCGCCCTCATCGTAGCCCTCGGCGTCCTCCTGCTCCTCGGTCGCAACATTGCGACCTTCGTGCCGCGGCTCCGCATGCCGAGCGGCGCATCCCTCGGGACGTTCTTCCTCTTCGGGATCGGCTATGCGCTCATCGCGAGCGGCTGCTTCCTCCCGGTTTTCGGTCTCGTCATCGGGGCGGCCCTGTCCGCCGGCTTCGCGGACGCGGCGCAGGTCATGCTCACCTACGCGAGCGGCAGCGCTCTGGTGTTCATCATGATCTCCGCGTCCGCCGGCGCGGCGGAAGGAATCGTATTCCGTCGCCTACGCGAATGGCGGCGGCACGTGCATCGGGTCGCCGGGGCGATCGTCGTAACGATGGGCACGTACATTCTCTGGTACGACTGGACATTCCTCCTGTCCCGCGGGGTCTGAGCCTTCCGGCGCCGGGCCAAAGCCTTTTCCGGCTTGAGGCGTTCGGGCTTTCGGGGGATCGGACGTTGGTCACTCGCCTCTCGCCGGAAGAGGTCGTCCGCGCGGGGATCCTCGTGCGCATTCCGCCCGCCTTGCGGTCGTACACGCAAGGCCAGGACGAGGTCGTTGTCGAGGCCCGCGACGTCCGGGCGCTCCTCGACGCCCTCGAGGCGGCGTTCCCGGGGATCCGGGACCGCGTCATGGACGAGGCGGGGCGACGTCGGCAATACGTGAACATCTTCCACAACGACGAGCTGACGAGGGACCCCCTGCCGGACATCCGGCTCGCGCCGGGGGACGTGGTCCATATCCTCCCCAGCGTCGCAGGTGGTTGACTTGGCTCGGACGATCAAGAAGGGCAGCGTGGTCCTTGCGGTCGGGACGAAGAAGGGCGGCTTCCTCTTCCACTCCGCGGATCGGCGGAAGTGGTCCGTCGCGGGACCGTACATGCCCGGCCGCGCGGTGTACCACATGATCGTCGACCCGCGGGACGGACGCACGGTCTACGCGGGCGCGCCGATGACCGCGGAGCCGTGGGGCCCCGCCGTGTACCGGGGCCGCATCGGGAGCGAGCTCAAGCCCTCCGCCTCCGCGCCGAAGTTCAAGGAGGGCTCCGGGCTTTCCGTGACGCGGATCTGGCACATCGAGCCCGGCCCTGAAGACGAACCCGAGACGATCTACGCGGGCGTGGAACCCGCCGCCTTGTTCCGCAGCGAGGACCGCGGCGACACGTGGGAGGACTTCGATGCCCTCAACTACCATCCGACCCGGAAGGACTGGCAGCCGGGGAACGGCGGGTTGTGTCTGCACTCCGTGCTCGTGGATCCCCGCAAGCCCAAGCATATCGTGATCGGCATCAGCGCGGTCGGAACATTCGAGACGAAGGACGGCGGCCTTTCCTGGACGACGGAGAACAAGGGCGTCCGCGCGGAGTTCCTGCCGAAAAAGTATCCGGAGACGGGCCAGTGCGTCCACAAGCTCGCCTGGGACGCTGCCGGCGACGGATCGATTTTCCACCAGAACCACTGCGGCACATACCACCGCGGACCCTCGGGCGGCGCGTGGACGGAGGTCTCGAAAGGCCTCCCGTCGGACTTCGGCTTCCCGATCGCGGCCCATCCGCACGAGAAGCGCACGGCCTTCGTTGCGCCCCTGACCGCCGACGTGAACCGCGTCTTCCCGAAAGGCCAGATGGCCGTGTGGAAGACGTCGAACGCGGGCAAGAGGTGGCGTCGGTCTACGAAGGGATTGCCCGGGCCGAACGCGTTCATGGGCGTCCTGCGCGAGGGGATGGCTGTTGACGCGGGGGACCCCCTTGGGGTGTACGTCGGCACGAATACGGGCCAGCTGTTCGCGAGCCGGGACGAAGGGGACTCATGGAAGATGATCGCGGACTTTCTTCCGCCGATCCTGTCCGTGCAGGCCGCGGAAGCCCGTTAGTCTCACGCGTTTCTCAGGAAACCGAAAAACGTGAAGGGCGGCGCTTGCGGCGCCGCCCGGGAAGGTTGGGTTCCGATCTTCAGAAGACGAAGATGAGGACCAGGACCGCCGCCAAGAGCTGCGCGACCCGCCACACCGTCGTCGTCCACGAATCGCCCGTCGCCGTGTACGCGCCGAGGAACAGGGCCAACGTGACGAAGAAGCCACCGACCCCGATCAGGACGAGGGCCGCCATCACGAGAGCGTCCGCGGCAGCGCCGCCGCCCGCGACCGCCAGCACGGACCTCGTGATCAGACCGGTGAGCAGGGCGACGAGGCCAAACACCAGAAGGCTGAGGTGCTGGGGCGGAGACCTGCCGATGTCCCAGAGTTTCTCGCCGATTCCCGCCATCGTGCCACCTCACCCGAAGATTGTGGGGGAGTTCGCCAGCACGAGGAGCAGGGCGACGAACGCGAGGATCAGCAGGAACAGGCGCACGAAGATGTCCATCTCCTCGATGAACACGGCGGCTGCGACGAGGCCCAGGACGAAGAAGAACATCCCCGCATGGGCCAGGGCGGGTCCCCAGACAAGGCCGAGGTTCTCCCTCGCCGCTGCGGCTTCAGGCGTTTCGTTCAAGACCTGCGCGTTGCTCATGTCCGCGAGGATCGCTCCCACCATGAGGAGGAACAAGCCGAAGGCGATCGCGAGGGCGAGCATCATTCGTCTTCGGTCCATCATCATGGGCGCACTCATCATTGGCGGTGGAGGTGCTTGCATCCTATCCCAACCTCTCGGGGGCTAAGTTATGTCCGGATTTATATATATTACGGCGAATAGGTGACTATTATAAATTTCGCAAGACAGCGACGAATCCCGCGTTCCATGGGAAGGACCGGTGAATCGCCAGGAGGTCAGAAGCCCGCCTTCCCCGGGTTCAGCGTGCCCTTCGGATCGAGGGCCCTCTTGACCCTCCGTGCGAGCGGGAGGCCCTCGCCCAGCTCCTCTCCGAGCAGATGAACGAGCTTAACTCCGACTCCGTGCACGTATTCCATCGAGCCCCCGAGGGCCAGGGCGCGGCGCAGCACGTCGTCGATCGCATCCGCGACCGCCGCGCGCGCCGCCTCGCGATCGCCGCGGACAGGCCGCAGCATCTCGAGGGAGGCGAGCTCGGGCTGCGTCCAGACACCGAATCCGATCGGCGTGACGCCGTGGCGGCGCACGATCGCGAGGGCGGAACGCCGGAACGCGATGACCTTGGAGCGCGGGAGCGCCACGTGGGCGTAGTCGAAGATCGTGTTCGCCAGGAGACGGTCCGCGCTCGTAACGCCGGGCGCGACCTCGTCGTGGTGGTAGATGATGTCGTGGCGCGTGCGCCAGTACGTGCGCGCCTCCGCCTCTTGCATGCGTCGCGCGCGGGAGCGGCGGAGCCGTGCGGTCGCGACGCGCCAGGATGCGGCAACGATTTCCCGTTTCCCCGCAAATCCGAGGTACAAGGTCGGAGGCCCGGCCTCCGTCGTCCACGGGAGGGACGGGGCCGGGAACGTCTCGTCGAGATCCATCACGCAGGGCACGAGGCCGTCATCGTAGATCCGCGAGACGCACGCGAAGCCGGTCGGGAAATCGGACAGTTCGAACGCACGGACGTCCTCCCGCTCGGGGACCGGGAACGCGCGGATCGTGGCGGCGGTGACGACGCCGAGCGTGCCTTCCGTCCCGATGAAAAGCCGCTTGAGATCGAGTCCCGTCGTCGAGTGGGCGGCCGCGCGCGTGCGGACGATCGCGCCGTCCGCGAGGACGATCTCGAGGCCGAGGACTTGGTCGCCCATCGTGCCTCGAACGTAGCCGCCATAGCCGATGCCGTTCGTCCCAATCGCACCGCCGAGGGTCGCTCGAGGCCGAGACCACGGATCGTGGCCCAGCGTCAGGCCCTTTCGCCGCAGCCGGCGGTCGAGCGTCTCCAGGATGATGCCTGACTCGGCGGTCGCCGTGCACGACGCGCGGTCGATCGCACGGACCCGGCCCATCCGGCGGAGATCGAGGACGATGGAGTTCGCGACGGGGCGTGCGCCGCCCATGAGGCCCGTGCCGCCGCCCCAGGGCACGACGCTGATCCCAGCGTCCGTCGCGAGGCGCACCGCGAGGGACACCTCCTGCGCGGACCGGGGGAGCACGACCGCGAGGGGACTCGTCCCTTCCTCTGGGAGTCGTGTGCCGCGGTGGGCGCGAAGGGCGTCGAGGCGATACCGTGGGGGCACCGCAGGTCCGGAGAGAACGCGATCCGCTCCAAGGCGCTCCGCGAGATCCGCGATCGACGCGTCGACCATGACGGTCCGCGGACAACGCACGCCACGTATTCAACGACTCGGGCGGACTACGCACGCTCTAGGTAGTACAGAGTGTACGCCTTCCGCACGGGCGTCGCGTACCCGTTCGGTTCGAGCCGGACGGGAATCCATGACTCGGGGAGGTCGATCAGGTCGTCCTCGTCGCACTCGATCCGGTGAAGCTTCGCCTTCATGGAGTATCGGGATGCGGTCCGCGGGTGGGATAAAAGGGTTTCCGGACCCGTTTTCATCGTTGATTCTCGGTTCGCGGTCCGGCGGCGCGCGATTCGCATGAGAATTCGCATTGTCCGGATCGTCCCCGCTCGCCCTCCATAGGCCCAAGATGCGCTATAAAATGGCCATAATAGAGCTACTCTGCGCGCCGCGTCGGACGCTTCTAAGGGAGGGAAACGCTTTTGATACCCTAGTGCATGGAGGGAACGAGGTTGAACATGCCGTACACGTACCAGGGATGGACGCTGTACTCGCGAGATGTGAAACTGAAGAAGGGACCGAAAGTAACGATCTACTTCTTCAGCAAGCGGAAGCCGAAGAGCGGCAAGCCGATGGACGAAATGCCCAAGAACCGAAAGGTCGGCGTGAACAAGCGCACGGGCCTTCCGTTCCTGCGAAAGTCGTAGACACGTCATCGCGACCCCACTGCCGAGGCATCGGGGGAGGCCCTCGGCCCCTTACATTTATTCAGGATCGACCGGAGAAAGGATTTTTACCGCACGAGCGTTCCCGCACCCGATGCCCGAAGGCACCGTGGCGTTCGAGGTGAACGCGTCCGTCGATCGTGTGTGGTCGTTCCTCAGCGACATGCGGAAGGTCGGGAGCTGCGTGCCCGGCGTGCAGAGCATCGAGGTCCTCGACGACCGCCGGGCCCGATGGAACCTGAAGGTGAAGATCGGCCCGCTCTCCCAGGAGTTCGTCGTGATGACGGAGACCCTGGAGCAGGTGCCCCTGCGCCGCGGCCAGTTCCGCGGGGAGGCGGACAACATGGAGATACTCGGGACGATCGAGCTGACTCCGATCGAGAACGCGACGAAGGTCACGTACACGATGTCCGTGCACTCGAAGGGGCCGCTCGCGCGGATCATGGACAACTTCATGAAGTCGAAGCTAAAGTCGCAGACGGAGGAGTTCGCCGCGAACGTGAAGAAGGCCCTCGAGACCTGAGCCCGGCGCAATCTCTTTCCACGAGCCTCCGTTACCCGCGCGGGCGATCCGGATGGCGGCGTTCGATGCGGTGATCATCGGGGGCGGACACAACGGCCTTGTGACCGCCGGGTACCTCGCGAAGGCGGGTGCCCGCGTGATCGTCCTCGAGAAGCGGGGAATCGTCGGCGGCGCGTGCGTGACGGAGGAACCGTGGCCCGGGTTCCGCATCAACACCTTCGCCTACGTGTGCGGCCTCTTGCGGCCGCAGATCGTCGAGGACCTTCAGCTCCGGACGTTCGGCTACGAGCCGATCCTCTACGACCCGCAATACTTCATCCCGTTCCCGGACGGAAGGAGCCTCCTCCTCTGGCTCGACGAGGACAAGACAATCGACGAGATCGCGAAGTTCTCGAAGGTCGATGCAAAGGCGTACCCGAGGTACGCGGCCTTCTGGAACGAGGTTCTCGAGCTCGTCGAGCCGACCCTGATGGCCCCGCCCGTGCCCATCGCTGACCTCTTCGGGATGTTTGCCGGCGCGGACGCGGAGCGCCTCCTCCGCGAGCTCTTCCTGATGAGCGCGAAGGATTTCCTCGACGAATGGTTCGAGTCGGACCACGTGAAGGCGGCCTTCGCGACGCAGTCGGTCATCGGGACGTTCTTGGGTCCGCACAGTCCGGGCACCGCGTACGTCCTCGGGCATCACAGCATCGGCATCCTCGATGGCCGGCGGGAGGTATGGGGTTACGCGAGGGGCGGCATGGGCCGCATCACGGAAGCCATGGCGAAGGCCGCAGAGCACTTCGGGGCCGTCGTACGCACAAACGTCGGCGTGAGGCGGATCCTCGTGGAGGACGGCCGCGCGGTCGGCGTCGAGACGGACGGGGGCGAGCGCATCGACGCGAAGGTCGTCGCCTCGTCGATCGATGCGAAGCAGACGTTCCTGAGGCTCGTGCCTCCCGACGCCGTCGAGGCGGAGTTCCTCGACCGCGTCCGCAGGATCCGCACACGCGGCGCGGCTCTGAAGTTCAACGCCGCGCTCGACGGCCTCCCGCAATTCACGTGTCGTCCGGAGACCCCGGGACCGCACCACCGCGGGACCGTGGACATGATCCCGTCGATCGACTACGCGGAGCGCGCGTACGATGAGGCCAAGTACGGCGCGTTCTCCCGCCATCCGCTCATCGAGTCGCAGTACCAGAGCGTCCTCGACCCGACCGTCGCGCCGCACGGCAAGCACACGATGTCATGCTTCGTGCAGTACGCGCCGACGGAGCTGAAGTCCGGCCCATGGGACGACTTCAAACCCCGCGCGGCGGAGATCATCCTGGATACGATCGAGGAGTACGCGCCGAACATCCGGAAGATCGTGATAGACTGGCAGATTCTCTCGCCGACGGACTTCGAGCGGATAATCGGCATGACGGGCGGGAACATCTTCCAGGGGGACATCACGCCGGACCAGATCTTCTCGTTCCGGCCGCTGCCCGGCTGGGCGAACTACCGCATGCCCCTGCGCGGTCTGTACCTGTGCGGCTCCGCCACGCACCCGGGAGGCGGGGTCCTCGGCGCGCCCGGATACAACGCGGCTCAAGTGATCCTCGAGGACCTCCGCGCGCACACGTGAGTCTCGATTCGCCCTTCGGGATTGATAACGAGAGCCTAGGCCTTTTATGGAGGGTCCCAGAATCCGACGCGTGGCCGGTGTCGGGCCTCCAGCCGACGGCAGTGACCCCCCTCGTCCGAAGCTCTTGGCCGAGGAGCTCCTCCTCTACGACAGGAATGGCGGGTCCCTCCTCGACGACCACGCGCTCCGCATTCTCATCGCGCTGCACCAGGAGAGCCTGACGGCCCAGGAGATCGCCGCGCGCTACCGCGTGCCGATCGCCGCATGCTACCGCCGGATACGACGGCTCTTCGCGCTCGGCCTCGTCTCGGAGGCGGGTTTCGTCACGGAAGGCCGCCGGCGGCCCGCGCATCTCTACAAGTCCGAGGTCGACCGCTTCCAGATCACGTACGGGAACGGCAGGATGCAGCTGCGGCTCCTCCTTCGAAACGGCGCTCGGGCCGAGACGGTCGTCGGGATCCCGCCGGACCTCGGAATCAATGAAACAGCGCCTCCACCCCCGCGCGATATCGTGGGACATCCGTCCGCATGATGTCCGGATTTGCCTTTCGCGCAAGGGCCGCATAGTACGCGAGGAACTGCATCGG
>CAMTUI010000015.1:0-13352 GCA_947084985.1 Methanobacteriota archaeon | reverse complement strand
TCTGCGAAGATCATGTCGATGGCCTTGAGGTTCAGGGATCCGCCATAGCCCACGATGATCAGGCTGCCGCCCTTCCGGAGCATCTTCATGCCGTTGGCAAGAGTCTGATCGTTGCCGACCAAATCGATGACGACGTCGGCGCCTTTCTTCTGGGTGATTGCCATGACCTGCTTCACGGGGTCCTTCCGCGCGTCGACCGCATGGTGGGCTCCTAATTTTTCGGCGAGGCGCAGTTTGCTCTCCGCGACATCCGTCGCAGTGATTACTGTGTTCGTCATGCACCGCAGGAGCTGCAGAGAGATGTGCCCCAGCCCACCGATCCCTTGCACCACAACGTGGCTGCCAGACGTGGTCCGGCTCGCGGCTTTCTTGACCGCCCGGATGGCCGTAAGCCCGGCATCGGCCAAGGGCGCGACATCTTCGGGCTTGAGGTCATGGATATTCACGAGGGACCTCTCGGAGGTCACGAGATACTCTGCGAAGCCGCCGTCTGCGGTGATGCCCGGGAACACGAGGTTCTCGCAATGCATGTCTTCGCCGATCCTGCAGGGCCGACAGAGTCCGTCCGTGATGACGGGGTGCAGGATCACCCGATCGCCCTCCTTAACGGCCGTCACATCCTCGCCAATCTCCTTCACCAAACCCGCGTTCTCGTGCCCCAGGGTGTAGGGAAGCGAGGGCTGCACTTTCTCGTGCCACACGCCTTCGACGATGTGGAGGTCCGTGTGACATACCCCCGCCCCCGTTATCCGCACGAGAACCTCCGTGGAAGTCTTCACGCGCGGAACGTCAACGTCGACAACCTTCAGGGGTTTATCATACGCGAAAAGCCGAGCAGCCCTCATGTCACGTTAAATCACGCGTGGTCTACTTAGGCCTTGCGACGGGGTGGCGACGGCTTGGCATCGGCTCAGTTCGTCAGGAGGGTCTCGGCTCGGACGGAGCTTCTCCTTTGGGGACTGCTTCGTCGCTCGGAGCCACGCCAACACGGGGCGGAGCTTAAAGTAATCCTTCCGGAAGTGGATCGATCCTTCATCCACACGTCCTCGAAGAGCTCGTGCGCCTCGAAGAAGTACTGCGCATTGAACAGTTCAATGCCGTTTGCGAGAAGTTCGTCTTCCGAGCCGAGTTCCTTCGACAGGATCACGGGCTTCGCTTCGTCGCCTAGCATTGTGAAATCGGGCGCCTTCTGGCCGACGTCCACCATCCGGGCCACCTCGCGCGGGACCTAAGGGAATGTTGGCCATAACCCTTTCGCTTTCCCCAATCCGAGGTGGCTCCTGTGACGGCGGAACGTAATGTATATCTAACGGGGGCGGCCCATTCAGGTCCTCGCCAATCCAACGATACCGCTCAATCGCACCGCGCACATCACTCGCGCTCGAAGGGAAGTGGGAACCATGACGAAGTACGTGCTCGCCGCCGACTACACGCTGATGACGGACTACCGGAACGTGCCTCTCGCCACGTTTTTCAGCTGCCTCCCGACGGACTACTGGCACTCCCGCCTCGTGTTCCGGATTCTCGCGGACCCGCCGAAGCTCGACGTCGACGGACGGCCGATCCGAGTTCCGTATGGCCTGCGGAAGATCGAGGCCTCTCTCGTCCGCGCGTACGGCCGAGACGAGGTCGTCGTCGCCGACCCACGGGACGTGGAGCGGTACATCGACGACGAAACGGAGGTCGTGGGCCTGCATTCGATGGACCCGCTCGGCCTCGGGCCCGTCAGCATGTCCTCCACCATGGGCGGCGTCCTCACGCCGTACACGAAGGCGAAGTTTCTCGAACTCGTCCGGCGCGTGCAGCGGCCTGACCGGACGTACAAGGTCGTCCTCGGCGGGCCCGGGGTGTGGCATTTCGACTACCGCGCGGAGATGCAAGACGCCCTCGGCATCGACCACATCGTCCACGGGGAGGTCGACCACTTGGTCCCAGAGATTTTCGACCGCGTGGCCCACGGGGATGCTCCCTCCGTCATGCGTTTCACAAACGCGACCGCGCCGACGATCGATGAGATCCCGAAGATCCTCGGCCCGACCATGAACGCGATGAACGAGGTCATGCGAGGCTGCGGCCGGGGCTGTGAGTTCTGCGAGGTCACGCTGCGTCGTCCGCGGTACTTCCCCCTCGAGTACATCGGCGACGAAATCGCGGTGAACACGAAGATCGGCCAGTCGTCTATCCAGCTCCAGTCGGATGACGTCTTCCTTTACAACCTTGAAAATTGGAAGACGATGGAGCCGAACGAGGACGCGGTGAAGGAGCTCTTCCGCTACGTCATGGCGCAGCCCGGCGTCGCGCACTGCTATCCGACTCACGGGACCGTGAGCGCCGCGGTCACGAACCCGGGACTCATCGAGGACCTCTCGCAGATCGTTCGCGCCGGGCCGAACAAATGGGTCGGGATCCAGAGCGGAATCGAGACGGGCAGCCCACGCCTCTCTAGGGCGGTCCTGCACCGCAAGGCCGCGCCCTTCACCGCAGAGGAATGGCCAGACATCGTCGTCCAAGGGACGGAGATCTTGAACCGCAACTATTGGTATCCCGCCTTTACGATCATCCTCGGCCTCCCGGGGGAGACGCCGGAGGACGCGTGGATGACCGTGGATCTGATCGACCGGATGGAGCTGATCCCGAACAGCCACTTCATCATGGCCCCCTTGACCTTCGTGCCGGTCGGGGTCCTCCGAGGCGAGGAGTTCTACAACATGGACGAGATGATCGACGAGGCCCGGTTCAACATCGCGTACCGCGCGTGGCGGCACGACCTCCTAGCAATCGACAAGGACCTCTGGCAGCTCATACGCCTACCGGGACCCATGAAGGCCCTCATCGTGGCCACCGCGCAGATCGGCGGTCGTTATATCCTCGGAATCATGCACCGCTACGCGCGCGCCAAGGGCTTCCGGATCCGGGCGCCGGCGACGACACGGCGCCAGGCGGAAGGCCACACGGTCAGCTTCCCCGCGGCCTGAGCCACGGCTGGGGGACGGCGCGGAACCCCTATCGTGGGCGGCGTCCCTCCGCCTCAGCAGGATGGGTGAGCGGGAGAAGGCCCTCTTTCCCCGAGCCGCGGGCCGGGCCACGGGTGGACTCGACGTTCGATGCGTGATCTTCGCGAGGAAACGGGACCGCATCCTGCTCGTCCGCCGCCAGCGCGACCCCGTCTACGGGTCGGCCTGGCCCTCGGACATCGTCTCACGAGTCCACGGATTCTAGGGATCGCGACGTTCACTCCCGGGCGCCATTTGCATGCGCCGAAGATTCGCGAGATCGATGAGTTGGATCCGGAGCTGCAGGCGTGGCTTGGTGAGGTCTACGAGCTTGGTCGGACCCGCGGTCTTGGACCGCGCGCGACCCGCGCGGAAAGGTTAAATCGAATCGCCCTTCTTGTCGCGCCCCGCGCAAGGATAGTCTAGCTGGTTAGGACTACAGCCTTCCAAGTTGTTGACCCGGGTTCAAATCCCGGTCCCTGCACTGCTCACGCTTCCGCTTTCGCGCGCGTCGCCTGTTTCCCAGGGCCCGCCTTCACGAGCGCCTCGAGCTCGTCGATCGCCTCGAGAAGATCGCCGACATCCTCTCCCGTGTTTTCCAGGTCGAGCGCGATCTCGCGCAGATTCGGAATCGTGTTGTGGGTGAGCCATTCCCGGGTTTCCTTCCGCAGCTGACCCGGATCCGCGGATGGATTCGGGGTCCTCGTCCGCTTTGTTGCCATGCGCGTCCCATCCCGTCCGACGACTGTCCGCCGAATGGCCGACGGCGTATTTAGTCGCATCGACTCGCATCGCCCGAGGCCTGCATGTACAGTTTCCAGGGTCGCTCGGCTCGAACCGTGTGCCGTCGCGGACGCGCGTTGACGATATCTATAAGTCCATCGTGGTCCATGTCGGCCACTTGTCCGACACGGCCCCCATGGCCGTGTCCCATCGGGATGGGATGTACAGATGGCCCTCTTCCAAGGCCTGCTGAATCGCGAAGCTCGTATCCTCGAGAAGGTCCGCCGGCTCGCGGAGGCGGGGTCCGAAGCCCTCGGGGTTCGTTCGACGGCCCGCGCGGGCAGTGCCTTCGCGCGCGCCCTGAGTCTCCTCGATGCGACCGGCACGCCGACGCGAACGGAGGAATGGGCGGACGCGTACGCCCACGTCGGCACAGGACTACTGGCGGTCGGGCAAACGGAGTCGGCCCAGTCGGCGGCGACCCATGCGCTTACCCTAAGCCCGTCGGGCGTCGCGGGACTTGCCCTCCAAGGGGATATCCTCGTGGCGTCGACCCGGGCCACGGATGGCCTCGCGTATTACGACGCCGCTTTGCGGGTCGATCCGAAGGCAAAGGTCGTGTGGGAGAAGAAGGGGTACGCACATCTGGCGCTCGCCCAGCAGCCGGAGGCGATCCGTGCTTACGTCCAGGCGGTGAACCTCGATCCCGACGACGTCGACGGGTACGCCCGGATCCTCGCCCTCGTCCCGCAGGACGTGGACCTGTGGGTGCGGCGGGGAGAGGCCCACCGGCGCCGCTCCGAATTCGACGAGGCCCACGACGCGTACGACCGCGCGCTCCGCCTCGACGGCAGCCGGAAGGACGCGCTCGAGGGCAAGGCGCTCGCGTACCTCGCCGCGCAGGAGCCGCAGCGCGCGTTACGTTGTCTCGATCGCGTGATCCAACTCGACCCGTACGATCCGGATGCCTGGAAACTCCGAGGCGACGTGCTCGCGTCGACGGGCACGAACGAGGAGGCCCTCCGATCATACGATGAGGCCCTCCGGAATCGCGACGGCGACGTCGGCGCGTGGCTCGCGCGGGCGGATCTCCTTCGCCGTCTCGGGAGGAACCTCGATGCCGTCGGGGCGTACGACCGCGCGATCGCCCTGACGCCAAAGGCCCTGCCACCCCTCGTCGGGCGAATGGAGGCACTCCGCGCCCTCGCCCGATGGGACGAGGTGCTCAAGCAGGCGTCCCGGATCACGGCCCTCGATCCCCGCAACGCCGGCGCCCTGTACGCCCGCGCCAATGCCCTCACCCAGCTCGGCCGCCGGGAGGAGTCGATCGCAGCCTTCGACGAGTTCCTCGCGGTCGAGCCGAAGTCCGACGACGGGCTCGAGGCGAAACGGCAGCTCCTGCTCGCGTCCGAGCGGTGGACGGAGCTCGTCGGCACGTGTGACGCGATCCTCGCGATCCAGCCGCACAACGCGCGCGCGTTGAAGGACAAGGGGCGCGCGCTCCTCGCCCTCGGCAAGCCCGAGCCCGCCTATGCGACCTTCGACGCGCTCCGCGTGCTCGCCCCGGACGACCTGGACGCACTGCGCGGGCAGCGCGATGCCCTGCGTTCCTCGAAGAACCCGAAGGTCCTCCTCCGGGCCTGCGACCAGCTCCTCGCAATCGATTCGGCGGATCGTCAGACGTGGCTCGCGAAGGGCGAGGCCCATGAGGCTCTCGGCCACATGGAGGACGCTCTCGCGGCGTATGACGCCGCCTTGAAGCTCGATCCCCGCCACGGGGCCGCGGCAGCCCGGAAAGCGGCCCTCCTCGTCACCCTGGAACGATACGACGACGCCGTTCGGACGTACGACATCGCCTTGGAGGCGGACCCCGCGTCCGCGGTCCTGTGGCTCGAGAAGGGCCGGGCGCAGTATCGGCTCAAAGCCTTCGCGGACGCGGTCGAGTCGCTCGAGCGCGCGACCCGGTATGCCCCGGGCGACGTGAAGGCATGGTACGTCCTCGGGCTCGCCCTGGACGGGGCGAAGAGGTACGAGCAGGCCGTGACCGCGTTCGAGCGCGTGATCCAGATCGACGCCTCGACCGCGAAGGCATGGCTCGGCAAGGGGACCGCGTTGCACTGGCTCAAGCGATACGAGGAAGCCGCCGCGGCGTACGCGCAGGCGGCGTCCCTCGACCCGACGATGACCCCTGCGCTGCTGAAGCAGGGCGCGTGCCTCCTGGAGCTGCATCGGTACGAGGAGGCCCTCCCCGTCTACGAGACGGTCCTCGCGCGCGACCCGAAGGACCGCGTCGCCCTGGCGGGCGTCTGCGACGCCCTCGAGGCGCTCGGCCGCACGAAGGAAGCGCTCGACGCGACCATCCGGCTCACGTCCGTCGAGGCGAAGGACCCAGAGGCCTGGGCACGTCGCGCGCGCCTGGCGCGCGGGGCGGGCGAAGGGAGAGAGGCGCTCACCGCGATCACGCGAGCCGTCGCCCTTGCGCCGAACCGCGCGGACTACCTGCGGGCGAAGCGCGACCTCCTGTTGCTCCAGGAATCGTACCGGGCCGCGGTCGATGCGGGGGAACGCCTCCTGGAGATCGACCCGAGGGACACGGACGCGATGCGCGGCAAGGCGCTTGCTCTCGAGCGCATCGGGAAGGCGGATGCGGCCCTGGAGGAGATCGAGCACGCGGCCCGCGTGGACCCGATGGACCGTCGCACGTGGAACGCCAAGGGCGCGACCCTCGTCCGGATCGGGCGGCGGGAGGAGGCGCTGCAGGCCTTTGATCACACCCTCAGCTTGAACCCGGGCGACCGCGTCGCGCTCGTCGCGAAGGGCCGCCTGTTGTATTCCCTCGGCCGGGTCGCGGATGCGCTGCACGTCTTCGAGGACGGCCTCCTGCTGGACCACGAGAACCTGGAGTTCCTGAACGGGAAGGCGATGTGCCTCGCCCACGACGGCCACTTCGACGACGCCCTCTCGATCGTCACCTTCGTCTTCCAGAAGGATCCGAACAACTACGACGCGTATCGCACGAAGGGCCTCTGCCTCCTGCGGACGGACCGCGCCGCGGAGGCGGCCGCGTGCTTCGACTTCACGCTGAAGGCGGATCCGCGGGACGCCGTCGTGTTGACGTGGAAGGGCGAAGCCCTGGAGGCGCTCGAGCGCCACTCGGAAGCCCTCGCCGCATTCGAGGCTGCCACCGAGATCGACCCGACGTCCGCGGAGGCGTGGCGAGGAAATGGCCTCGTGCACGTGAAGCTGGAGAAGTTCGCGGAGGCCGCGGATGCGTTCGCCCAGGCGTCGCAGGCCAGGCCGACGGACAAGGGCATGTGGACGTTGCGCGGCTTCGCGGAGGAGCGCGCGGGCCGGAACGCGGCGGCCGTGGAGTCGTACGACCAGGCGCTGCGGCTCGATGCGCGCGACAAGGCGAACTGGAACAGCAAAGGGCTTGCCCTCTTGCATCTCAGGCGGTTCGAGGAGGCCCGCCGGTGCTTCGACGCGGCCCTCGCCCTCGATCCGACGTACGAGCCTGCGGCCGCGGGGAAGACGACCGCCGAGGAACGCATCCGCGCCGCGAAGATCGCCGGGTACGCGGAGAACGTCGTGCGATACGAGAAGCACATCAGGCGGCCGGCGGCGCGGGAGGAGATTTTCAAATACTGCTCCGTTCCCCTCGAGGATCTCGACGAGGTCATCCGCTATGTGAACGAGCCCGCGACCCTCGCCCCGGACCGGCTCGAGGCGGAGGATCTGCGGAAGTTCGAGGCCGTGGGGGCGAGCGTCCTGCGGCACTGCGAGAACCTCGATTCGATGCGCCTGACGGACGTGAGCGAAGTCCTGCCCCATGTGGACATCGAGGAGGCCCGCACGATCTGGGGCTACATCGACTGGGTGCGGGACGCGCCGCTCGAGCCCACGCCGGATTGGCAGAACGACGACCTGATCCGCCAGGCCCTCGACCTGCCGAAGGAAGAGTGGAACCTCGTCGACCTGGCGCGAGAGCTGAACCTCGGACCGTTCGAGGCGAAGAAGCTCGAAGTGTCCCTGAAGATTTTCGAGGGCGGCGGGTACAAGATCACGACACGTGCGCCGCCGGAAAATCGGTCGAAGAAGGTGAAGGCGGAGACGCACGTCGTCCCGAAGCAGCAGAAGCCGGAGGAGGCGGACGAGGAGCCGAGGGAAACGAAGCCCTCGCACGACACGGGCCTCGAGGCCACGGCGAAGAAGCCCGCGGCGGATGCCGGCGGCACGAAGTGTTCGGCGCATCATGCGCCCGGCGTGGAGAGGCACGACTGCGGCGCGTGGCTCTGCAAGGCATGCATGGACGCGGAAGGCGTCTGCCCGACCTGCGAGGAGCCACTCGCGAAGCCGAAGGCCGAGCGAAAGAAGGACCGCGAGGCGGACTTCCAGCGCCTCTGAGCGGCAAGGTTCATCCGGTCCGTTCGCGTGCCGCCGCCCGATCCCGTGTCCGCACCCCGGCGCGGCTTGGACTGGCCCTCCGCTTGGTCCGCCCTCGTGCCCGTGTACGCCCTCGCGGCCGTCCTCCATGCGATCCAGCCCCTCTTCGCGGCTCTCGTGTGGGTCATCTTCGTGATCTACGGGCGGAAGGTCCTCGAAGGAGCGAGGCTCGCGCAGGATCCGTGGCGCGGCCGCGGGAGCCCAAGGCCCTACCTGACATCTTTGGGACTCGCACTCGTCGTGCATCTCGTCTCCTTCGCCGTCGCCTTGGGGGGCGGCGGAAACATCGGGACCGTCGTCACGGCGGTCGTGAGCCTGCCGATCGTCCTCGGCCTCGCGGCCCTTTTCGTCGCGCGGACCGCCCCTCCGGGCGTGCGGGATGAGCGCGCATGGCTTCGGCTCGGGCTCGGGGCGGAGGTCGCAGGCGGGCTGATCCCGCCCGCATACCTGTTCGCGAGTCTGCCGACGACCGGGAGCGATCCCCTCGCGGCGTCCCTGGCCGCGTTGGGCCTCACGGTCGTCTCGATCGCCGCGTTCTTCTGGGCGCCACGCGCCGCGAAGCGTCGGGCGCCGAGCGTGGCTCGGAAGGTCGCGCGCGAATAGGCGATCGGGCACCCATGGTGAACATGTTGACCATGCGACGGGAGGTTCACTCAAACGTCCAATGGTCCCGCTGGCGCAGAAGCTCCCTGAGAAGGCGGGTGGCCTTCGGGCGATCCACCTGAACCAGGAATGCGCCGAGGTGCTTGCAGAAGAGCCGCGCGGTCGCGCGGTTCGTGCGGAAGTCGACGCAATCATGCTCCACGCGTCTCGCCTGACGGTCGATGAGGACAGAGTACTCCTTCACGGTCCCGCTCAGGAGGGTCTCCGTCTCCTTGTCGACGGACACGAGATCCGCGTCGATGCCCTTTGCGGAGGCGAGGCGGTTCGTCCCGAGGAGGATGAGCAGGAGCTCGTCGATGGTCAACCTGTCTATGTCCTTGTTCATCGGGACGTCCGCCTGGATCGTGCCCGCCTCGTCCTCCATGTTCCCGCCCTTCACCTTTACCGCGACGCCGAAGCGCTCAAGCGCCTCGTTGATTTTCTTGTCGATGTACGCCTGCTCCTCCGGCGTGTACTTCGCGCGGTTGCGGGGATCGTTGAAGTAGCGACGCGCCGCACGCGCGTGGAACGGCGTGTGGACGGGATACTTCCAGTTCGCGGGGTCCCCGTACTTTTCGGGGTCTTTCGGGTAGCCTTCCCGCGGACCGAGTCGGCCGTCCCTCTTGCGGCTCGGCTTGACGGCGCGGACCATCGAGCGGAGGAAGGCCAACGGAGGCCATAAAAGGTTCGCGCTCACCCTGCCTAGCATGTTAACCACGAGGCCGAATGCGTTCAATCTCCTCCCAGTAGAAAGATATTATATGGCTATCTAAATATATAATACCATGACCCTAAAAGGACACGAAAGCAGGGAACGGATCCTCCTCTCGTACGACGTGTCCGGTGCCACGCGGTCCGCGGCCGCTCGCGTCTGCCAGATCGCCTTCGGTCGAACTCGGGTGCAGTCGCGAGACCCGTCTCAGATTCGAGTGGAACCGGGGTAATTCACCGGCCCGGGGTCGTGTGGGTCGGCCAGAGCGTCCTGACCATGCCGCCGCGGGACGGGAGGAGCTCCACGGGCGCCTCGGCCGCCTCGGTGTAAGCGTGGCTGTTGCGCAGATTGACGTGAGCCGCGAGGCCTTGGAAGCGTTCAGCCGCCCGCTCCGGGCGGCGTCTTGACATGCTAACTGTGCGTTCCCCTGCGACATGGCGCCGCGACGACTCACCATCGTCGGCCTGGGTGACTCGACGACGGCGGGCACGCCGGGATTCCTCTCGCCCCTCGAGGCTCCTCCGGACGGGTCCGGGAATCCGGAGAGCCAGTACACGCATTGGACGATGCGCGACCATCCGGAGTGGACCGTGCTGAATCGCGGCATCGACGGTCAGACCTCGACGGAGATCCGCGCGCGCTTCGAGCGGGACGTCGTCGCGGTCCATCCGGACTACGTGATCCTCCTGGCGGGCGTGAACGACATCTACGGAGGACTGGAGCCGGAGGTCGTCGAGCGGAACCTGTCAATGATGTACGCAGACGCCTTGGACGCGGGCATCGTGCCCGTCGCGGCAACCGTCCTGCCGTACGACCGCGCGACGCCTACGGCCACGGCCTCGATCTTCACCTTGAACAACTGGATCGAATCGTTCGCGAAGGTCCTGAACATCCCGTGGTGCGACACCGCCAAGGCCGCCGCGAATCCCGCCGCGCCGCATCGCCTTCGCGGCTCGCCGGACGGCCTCCATCCTGGCGTCGACGGCTATCGGCGGATGGGCGAGGCCCTCGCGAGGGCGATCGAGGCCCACATCGCGTCACGGAAAGATCGCGAGCGACGCTGATTTCGTCTGGCCATGGGTAACATGTTAACCGCGAGGCTCGAGGTCCGATCCGCGGACAGGTGGCCTATTCCTCGCGCCGGCTGCGGAGCACGCCGATTCCGTACCCGATCGCACCAATGAGTCCCGCGAGGACGACGAGGACCCAGAAGAGGGTGGGAGTCCCTTGCGCTTCAACGGGCACATTCGGCGAGGTCGGGGGAGGAGCTGCGGACGTGTCGAAGACGACCACGTTGGATGGTGTGGCCTGCCCCGCCCCATCGACCGCGACGATCCAGGCGCGGTACGGCGTGGAAGGGACGAGAGGCACGGTGATCGTCGTCGCGGTGGGTCCGAGACGATACGACGCGTTCCGCGTGCCGTCCGTGACCACGAGCTCGAGGTGATCGACGTCTGCATCGACCGCGCCGCTCCAGGTGAACGTCGCGCGGTCGTGGCGGACCTCCGTTAGCGGAGCGAGGACGAGGGCGTGCGGCCGCAGGTCGACCGTCACGTCGGTTCGGAGGGAGGGCGTGCCGACGACCGCGCCGATCGGCGCGAAGTCCGCATGGAAGATCTCGATACTCAGGGCGTAGACCGTCAGGGCGAGCGCCATCGTGTACGTGAACGTCGTGTTCAACATCGATGCGACGGTGCTCCCGACGCCGTCCGTCGCGTGGACCTCGACGGGTACGACGCCCCAGGACGACCACGTGACGTTCCGCGGCTCGACGGAGGCCAGGCTCGCATCCTCGACGCGAGTCGTTGAGTTCAACGAGGTCTCGAGGTCTACACTCACATCGACCAAGCCGAACGTCACGGTCGCGATCCCCGGGATGAAGAACGAGCTGCGGCCGAGGGGAGTCGTGTTGAAGACCGGTAGTCCGACGTCCATCCCGAACAACACGAGGACGATTGCGCAGGGGCCCGGCGAGACGCCGATCATCGTTCGCACGGTCTCGTTCGCCCGCAGGGAGAGAGGTTCGCCGGACGCGGTCACGTTGCACGAGGCGCGCACGGCCGCGACGCCGGGGATGAGGTCCGTCTGCGCGACCTCGAAGTGGATATCGGCGGTGACGAAGCCGTCGATGGCCGCCGCCGGCGTGGCGATCCCCGCGATCGCGAGGAGGCCGGCGACGAGCGTCCCGAAGGCCATGGGCTGCGTCATGTCCGCGTCGGGCGTATCTGTGCGTTTCTCGGCGTATCAAGGTGCCGACGGAATCCCCTAGATCGTCCGCACAGGGATTGTCGGTGCGACGGGCTCCCAGAACTCCTTTCGCGTATCCCGCAGGGTCGGTCGGAAGCCGCGGGCCGTCTTCACGTCCCTCAGGTCGATGTCCGCCGTCACGACGGATTCGGCGAAGTCCTTCGCCTTCCCGAGGTCCTCCCCACGCGGTCCAATCGCCTGCGTGCCGCCTTGGAACACGATGTTCAGCTCCGTCCCGACGAGGTTCGCATACAACACGACGAGCGCGTTCTCGATCGCCCGCGCGGGCAGGATCCGATCGAAGAACGGCTTCGACGTTGCGGGGGACGCGGAGATGATCGCGAGGAGGTCCGCTCCCTGCAGCGCGTACGCCTTCGCGAGTTCCGGGAAGAAGGAATCGTAGCAGATCAGCAGGCCGATCTTCCCGAGCTTCGTGTCGACGAGCGTCAAGGCGTCCCCGCGACCGAAGTATAGGCCCTCCTCGAACGGGCCAAAGTTCGCGGGATACACCTTGCGGTACGAGGCGATCTTGCCGTCCGGGGCCACGAGGACGGACGCGTTGAAGAGTCGATTCGTCCCAGGCTCACGCTCCGGCATCCCGAACACGATGTGCGTGCCGTGCTCCGAGGCGATCCGCTGGACCGCCTTCACGGACGGTCCATCGAGCGGCTCCGCGAGGCGCGCGAACGCGTCGCGGGCCATGTACCCCGTGAGGAACAGCTCCCCGACGAGGAGGAGGTCCGCCCTCGCTCCGGCGGCGGCGGTCTCGATCTTCTTGACGTTCGCCGCCTTGTCTTGCAGCGCGGGCTCGAGCTGCGCGAGCGCCGCCTTCATGGGTCCGTCCTCCTCCCCGCTTGAGCCTTCCGAATCACGCGTTCCCGGAGGGACCGCATGGACCACGCCGTAAGGCCGAGCGCGACCGCGACGCCCGCGAAGAGGATGGCGAGGCGGTCGATGAGACTCGGAAGTGGATACAGGAGGAGAATCAAGGTGATCCCGAGGAGGACGGCCGAGCTCGCGTAGTACTGCCACGGCCTCGAGTACGGAACGAGGACCGCGCCCCGTCCGCAGCGATTGCATACGTCCTTCTCTAATCGCGACTTGATCGAGACGTCCTTGCAGTGGTCGCAGTAGACGACCTTCACGCGTCCGCAACCGTCCGGCGTCTGGAAAAACCTTCGCACGTTGCGATGCGCGCGATGGCCCGCGCAACCTTTATGTCGGACCCGCCCTTAGCGCGTTCCCGCGCTCCCGTAGTCTAGTGGCCAAGGATAGAAGCCTCTCGAGCTTCTGACACGGGTTCAAATCCCGTCGGGAGCACTGCTCCCAAGGTTGAAAATGAGGTAGCAACCCTTATCCGCCCCCACGACAACGACGTCCTCGGCAGGTGCGACGGACGGCGCAAGCCCGGCATTCGAAGCTGCTCGAGGACGAGGATGTGAGGGCCTGGCACTCGGAACACGCCCTCGGCTCCGAACTAACCGCGAACAACTACTTGCGGATGCTCGGCAAGTTCCTGGAGGAACAGGACCTGACCCCGAAGGCGTTCCTCAAGCTTCCGACCGAGAATCAGGCCAACCTCCTTCGGGCCT
>CAMTUI010000014.1:0-18719 GCA_947084985.1 Methanobacteriota archaeon | reverse complement strand
TCCTCGATCACGTCGATCGTCGCGAGGGACGCCGCACAGGCGATCGGGTTGCCGCCGAATGTGTTCGAGTGCTTCCCGCTCTCGTGGAAGTCCATGTCCGCGCGGTACACGGCGGCCCCGATCGGCATGCCCGACCCCATCGACTTCGCCATTGTGAGGATGTCCGGCACGGCTTTCGAGTGCTCGACGGCCCACATCTTCCCCGTCCGACCGAAGCCCGACTGGACTTCGTCGTCGATCAGTAGGATGTCGTGGTCCTTTGCGATCTTCGCGATGCGATCGAGCCACCCCGGAGGTGGAACGATGTAACCGCCTTCGCCCTGGACCGGCTCGACGAAGACGCCCGCCGTGTCGGCCGGCGGCGCGACCGTCTTCATGTAGACGTCCTCGATGATGTTCGCGCAGTACAGATCGCACGATGGGTACGTGAGCTTGTACGGGCAGCGGTAGCAGTACGCATAGGGCACGTGCACTACGCCGGGCATCGTCGGGAAGAAGCCCGCGCGCTGTTTCGCCTTGCTCGCGGTGAGGGCGAGCGCTCCCTGGGTGCGGCCGTGGAACGCCCCGAGGAACGCGAGGAACATCTGCTTCTTCGTGTGAATCTTGGCGACCTTGATTGCGGCTTCGTTCGCCTCAGCGCCGGAGTTCGAGAAGAAGACCTTTTTCTTGTGGCTCCCCGGTGTGATCGCGCCGAGGCGCTCGGCGAGCGTCGTCTGGATCTCGTAGTAGAAGTCCGTGCCCGCGAAATGCGTGAACTCCTTCGCCTGCTTCGAGATCGCCTCGACGACCTTGGGGTGCGCATGCCCGACGTTCAGGACGGAAATCCCTGAGGCGAAATCGATAAGCAGGTTCCCGTCGACATCCTCGACGATGGACCCGGACGCCCGCTTGATCACGATGGGGGCGGATTTCGTCGTCGTGGCGAGATACGAGTGGTCGCGCTCGATGATTGCGCGCGCCTTAGGTCCGGGAGGGGTGACTTTGATGTCGGGGACTTTCACGGTCGCACCGAACTTGTCTAGCGGTTGACGCTATTAATACTCTTCCAACTGGGAATCTAAGCAGTACGAACGCACGAGGGAATCTCATTTCGTCGCGCCGATTCTCATGATGGTCGTGCCGCACACGGGGCACTTGCCCCTCATCGCGGGCTTCCCGTTCTTCAGCTTGACCGCGACCGGGTCCTTGATGTCCCGCTTCGCTCGACACTTCACGCAGTAACCTTGCACCATGAGGTTTTCACCGGGCTTCCGGGTAAGACGGTGGTCTGATAAAACTATGGGCCCGGATGCGCGAACGAAAGAATTGCGCATTATCGCGTTTTTCTTTGCATTGAACACGACGCGACAAGGATTAAGTCAAGGCCGAGCGATGCGGCCGTGGAGTCCGTGTCCGCGCCCCCTCCGCCTCCTGGAGTGTATCCGCCGGGATATTACCCGGCGCCACGTCCAAGCCGGCCGATCGGCGTCGCAATCCTCGCAATCCTCGTCGTCCTCGGCGGCGTGTTGTTCCTCCTCGGCGCGATTGCTATCCTGCTCTTCTCCGCAGCCTTCGCCCTGGGCGGGCTAGGCATCTTCGGCCTAGCGGGGTCCATTCTCGGTGGCATCGTGCTCATTTTCGGGATCATCTGGATTGCGGTGGGCCTCGGCCTGTGGAACCTCCGGGGTTGGGCCTGGTGGCTCGCGGTCATCGTCATGGTGCTCACGATCCTCGGCGGCATCAGCTCTCCCGCGGTGATCGTGGTCCCCCTGATCATCCTGATCTACCTCATCCTTGTGCGCAACCACTTCCGCTAATCTCGCGACGCAAGACGGGAGCGGGACCCGCCGAAAAAGGGCCAGATCGAGGGCTATTTGGGGAATCTGGATTTTATCGCAATTCATATATATTGGCCGGTGGATACGGCGCGCGATACGGAGGTATCACGTGGCTGGAAACAAACCAACTGCGGCTTTTGTTTTGTCTTTGATTGGTGGACTGATCATCCTGATTGAGGCCGTCATCCTCCTTGCCTTCGCTTCGATTCTCGAAGGCGTGATCGGTGGCCTCACCGGGGTCGGCGGTTTGACTAGCATCCTCACAGCGATTTTTGCTCTGGGTGCGATTTTCGGGCTGGTCGTCATCCTGGGCGGCGTGATGCTTTACGCGAAGCCGCAATCGCACGTGATGTGGGGCGTGATCGTCCTTCTGTTCTCTCTATTCAGCATCATCGCAGGCGGTGGCTTCTACCTCGGCCTGATCCTGGGCCTCGTGGGCGGCATCCTCGGGATCATCTGGAAGCCTTCGATGCCCATGCCGGCACCGATGATGCAGCAACCGATGCCTCCGCAGTGAAGCGGTCCAGGAAAAGAAGCCGCGCGTCTCAGGCGGGCACGACGCTCCACGCGGAAACCTTTATATCCGTCCGCCCACTCGGCGACCGATCCGGGGCGTTTTCATGTTTCCAACGAGATTCGAGCGTGCGCGAATTATCGGCGCACGCGCCTTGCAGATCGCGATGGGCGCGCCGACCCTCTTCTCGATTGCGGTCCCTGAGGCGGATCCGATCGCCATCGCCTTCCGTGAATTCGACACGGGCTCCCTCCCGCTGAACGTGTCGAGGCTGCCCCATGACCACGATTGACGCGGCGAGGATCCGAACGATTCTGGACAGCCGCGGCAACCCGACCGTCGAAGTCGAGCTCCGATCGGGTGCTCACTCCGCGCGCGTCGCTTCACCAAGCGGTGCGAGCACCGGCACCCATGAGGCGCAGGCGTTCCCTCGCGGCGGGGTCGAAGAGGCAGTCCGCCTTTTTCACGAGGAGATTCAGCCGAAGCTGCACGGGCGCGCCCCTGTGGACCAGGCGAGTCTCGACGCGTGGTTGCATGAACTCGACGGCACCTCGAACTTCTCAAGGATCGGTGGGAACGTCGCCGTCGCGGTCTCCCTCGCGAACGCGAAGATTGCCGCCGCCGTCGCCGGACGCCCGCTCTTCCGCTTCCTGAACGACTCCGCCCATCGCCTTCCGGTTCCCTTCGGGAACGTGATCGGCGGGGGACGGCACGCGATCGGCGGGACGACGATCCAGGAATACCTCGTCGTGTCGCAGGGTCCTACGATCGGAGCGAGCGTTTTCGCGAACGCACGCGTCCATCGACTCGTTCGCGAGGCCTTGGAGAAGAAGCTGCCCGGCGAGCCCCTCGGCCGCGGAGACGAAGGCGCGTGGGTGGCGCGCCTTGAGGACGAGGATGCCCTTTCCCTCCTCGCCGACGTCTGCCGCGCCACGGAGCGGGAGGTCGGGTTCCCGGTCCGCCCGGCGCTCGACCTGGCCGCCTCCGAGTTCTTTCGGGACGGCGCGTACCATTACCAAGACCGGGTTCGGACGCGCGAGGAGCAGATCGACTTCGTCGCCCGCCTCGCGCGCGATTACCGACTGTTCAGCGTCGAGGACCCGTTCGACCAGGAGGATTTCGAGGCGTTTGCCGAGCTGACGAAGCGCGTCGGCGGACAGTGCACGGTGATCGGCGACGACCTGTTCGTCACGAACGTCGAGCGTCTCCAGCGAGGCATCGAGGCGGGCGCGGGCAACGCTATCCTTATTAAGCCGAACCAAATTGGGACGCTGTCCGACACACGGGCCGCCGTGGACCTGGCCCACAAATCCGGGTACGCGACCGTGATGTCCCACCGGAGCGGCGAGACGACGGACGAGACGATCGCCCACCTCGCCGTGGCGTTCGGGTGCATGGGCATCAAGACGGGGGCGGTCGGCGGCGAGCGGGTCGCGAAGCTGAACGAACTCATCCGGATCGAGGAAGAACTCCAGGAAGGCGCATGATGCAAGAAGAGGAACAGACGGGCGTCCAGGGACTGCTCGTCCCCGAGGACGTCTACCTGACGTCCGGCGTGCACATCGGCACGCAGCAGAAGAGCGCGGACATGAAGGCCTTCATCTACAAGGTCCGGATCGACGGACTCTACGTCCTCGACATCAAGAAGACAGACACGCGGATCCGCGAGGCCTCGAAGTTCCTCGCTCGCGTCAAACCGGAGAACATTCTCGTGGTCGCGGCGCGCCAGTACGGGCAGAAGCCTTCGCGGCTGTTCGCGCAGCGGATCGGCGCGCGGGTCCTCGCCGGGCGGTTCGTCCCCGGCACGCTGACGAACCCGAATCTTCCGGAGTTCATGGAGCCCGAGGTGCTCGTGGTCACGGACCCCGCGGCGGACCAGCAGGCCCTCCGGGAGGCCCTGAACGTCGGCATTCCCGTCGTCGCCCTCTGCGACGCGAACAACGAGACGCGCTACGTGGACCTCGTCATCCCGACGAACAACAAGGGTCGGCGCGCGCTTGCGACGATCTACTGGCTCCTAACGAGGGAGGTCCTCAAGGCGCGCGGTGCGGTCAAGTCGGACGAAGAGTTTACGTCCACGATCGATGATTACGAAGCGTCCCTCTGACGGGGCGCTTTCATGCGATACCCAGCCGTCGCGGGAGCTTTCTACGAGCGATCAAGAGACGCCTTGGAGCGGCAGATCGAGCGGTGTTACACGCACCCCCTGGGGCCCGGCCGGCTGCCCGAGATCCGGGAGGGCGGGCGTCGCCTGCTCGGGCTCGTCGTGCCCCATGCCGGCTACGTGTACTCCGGCCCCGTCGCGGCGCACAGCTATGCGGCGCTCGCCGCGGATGGCCTGCGGTCGTCCTACGTGATCTTCGGGCCGAACCACCAGGGTCAGGGCGCGCCCCTTGCGATCACGAGGCACGAGTGGCAGACGCCTCTCGGCATCGTCCCGATCGACCCGTCCCTCTACGAGGCCCTGCGAAAGCCGCCTCTCGAAGATGACGTCGTGGCGCACCGCGACGAGCACTCGATCGAGGTCCAGCTCCCGTTCCTGCAGCATCTCTCGCCGAGCGTCCGCTTCGTCCCGATCTGCATGGCGTTCCAGGAGTATGAACTCGCCACGGAGGTCGGCGAGCTCGTCGCTGATGTCGTGCGGGGGCGGGAGCGAGACGTCCTCCTCGTCGCATCGTCCGACTTCACGCACGTGGGCCCGCAGTACTTTCAGCTCCCGCCGAAAGGGATGACGGCGCCCGCGTTCGCGAAGCAACAAGACGCGAAGGCGATCGACCGCATTCTCGCCTTGGACCCTCGAGGGTTCGCGGGGCGCGTCGCGCAGGACGAAATCTCAATGTGCGGGTACGGCCCCGTGACCGCCCTCCTGGCGGGTGCGAAACGTCTCGGTGCGCGCGAGGCGAAACTCCTGAAGTATGGCACGTCGAGCGACGTGAGCGAGGACGAGCGGATGGCCGTCGGGTACGGCGCGATCGCGATCTACCGCTGAGCCGTCTCCGCGTCGATCCAGTCAAGATACCCGGACAGGGCGGCCCCCATCGGGTACGAGACGATGCAGGGGACCTCGTAGGGATGGATCGCGCTGACCGCCTCGATGAGCCGGCCGACGATCGCCTTTCGGGTCTTGAACACGAGGACGACCTCGTGGGCGTCCTCCAGCGCGCCCTTCCACCAATACGTCGACTCGACCGGCCAGAGGTTCGCACAAGCGGCGAGGCGTTGCTCGACGATGGCTCGGCCGATGCGACGGGCGGTCTCCAGATCGGGGGCGGTCACGTAGACCATGGCGTGCGGGCTTCGTTTTCTCGGCATCCGTTCCCTCCGGGCGTTATCAGGGTCGGGAACAGGAATGGGGGCAATGTCCTTTTATGTCGCGGTCCGCGTGCACACGCGTTCCCGATGCCAGTTGTGACAATGTCCGAGCTGGTCGCCGCCCTTCGGGCAACGGTCGGGCATCGCGGGATGACCGAAGAAGACCTCCGCGCCCTCGCGGACTATCTCATGTCCTTCTTCGGCTTCAACACGGAGGCGATCGACAACAACCTCGACGTCGCGGACCGCGACGTGTTCTACATGCTCGAGGAGGAAGGCCTCCTGACGACGCGTCAGGAGGAGGTCCTGATCAAGAAGGGCAAGATATGGCGTATCCACTACTGGATCCTGCGAGTAGAAAGGATCAAGGCCCTCGCGAAAGGTGCGGCGCCGAAGTCTCCCGCGGACGCCTTCGCGGTGTACAACGACCTCCCCGACGACATCTGGACCCGCCAGATTTCCGCGAGATAGATTGAAATAGACCCGAAGATTCGTTCGGAGCCGCGCATGTGGGAATTCCTCGGGCTGTTCATCGCCCTGGGTTTGATCGTCCTCTGGTGCCTCGGGCTGTACGCGCTCCATCGCCGCGGGCTCCTCGAGCCGCGAGGCCTGCAGGTGTCCCCCCCTCCCGCGGGCCCGTTCCTCATGTGGAAGACGGTCCGAGGTCGCAACCTGATCGAACGCCTTGCGCGGCCGAAGCGGTTCTGGAAGGTCTTCGGGGATCTCTCGATCTTCCTCGTCGCGGTCACGATGGCGGGCACGACCCTCCTCCTCGTGTGGGAGGCGACCCTCGTGCAGAGCGCGGCAGTGCGCGGGAATCCGCCGCCGCCGGAACTGCTCCTGGGCCTTCCGGGCATCAACCCGATCATCCCCCTCGGCTACGGGATCTTCGGGCTTGCCGTGGCGATCGTGCTCCACGAGTTCTCCCACGGCATCCTGTCCCGCGCGGCGAACATCCGGATCAAGTCCCTCGGGGTCATCCTGCTGATCTTCCCGATCGGCGCGTTCGTGGAACCCGACGAGGACGAGCTTCGCGCCCTCCCGCGAAGGGAGCGGGCGCGCTTGTACGCTGCCGGGCCCGCGACGAACATCCTCCTCGCGATTCTGTTCGCGCTCCTCTTCTCTAGCGTCATGATGGCGTCCGTCGCCCCGGTCCACGACGGCGTCGGGATCATCGGCTTCACGGAGAACGACTCGCCCTCCCAGGCGGCCGGGATGGAGGCGTACACGGTCATCACGGAAGTGAACGGCATGACGGTCCGTTCGTATGCGGAGTTCCGCGACGCGATGGCCGTCGTTTCCCCGGGGCAGAACATCTCCGTCACGACGTACGATCCCGCGACCTCGACGTACGAGTCGTTCTTCGTCATCCTGGCGGCCGAGCCGGGCACGAACCGACCCCTCCTCGGGATCTTCGCGATGGACGTGAGCACGGAATACTACCACCCGCTCACGAACTCGGACCGCTTCGGCGGAGTCGGCGGCGCCATCCTGACGTACATTTCCCTCCCATTCCAGGGCCGCGCTCCGATCCAAGACCCGGCCCTTCGGTTCTACCAGGTCGGCGGTCCGCTCGCGGCCCTGCCGGCCCCGCTGTTCTGGGTCCTCGCGAACACCGTCTACTGGCTCTTCTGGCTGAACATCATGTTGGGCGCGACGAACGCCCTCCCGGCGGTCCCCCTGGATGGCGGTTACATCTTCCGGGACGGGATCGAAGGACTCGTCTCGCGCCTGAAGCGAGGCATCCCGGCGGAGGCGCGGGATCGGATCGTCCGCAGCGTGAGCTACACGTTCGCGCTCCTGATCCTCGCCCTCGTCCTCTGGCAGCTCATCGGGCCGCGCATCTGACGGCCAGGGGACCGCGTCGATCTGTCACTTGAACGTCCCGGAGGCGATGAGCCCCAGAATGCCGCTGATGATCGCGAGAGCGGCTTCCGTTGTCCCGATGCCGGGGACGAAGAGGCCGATGATCCCCAGGATCAGGTTCACAAAGCCGCCGGCGTTCGTGGTCCTCCGGTAGATGAGCAGGCTCGCGAACAGGATCACGAGCCCGAAGACGACCTGCACGATCCGTCCCGCGATGAGCTCGATCGTGATGGATTGGTTCCGGCCGAGTTCGAACGCGCCAACGAGGATGAGTACGCCGGCGACGAGGCCGAGCAGGAAGCCGAGGAGTGCGAGGACCCGCTTCTCGTCCATGATGGGCCGGAAGCCCTCCCGCTAAATCATCCTTTCTCTAGGCCCGCGAGAGCCCAGACGCCCTGCGGGTCTGCGGAAAACGCGTCCCGCCCGTACCACATTCGCCGTGTGCGGAATACTTCCTCGAGCCGAACGCGCTTCACGAACCCTTGGAGGGCATCGTTGGAGGACGGTCCGCTGAAGGCGATCGTCCGGCTCCCGCTCGCCGCGACGACGCCTTGGAAGAGGCTCCCCGCGACGCCCGGCGAATCGGGCTCCACGACCCACGGTCCGATCTCGCACGAGTCCCCGCTCGGGTTCCCGACGATGTACCCATGGACGCGGCCACCTCGGACGGCCACCAGGAACATGTCCGGGAACTCCTCCGCCAGCCGGTCAAGAAGCGGGGCGCGGTTCGCCCCGAAGAACGTCGCATCGAACGACGCGACGGAGGACACGTCCGCCGGACGGACGGGGCGCACTCCTGCCATTCGCCCCGCTGCAGCCGCCCCGGTCCACCGGACGACGTCGTATTCGCCGTGGAACCCGAGACGCTCGTAGAACGGGATCGCGCGGAGGTAGGCATTCAGCCGGACGGTCTCCACCCCATGGGATTGCAGATAGTCGAGAGCGACCTCCATCATCTGCTTGCCGAGGCCCTTCCCACGGAGGTCCGGGCGCACGATGACCGCGCCGAGGAACGCAAGCCCGTCGTACGTCGTCGTCGTGAGCACGCCAACCAGGCGGCCGTCGAGCTCGGCCGCGAAGCAGCCGTCCGGCGAGAGGGCGAGCAGCCGCCGGAAGTCGGCACGCGTGTAGCCCCACGCCTCTAGGTCCGTCAGGGCGATGGCGTCGTCGATGTCCCGGTACTCGAGTCTCCGGACGCGCGAGACCTCCATAGGTTCACCCGCTGCTCCAACTCTTCCGTCTCGTCGCACTCATGGTACCCGTTCGTCACGTACCGCTTCTCCTTCCGGAGATGTTTGTACATGCACGGGCCGTACTCGTCGTCTTCCTGCCCGTACCACTTGTCGCAGTCCTTGCAGAGATGCTTCCGGGGCAAGGCGGCTTGAAGGTCCTCTACATGCCCCAAAACGGATCCTCCTTCCGCTTGATCGCGCCGATCTGCTCGAGGGCCTCGATTTCGTCATGGCTCAGGTCCGTTCGGCCGCGCAGGGCCCGGGCATCCGCCTCCGGCAGGTCCACGTACAGGATGTCCCCAGCGGAGACCTGTCGCCCGATCGTGATCCCGTCGACCGCGACCGCAACCTCCTTCCCTTGGCCCGCGGAGTCGAGGGTCTGCTCCCCGCTTCGGATCGACTTGATCCGGCCGAGCGGCCGTCCGTCGTCCCGCATGAGGGCCTCGCCCGTCCGGATGCGTCCCGCGAGCACGCGTACGCCGAAGATCGCGGGCTTCGACGTGCGGAACGCGTGGTCCGGGAGGAAGAGGAGCTTCGCGGGGTATGCCATCTCCTTGCGGCTCGCTTCCGAGAGCTGCCGCTTCCGATCGTCCTGCCATTTCTGGTAGTCTTCGATCAGTCGATAGATGATGTCGCTCTCGAGCAGCGCGAGGTCCGGATGGTCGGGAAGCGTGGCCTTCGCGTCGGGCAAGATCTCCAGGTTGAAGGCCAGGATCGCGCGGTGCAACGGGTTCCTCGCCGTCGCCGCATCCGTCACGTCCCGTCTCGAGACGGGCCCGAGGCGGGCGAACTTGATTGGGATCGAGGCCTGCTTGCACTCGTGCGCCAAGCCTTCGAGGGAGCCGATCGCGTCGGCCTTTACCAGGACGCCGTCTTCTTGCGTCTCGATGTTCACCTGGGACTCCTTCGCGATTTGCTCGACGACGGACGCGAGGTCGGCCGGCTTCGCGCTGCGCACCGGCGCGCCGGCGACCGCGCTGTTAAGGGCGCTCGCGACGATCTTCACGCCAGAGGCCGCGGCGACGCTCTTCACGGAGTCGAAGCGCTCCTGCGGGTCGCGGATCTCGTCGAGGGCCTTCGGCTTGAGGATGGCCTTCACCTTCGTCGTCCCGGGGGCGGCCGCCGTGCCGAATACGATCGTGTCGCCTCGGGAGAGCCTCCCCTGGTAGATAATCGCGTCGAGCGTGACGCCGAGGCCCTTCTCCTCCTTCACCTCGAGGATCGTGCCCTCGGCGGGCCCCTCCGCCGTCTCCAGCTGCGATTCGAGGAACCGCTGCGCGAGCCCGATCAGCATGAGGAGCAGGTCCGGGACCCCCTCGCCGAATTTCGCGCTCACCGGCACGATCGCGAGGTTCGTCGTGAAGTCCGCGACGCGGTCGTATCGATCCGCGGAGAAGCCGTTCTCGTACAGGCGGCCGGCGAGCTCGTACAGCCGTCGGTCCATCTCCTCCCGCGCCGACTCGGGCTGGTCCTGATACGATACCACGAAGGGCTTGTTCTCGTGCTTGCGCCAGCCGGGGACGAGATCGATCTTGTTCGCGGCGACGATGAAAGGAGTCTTGTACCGCTTCAGGATGTTCAGGCTCTCGACCGTCTGCGGCCGGAACCCCTCGTTCAGGTCGATGACGAGGACCGCGAGGTCCGCGAGCGCGCCGCCGCGTGCGCGGAGCGTCGAGAACGCGACATGGCCGGGGGTGTCGATGAACAGCAGGCCCGGGATCCGGAATGACTTCCCTTTGACGAGTTCCCCGCAGGTCTCCATGATCGTCGCGAGCGGCACCTCCGTCGCGCCGATGTGCTGCGTGATTCCGCCGGCCTCGCGGCCCGCGACGCCCGTGCCGCGGATGCGGTCGAGCAGGGTCGTCTTCCCATGGTCCACGTGTCCTAGGACGGACACGATGGGCTGACGAATCGAAGCCATGGCTGGCGCTCCAAGAAGTCGACGCTATTAGAAGATATTGCTCTATTCATCGCACTCTGAGCGGAGGCGAATTTCGAGCGGTCGGATCATTCGTGGAGCCACGCCTCGTCGAGGCGAGTGTAGGCGAGGAGCTCCTCGGGCTTGAAGAACAACGGGATCTCGCGCTTCGCGCTCTCCGGCGAATCGGATCCGTGGATCACGTTGCGGCCGATCGTGAGCGCAAGGTCCCCGCGAATCGTGCCGGGCTCCGCCTCCGCGGAGTTTGTCTTGCCCATCATCTTCCGCACGATTGACACGGCGCCGTCCCCCTCGAGGACCATTGCGACGACGGGGCCCGATGTGATGTACGACATGAGCGGCTCGAAGAACGGCTTGCCCTTGTGCTCCGCGTAGTAGGTCTCCGCGAGGGAACGCGTCACGCGGATCATCTTCAGGGCGATGAGTTTGAGCCCGCGCCGTTCGAACCGCCGCACGATTTCGCCGACGAGACCGCGTTGCACCGCGTCCGGCTTCAGGAGCACGAACGTGCGGTCCGCCGAGGTCACGCCCCCTTCTTCGCCTTCTTGGCCGTCGGCGCGGGGGCCTCCTCCTCGTCCGTCTCCCGCTTCCGACCCTTCACCTTCGCCCATTGGGTGTCGAGCCACGCCTTGAACACCCGCCGCCCTTCGGGCGAATCCTTCCACGCGAGGAACTCCGCTTTCTCGACGTGCGTCACCGGCTTCGCGCCGTGCTTCTTCTTGGCCCACCCGAGGATCGAGCTCTGGAATGTCCCACTCCCGACGAAGTCCGCGTAGAGTCGCTCGATCTCGCCCCGCGGCAGATCCGGTCCGATCCGCTTGTCGATCAGATCCGCGAGGTCCGAAGGGATGTCCTTCCCTTTCGGGGTCTCGATCGTGACCTTCGCAGCGACGCCCGCCGCGGCCCCGACGGCCTCCTCCGCGACGACGGCCTCTTCGACGGCGCGTGCTGTCGCCCGCCGGAACGCCTGGGTCCATGGGGTCCAGCGCGGCACGCGACCGAGGGTCAGGAGGTTCGACTGGCACTTGTGCGAGCAGAACAGGTAGACGGTCCCGTCCTTGCGGATGTACATCTTGCCCGTCCCCGGCTCGATTTCGTTGCCACAGAAGGAGCAGGACCGGCGGATCGGCATCGTCTCACCGGACGGAGAGCTTGCGGGCTTCGCGGGCCGTCTCGCGGAGCATCAGGACGTCCCCGACCTGGACGGACCCCTTCACGTTGCGCGTGATGATGCGGCCCTTGTCGCGTCCGTCGAGGACGCGGACCTTCACCTGGGTGGCTTCGCCCGTCATGCCGGTCCGCCCGACGACCTCGACGACCTCTGCGGGGATGCTGTCCTCGTCCGCCATCGTTCACCTATCTCGCATGTCCGGGATCGTCACTTGTTGAGGGCGCGAAGCTTCGAGGCCAGGTCGTCAAGGAGAGGCTTCGCCTTTCCGGCGTCGATGATCGCCACGGAGGCCGTCGCCTTGCCCAGGCCGACCGCCACCCCGAGCTCCTGCTTGCTAGGGACGTACCCGTAGGGCACGCCCTTCTCCTCGCAGAGGAGCGGCATGTGGGCGAGGATCTCCTCCGGCTGGACGTCCTCCGCCATGACGACGAACGTGGCCTCGCCGCGCTCGACGAGCTTCGTCACCTCGTTCGTCCCCTTCCGGACCTTCCCGCTCTCCTTCGCGAGCTCGATCGACTGGTACATCTTGTCGACGAGCTCCTTCGGCATCTCGAAGCGCACGTACATCGGCTTGGCCATTGTGGAGACCTCCTTCCGCCCCGCGCCTGCGGGGCGTCATCAGTCATCGGCTCCTCCCGAGAAGAGCGCCCGTCGAAATGGCGCGGCTTATAAAAGGTTTGCGAAGGCGGCCGATCAGCGATAGCCGACGACGCGACTCAGGAACTCCACTAGGTCCGTCGTCTGGATCACGGATCCGCAATGCTGACAATGGCGGAGGGAACCCACATCCGTCTGGGCGGTAATCTGAATCGGACTGTGGCAAGCCGGGCAGGTGTACGAACTCGTGAGGCCGCCCCGCCTCATCTGGTCGATCAAGCTGTTCACGTCGACCTGGACTTGGGTCACGACCGTGCGCTTTCCGGTCCGGCGCACGTCGCCGGCGTCCTTCCACATCCCGAGGGATTCGTAGATCTTGGCGGCATCTTCGAAGCGCTCCGCCGCCACGAGATTCTTCGCGTGCTGTAGCTGTAGATTCACCCGCTGCTGTTCGGCTAAGGCGCGAAGCCTCGGGACGTATTGCGGCTGGATCACGATTCCGCGGAACGTCCAGTTCGCGCCCCAGGGGACCGGGCTGTACCCCTGTGCCGTCATCGCCGAAGCCCACCCATCGAAGCATGACCACGAGCAGACCCTCTGTGGAACCACGTCCACAGAGGGATTCGCTTGGAACGAACCAAACATGAAGAGACATCGTTCGCAGCCGCGTTTTCCGCAGCTGAGGCAGCTGGCTTCCTTCAACAAGAGCTTGCTGTATCCACAGGAAGGACAAATCGCCGTGGGTGCGTTCCCTCCCGCGGAAGGCATCCTTTAGCTCGGTCCTAAACCTTCCGCCGAGAATCTCGATTCTTGGACTCTTCCTTTGAGCTGGTCTCGGACCATCTCGTTCGCTATTTCGAGAAACTTCTGTTCGGTCCCGGGAGGTATCGTCGCACCCGCGGCCGCGTGATGTCCGCCCCCGTGGCCGCCGACCGCCTTGCTCGCCGCCTGCATGATTGCCGCGAGATCGAGTCCGCGCGCAACCAGTTCGCGCGTGGTGCGAGCGGAGACCTTGATCCCGTCCTCCGCGTTCGCGAACGCGATGATTGGGAGGTCCTTCGTCGCGTTCTCGCGACTGAGCGCCATGCTCGCGGCGATCCCCACGACGGTGTCGCGGATCTTGTCCGCCGCGTGGAAGTACTGGATCGCATCCATCTGGTTGATCCCTGCCTCCGCGATTGCGTCCATCGAGTCCATGAGATATTCGCGGTGGCCGCGAAGGAGCTTCAGCGCCTTCGCGAGGTATTCTTCGCGGTCCCCCCGGCACACGCGATACCCGACCTCCGGTTCGTCGTATCGGCCGCAGGCGTTGATCAGGGTGCCGAACTCCTTCGCATCGCGGGTCGGACTTCCGAGAGGCTCGCGCACGAGCGTGTACGTTTCCCCCACGAGGCGCTCGATTTCCTTCACGCCGCACCCGCGTTCGAGCATGTGACTCACGAGCGCGGACACGACGCGCTGCTTCTCCCCGCGGTCGAGGTCCGACCAGGACCGCCAGTGCTCCTCCACCTTCAGGTCGATTCCCAGCTCTAGGAGGAACGCGATGCACGCCTCCTCGCTTCCGCTGAGCCGCGGGATCCGCGGGTCCGTCGCGTACTGGAGCATCTTGTACGCGGGTCGCGTCTCCCGGCCGTAGAGCCGCAGGTCCATCTGGGCCTGTACGACGCCGGCCGCGACGCCGTCCTGGAGGATTGTGCGGTTGTACCCGGAGAGCCGACGGAACTCCTGGTCTTGGACGTCGCCGACCGCGCCGACGATCGCGATCGCGGCGAGGTCCGTGTTCCGGCCGTCCAGAGATTTCGCGACTGCGTACGCGCACCCGGCTCCGCTCGCCACATCAGATCCTTCGCCCTCGAGGTGGGGATTCAGCATGAGGACGCGGTCCACGGATTCCGCGAACCGCATGAGATCCCCGCGCAGCGCCTTGGGGACCTCCCGCTCCGTTGGGACATGGTGGTCCGTGATCACCGCATCGAGTCCGTGCATCGCGTGCATGAGTCCTGCGCCGAGGTCGACGAACCAGACGAGCGCCGGACCCTGTCTCTTGATCTCCGTGAGCGTGGCCTCGTCGAGCTTCTTCGCGAACGCGACCTCATGGTCGACGCCCGCGCGGGCCAGCGCCTCGGATGCGATCGCGCCTCCCGTGATGCCGTCCGTGTCGATGTGCGTGACGACCTTCACGAAAGGAGCGACCCGCACCCGCTCCGCGATCTCCTGGGCGACCGCCTCCATCCGATCATCCGAGGGACGCGGGTCCCATGAACCTTTGGGAGGGCTCAGAGGATGGGGCCACCCCGGTGTCTTCGCCGAGATCGTCCTGTTAACCTTGTTTAAGGTTAACTCGACTCGACCTGCGATCTCTAGCCCATGGCCCCGAGAACGCATATCCGTCGAACGCATTGAGCGGACCGTGATCCACGTAACGGCGACGGGCCTCATCGTGCGAGGCGACCGCGTGCTCCTGGGGAAGCGGACGAGCACGGTTCGATTCGCCGGGATGTGGGATGCGTTCGGCGGCCATCTCATCCCGTGCGAGGAGCCTTCCCAGGCCCTCGTGCGGGAGCTCCGAGAGGAACTCGGCATCGAGGCGTCCGGTCTGCGATTCCTCGGGATCTACGAGGACGTGGATCCGACGTCGAAGGAGACCTTTCGCCACTACCTCTTCCTCGTGCTGCGCTGGGCCGGCGAGGTGCGCATCACGAACGAAGAACACTCGGAGATCCGGTGGTTCCGTCCGGACGAGGTGGACGGACTCGCGCTCGCGAGGAGCCTGAAGGACGCGATTCACAGCGTGTTCCCCGCGAAGACTTAAGCAGGGCGCGTCTTTCATCTCCGGGGTCCCATGGTCGACGATGCGGATCTGAAGCGGATTCTCGAGGAGATCAAGACGATCGCTGTCGTCGGATGCTCGAAGGACCCCGCGAAGGATGCGCATCGCGTCCCGAAGTACATGCAGTTCCATGGGTATCGGATCATCCCCGTCAACCCGACCGCCACGGAAATCCTCGGGGAGAGAGCCTATCCGTCTCTGAACGAGGTCCCAATTCCCTACGACGCGGTCGATATCTTCCGACCTGCTGCGGACGTGCCGCCGATCGTGGACCAGGCCATCCATGGTCCTGCGAAGGTGATCTGGATGCAGCTCGGAATCCGCCATGACGAGGCAGCGAAGACGGGAGAGGCCGCGGGCAAGATCGTGATCCAGAGCCGCTGCATGATGCGGGACCACGCGCGCCTATTCGGCGGGACGATCCTCGAATGAGGATGCGGCGAACACGAGGACGACATTCGGGCTCCTGGCCCGCCTGGCTGCCGCGCTCAGCGCCTCGATCTCTCCGAGCACGCTGACCGCCGCGGCCGGCGCATTGAATTTTGCCGTCCCGGACGCATCGTAGAGGGTCTTCAGTCTCGCCTCCGGGACGATCCCGACCCGGATCGGTCCGGACACGCCGCGTTCCAGCTTCACGATCGGACTGATTCCCGCGAAGGCCTGGACGGGAACCTCGATCCATGTCGAGCCCTCGCGCGGAAACAGCTCGAGGAACACGGGGTCGGTGAAGATTCGTTCCGCGGCCTCGATGGAGAACCGGCCTTCCTCGCCCTCCCAGGCCCGCCCCAGACGGGTACCGGCGGAGACGACCGTGTGGTCGAGCCACGCGAGATCGTGCACCCGCTGAATCGAAGCCCGTCGCGTCCAGAGGACTTTCGCGAGGAGGTAATAGCCCTCGCGGAGCGCCTTCACCTCGGGCGCCTTCGTGCCGCTCGCGCGTTGCGCTTTGTCGAGCGCCGCCGCGACCGCGGATTGCGACGACAGGAGGGCCTGGAAGTCCACGACGCGCAGGAGGCCCAGCCAGCCCATGGGACCCGCCACGGGTCGCCCCGGGAAAAGGGTGTCGGCTCAATGGAGCACGACGCTCTTCACGCCGTCAACCTGCTTGATCTGGGGCAGGAGCCGCTCCGGGACCGGCGCTTCCGTCACGATGAACCCGTGCGGATCGTCCACGATCTCCGGGTCGTCCATGATCACCTGGCGGATCGAGATTCCCGCCTGCGCGATGATCGCCGCGACGCCGGCGAGGATGCCGGGCTTCGATGCGTTCGTCGGAACGATCTCGATCGCCCCCCAGTTCATCAGCGGCGCGACCTCGCGCAGATGGCACACGGGTCGCAGCTTGTCGAAGAACGCGCGCAGTTCCGGGTTCTTGTCGATTGTCTCGACGGTCGCCGTCACGACGCGCCTGTCCACACTGGCCGCGCGGGCCATCGCTGTGTCGGACAGCTTGATGTCGCCCGCATACACACTTCCGTCCTTGACGCGGAGGCCGTACGTCACCATGATCTGCGCGACCTTCTCCTGCGCGGGGAAGCCTTTGAAGTACGCTCGGAACCGTGCCCACATGGACTCGACGCAATGTACGGAACGGTGCCCTGAGGGTTAATCTTTTCTCTTTCAGATGTAACAAAAGAGACACTAAGGAACAAAATCGTTATATATTGTCGTTCGAATCCTTTGGAGACGGCAGGTGGTTTCCACGCAGACTGTGCGGACAGGGCAGGCGGCCGCGAGAGATGTGAAAATCCTCCTCGGTGCGGACGATCTGCCGCGGGCCTGGTACAACATCCTGCCCGATCTCCCGGCGCCCTTTCCGCCGTACCTGCATCCGGGGACGAAGGAGCCCGTCCCGCCCCAGGCGTTCGAGCCGCTGTTCCCGAAGGAATTGATCCGACAGGAGATGAGCGCGAACCGCTCCGAACCGATCCCGGACGAGCTGCTCGAGGCGTACTATCGCGTCGGCCGCCCGACGCCGATGTACCGCGCGACCCGACTCGAGGCGTACCTGAAGACGACCGCGAAGATCTTCTACAAGCGGGAGGACCTGAGCCCGGTCGGCTCCCACAAGCCGAATACGGCACTCGCCCAGGCGTATTTCGCCGCGAAGGAGGGCGTCGAGGCGTACACGACGGAGACGGGTGCTGGACAGTGGGGATCGGCGCTCGCCCTCGCGACGAACTACTTCGGAATGAAGGCGAAGATCTTCATGGTCCGCGTCTCGTACGATCAGAAGCCGTACCGGAAGTACATGATGAAGCTCTTCGGGGCCGACGTGGTCCCGAGCCCGAGCGACCAGACGAACTTCGGGAAGAAGATCCTCGCGCAGGACCCGGACCATCCCGGCTCCCTCGGAGTCGCGATATCCGAGGCGATCGAGGCTGCGGTGACCGGCACGAACACGAAGTACTCCCTGGGGAGCGTGTTGAACCACGTCCTCATGCACCAGACGATCATCGGCCAGGAGGCGATGAAGCAGTTCGAGCTTGCAGACGTCACGCCGGACTACATGGTCAGCAGCGTCGGAGGCGGCTCGAACTTCGCGGGCTTCACGTACCCGATGATCGGGGAGCGGATCCACGGCCGGCTCGACACGAGGTTCATCGCGGTCGAACCGGAGTCCGTACCCTCGATGACGAAAGGCCGGTACGAATACGATTTCGGCGACACGGGGGAGATGACGCCGCTCGTGAAGATGCACACCCTCGGGCACACGTTCGTCCCGCCGCGGATTCACGCGGGAGGCCTACGGTACCATGGGACCGCGGCGACGTTGAGCGTCCTCTTGGACGCCGGGCTCGTCGAGCCGCGCGCGGTCAGCCAGGTGAGCACGTTCCAGGCGGGCGAGATCTTCGCGAAGACGGAAGGCCTTATCCCCGCGCCGGAGACGTGCCACGCGATTCGAGGCGTGATCGACCTGGCCCGGGAAGCGAAGGAGCGGAACGAGGAGAGCGTCATCGCGTTCAACTATAGCGGCCATGGCCTCCTGGACCTCGAAGGGTACCGGCAGTACATGGAGGGCTCGCTTCGAGACAATGGAAACAAGTGAAGCGAGCGTGCGCCCGGTTCGGTGACACCGGCGAAGGTGGCCGGCGGGACCATGTCCTCGAAGTCTTCGCACCACCCTGACGTCCGAGAGACCCTCTTGCAACGATCGTGGTCCGCCGGAGGTATCTGGCCTATTTCGGGATTCAGAGCGTCGCAGAGCTGATTCCGGATCTCGTCCTCCTGCCTTACTCCGTCGATCGATCCTGGTTCACCCGCCGTTCTCCCGACTCTGGTCGTTCGTCCACGATCCCTCAACCGGCACCCATTTGGCCCCCCGGGGATTTCCGTCCTCGTGGACCTCGGAGTGGACGTCGGAGGGACCTTCACGGACTTCGTCGGATTCCGCGGCCGCGAGGTCGTTGCCGCCAAGCTGCCGTCGACCCGGGATCCCTC
>CAMTUI010000013.1:0-58871 GCA_947084985.1 Methanobacteriota archaeon | reverse complement strand
TCAGGCCACCGACCGTGTCCACAGAATCGGACAGACGAGGACTGTGTATGTTCACAAGCTCCTCGTTCAGGGCACCCTGGAGGAGAAAATCGCTTCGCTTCTCGAAAGGAAGAGAGGTATCGCTGACCATGTCATCGGGACGGCGACTCGCGGCGAAATGCAGTGGACACGGGAAGAGCTGATCAAAATCCTAGGTCCTCTGGATAGCTAGCACTCGGCCGAAAGGTCACGGGCTTCGATTCGCAATCTCCTGGACGTTGATGGTCGTCCGGAGGCCAATTCATTAGGTGATGATAGGTGTGAACTGTCGTTGGTGGCGGCTCAATTCGTGAGCAGCACATGGGTTATTCACCTTCTTCCTCGACGGGATACACAAGAGGCGTGATCCACTCAGAGATGAATGTGATCAGGGAACCTGTAACGGTGCCGAGGAGAAATATCAGCGGCTCCGGAGAGATCGCGCCCGTGTAGGTGAGCAGGGTAGTCACGACTACTGCTATCGCAATTATCGCGAGGACAAAGGCGGTGACCCGCCAGGCGTACCTGGCCCTCGCCGTTTCCAACTGGCGTTGATGCTTCTCGCGCTTCGAGATGAACTTGTCGATCGAAGTCGCTACGTTCTCGACCAGTTTCGAGAGAGACTCCTCTTCCTCTGCGAGGGTCTCGAGAAGACCGCGCTTCTGTTCGGCCTGGTCCGCCTGTCGTTCTATTGGCTCTTTGTCCGTTCTGACCCCTCCACTGGACGTAAGCCCACAGGTTTCCATATATGTGGCGGACCGATAACGATCGGTGCAGGTCACAACCCGGACCGTCGGCGATCGTCTTGGTCAACACGACTGCCAACGGAGGGCAACCCCACGCTGATGAGCCTCTCTCTGAGTCTTCCTGCGCCGATCTGGATGAACTTCGGCAGGCTTATCTTCACGTCGTTTTGAAATGAATCCGAGGGCCGCGGCAACCAGTAGCCCTCTACCCGGACTTCCTCGTCCGTTTCGAAGAAGGCTCCGAAGTGCAGCCATACGAGCACGTCGCTCGTAATGTCCTTCGGGCCCAGGTATTGGAAGCCTTGCCTCCCTGTTGCCTTGACCTGGACTCGATAATCGTGGTCGCTGATTTTCACAACTAGATCGCAGCTGCGTCCGCCTCGCGATGGAACTCCAGGCTCCTGCCAGAGAGGTGATCGTCCCAGCCGAATCTCCCTCGCTACCATCGATTCCGACAGGATCGACGGGATTCTGGGAAGCTGGATATGTCGTCCGCCAGGGAAATCTTGCCGAATCTGTTGGATGGCCCTGAACGAAGATCGCAGTGCGGCAAGCGTCTCGTCGATTTCCTTGTCATCCAGTATCGGCTGCGTCATGTCAACCCGGTTGAGGCTCGGGGCGGATCTCGTACCGACCCTGGCCGAGGAATTCTACGACCCCGTGGTCACGCAGTACTTGCAGCTGCTGCCGGATTTTCGGTCGGAGGTTCTGGTTCCTAGGGTGCAACGCAGCGAGGCGACCCTCAAAAGCGTAGATGTCGCGGAGAGAGAAGGTTCCTCTTCCGACATCGCGGACACATGCCAGGACATCTGCCGTCCATCCTCGAGATTCGGCGTCCCGATCGGCCAGGAATGCGAACCTCCGCCAAGAGTCACGGACGACTTCAGGAGGACGCGGGACCTCATCGACAACGGCGTGAATTCTCGCATCCAGGGGGAGGGAAGAGAGGAGGGTGTTGCATCCCACCCAGCCCGCCCGGCGAGCGGTAGGCCTCAATGCTCTTCGTCGCTCAAGGATCGATGGGGATAGGAAGAATCGAGGGACGAAGAACAGGTCTTGAACCATCCAAAGAGCGGGGTGATAAAGGAGGAAAAGGAAGTTGGGGGCGGTAGAACTCCTGATACGTTCCATCATGGGTCCATAGGCCGCATCCGTCACCCTTGCCCTGAAGGGACGGCTCTGGCTCTTCAGCTGAAACCGCTCTTCGCATCGCTCGCAGAAGAAGTCGACGGCTGGCGTCCCCGCGGGCGTTGGGAAGAGACTGTCGCATTCGCAGGCTGGACAGTACAGCTCCTCGTTCACCCATTTCTCCGTTACAACCCGGGCGACCTGTGCCGGATTCGAATACCTTGCCGCGACGGATGAGTCTAGCCGGAGGTTCATGGACCAAAGATAGCGCCGAGGATCTTGGATCCTGCGGAAGGCATCAGCTGGCGGGAGGCACTATATGCAGATTGTCTCCGGCCGGTTCCCGTCGGTATCACTACGCGCGGAAGGATATTGGAGACTCAGTTCAGTTCTGCCATGGCCGCGGAAGGTTTGTGGCGTCGATCCCCATGTGCCTACAGAAGACCGCGACTAGAACTATCCCTTTGACTCGAGAAGCTTACGATCGCCTCCGGGCCCGGAAAGGCCCGAACGAGAGTTTCAGTGACGTCATTTTGCGCCTCACCGCGAGAAAGCCGCTTGCCGAGTCCACCGGCATGCTGAGCAAGTCCTCCGTGAGGGCTATTCGGGAAGCGATCGAGGAAGCCCGGCGCGAGCGCGGGCGGCTGGACGACCGCGCATGATCTTGTAGGTGAGTTTGGTCCTCGAGCCTCTCCTCTTGTATCTGCTACTCAACCGGAGGTCTGGAGCCAGACTGTGAAGGCCCACCGCTTGCCGCCTCGCTTCTGCAGGAGGGCTTCTAGCTCGGGCCAGACGCGAGAAGGGATTAGGAAAGTTCCGCGGCCCAACTTCCGTCCACCGACCCGTTCGAGGAAGCCCTTCTTGCGGCTCCGATACCTCTTCCGCTTGTACTTCCTCTCGGAACTGTATCCGTAGAGATCCCTTGAAAGCCTCACTTTCTCTCGCTGATTGAGCCGGTGAAGCTGCAGGGTGACCAACTGATACGGCTCCAGCTGAAGCACTCTCACGGAAGGTTCCAGTGGCTTCCCTTTCAGGACGACGCCATCCCGCACAATGGATTCCAGGAACTGCGGATCGAGATCCTCGAGTTCAGTCCGCTCCACGAGATACGGGCTGACGGTCACATCGTAGCGAGCCCCGATCCGATACAAGTCTCGGGCAAGCTCCTCGTGGATATCTCGGGGCGCAACGATCAGGAGATCAACGTCGCTCTCCGCTCCCGCGGTCCCGACGGCGACAGACCCGTACACGAGGGCCGACTTCACCTCACTTCGATCCTCGAGGTAGTGCTGGACTTCCCGGAGACAGTTCTCAAACTTCACGGGATTCATCCGAGGACCTCCTGGCAGATTCGCTCGATGCGGGAGGCTTTCTCGAACACGGAATCGAAGTCCTCCTTCGTCCAGTTCTTTCCGTACACGAACTTCGGCCGCAGGCGGGACTCGATGTCCTGGAAGATTAGCCAAATCTCTTCCGTTCGATCGCCGAAGATAACCGGATTCCGCTCCAGTTCGTAGCGGACTCGTTGATGCTTGTTGATGTGTATGTTGTGCGACGCGGCGCATGCGTCGATCAGATGGAAGACCGCCAGGAAGATGGCCTCGACACGCACTTGGGGCGGGTTTGCATCAAGTTCGGCTCCCTTCTTGAAGTCCTGGTATTGGGCGAGGTGCCGGGAGCGGCTGGTCATGTGTGTTATGATAACACACAACTACTTAATCCTTGCGACCACCATGGGGAATCGCCCAAAGGCTTCCAACAGACGAGGCACGAGGACGTCCAGTTGAGAAAGGGATTCCTCAGCGAAGCGAGCAAACCTTCACGTCGGCGGACTCATTCTATGCTTGGGAACCGTGCCGAGAAAACCTAAGAGAATGAACATGAGGCGCCGTTACTGGCAGAAGAAGTCGTCCTCGGACCCTCCTCGGATCAAGAAGCCGGACCAAAGGAAGGTCGCTCACCTTGGGATGCTGGACACCGCGCGCAAGAGATCTCAGGTCGGTCGACGACCGCCGCGCCTGGAGGATCTCGGCGGCTTTCTCTCGGGGACAACCACACTAGAGCGCCTCCTAGGAATTCTCAAAGAGTCTGATGAGGAGGAGGACTAGGCACGCGCTCTCCTGAAAAGCTTTGGTCGAGAAAGCCCGCCAGAGAGGTCGTCCCGTAACGTTACGTGCAGATTGTCGCCGACGCAGATTGTCCGGATTTCCTCCCGCGAATAGTTTCATGCTGCACGGACGAATCATCTAATACGGCATGCGGGCTCCTGCCGACGTGAAGAGGCTCCGTGAGCGCCGGCACCGAAAGGAGGGACGACTCCGCGCCCTCGCCGACTCGGCCATCAAGGCCCGCCGATTCGCTCCGGGGGAGACCTTGGACATGGGGTTCGAGCTCATCGAATCCGGGAGGAGTCTGAACCGTGCCGCCGAGAAGGCGAAGCCTCGAAGACGTCCTTAGTATCGCCGAAGACGTCCTCCGCGCGAACCGTGTGGAGCATGTCTTCGTCGGGGGCGTTACGGTCCTCGCGTTTGGCATGCCCCGGACGACGACGGACGTCGACGTCATCGCAGCCATCGAGGCGCGGCGGATCCCGACGATTGTGGCGGGATTCCAGCGGTCGGGGTTCTTCGCCTCCGCCCAAGACCTGCACGACGCCCTCATCGAAGGTGGCCATGTGACGATCCAAGACACGCGATCAACGTACCGGATCGACCTTGTTCCAGCCTCCACGGCCGCGCATCGGGAGACGCTCAAGACCAAGCGACGAGTCGCTTGGCGCGGTCGCCGACTACCCATGGCGGCACCGGAGCACACGATCGTCATGAAGCTCCGCTGGGGGAGCGAGCAGGATCTTGAGGATGTACTCGGGATCTACCTTCGACAGAAGGAAGCGCTCGACTTTCAGGCCATGAGGGGCTTCGCGCGGCGCCACGGCGTGGTCCGAGAGCTGAGGGACCTAGAGAAGCAGGCGCGGAACCTCTCCGGAGGATGATCCGTGCAGAAGCCGCCATGGGTCATGAAGTAGCTCGCTTGCGGGGGCTACTCCGGTGGCGACCCCAAGCGTCCCACACTTCGCGGGCCATCTTCTCGAAGTTCTCTTCGGGGCCAGCCAGACCGATTGAAAACCATTGGACGAATTCCTGGTGCAATGTCCGCCGTGCATCGGATGCCGACCGCGCTCCCTCCAAGCGCAGTAGGATCGTGTCTACCTCAGGTTCGTAATCGTCCGGCAGCTGTGCAATCTCGATGGGATCGTGTTTCGTCACAATCCGAAGGACTTCATTGTAGAGGGAACCGTAGCGCGCTCTCAGAACAGTGCGATGCTCCAGAATCTTTCCTGCTGATTTCGGATTGTCCGTCACCGAGAGACCGAGGCTCCCCGGAAGAATCAAACTTGCGGTAGGCGAGGTCGCATTCTGTGCAAGTTGTCGTGCGACGACCGGATCGTTCCTAGGTCCGCCGGAGCACACCGCCGTCCTCGAGAATCTGTTGACGCCACCTGCCTCCCCACCATTCATGGCCCGGCCACCAGCCCGGGATCTCCTCTGGGATCCTCACGAACTTGACCTCTTCAATCTCTTCGATGTCTTGCGGGGTGCCGGTTTCCGACAAAGCGAGGCACCGGAACGCGACAAACCACCGTTCGAGATTCCATGCCCGCCACCGGATTCGGACCCGGTAGATCCCAACGAGGTCTCCCAGCCGGACCCGGAGGCCCGTCTCCTCCAACGCCTCACGGAGGGCCACTTCCTCGACGTTCTCGGCTTCCTCGATGACCCTCGTCGGGAGGTCGAAGGCACCCGGGGAAGCGCCGCGCCCTCGAACAACCGCAAGTGGTCCCTCCGAAACACGGCGTATCCTCTATCTCTCGCCGGAAGTCCACGTGGCGTTGATCCCAGCGAGCAACCCGCCATCGGACCTTCCCATATTCTCCTCTCGAGCCGTCGAATCTCCAGGTCGGGAGGCCGCTCGACGTCGTACACGTGGAGATGAGATTGGAGTTCCTGTCGATCGTGGTTTCGAGACAGTGAGCGAGGACTCCACGAGGACCGCTGCAATGCCGCAAGGTCCTCACCCCCGATTCTGGGACTTCGAAACCCTTATGGTGCCACGACCACCTCGCCCGTGCATGCGCTTCGATGCTCGTCAGTGGGCGGGGCTCCTCCTGTTCGGCGGGATTGCGGAGTTTGCGATCGGCCTGACGATCGCCGAGGCCGTGTATCCCGGCTACAGCGTCTCGCAGGACTACATCAGCGACCTCGGCATCGGTGTCGCGTCGGGGATCTTCAACGCGGCGATCATCCTCGTCGGACTCGCGGTCTTCTTCTCGTCGAGGTTCCTCTTCCTCACGTTCCACGACCGGATCCTGTGGATCCTCGTCGCCCTCGCGGGAATCGGCGCGATCGGCGTGGGCATCTTCACGGAAGACTACCCGGTGGTCCACAGCATCTTCTCCCTCGTAACCTTCCTCTTCGCCGCCCTCGCCGCAATCTATGCGTTCCGGTTCATCCGGCCGCCCCTCGGGTACCTGTCGATCGTACTCGGGGTGTTCTCCCTCGCGGCCCTTGGCCTCTACGTGTCCAAGACGTACCTGGGCCTCGGCCCGGGCGGGATGGAACGGATGATCGTCTGGCCCGTCCTCGTGTGGGGACTCGCGTTCGGGGGATACCTCCTGGGCACCTCGGCCGGATCCGGAGAGACATCTACTCCCGGAACGTCGACCTAGTGGAGACCTCCCCGCTTCCTTCATACGGTACTGGAGAAAGCCTTTAGACCGACGGCTATATCGCCCGCTCCCCGGGTGGTCTGTTCCGAATGCGTTTTCTTCGGATCGTCGTCGTGGTCCTCCTCGCCACCCTCGTGGCCACGATGGGAAACGCGCCATCCGCCACTGGGGCGCTGCAGAAACCCGCATACAGCTCTGGGGATCGCTGGGTTTACGACCTCCGCGGTTCCCTCGATGCGTTCCCGGGGACGAACGCGAGCGATGTGGGCACGTTCTCGTTCGGGCTCGTGGGTCGCGTGGAGGTCGCGATCCTGGGTGCGGACCAGGCCCTCGTCGACGGCGTGTCGACCTCCGTCGTCCGCGTCGAGACCCGAGCCTCCGGATTCCTGAACGGGACGTTCTCCGTCCCCGGGCTCCCGGGGACCGGGACCGTGAGCGGGACGTTCTCCTCCCTCACGACGGAGCTCTGGGAGACGCAGGCGTACCTCCCCGTCGCCTCGAATGGCAAGACGACGTACTCCGCGACGGTCCTGCTGATTGTGACGATCGACCTCTCCACGAGCATCCGGCTGAACGCGACGACCGCGTACGCCTCGATCCCCGTCTTCGGCCTGGACGCCGGGGAGTCCGCGACGACCCCGTACACGACGGAGGTCCTCGCGAACACGACTACCACCTTCTCGGGCGAGACGTTCACCTCGGAGAACGTCACGAGCCTCTCGTCGACGTGGACGCGGGAGGTCCTCCGGGAGACGACCGTTGCGGTCGATGCGGGGATGTTCTCCGCGGTCGAGATGAACCAGACCCTCACAGCCTTCCCGGGCCTCGCGGGCTTCGTGCCCGCCGAGGGGGCGAACGAGACCGCGTACTTCTCGAACTCCGCCGGTAACTACGTGAAGCGCGACGCGTATGCGAACGGCACGCGGGTGGCGGAGATATCCTTGGTGTCGTACTCGTACGGCCCGGGGCCCTCGGGGTTGTCGATCGTCGACCTCTCCCTTATCGTCGGCGTGCCGATCGTCGCGCTCCTCGCGGTCCTCGTGTGGCTCCGCCGACGGAAGAAGAAGGCGCCCGCGCCCCCGGAGGGCGAACCCCGTGCTCGTTGAAACGTCCGGCCTGACGAAGGTCTTCGGTGAGATCCGGGCCGTTGACGACCTGAGCGTCGCGATTCCGGACGGGACGATTGGCCTCGTGGGTCCGAACGGAGCGGGCAAGACGACGTTTCTGCGGCTCCTCCTCGGCCTCCTCCGGCCGACGGCCGGCACGGCCCGGGTCCTCGACCACGGGATCGACGACGGCGTCGCCGTGCGGGAGCGGATCGGCTACATGCCGGAGCACGACTGCCTCATCCCGGACATGACTGGGATCGGCCTCGTGTCGTACATGGGCCGCGTGAGCGGGCTCGACAAGGACACGGCGATGGGCCGCGCGCACGATGTCCTCCAGTTCGTCGGGGTCGAGGAGGAGCGCTATCGGAAGGTCGCGGAGTACTCGACGGGGATGAAGCAGAAGATCAAGCTCGCCCAGGCGATGGTCCACGATCCCCAGCTGTACATCTTCGACGAGCCCACGACGGGCCTGGATCCACGGGGCCGGAAGGAGATGCTCGACCTCGTCCGCACGATCGCCCATTCCCCCGGCCGCAACGTGATCCTCTCGAGCCACCTCCTGCCCGATGTGGAGACGATCTGCAAGCACGTCGTCATCCTGGACGGCGGCCGGCAGATCGCCGCTGGGGACATCGCGACCCTCCTGATCGGCGAAGACCGGATCCGCGTCGACGTCCGCGGGGACCGGGACGCGTTCGTACGCCAGCTCAGGGACGCGGGCTACGAGGCGGAAGCCGGGGCGACGGGCGTCCGCGTGGCCCGAAAGCCTGGCGTCGAGGCGGATGTCTTCCGCGTGGCGAAGGCCCTCGGAGCGGAGATCCGCTACCTGGGCGCGGAAATCCGGAGTCTGGAGGAGCTCTTCCTCGAGCTCGTCGAGCGAAGTGCGGGAGGGACGAAGTAGGTGTCCATTTCCCTTCCGACGTACACGCGCCGCGAGGGGCCCCTCCTCGGGCGAGGTCCGCGCGTGCGGACGATCGTGCTCACAGGCCTGAGGCGGGAGTTCAAGCGGCCCGCCGCGATCTTCGCGATCGGCATCGGGACCGCGATCACGACGATCACCGCGATCCTCTTCGTCCTCTTCGCGCCGTTCCTCCTGCAGGGCCAGCCTCTCGACCTTAGCTTCTTCTACCTTCCCGCCTCGAACATTGCCATCCTGTTCTTCGTCACACTCATGGCCTCCGTCGTCGGCGCGGGCCTGATCGCGGACGACCTGGACTCGATGGCTCTCACCCTGTACCTGAGCCGGCCCATCACGCCGGCGGACTATCTGATCGCGAAGGCCGCGATCCTCGCGCCCCTCGTCTCGATGATCTCCGTCCTGCCGCTCTTCATCACGCCGCTCCTCGGCCTCCTCCTCGGCCTGTTCCCCTGGGACATCGCTCTCCTGGCGATGGGCCTCGCAATCGTCGTCGGGCTCGTCCTCACGGCGTTCTACACGGCGATGTCCCTCTTCCTCTCGAGCCTCACGCGGCGGAAGAGCTACGCGGCCGCGGGCGTCTTCGCGGTCACGTTCGGCCTGTGGATCCCTGCGCAGGTCCTCGCCTCCCCCGGAGCGCTGGACAACCCGAGCCTCCTGTACATGGCCCCCTGGGAGGATTTCCTCGCCGTGGCCCGCGGGGCTTACGGCGTCAGCGGCCCGATCGACTGGCCCCTCGCCCTCGCAATCCTCCTGGCCGCGACGGTCCTGGCGGCCCTGGCGACGTACCTGCGCATGCGCGCCGTGGAGGTCGTGACCGGATGACCGGGGTCGTCGAGGCGCACGAGCTCTCGAAGTGGTATGGAGAGGTCCTCGGCCTGAACGGGTTCACGGCGTCCTTCGGCTCGGGCATCACAGGGCTCGTCGGCCCGAACGGCGCGGGGAAGAGCACCCTGTTCAAGCTCCTGATCGGCCAGCTGCGGTCCGACAAGGGGGAGGTGCGTTTCCTCGGAGAGAATCCGTGGAACAACGTCGCGCTGAAGCGCCGTCTCGGATACTGCCCGGAGCACAATCAGGTGTGGGGCTGGATGACCGCCACCCGGTTCGTCGAGACCCTCCTCCGGCTGAATGGCCTCCCGGCGGCGGACGCGCGGACGAAGGCGGCGGAGGCCCTCGAGCTCGTCGGCCTGACGAAGGCGAAGGACCGTCCCCTCAAGACGTACAGCCGCGGGATGAGGCAGCGGGCGAAGCTCGCGCAGGCGCTCGCCCATGGCCCGGAGGTCCTGATCCTCGACGAACCCCTCTCGGGCGCGGACCCCGTGGGCCGGGTGCACATCCTCCGGACGATCTCCCGGTTCGCCCGGGAGGGCGGACACGTCCTCATGTCGACTCACGTCCTGTACGAGATCGAGCGGATCACGGAGAACATCGTCCTGATCCACAACGGGAAGGGGATCGCGTCCGGGAACCTCCATGCGATCCGCGCCTTGATCGACCAGCATCCCCACGCGGTCCGGATCGCGACGCCGCAGCCGCGGGAGGTCGCGCAGGCCGTTGCGGGGATGGACCACGTCGTGGCGATCGAGATGCCGACGGCCGACGCCCTCATCGTGCGGACGCGCCAGCCGGACGCCTTCTACCGCGAGCTGCCGGAGATCGTCGTCGAACACCGACTCGACGTCCGCGGACTCGAGAGTCCGGACGACAGCCTCGAGGCGGTCTTCCGATACCTCGTGGGGTGACCTCGTGGCGTTCGCGCAAGCCTTGGGGAAGGGGTGGGTCGTGACGGCCCTGACGGTCCGCTACCTCCTGACGACCCGACGGGTGATCGCGATGGCCTTGTTCGCGGCCGTTCCCCTCCTCCTTGCCGGGTCGCTCGCGCTCGCACGCGTGCCGACGTTCGACATCCTGCTCTTTCAGGTCCTGATGGTCCCGCTGTTCCTCCAGGTCGTCCTGATCTTCGTGACTCTCGTGAACGCGGCGCCGCTGATCCGGGAGGAGATCGAGGACAACACGCTCCCGTACCTGCTCACGCGGCCGATCGGCAAGCCGGCGATCGTCGCGTGGAAGTACGCCGGCTATCTCGTCGCGGTCCTCGTTCTCCTCCTCCCGCCCTTCGTCCTCGCGTACGGCGTGACGGAGGTCTACGGAGGCCTCGCGCTCGGCACCGACTCCGACGTCCTCGCGGGGTTCCTCGTGGCCACGGTCCTGGGAAGTGCGGCGTATGGCGCGCTGTTCCTGTTCATCTCCGTCGTCCTTCGGAAGCCCCTCGCCGTCGGCCTCCTGATCGGGTTCGTCTGGGAGTCGATCGTCGGATCGATCCCCGGGAACGTGCCGAAATTCAGCGTGATCTACTACCTCCGGTCGATCCTGAAGGAGATGATCGACGTCGGCCCGCTGTCCGGATTCCCGACGGACGTCTCCGCGGGCGTCGCGGCCGCGGTCCTCGTCGGCTTGTCCGTCGCGTTCCTGGTCGCCGCGATGGTCGTCTTCCAGCGGAACGAGTTCCGGCAGAAGGCCTAGACGCAGCTTCGCGGCTCGATCCCTTCACAGACCATAGTCGACGGCCCCGGCCGTCGGGTGCTCGCAGGGTCGGATCACGAAACCCCCGTCGCGTCTGCCTGGAGTCGATCCGTGCCGAGACGCGGGAACTCGGGCCCGAATCCGATGACCGTGCCGTTGGCGTCCCGGCGCACGCTCCGCGCGAGAGGTCCGTCGAACGATAGGCTTTGTGCCGGTCGGCCGACCGCCTACCGGACCCCTTCCCAGACGAGCCCGGTCCCTACGACCCGTCGAAGGACGTGCCCGTGTCCCTCGAGCTCCTCGAGGAGGATCTCCGCGTCGTCGTCCGGCACCCCAAGGATTGCCGCGACCTCTCTCGTCGCGCACCTGTCGTACCGCCTCAGGACCTCGGCCACGGAGGCTTCCGTGGGCGCGATCGTCTTGCCAACGAGTCCGGCATCCACCTGCCGCATGACGTCCTCGAAGACCTCCCACGGCTGCCAGCCGTTCAGCCGCGCTGAGGCCTCCCCGCGGGAGATCTCGAACGTCGGGAACCCCGTGACCTCGAGGCGCTCGCACTCCTCCCGGTCCGCTCGGAAGGCCCGCTCGGCGCTTCCGTCCTCGAGCGCCTTCGTGAACGCGTCGACGTCGAGACCAGCCTCCTTCGCGACCTCCGTCTGGACGCCCGTCCGATGGATTCCGCGACCGTCGAGGCACCACGCTTCGCGCAGGGCCCGAAGATACCGCCGTCCGAGGTCGCGTCCCTGCAGCTCCGCCGCCTTCGCGGCGATGCACGCAGGCCACGTCGACGAGAAATCGTCCACCGTCGACATCATCTGCTCCGCGTCCATCGGCATGCGGTGCTGCGTCGCGACCGCGTCGAAGAACGCCCGCACGGATGCGGTCCACCGGCCACCGGACATCCGCGCCCACTGCTCCCGCACGGGCGTGAAGTCCTCGAATAGGCCGCCCATGCGGACGTCGACGGCAACGACGTCCGGGTACACGACATCGAGGCGCCGCATCATCGGCTCGAATCCCCAGCACCAGACGTTGTGGGGGTCCGTGTACCAGACGACCTGGGTCCGATCCGACATGACGCGCCCGATCCGTGTCGAGAGAAACGTCCCTTCGTTATGAACCTTCATCGCAAGTGATATCGGCCGAGACGCAGATGGCGATCATGAACCTCCTGAACCTGCCTCTCCTCTTCGGCAGCAACGCGCTCTTCCCGACGAGCCAGATGCCCGACTGGCTCCGCGCCTCCGACCAGCTCAACCCGGTGTCGTACGGCACGGACATCGCGCGGCAGCTGATCCTCCATACCCCGAACGTCACGGCGGTCGTGAACGACTTCCTGTTCCTCGGGGTGTTCGCGACGGTCTTCGCCTCGGTCATCTTCGGCCGAGGAAGACCCTCTTCAGGTCCTCGTTCGCGAGAATTTCTGCGCCGCGGTCCTCCATGACTTTCTGTCCCGCCACGAGGACGTATCCGCGGTCCGCGATCTCCAGGGCGCGCTTCGCGTGCTGCTCGACGAGGAGGATCGGCACGCCAACTCAGAGGTCCACGGCGTCGAAGTTCGGGAAGGGACCCTTCGTTTCCTCGAGGCTCGTGAGGCTCACGTACTCGCACGCCTCCTCGAAGCGGGCCCACATCTTCAGAACGTTGGCGTTGTGATGGGCGTCCTCGACGGCCTTCGCGGACTTCCACTCGAACACCTCTACGAACGTACCGTCCGACGCGCGCATGAGGTACGGCGGTCGATCCGTCGCAAGTCCCTCGCGTCGCAGGATCGGTAGATGGTCTTTCAAGATTCGACGAAGGGCGTCTTCTTTCCCCGATCTTGGTCGGTACGCGGCGATGACGAACTGACCCATGAGTCTCCCCTCTAGGAGGGAAGTCCTGCCGGAAATAAAGCCCTATCCGTTCACGCATCCCGGTGAATCGTTCACCCGGCGATCAGGACGATCCCGAGCACGAACAGGGAGAGCGCGATCGCCTCCCGCCAGCGGAACCGCTCGCCGAGGACGAGGGACGCGGCGATCGTCGAGACGACCGGATAGGATCCTGTCACAGAAGTCACGAGAGAGGCAGGTCCGCGGGCATACGCGAGCGTGAGGGCCACCACTCCGAGAGCCCCGAGGGCCATCGTCACGAACCCGAGCGGCCATGCATGCGGGTTCTGCGGCACCGGGTTCACGCGGCGTCGCGTGACGACGAAGTACCCCGTGATCACGACGGCGTTCGAGAGGGCGTATATCCCGAAGAGGTTCCCTTCCCCGAGCCCGTCCACCGCGATCTTCGCGAAGTAGCCCCAGAGGCCCCAGGCCAGGAACGCGAGAAGCGCCATGACGACCGCCCGCCTTGGATTCGTGCGCGCGCTCTTCCGCTTCCAAGAGAGCAGGAGGACGCAGACGAGAACGAGGGCGATCCCTGCCGCCTGCTCGAACCGAAGGATCTCGCCGAGGAATGCGAGGGACAGGAGCACGGTCGGGGCAGGATACGCACCGGTCACGGTCCCCAGCAGCCCGACGGTCCCGGTCTGGATTCCTTCGTAGTAGAAGATGTACCCGACGATCCCGCTGACCCCTGCGAGGAACCCGACGAGCAGGAGCGTCCCGTCGACGGGCATCGGCACGCGGAACAGGAGGAAGAGGATCGCGTACAGGGTGCCTTCGCCGACGGCCACGAGGCCGAGCATCCGCCGGATGCCGAGCCGGTCCGTGGCGGGCTTCGACGCGAACGTGCCGACGCCCCAGAGGCCGGCCGTCGCGAGGGCGAAGACGATCCACTCTTCCGTTGCCATGCGGTCGGCCGGGGAACGGGCGGGACATTAAGAACTCTCACGCGGCGCCGGATTCGACCTTCGCCGGATCCGGGAATTTCTTCAGGACCGCCGCGAGCTGCGATGCTTCCTTCCGCATCCGCTGGATGTCCTTCTCGAGCCCGCCGCTCCACTTGCGTTCCGCGTCCGCCCCGTGGATTGTGTACAGCCGCGCGGCCGCCTGCAGCCGCTCGAAGCGTCCCTCCGTGAGGCCCGCGAGGAGGTCCCCGCCCTTGGCGACCGCGTCGGGCGAGTTCCCGAGGCGCTCGAGGAAGGCGACGAGCGCGGGCAGGCGCCGCCGCAGGACCGTGGCGTCGTCGCTCCACGCGATCAGGAGGGAACGCCGCTCGTCGTCGCGGATCGCCTTGAGCCAGGGCCACGCGTCCCCCAACGCGCCGCGGATCATCCGCGAATCGCCGAAGAGATGCGTGAGCTTCGCATCGGAATATCGGGGCAGCTCGAGCAGGCCGTAGAAGGATCGCGTCCGGAGGTCCTCCTTCTGCGGGTCCGCGTTCTTCAGGAGCCGGAGGATCGGCTCCGGGTCGCTCCCGCCCGGCGGAGCCGGTATCCCGATTCCCGCGCCCTGCGTGATCTCGAGGAGCAGGGGGAGCGCGACGTCCGCACGGGATCGTGCGAGGAAGTCCAAGTACGCGTTCGTCGTGGCCGTGTTGAACGCGTCCACCTGGACGTTGAACGCCCGTGCGTCTTCCGGGGACGCCGGGGGTCTGGGGATCTTCTCGAGTCGCTCGACCTGCTGCCGGAGGAACCGGACGCGCGCCTCGACGCCCCGGTACGCGTCCTTGTACGCCATCTGGAGGCGCCGGACCTCCCCACCCTGCTCCGCGATCCGATCGAGCTTGCGCCACGCCTTCCGCGCACTCCAGAGATCGCGCTTCTTCGCTTTCCGCAGGGAGGCATCCAGGGCCGCCACGAGCTTGGGCGCGAGCCTCTTCTCCTTCGCGGCCTTCGCCAGGTCGGCGGCGATTGTGTCCACGTCCCGCGTGAAGATCCGCACCTGCCGCCAGTTGTCCACCTCGCTCTCCCGGAGGAGGCGGTCGATCCGCTCGCGGTACCGGTCCAAGGTGCCGTCGATGAGACCGGCGATCGCCTCGACCTTCTTGCGAGCCCGCGCGATCGAGTCGAGCAGCTCCTGGGCCTCCGACGCGAACGTGTCTGCGGTGGGCGCATCGGGTGGGGCCATCCGGGCCGGCGATGGCTCATCGCCGTATTTAGATTCCTTCGAACGGTCATCGGAGTCGGGACGTCGCAACGGGCTTGATATCCTTCCATCCAGATGTCCCGCTCATGGCGGTCATCCAAGACATCGGCCATCTCATCGTCCCCGTGGACGACATGCCGAAGGCCGTCGCCTTCTATTGCGACCTCCTGGGATTCCGGGTCGTCGGCAAGGGAAACCCGGTCTGGACCGTGATCGAGACGCAGGGCGGCCAGCTGACCCTCTGGCGCACGCCGGACGTCGCGAAGGTCGCGTACGGTCCGCAGGGGGAGGACAGCCCGTTCGAGTTTCACGTGGAGGACTTCGAGAAGGCCGCGACCCGCCTCGAATCGGAGCGCGTCCGTGTGAAGCGGTTCACGGCCCATGCTGGAGTCGTCAAGGACCCGTTCGGGAACGCGTTCCGCCTCCATGACCACCGCGAGGATTCCGAGTAGGCCGCGGAGACCGTGCCGATGCGGTCTCGTCTCCGAAGCCGCGGATCTCAACGCTCGACATCGAAGTAAATCTTCACCGTCGCGCGATACGCCCTGACCTTCGTCCCATCGAGATCCATCTCGAGTTCCGAGACCCGAGCCCACTTCATTCCCCGGACGGTCTCCCCCGCGGCCGTGACCGCGTTCTGGGCGGCCTTCGCGAAGCTCTGCGGGGACGCGCCCACGACGTCGATGACCTTCTGCACCATGGCGACTTTCACCGGCGGCGATATCGCCGTCGGGGCTCATGGCCCCTTCGGCCGCGAGACCCTTCGCGCAAGGGCGAAAGGACCAAGCCTACGCTATCCAATGCTAGCATTGGATGGACCGGCGAGTAACGGCGTTGGTGCTGGTCGCACTCGGTCTGCTCGCGACTGCGGCTCTGCTCTTCCTTGTCCTGGTCCAGGGCCTCCTGGCGACTTCTCCGTTGACCTATCTACTCTACGGACTGCTCCTTCTCGTCCTGATATGGTGGGACATCCGGTTCCACGTTCGGGTGATCAGGTCACGAGCCCCCTCTGACCCGGACCGGGCCCCTCAGGAGCGGAGGGAGAGAGCAGCGAAGACGAGGGGTGTTGACGCACTCGTTCTGGGCGGTGTGGCCCTAGTGGCCGGGTTCGTCCTCCATAACACTTGCACGGGTGGGATCACTGGGGGCGTTGTGAGCGCCTGCTTCCAGTACGGATACCAGGACATCGGGTTCTTGGCGATGGTCGTCGGAGGAATCCTTGCCGTGGTCGGAATTGTCCTTCTCACCGTCCCGGAGCGACCCACGCGAGCACCATAACGGATGCCTGTCCGCGCGTCGCCACGAGGGGGCGAAGGGGAAAGGGCCGCCCCGTAGGGCAGCACGGCTGTGAACGGAAGCAAAGACCAGCAAGTCACGCCCCGCCACCGAATTCTTGTGGGCCGGTTTCGCTCCGCAAAACCTTAAATGGCGGCACCCTCTCCGCACCTTCCCATGCAGCTTCGCCTCCTCGAAAAGCAGAAGGACTCCCTCCAGATCGAGATCTCGAATCCGGACGACACGGTCATCTACCCGCTGATCACGGCGCTCCTGAAAGACCCGGACGTCGAGGACGCCCTGTACTACACGGGCCACCCGCAGCTCGACAAGCCCACGCTCACGATCCGCGTGAAAAAGGGCAGCCCCCAGGCCGCGCTGAAGCGCGTGGCGGAAGGCCTCGCGGCCGAGTTCGCGTCGGCGAGGCAACTCCTCGAGAAGGAGCTCGCGTAGGCCCATGGAACCCGACGTCGGGATCGAAGGCTACCTGACGTCGACCGTGGGCGTGGGAGGCCTCCTCAAGGCGTCTCCGGACGATTTTGTCGTCGAGGAGATATCGCAGCCGCCGCTCCCATCGGCCGATGGTGCGTACACGATCGCGACGATCCGCGTGCGCGAGTGGGAGACGAACCGCCTCGTGCGGCAGCTCGCTCGCTCGTTGCACATCAGCCGACAACGAATCGGGTTCGCGGGGACGAAGGACAAGCGCGCCGTCACGACGCAGCTCGTATCGTTCAAGGGAGTGGCGCCAGAGACGCTGAAGTCGCTCGGTCTGAAAGACGTCGAGGTCCTCGACGTCTACGGATCGGACCATCCGCTGGAGATCGGGGACCTCGTTGGCAACCGCTTCCGCATCGTGGTGCGGGGCCTCTCCGTTCCCCCGGAAAAGGCCGAGGTCCTCGTCGAGGAGACCGCCCGCCAGCTGCGGGCCGCCGGCGGCTTCCCGAACTTCTTCGGGATCCAGCGGTTCGGCTCCGTCCGACCGATCACGCATGTCGTCGGGAGGCACATCGTCCGCGGGGAGTTCCGGGAGGCGGTCGACGCGTACGCCGCGAATCCGATGGAAGGCGAGGGTTCCGAATCATACGAGGTCCGCTCTGCGCTGCGCAGCACGGGGGATGTCCGGGCCGCCCTCCGGACGTACCCGAAGTCCTTCACGTTCGAGAAGGCGATCCTGAACCATCTCGCGGTCCATCCTGATGATCATGTCGGCGCGTTGCGGCAGCTGCCCTTCAACCTCCTAATGATGTTCGTCCACGGGTACCAGTCGTACCTCTTCAACCGGATCCTGAGCGAGAGGATGCGTCGCGGCCTCCCGATCCAGGAGCCCGTGGCGGGGGACCTCGTCCTGCCCGCGGACAAGCGAGGGCTTCCGGACCGCGCGCGGACGATCGACGTGACATGCGACAACCTCGACCGGGTCGCGGACCGCTGTCGCGAGGGGAAGGCCTGGGTCAGCGCGATCCTGTTCGGCTCGGAACCCGAGTTCGCCGGAGGGGAGCCGGGTCAGATCGAGAAGGAGATCATCGCCGCGGAAGGCCTGCGCCCACAAGACTTCATCATCCCGGACATCCCGCGCATCTCCTCACGGGGGACACGGCGGGAGATTCTCGGGCCGTTGCACTCAATCGACGCGTCCGTTCGGGGGGATGCCCTCGACCTGGCGTTCGACCTGAGCCGCGGCTGCTACGCGACCTGTCTCGTCCGGGAATTCACGAAGGCCGAGTGACTCCGGTCACGGCATCGCGCCGACCTGCCGGAGCAGACTCGCCACGTCGAAGTCGCTTTCGGGTCCTCGCTGATTCAGGCCCGCATCTTCGTCCAGAGGTCGGCGAAGCGATCGACCGCGTCGTCGTGGAAGCTCGAGCGGTTCGCGAGGAGGAGCTTGCGGACCTCTTCGAGGTCCTTGATCGAGAAGACGCTCTCCCGCTCCCGCTTCGTGCGCACGAGGAGGTCCCGGCCCATGAGCTTCTGCAGGTGATACGAAAGCGTGGACTTCGACACGCCGACGGTCATCTGCAGCTCCGCGAAGGTCCGATCCCCGTGGATCAGGAGCTCGAGCATGATCTTCCGCGGGACGTCCTGGCGGAGGACCGCGAGGATGCGCCGCTGGACCTCGACGAAGGCGCGGGCGATGAAGTACCGCTTGCGATGCCCGTCTTCCTCCGCCTTCAGGAGCCCGTTCCGCTCGAGGTACCCCAGATGGTACGACAGCATGCCCGTCGACATCCCGAGCGCCTGTCCGATCCGCCGAAGGTGCACGCCCGGGTTGGCACTCAGGTAATCGTAGATTCGCCGGCGACTTTCCAGTTCAAGGCCTTCCGCCATCGGATTCACCGCAGGAGCGCGAGGTACAGGGAAACGAGGACCGCCAAGTTCAGGGCGAGCCACTCCGAGCCCACGCTCATGTCGCGCGCCATCGCCAGCTCCACGAGGAGCCATGCGCCCTGGGCCAGGAACAACAGGAACGCCGCACTGAGCAGGAGGAACCGCCGCTCCCGATGCCGGACGTACGACTGGACGGAGACCGTCGCCAGGATCGCCGAGAACCCGGCGAACGAGACGCGGAGGAACACGTCCAGCGGTCCCATGTGTCCGCAGCAATGCGGCTTCACCGTAAAGATACTTTTCGTACAGCAGTCGAAGGGGTCGTCGCGCGCGCCTCCGACATAAGTTCGATAAACGTCCTAACGAGTTTTCCGGGCGAACCAAAATCTGCATAAGCGCGGACCGACCATTTTCCAGGGGATGGAGGACGGTCCAGGCGCGTGCGCATTTCTCTGGAAGGCCGCGGCGGCACTCACCGTTCTTACGTTGCTGCCCGTCGCCTTCAGCGGAACTGCCCCCTCTCATGCGCCCGCCGCCCTCCTACCTAATTCTTCCGTCGGCGCGATGGGCGGGTCCGCGACCGCGGCGACGTCCGACTCAGCGATCGAATTGACGAACGGCCTCTTCGCATCCTTCTCGTACGAGCGGGACCAGGTCCTCGGGTCTTACGTGCAGTTCGGCTACGATGCGACGTATGGCGGGACGATCTCCTCGTGGTTCGCGAAGTCGGGCTGGCCGCCCGTCCTGTTCATGTCCTCCCTCCGGATCGAAGCGTTCATCCCGACGGATCGGCCGACGGCCCACGGACCGCTCTTCTCCGCGCCAGGATATCTCGTCGACATGGTCGCCCACGACGATCCCACGGGACTCCTGGAGATCCGGACCGAGGGCGTTTCGCGGACCGTGTGGATCGAGCTGCCCGCCGCCGCGGCGAACCTGTCCCAGAGCTACACGCCGGGATCGTGGCCCGCGTCCCACCTCACGTACACGGTCGGCGGCGAGCAGGCGCGGCTCTTCCTGGGCCAGGGGTCCTTCGCCGTTGAGGGCACGATGGTCGTCGCGCAGATGTGGAGCTTCGATCTGCTCGTCTTCAAGGCCGTGCCCGCGTATTCGTCGTTCAAGGGGGAATGGACGGCGGTCCTCGACGCGATCGCGTCCGGAGCGGTGGTCGCGGAGATCGACCTCGTTGCCCGGCCGAACGGCGGCTGGATAGAGAACCGAGCCCACTACCGGATCGACGTGGCGACCTCGTCCGTGGACGTACAGCCGCGGAAGGCGTCCGTGCGAGTCGACTCGCCCCGCGCCGGCGGGGCCGTGGTCCTCCTCGGATTCGACAACGGCACGATGCCCCTCGAGTCCGCGAGCCGCCTTCAGGTGCGAGCGAACGGGGCCGACGTGGCGCCCGTCGCAGACACCCTCTCGCTCTTCTACGCGCCGGACGCGCAACGGGACCAGCCCATGTACTCCGTGCTGCCGCTGCCCGGGACCGTGCTCGCCGTGTACCTCCCGACCCTCTCGTCCGTCGCCTTGGAGGTCCAGAGCGTTCCGCCGCCTCCGCCATCCGCGTATCTCGACACCGCGTCCCAGATTGCGATGGTCGCCGCCCTTGCGGTCGTATCGTTCGCCGCGGCGGTCATGTTCCGACGACGCGAGACGTAGGCCGAGCGAAACCTTATTCACGCGCGACCCAATGCCGCGCCCATGGCCGAGAAGTGGAGCCTGGAGGGGACGTTGTTCGACGCGTGCAACTGTACGACGCTGTGCCCGTGTAACTACGCGCAGGACCCGACGGGGGAGGACTGCCGCGCCACCGTCGTATGGCGGATCGAGAAGGGGAGCTATGGCAAGACGAAGCTCGACGGCCTGAACGTCGCGAGCCTGATCTTCGCGAACGGGAATCCTCTAATGGGAATTGACAAGATGACCGCGATCGTCGACGAGAAGGCGACGCCGGCGCAGCGACAGGCTCTCGGCACGATCCTGGGCGGCCAGGCGGGCGGCATGTTCGCTGCGTTCGCGCAGCTCGTGAAGGAGAACCTCGGCGTGTCCTTTGGCAAGTTCGCATACAAGAACGACGAACGGGAGTGGTCCGTCGACGTCGACCGGAAGCTGCACATCCGCGGCGGGTTCGTGAAGGCCCCACCGGGCGCGCCCGTCGAATCGAAGCCGAAGCGCGCCCAAACGTACGATTTCCTGTTTGGCCCGACGATGGAGAAGGTCGTCGGGATCGCGGACTCCTACACGGCGAACGTCGCGGGACTGGATTACGACATCCGCGGGAAGTACAGCTCCGCCGGCCGGTTCAAGTACACCGGACCGTGACAGCGCACGTTCGTGGAGCGACGCAGGTCGGCCAGACATGCCCGCGGATGAGGTGTGCGGCGTCGTCGGTTGCGGCAAGGACGTGAAGCGCTCCCTCTCGACGAAGAACGTGAAGGCGGTCCTGCCGGAGCTCCAGCTCATCGGGGAGCCGAGGCGCGTCCAGCTTTGCAAGGACCACTACAGGCAGTTCCGAAAGAAGACGAAGGACGAGCGGGAACTCGAACGGGCCGGCTGGTGAGCCTCACCTTTATTTCGTGGACTCGCATGCCGCGGCATGCGGCCGCGTCACATCAACTTCCTCTCCAACGCGGCCGTGTCCGCCTCCGGACTGTTCATCCCGATCTACGCGCGCGATCTCGGCGCATCGGCGGAGCAGCTCGGCTTCATCATCGCGTCGTTCAACGCGTTCATCCTCTTCTCGAACTTCGTCTTCGGGAGGGAGGCGGACATCCAGGGCGCGCGGAAGGTCCTGCGGATCGGTCTCCTCCTGTCCGCGATCGCGGCCCTGACGCAGCCCCTGGCCTTCGACCCGGTCACGCTGATCCTGAGCCGCGCGTTCCTCGGCTTCTGCATTGGGATGTATCCCGCCGCCCTGCTCGCGTACGCGACGACCGCGGACAAGCTCGTCGGGAAGTTCGCGTCGTACGGGTCCCTGGGCTGGGCCCTCGGAAACCTCCTGGCGGGCGTCGTGGCCCAGGTCTACCCGGGTCTCTTCTGGCAGGTCTTCGCGATCTCGTCCGCCACATGGTTCCTCGCGTTCCTCGGCGCGGCCACGGTACCTCTGCAGGCCAGGGGAGGCATGCGCGTCCCGTTCTTTCCGAAGGACGTGATCTCCCGCAACGTCCCGATCTACCTGATGATCTTCATCCGCCACACGGGCGCGAACATGGTGTGGGTCATCCTGCCGCTGTTCCTGCAGGAGGTCCGCGGCTTCGATGATCTCCAGCTCGGGATCATCTACGCTCTGAACCCGTTCGTCCAGTTTGCGGTCATGCAGCGGATCGACCGGTACCGGAGCGCGCCGCTCGTCGTCGTCGGACTCCTCGCGTCCATCGCGACGTTCATCCTTCTCACCGTCGCGGTCGACTTCCTGTCAATCCTCTTGACTCAGGTCGTCCTCGGATTCGCGTGGGCGACCCTGTACGTGGGTTCGCTGAAGTTCATCATGGAGACGAATCCGGAGGTCGGGACCGCGGGCGGGCTGTTCAACAGCGTTCTGAGCATCGCCTCGATCGTCGGGCCGATCCTGGGCGGCTTCCTGGCAGCCCTCGACTTCGTCGTGCCGATGTACGTGGCGGCGATCTTCTCGGCGGTCGCCCTCGGCGTGTACGCCGTGCAGCTCCACCTGATCCGCCCGCCGCACCTTTCGCTCGGGATCAATCGAGGATGAGCTCCCTAAGCCCCGTCTTCTCGTTGAAGCGGCGGTTGAAGTGAATCGTGTCGAAGCGCGTCACGTAGATCTCGTTGACCACGGCGGTCTTCGCGCGGAAGAGGTGCCCGCCGAGGACGGAGTGGTCCCGCTTCCCCGCGGCGATGTGCAGATGGAGCTTCGGGTCCGCGTTCATCGCGATGCTCCCATGGAGGGCGATGAGCTCGTGGCGGTCCTGGAACGCGGCCTTCTCGTACCCGCCTGGTCCGAAGAACCCAATCTCGAAGTCCTGGACCATCCCGATGCCCCACAGGACCGCGCCGCTCTCGATGTTGTGCTTGTGGCCCGCCGTCTCGAGGCTCGAGAACAGGTCCTCTCCGTCGGACAGCTTCAGGACGATTGTGTTCGCTTCCTGCCGCGTCTCCATCGTGTCACCTCGTGAGCAACGCTTCCGACTTGATCTTCAGGCGTCGCTCGACCGCCTTGGCGAGGTCCTTCGCATTGCTGAACGCCGTGTACACCTTGCGGGGTCGGCTTGCGGCGATGAAGTCCATCACGCCGTCGAAGTCCCCGTGGTCGCTCAGGGGGAACTGCGCGTCAAGGCCGTACCGGCGGGTGAAGTCGAAGAACGCGCACCACCCACTCACGTACGCCGACTTGAGGCCGACGGACCCGAGCCACGACACGCTGTCGTCCAGGGGCGGCCGCAACCATCCCGGCGGCAGGATGTACGCGCGCGGGTCCCTCCGCTCCGATTCGTCGAGCTCCGAGAGGCGGCGATACTGCAACTTGATCCCGTATCGCACGTAGATGTCCGCGAGGTCCGCGATCTTGTCCGCGACCGCGACCTCCACGCCCAGGCGGTTCACGAGGGCGATCAGCTCCTGGCTCTTCCCGAACTCGTAACCGCCCAAGGCCACCGGGCCGCTCACGAGCTCCATCTCGAGCCAGGTCAGGAGGTCCGCCTCGACGTTCGCCTTCGGAGGGAAGTTGTAGCCCGGTCGGCCGTACGTCGCGTCGACGATCAGGGTGTGCACGGGCTCCGGGAGGGCGCGCCCGCACGTCGCGCCGCCCTCCGGGTTGAAGTCGCCCGTGTACAAGAGGTCGTCCACGCGGATCATCGCGCTGCCGAAGACATGGCCGGCGTCCTTGAGCGTCACGCGGAATCCGTTCACCTCGATCTCCTTGCCGTACGGGAGCGGCTGCCCCGTGCCGCCGCGGCGGACCTTCAGGACCTCGAGCGTCTGCGGCGTCATGATCCCGCCCGAGGTGAGGTGGTCCATGTGCCCGTGGCTCACGACGCTCCCCGGCGTCTTGCGCACGGGATCGAGGATCGCTTCTTTGAGGGCGTCCTGGACGAGGATGCCGCCCTGGTAGCGCACGCGCATCAGGACCGCCTCGTGAACACGTATCGCGTGGGCACGCGGCGCTTCAACCCGGTCCAGTACTTGCACCGATCGCACCGATATCCGAGGGTCACGGTCCCGCCGAAGACCGTCATGTTGCGGACTTTCTGGAGTCGCTCGCCGCACACCGGGCACTTCACGAGGCTCCGCATCTCGTCCGTGTCGCGGCAATGGATCTCCAGGTCCACGAGACCGGAGTCGATCGCCAGGAGCCGGAGACGCGGCTGGCCGACCTTGTACTTCTCCTGGCCCTTCAGGTCCTTCTCGACGAGGAACTTCAGCCTCCGCTGCGAGTCGACCATGTGCCGCGTGCTGAACAACCGGCGGAGCGCCTCCTTCACCCGCTCGTCGCTCGGGATCCGGTACGCGGGCATCCCATGCGGAAAGTCCCGCGGGCTTACTAAGGTTTCCGGGCGGGTGCACGGATGGAGCCCGGATCGGTTTCACCGCAGCGGGGCCGAACGATGCGTGACGTCCCGAGAGCTGCGGCCGCCGCGAAGAGCGACGTCCCACCGGGGAGCGCGAGGCTCGCCGTCGCAGGCTCCGCGGGGACGACTCGATAGATCGTCGACGAGGTCGTGAGCCAGACCTTCCCGTCAGGACCCATCTCGACCTCGAGGATCCCCGCCGGTGCGGTCCCCATGATCGTCTCGCTCACGACCGCCGTCCCGAACGGGGGCTGCAGGGCGAGCGCGTGGAGCCGCCCCGTGTTCCAGTCCCCGAAGAAGAGGTCCCCTCGCGAGGCCGGGAAGTCGGTCCCTGTGTAGAACGCCGCGTTCGTGGGGGCGATCGAGGGCGTGTACGCGATCAGCGGATCGATGTACGAAGGCGAGTTGGCCTTCCCTCGGACGTCCGGCCAGCCGTAGTTGCCGCCCGCCACGAGCAGGTTCACCTCGTCGTTGTCCTGCGGCCCGTTCTCCGTGACGTAGACGCGGCCGCTCTCCGGATGGAACGCGATGCCGAACATGTTCCGGTGGCCGTACGAGTACACGTAGGGGTTCGCTCCCACCACGCCGACGAACGGGTTGTCGGAAGGCACGGTGCCGTCCGCGTTGAGGCGCACGACCTTCCCGTTCAGCGCGCTGAGGTCCTGGGCCAGGTTCGGGGACGTCGCGTCGCCGAGGAGGGCGAAGAGCGTGCCGTCGGGTCCGAACGCGATCACGCCGGAGTTGTGTATGGACCCTGCGGGGATCCGGTCCAGGACGACCTCGAGGGACGTGCCATTGTCCCCGCTCGCGCGGATCCGGACGATGCGGTTATACAGGCCCCCTGAAGGATCGTCGAACGTGTGGTATGCGTACACCCACGGGGTCGCCGGGAAGTCGGGATGGAGGGCGAGGCCCAGGAGGCCCTGTTCTCCGGACGTCGCCGTGTTCGACAGGGTGTAGAACGGCAGCGGGAGGACGGCCCCATCCCGGATGATGCGGATCGTGCCCGAGAAGCGCTCCGCGAAGAAAATGCGGCCATCCGGCGCGAAGGCGAGGGCGGTGGGCCAGTCGAGGTCCGTCATGTACGGCTCCAGATCGACCGCCGGATTCGAGGGTCCAGGCCTCGTGATCCACAGGCCGATCGCCACAAGGATCACCAGGACGACGGCCGCCGCGGCGGTCGGGAGGAGGAGCCGGCGCACGCGTGACGAACGCGCGGTGGCACGAGTACTTTTGCCGGGATGCGTCACAGGAGGGCGACGAGGCGGATCGGCGACCCCGTGGCCCCTTCGAGGCGGAGGGGCAGGGCCACGAGGATGAACGGCGCGGGGCCGATCTCCGCGAGGTTCACGACGTTCTCGAGGATCGGCGCGTTCCCGCGAAGCAGCGTGTGGTGCGCAGGATACGTGGGATCGTCCGGGTGGTCGATGTTCGCCGTGTCGATCCCGACGAGGCCCGCGCCCCATTCAAGGAGGAGCTTCGCGCCCGCGCCGCTGAGACCGGGGTTGTCGGTCAGGTATGCCGGCGTGCCGAGCTTCCGTTCCCAGCCCGTCCACACCAGGACGGCGTCCCCCGCTTGGATTTTCGCGGTGAGCCGGCGCCTCGCCTCGCGCAAGTGATCCGGCGTGATGAGGGTTTTCGCGCGCAGACCGCGCACGTCGAGGAGGTGACCGGGAGTGACGAATCCGTCGAGGGGGATCTCGTCGATCGTCTTGCCGCCCGGCTCGAAGTGGGACGGCGCGTCGACGTGCGTTCCCGTGTGGCTGATCAGGAACAGGGACTCCGCTAGGAACCCGTGCACCTCCCGGGTCGTCCATTGCGTGAAGGCGGGTGGCGGGTACGCCGGAAACATTTGAGTGGTCGGCCCTATCGATTGCGACAGGTCGATGACCCGATGATACGGGAACGCGCGGGGAGATGAGCCCAGGGCATCCCTCGCGCCCCCACGGGGGAGTGGGGCTTTACCGCTTTGCTATTTACGCTCCCGGGACCTTTCTGTCCCCCGATTCCCCCGGGGGAGTTCGATCCCTTGGTCTCGGATTCGTCTACCGACCTCGTCGCCCTCGCGGCGGAGATTGTCGAATGCCGCAAGTGCCCTCGCCTCGTGCGGTATCGCGAGCGAGTCGCTCGCACGAAGCGCGCCTCCTTTCTTGCCTGGACGTACTGGGGTCGCCCGGTCCCCGGGTTCGGGGATCCGCATGCGCGCCTCGTGATCGTCGGACTGGCGCCCGCGGCCCATGGAGGGAACCGCACGGGTCGTGTGTTCACCGGGGACCGCAGCGGGGATTGGTTGTACCGCGCGCTGTACCGCGCGGGGTTCGCGAACCGGCCGACCGCCGTCTCGCGGGACGACGGGCTGCGTTTGACCGACTGCTACATCACCGCGGCCGTGCGATGCGCTCCGCCGCAGAACCGGCCGACGCGCGCCGAGTTCCACCGGTGCCGGCCGTACCTCGAACGGGAGATCGGGCTCCTCACGGACGCGCGCGTCGTCGTGGCCCTGGGCCGCACGGCGATGGATTCGTTCCTTCGGGCCTGGGGGGCCACGGGCCAGGTCGTCCCTCGACCGAGGCCCGATTTCCGGCATGGCGCCGCGTGGTCCATGCCGCCGATCACCCTCCTCGCATCGTACCATCCGAGCCAACGCAATACGTCGACGAAGCTCCTCACGGAGCCCATGTTCGATGTGATCTTCAGGAAGGCGCGAGAGCTCTTGGACGACGTCGGTCGCGGGAGGCCATGATGCCGATCACGGCCGTCCCGAGAAGTTAACCTTGTTTAAGGTTAACCATCCGTCGGGATTCGATCGTGTCGGATGGGACATGCCAAAAAGGCTTTACACATCCGCCGGCTCCCCGCTGCCATGGCGGAGCCGCGAAGGGTCATCATCCTCGGGGCGGCGGGTCGCGACTTCCACAACTTCAATGTCGTCTTCCGCGACGATCCATCGTACCGCGTCGTCGCCTTCACGGCCACCCAGATCCCCGGGATCGAGAGCCGCAAGTACCCCGCATCCCTGGCCGGCATGCTCTATCCGGACGGCATCCCGATCTTCCCGGAAGAGGACCTCCCGCGCCTGATCGAGAAGTTCGACGCCCAGGTGTGCGTCTTCTCCTATTCCGACGTCGATTACGCATACATCGGCCACCGCGTCGCCCTGGCGAACGCCGCGGGAGCGGACTTCATGCTCCTGAACGCGAGGGAGACGATGCTCCCCTCGAGCGTGCCGATCGTCGCGATCTGCGCCGTGCGGACCGGAAGCGGGAAGAGCCAGACGACGCGACGCGTCGCCGGGATCCTGCGCGCCCACGGCAAGAAGGTCGTCGTCGTGCGACATCCCATGCCCTACGGAGACCTCGCGTCGCAGGCCGTCGAGCGGTTCGCGACGTACGACGACCTCGACCGCTATGAATGCACGATCGAGGAACGCGAGGAGTACGAGCCGCACATCGACAAGGGCACGGTCGTCTACGCAGGCGTCGACTACGAGAAGATCCTGCGACAGGCCGAGAAGGAGGCGGACATCATCCTCTGGGACGGCGGGAACAACGACACGCCGTTCTACAAGCCGGACCTGCACATCGTAATCGCGGACCCACACCGACCCGGGCACGAGCTGTCGTACTACCCCGGCGAGACGAACGTCCGCATGGCCGACGTCGTCGTGATCAACAAGGTCGACACCGCGACGCCGGAGAATGTCCAGATCGTCAAGGAGAACGTCCGCAAAGTGAACTCTGACGCGATCCTCATCGAGGCCGCCTCGCCGATCACCGCGATCGACGACGCTCCGGTTCGAGGCAAGCGCGCCCTCGTGATCGAGGACGGGCCGACCCTGACCCACGGCGGTATGTCCTTCGGCGCGGGATACATTGCCGCGGAGCGGTTCGGCGCCTCGGAGATCGTGGACGCGAAGCCCTTCGCGGTCGGCTCGATCAAGGAGACGTACAAGAAATATCCGAACGCGGGGAAGGTCCTGCCCGCGATGGGCTACGGCCCGAAGCAGATCAAGGAACTCGAGCAGACGATCGAAGCGGTGCCTTGCGACGTCGTCGTGAGCGGCACGCCGATCGACCTCGGCCGCGTGCTGAACTCGAAGAAGCCGATCGTCCATGTGCGGTACGAGCTCGACGAGATCGGCCACCCGAACCTCGAGGATGTCCTCCGGGAATGGAACCTGATTTGAGGCCCCGGGCCGCGGCCTCCGAACCGTTACAGCGGCGGGTGGCCATGAGATCCCGGATTGCGAAACTGGAGAAATGATGCGGGACGGAGCGCGCCCTGCGATAAGCCGTGAACGCCCCGTCGGGCGCGTACCGCATCATCACGTTCCGACAGGCGAAGGATGCAGGCGCCGCCAATCCACGATTCTTGCGTGACGGGGTCTGGCTCGGGATCGGCATTGTGGCGATCCTCGCTCTGACCCCTATCGGGTTCACTGTCTTCCTGGGCTGGATCTCGCCGCCTTGAGCCGTACGCGTGTCTCGACGCGCCTCAGGCTCGCGGCCGAGCCCATGGCACCTTTTTCGGATTCAAGCGGAAATAGTCCCACAGAACCGCCACGGCGAGGAACGCGCCGCCGAGGAGCCAGTCGACGGGGTTCGTAATCGTGAAGATGTATCCGACGGCGGCTGCAGGGAGGAAGACGATTGCGAGGAACGCCGTCCACACGAGGAGCCGGACCATCCCGCTCCGCGGGTTGTACCCGAGCCGGTCCATGATCTCGGGGACCACGAGGAACGGGACGATGACCGCGACGACGATTGCGCCGAAGGTGATCGCGAGTTCGAACACGTCCGCCATGTCAGACCACGCAGGACCGGTCGGCGAAAGAACCTTTGGCCCGCGGGTCGGGCCACACCTTCAATCCAATGCGTCGCATCCACGACGCGGAGCGTTCCGGGACAAAGGTCGTGGCTGCCAGCGCGCGGACTGCCGTGGCGCTCCGTGACTTTCGGCCGCAACACAGCTCGGCGTACCGACGGCGACCTTAAGTCCAGTTTCCGGTTCGCGGTCTCGTGAACGTGAGTTCAGAAGAACGTTCCGGCCTCGCGCTGGGCCATTCCTTCGTCCTCCTCGCAATCGCCCTCTTCGGGGTCCGGTTCGCCTTGCCCGTCATCGTCGCAGGCGGCACCGCCGAGACGGGCGCCGTGTTGGGTCCATTGAGCGTCGCATACTCCGACGCGGTGGCAGCGATCGCATTTGGTATGACCACAACAATCCTTGCGTTGTGGCCAGCCGGGTTCCATCTCGGCCGGCTCGGAGGGCTCGTGATCTCGCTCCTCGCCGTCTCCGTTGCACTGTACCTCGGAGAGGTCGATCCGGCCCTCCGGCTCGTGTCCGGACCGTGGGCCAGCCTGGCCCTGGGAATGAGCATGAGCGCGACGCTCGTGGCCTTTGGGATCCTTCTAGACCTGCAGCTTCGGAAGGAGGGCGTGTCCCCCACGTCACTCGGTGACCTGCAGACCCTCTTCGTTGTCTTCGCCATCGCGTACCTCCTTCGTTCCATCCGGCTGGTCGACTTCGAGGCCGCTCTCGGTTCGCCTCTTGCGCAAGAGTGGATTCGTGTTTTCAACTACGGTCCCTTTCTCCTGGTCTCGGCCGCCTCGGTGCGGACGTGGATCCTTCGCTCGCCGCGCCTCACGCGGAATTTCCTCGTGTCGATTCAGGTCCTGGGCCCTCCGTTTGGCGGTGCAGTGTTCGGAGCGGTCGCGGCACTTGGCCTGGGCGGGTTCTATCTTTCGAGTGCGCTCACCTGGGGCGGGTCGTACACGGTCTTCAACCCGACGGGCATCTCACTATCCATCGTTGGCTTCGCTGTCGGTGCCTTCCTCTCATTGATGTGGACTCTCCGCGGTCGGCTGTCGACCTCTGCGTGGCGTTTCGTCGTCGGCGGCGTCGTTGTCGCCAGCCTCGCGGGCCTCGTGCCCTTCCGCGGAAGTCTGGGGAGCCTCGCCGGCATCGTCCTGGGACTGACCTTCGCCTCTCGCGGCCTCCGCGAGACCTTGCCGCACATGACGAGTCCCTAGGCTCTCCTCCGCGGATGCCCGGGCGGCCTGGGTTGTGGGCGATGTATGTACAGAATGGACTAACCTTTCTTCTGAAGGCCGGGTCGTGCGCTGTCCGGGAAGGCCGGCGGATGCGGGGAGCCCTTCGGCACGCAGGCGGTTTCGCTATTCTCGCTTTCGTCTCCCTCTCGCTCTCTTTTGTCATACCCGTCCCCGCGGCCGCCGTCACCGTGACGGTCCCTTACTCCGCGACGCCGGTGGCCGACGCGGACCTCGACGGCGACCCAGCTACGGGCGAATGGTCCGGTGCGAACTCCTTCATCATTCCTTTAGAGAACGGTGCCGCCTCGCCGTATGGCGCCGCGACCATGTACGCGAAGCACGACGGCACGTATGCCTACTTCCGCCTGGACGGGGCGATCGATGTCCCGTGGCAGAGCGCGGGCGGGAATCACTTCTGGGTCGGCATGTTCATTGGACCTGCGTCTGTGACGGGCCACCACCAGACCGGCCAGGATGGCATCTTCTTCGGAGATTCCCGGTACACCTCGGGGGCGCCCCTCATCCCCGTGGACACGGACGGAAACCGGCCGCCTACGAAGGATGCTTCCCAGGATGACCTGGGCGAGATGCTCGTGACCGGGAGCGCGGCGCCCTACTCATATACTACGGAATGGAAGAGGAAGCTCAACACAGGGGATGCGAACGATGTGATCTTCGTGGCGGATGGCACATCCGCGTTCTACTTCTACGTGACCACGGACTCCGACGGGAACGGGAGCGGCGGCGGCAACATTGGCCACAAAGGGATGACGAATGACAATGTGTTGCGCTTCGCCGCAATGCCTCCACCCGATACCACACGGCCAGACGTGTCCATCACGGCGCCCGGCGATGGCGCAACCGTGACCGGCACCGTGCTTCTGGCCGCGACGGCCTCGGACAATGTCGGCGTCGTTTCCGTGACGTTCTTCGTGGACGGGAATTCGATCGGGACGGACAGCACGGCGCCTTACGAGCAGTCCTGGGACACGACATCCGTACCGAATGGACCTCATCGGATTCGAGCCGACGCGCGCGACGCCGCGGGGAACATCGGTTCGCATCAAGTCGACGTCACGGTCGATAACGCGGACCGAATCGCCCCGACGGCCGTTGCGGGGTCGGACGTCTCCGTGCCTCCTGGGACCGCCGTGACCTTGGATGCCTCTGCATCGAACGACAATGTGGGAATCGTCGACTACACATGGACCTTCAACGATGGCGGATCCCAATTGCTCCATGGCGTTACCGTCACCTATTTGTTCAACAACCTCGGGAACTTCCTCGTGACACTGACCGTCACGGACGGCGCGGGCAATGTGGGCACGGACACGTTGTGGGTCAACGTAACCTCCGATCAATCGCCGCCGATTGCCTACGCGGGCATTGATCAGGATGTGCTCCAAGGCACCCTTGTGACCCTCGATGGTCGCGGATCGACCGACGATGTCGCCGTGGCGAACTACACGTGGACGTTCAGTGACCGGAGCCCGGTGACGTTGTGGGGCTCCGTAGTTACCTATCGTTTCCTGAACCGCGGAAATTTCCAGGTCACGCTCACGGTAACAGACTACGTCGGGAATCGAGACACGGATCCGGCGTGGGTGAACGTGACCGCCGACCCAATCCCGCCCGTGGCCAACGCGGGTCCCGACATGACGATCCCGTTTGGCGATACGGTCGTCCTCGATGGTTCGAACTCCACGGATAATGTGTATGTCGCAAACTACACATGGCGAATCGAGGGCGCTGGCGCGTTTCTTTACGGGCCGACGGCGTCCTATCGGCCCGCCGCGGGTGGCCTCTGGCGGTTCACCCTCGTTGTGGCGGACGCCTCAGGGCTTCAGGACTCCGACGAGGTCAATGTCACCGTGGTGGCTCCGGATGTCGAAGCGCCCAAGGAGCCCACGGGCCTCGCAGTCGCGCCCTCCGGGCCTGGCTCCATCATCCTCACTTGGACGGCGAACTCGGAGCCGGACCTCGCGGGATACGTGATTTTCCGCTCCGATTCGCCGGATGGTCCTTTCATCCAGCTGAACACGGACCCCATCACCAGCACGACTCATGTAGATCTGGGCTTGGTCTCGGGACGGAGCTACACGTACATCGTCCGCGCAATCGATGCAGCCGGCAATCTTTCCCGCCCATCCATCGCGGCGCAAGGAACCGCCGGACTGTTCCCGCCAGAGCCCTTCGATTGGGCGGGCGTCCGTTGGGCTCTGGCTCCGATCGCCGCAGCGAGCACGTTCGTCACCCTAGCCCTCCTCAGCTGGCGGGAGGAGCGGCGGCGCGGAAAGGTTCCGCCGAAGGAGGGGGCTTAATGGGCCGACTATCCCTATTGTCACTCGCGGTCCTCCTCGCCGCCTCGTTGTTCGCGATCTCGGCGGGAGAGGTCTCCGCCCAGTCGACGGATTCGATCTCGATCTCGCACACGCCGCCACGTGGCGTAGCTCCCGGCGAACAAATCCTCCTGACGGCCGTCCTCCGGAACGCGACCGGTGGGAGCGTCGTCTGGCGGAACGCGACGATGACGGTCGACGCAGTCGTGCCGATTACGAACTTGTCCGAGGAGCGCGATGGCGGATGGGTGTTCGCCGCGTGGTTGCCCGCCCAGTTCGGCCCGACACAGGTTCGGTATTCGATTAACGCCTCCAATCCCGGTGGCTTTCGGACGGAGAGCTACTTCCTCACGGTGGATTATCCGGGGGCCACCGGTTTGATTCAGGAGCAGCAGGATGCCTGGATCTTCACCTTGGTCGCGTCACTGGCCATGACGGTCAGCGTGATCGCAATGCTGTATTGGTACACGGGCCGGCGGTTGCAGCGGGAAGGGCCCTGAATGGTCGATCCCCGCGTGATCCACTCGATCACGATTGAGATGTGTACGGGCTTTCTGATCCTCGCGGGCACCGCGGTCTTCGTGAAGGTTGTGTCCGACTGGTGGCTGAGAAACCTCCGCGGCCGCCAAGCGCGCCTCGACCGTTGGGCCCTGGCGGCCTCGCGCTTCGCGGAGCCCGCGTCGTATTTCGCCCTCATCGCGGGCGTTATCGCGACGTTCATCTCCATGGTGACTGGGATGCTCGCATGGCCTGCGGATCAGCTCTGGGCCTCCGAGACCGTCCACAACAAGATTCTTGTGACGAGCGTCTCCCAGACGATGTTCATAGGCGCAGTCATTCTGCGCGCCCGATACCGCTTCGAAATCTGGATGACCCGGGGCACGGGAAGCTTCTATGCCCTCCTCATCCTGTCCGGTGACGCCCTCATGACCCTGCAGAACTCCATCGCGGGCCACCTCGCGGGGAAGGGGAGCCTCCTCGATGACGTCTTGCACAGCGTCGGCATCGACACCCACCCGATGTGGACCTTCCCGGTGTGGGCCTCGGTGCTGATCGCCATCCTTTTCCCCGTCGCGGCGGTGATCATCGGCCTGCGTCTCCGTGCGGCAGCCGCGAAGCAGCGACCGCGCGCGGCGGCCGCGTAGGCCGTAAGGAGCGCATCTTTATCGCTGGCGGGTCCTTCCTCTGCCGCGTCGGGGGAGAGTGGAATGAAGGTCGCGGTGATCGGGGCGGGGGAGATGGGCCACGGGATCGCCGAGCTGGCGGCCCTCCATGGCCACGAGGTCCGGCTGCGGGACATCAAGCAGGAGTACCTGGACCGCGGCATGGAACGGATCCGGTGGTCCCTCGGGAAACTCGTCGAGAAGGACCGGCTGCGAAGGGAACAGGCGGACGAGGCCTTGGGCCGCATCCATCCGACGCTCGACGTGGGCGAGGCGTGCCGCGACGCGGACATCGCGATCGAGGCGGTCTTCGAGGACCTCGACCTCAAGAAGCGGATCTTCCACGAGCTCGACGAGGCCGCGCCGGCGAAGACGATCCTCGCCTCGAACACGTCCGCGCTCCCGATCACGAACATGGCCATCGCGACGAAGCGCCCGCAGAAGGTCGTCGGGATGCACTTCTTCAATCCGCCGATGCTCATGCAGCTCGTCGAGGTCATCCGTGCGGACACGACGAGCGATGCGACGTTGGAGGCCGCCGTGGACTTCGCCCGCGGTCTCGGGAAGACCGTCGTGGTCGTGAAGAAGGACGTCCCGGGGTTCATCACGACGCGCGTCCTCGGCCCGTACTTCGAGGAGGCCGTCTGGATCCACGAGGAGGAAGGAATCCCGATCGAGACGATCGATGCGGCGATGCGGTTCCGCGCGGGATTCCCGATGGGTCCCTTCGAGCTGGCGGACCAGGTCGGCGTGGACGTCCTCCACCATCTGATCGAGAATGCGAAGCGCCCCATGCCGAAGTCCGTCCAGCGCCTCATCGACGGAAAGAAGGTCGGCCGAAAGGTCGGGGAGGGCTTTTACTCGTACACGGAGGGACGGCCGAAGCTCACGCCGGAGAAGGCCGCGTCCTTCGAACCGATCCGGATCCTCGCGCCGATCATCAACGAGGCCGCGGCGCTCGTCGAGATGGACGTGGCGGACCCGTCGGAGATCGACGCGGCGATGCGGCTGGGGACCGCGTTCCCGAAGGGACCGTGCGCGATGGCGGACGACTTCGGGATCGACGTCGTCGTGGACGCGCTCCGGGGGCACAAGCGGTCGAAGACCGCGAAGATCCTCGAGGACATGGTGGCCCGCGGGGACCTCGGGGTGAAGAGCGGAAGAGGGTTCTACGATCATAAGACGGAGGGGGGACGCATGACATACGAAACGCTCCTGGTCTCGGTCGACGCGGCAGCCCACGTGGCCACGATCACGATCAACCGCCCGGACCGGCTGAACACGTTGAGCCCGCAGGTCTTCGAGGATATGGATCGCGTGCTCGCGGAACTCGACCGGGACGATGACGTGCGATGCGTCGTGGTGACGGGCGCGGGGGACCGCGCGTTCAGCGCGGGCGCCGACCTGACGTCCTTCAGCGACATCTCGAAGGCGTTCAAGGTGTGGCGGTTCTCCCGCCGCGCGGAGGACGTCATGAGCCGCCTCGCGAACTTCCCGAAGCCGACCGTTGCGGCGATTAACGGGCACTGCTTCGGCGGCGGCCTGGAGGTCGCACTGGCATGCGACTTCCGCATTGCCGCGAGACGCGCGAAGCTCGGCCAGACGGAGGTCAACCTGGGACTCGTACCGGGTGCGGGCGGCAGCCAGCGCCTCGTCCGGATCCTCGGGCAGGCGAAGGCGAAGGAGCTCGTCATGCTCGGGACACGATTGACGGCGGACGAGGCGGCTGCGATCGGCCTCGTGAACAAGGCCGTCGAGAACGAGGCCTTCGCGGGGGAGGTGCGCGCCCTCGCGGACAAGCTCGCGAAGCAGGCGCCCGTGGCGATGCAGCTCGCGAAGGTCTTGCTGAACCGCAGCGAGGACATGCCGATCGACGCAGCGCTCGAGATGGAGGCGATGGCCTTCGGTCTCGTGACCTCGGCGGAGGACCTCTACGAGGGCCTGCAGGCGTTCATGGAGAAGCGCGAGCCGAAGTTCAAGGGCGAGTGATTCGAGACTCACGTCGCGACGATGCCCTTCTTCGTGAGGGCCGCGACCTGCTTCGCGGTGTACCCGAGCGACCGGAGGATCTCCTCCGTATGCTCGCCTTTCCGCGGAACCTTCGTGGGGGTGCGAATCTCCGATTCGGAGTGGCGGGCGGGATGGGCCGTGACCTGCATCTTCCACATCCCCTCGATGTCGACCACCGGGAGGAGCCCTCGCGCCTTCACGTGAGGATCGCGGACGACCTCGGAGACGTGTTTCACGCCATTCACCGGCAGGCCCTCCGACAGGAAGAGCGCCTCCCATTCTTCCAACGTCTTTTCGCGGAATCGCGTCGCAAGTGTCTCGGCGACCGTCGCACGCATCGCCCCGGTCGCGAACTGGTGGTCGAGCAGATCGGATGCGTCGATCAACTCGCAGAGTCGCTTCCAGAACTTCGGTTCCACGGTCGCGACCGCCAGCCATCGATGGTCCATCGTCTCGTAGAGGGCGTAGAAGGGGAAGGTGCCCGTGAGGAGGGTCTCGCCAGGCGCAGGCTCCTCGCCCGTCGCCAGGAAACGCGCGAGCCCGAGGACCATGAGCCCGACCGCCGTATCGAAGATCGAGACGTCGATGAGTTCTCCATGACCCGTGCGGTCCCTCGTCCGCAACGCGGCGACGATCGCCAGGGCGGCGTTGAAGCCGCTCGCGAGGTCCGCAATCGGCACGCCCGGGATGACGGGCTTCCCGTCCCCCTTTCCCGTGACCCCGAGGATCCCGGCCTTTGCCTGGAAGTTGATGTCGTGCCCCGGCAGGTCCTTGTCGGGTCCCGTCTGGCCGTATCCGGAGAAGGAGCAGTAGACGAGCTTCGGGTTCATCATCGCGAGACTATCGTAGTCGGCTCCGAGGCGTGCCATCACACCCGGCCGGAACTGCTCGACGACGATGTCCGCGCGGCGCGCGAGCTTGTGGAGGATCTCGCGGGCCTCGGGTTCTTTCAAGTCGACCGCGAGCGATTTCTTCCCGCGGTTCACCATGAGGAACGGATAGCTGACGTCCCGGACGAGCGGCGGGACCGCACGCATGTAGTCCCCGATGTCCGGGTCCTCGACCTTGATCACGTCGGCCCCGAGGTTGCACAGCAGCTGCGTCGCGAAGGGACCCGGGAGGAGGCGCGTGAAGTCGAGGACCGTGATCCCCTCGAGCGGCGCAGGCATCGGCCTTGGAACCTGTCAACGTGGCTTCAACCTTCGCGCGCTGGCGAACCTTCTTATCTCACGCGTCCCATGATGTCCGCGGGAAGCGCATGCCCGAGGCCGTAATCGTCGAGGCGGTGCGGACGCCCATCGGGAGGCGCGGCGGTTCCCTGAAGGATTGGCGGCCGGACGACCTCGCCGCGTTCATCCTGCGCGCCCTCGTGGAACGCACGGAAATCGAGCCGAAGATCGTCGAGGACGTCGTCCTGGGATGCGTCACGCAGATCGACGAGCAAGGCATGAATATCGGCCGCCTCGCGCCGCTCATCGCCGGCTTTCCGGAAACGGTCCCGGGCACGAGCGTGAACCGCATGTGCGCCTCCGGGCTTCAGGCGTTCAACTTCGCCGCGATGGAAGTGCTGACCGGCATGAACGACGTCGTGATCGCGGGCGGCGTGGAATCGATGTCCCGTGTGCCCCTCGGGTCCGACGGCGGCGCGCTGAGCCAGAAACTCCTCGAGAAGTACGAGATCGTCCAGCAGGGGATCTCCGCGGACCTCGTGGCGGACAAGTACCACATCACGCGGGAGCAGATGGACGAGTTCTCCCTGTGGTCCCACCGCAAGGCGGTCCGTGCGATCGACGAGGGCCGCTTCAAGCGCGAAATCGTTCCCGTGCCGGTGTTCGATGAGAACGGCAACAAGCGGATGTTCGACACGGATGAGCATCCTCGGCGGAACACGTCCCTCGAGAAGCTCGCGTCCCTCCAGCCCGCGTTCAAGTCGGACGGCCGGATCACCGCGGGGAACTCGAGCGGCATCAACGACGGCGCGTGCGCGCTCCTCGTCACGAACCCGGATCATGCGAAGGAGCTCGGCCTCGAGCCGCGCGCGCGGTTCGTGTCGACGGGCGTAGCGGGCACGAACCCTACGATCATGCTCGACGGCACGATTCCGGCGATTCGGAAGGCCCTCGCAAAGGCGGACCTCAAAGCGGACGACATCGACATCTGGGAAGTGAACGAGGCCTTCGCCTCCGTGCCGATCGCCACACGCGAGACGGTCGGCTTCGACGACGCGAAGCTCAATGTGAACGGCGGGGCGATTGCCCTCGGCCACCCGCTCGGGATGAGCGGCGCCCGCCTCATCACGACGATGTTGCACGAGATGGAGCGACAGGACCTTCGGTACGGGCTTGCGACCCTCTGCATCGGCTTCGGGATGGGTCTCGCGACGATTATCGAGCGGCCGACCTGATTCCCTGCCTCCCGCGGATTGCTCCATGCGGCCCCTCGAGCCCGACGATCCGGCGACAGTCGGTGAACCGCCTGTCCCTCTCCGAGCCCGCCTAAGAGGTGGTTACCGATGCCGCCTCCGAAGCGCACGGCTCACGTCGATCCTCTGAGGCTCCTATGTATTCCATGCAAAAGCCAATCCGGCCACATGGCTTAGGGTCTCCGCGGTCAAACCTAGTCTATGAAACCAGTCCACTTGGCATCGGCTGTCATAGCCCTTGCCGTACCGCTTACATCGGCAACGCTCTTCCTCGTCGGATTCTTTGGCTACGCGTCTTTCCCCACCCTTTTCTACTCGATCCTTTGTCCCGCGTATGGACTTCCGATCCTCCTCGCCAATCTTGCAAACATTCTCATACCGCACAGGGTCAAAAAGGTGCGCACCGGACCGGAATGGCTCATGAACAGGCTTAGCGTTACCGCGGTGGTGTCGGGAGTCTACACGTCCGTTCACCTGGTATTTGTTGGGATTTTCGTTAATCTTGGTCTCCACTGCTGACTCCGAATCTGCTTGTCCACTTTGCTGTCAAACGAGACTGTCATCTCGATTACGCCCAGATCCGCCAGGATTCGCGACCGCAGGAGATATGCGCAAACGAATCGGCAATGCCTTTCCTGACATCCATTCGGCAACCGGCCGTTGACAGTTAGCAGAGCGCCCGTCCTCGAAGCGTTCCCCATGTTCAAGGTGTCCCCCGCATGCCAGGCCCACACGACCTCGGCCTTTCTCCATTTCCCCATTACCTGCCGACACTGGAAGACCTAGCGCCCTTCTCTGCCCTTTGTGGCGGAAGAGAAGGTTAGGCTGGAGGAGGCAGTGTCGACCTCTTGGTTGCGATCGCCCAGACCCAGGTGACGGCCCCCCCAACCGCCACACGATGGCGGATGCGGTCGAATCCGGCTGCCTGTAACGCCGGGCCAATGCGTTCCTCCCAGCCGGATTCGCGTGCGATGTCGCGGAGGAACTCCAGGAGCCGCGACCACATGGGTGAAGTCCGGTCCCTTCGGCGGCCAAGCCACGGCAAGACTCGATCCAGGTAGACGGCGTAGAGCCGGCCGGATACGTCCGGCGTCGGCGGCGAGAAGTCGTACACCGCCAGTCGACCGCCGGGCCGGAGCACCCGATGGACTTCGGACGCGAACCAATCGAGCCGCACGTACTTGGGCAGGAAGCCAGCGGTGACGACGTCGAAGCTCGAGGAACGAAACGGCAGCGCCTCTGCGGTGGCTTGGACAAGCGCCGCCCCGAGCCGGTGGTCTTGGGCGAGCAGCATCGCCCGGTTCGGGTCGAGACCTACGACTGCTCGGGGACCCAGCCGACGCCCGAGCCGATCAAGGATGAGCCCTGTCCCGGAGGCGAGGTCAAGGGCTCTCTCGCCCCGCTGCGGACGGAGCGGTGCCAAGAGCACGTGCTTCCAACGGAGGTCGAGACCAAGGGAGTACAGGAGAAGCGTCTGCTCGTATCGCGGCGCCAGCCAGCTGAACAGCTCTTGGACTAATTCCGGTTCCGCAAGCGTCTCCGGTCGGGCGGAGGGGTCGCCAGTGACTCGCAGCTCCGTCTTACAGCCCCCCTCAGACGCCGGCGAAGAGCCGAGCCGCGAGTAGGCCGAGCGCCAGCAGTCCGCTACCAATGACGAGCGCCTGGAGGACAACCTCAGGGCGGCGATATGCTCGCGGCCCGGAGTCGAGGTTGGCGGCGCGGGTGTCCTCCCGTTCCCGCGCAATCCGGCGGAGACGACGCGAAATCCGGGAGATTCGGATCTCGGCGACGGCGACCGCGGCCAATCCCCCGGCGAGGAAGAGGGCAGGAACCGTGATGCCGCCGGACTGCGCGTAGAAGCTCGTCAGGAACGGCAAGCTTCCCCACGAGACGGCGAAGACGCTGTCCCGGTGAAACACGCCCTTGAAAATGGGGGCGAGGGGGTAGCCGAGGGCGCAGGCCGCCTGGACCGCCACCAGCACGAGCAGCACCGGTCCCACGACTAGCCAGGCGCCGAGGACGCCGATGGCAATGGCCGCCCCCAGACTGGCGAGACCTCCAACCCACAGCGCCCGGTCAGACCAGTGCCGGACGTAGCGGGACCCCATGCCCGTGATCTGGTCTAGGAAGTGTGCGCCTACGCCAAGGCCCAGGAAGTAGGCCGCGAGCGTCGCGATGAGCACGGGGACCGAAAATCGTGGGGAAAGCACGGCGCCCATCACGACGAAACTTAGGACCATGAGTGTGTAGGGCGGGTGGAGCATGGTCCAGAGTTCGCCGAGTGTCGAGTCGCGGCCGCCGTACCAGACCGACCGTGTCGTGAGATGTCCGGGAACACGAGGCTTCGTTGCGATGGTTCACGTATACCGCAGATCATCACTTGAGGGTTCGGACCCCACAGGATTCGAATCGATTGGAGATGACAGGCGCTCTACCGACTGTCATCGCGACTTGAGATGCGGCCAGTCCTCCAGGAGCGCGTGGGCTCCATTGTATCCGGGCGCACCGCTGATGCCGCCGCCGGGGTGCGTGCCCGCGCCGCAAAGATACAGACCCTCCACAGGCATGCGGTAGTTCGCCCAGCCGGGCACCGGGCGGAAGGAGAAGAACTGGTCCGGTCCCATCTCGCCATGCGATTGATGGGCCTCTGTGAGTCCGAACCGCCGCTCGAGATCCAGAGGCGTGAGGACCTGACGCGCAAGAATCGTCTTCGGGACGTTCGGGGCGAACTCAGACAAGGTTTCGATGACGCGGTCCCCATATGATTCCCGGATCTCGTCCCATGTCCCCTTGTGAAGGTGATACGGGCTGTACTGGACATAGATCGAGAGCGTGTGCTTCCCGGCCGGGGCGACCGTCGGGTCGAGGACGCTCTGCGTGACGACCTCCATCCACGGCCGCTCCGACGGTCGGCCTCGCTTCGCGTCTGCAAAGGCCGCCTCTGTGTATTCGATCGACGGGCCGATGTACGTGGAACCATGGTGGTGGGGTCCCGGGGTCTCGGGCGCCGCGGACCAGCGAGGTAGCTCCGAAAGCGCGCAGTTCACTTTCATCGCCGCTCCGTGCATCTTGATCTTCCGCACCGCCTCGAGGAACTCCCGCGGCAGAGCGTCCGGTTCCATCATCCGGAGGAAGGTCCTCTTCGGGTCTGCTGTCGAGACGACCGCCTTCGATTCGATGACCCGTCCATCCTGCAAGCGGACCCCGGTCGCCCGTCCGTCGAGGACGACGATCCTCTCGACCGGGGAGCTGAGGAGGATCTCCACCCCGAGGGCCCGAGCGGCTTTCGCGAGGATTTCCGGCAGCGCGCCCATGCCTCCGACGACAAATCCCCATCCGCCGACTTTCCCGTCGATGTTTCCGAGGAGATTGTGCGCAAGCGTGAACGCCGTGCCCGGCGCCGACGGTCCGGAGAAGTGTCCGATGACGCTCTGGTTCGCGAGCGCCGCCTTCACTTCGTCGGACTCGAAGAATTCGTCGAGCAGCTCCTCCGCGCTGTAGAACAGGAGACGTCGAAGGAGCTCCTCCGCCTCGGGACCCCGCAGGAGCGAGGCGAGTTCCGCGATCGGTACGGGAGGCGCGAGGAGCATCGGCTCGATCAGCTCGTACACCTGGGACCACATCGCGTCCCACGCGCGGTACGCCTCGGCGTCGCGCTTCGAGAACTTCGCGATCTCCTTGCACGTCCTCTCGAGGTCGTACCACAGCAAGAGGTGCCGTCCGTCGGGAAACGGGCAGAAGGCCTGCGGGTCAAATGCAACCTGCTTGAGCCCGAATTTCCGGAGCTCGAGATCCTCGATGATCTGGGGGCGGAAGAGCCCGCTGACGTAGGCCGCGGCGCTCACCTTGAACCCCGGATCGATCTCGTCCGTCACGCAGGCACCGCCGACGCGGTCCGCCCGTTCGACGACGATTACGCGGAGACCCGCTTTCGCGAGGTAGTTCGCCGCCACCAGGCCGTTGTGGCCGGCGCCGATAACCGCCGCATCGTACCGAGCCATGGTCCGCCCAGGTGGCGCGGGGAACGGCTTCCGCCGTATCTCGATTTCGTTGCATCGTGCCCTCGCCGGACGAAAGCAGCAACGGTCCTCAACGTCGCTTCAGTCGCGGGTTCAGGACTTCTTCGAGCGCGTAGCTGAGCATGGAGAAGCCCAACACGACTAGGGTGATTGATATCCCGGGCGGCCCGAAGTACCACCACATGCCGCGGAGCATCGCGAGGCTCGTGTACGAGTCCTCGATCATCGTGCCCCAACTGATCGTGTCCTTCGGCCCCAGGCCGAAGAACGACAGGAAGGCCTCCGTGAAAATCGCCGTGGAGATCGTGAGGACGCCCTGCGCGAAGACGAGCGGCATCACGTTAGGCAAGATGTGCCGCCACAGGATGTGACTGTCCCCCGCGCCAATCGCCCGCGCGCGTTCGACGAACAGCCGCTCGCGGAGCGAGAGCACTTGCGATCGCACGATGCGCGCGGTCGTCGGCCAGCTGACGACGGAGATCGCGATGACCGTCGTGTTGAGGCTCGGCCCCATGATCACGCTCAGGACGATCACGAACGGCAGCCACGGGATCACGAGGAAGAAGTCGGTCGCCCGAGCGAGGAGCTGGTCCACCTGGCGCCCGTAGAAGCCGCCGACAAGGCCGACCGAGGTCCCGAGGAGCATCGCGACGCTGGCGGACAGGAATCCCACGAGGAGCGAGACCCGGCTGCCGTACACGAGGATCGTGAGGATGTCGTATCCCTGGCGGTCCGTGCCCAGGAGGTGCTGCGCGTCGGGGGGGGCAGGAGGCGTCGGCTCCTCATCCCGGTCGAACTGGGTCGGATAGGGCCCGACGATGACGGGCGCGACCACGGCGAACGTGACGAACACGAGGACGATGATGAGTCCGATCAGGGCGATCCGGTTCCGGAGGACCAGCAGGAGGAACTTCTGGAAACGCGTGAGGTCTGCCCGGAGGCGTTCTTCGAGGAGCGACCGCGTCGAGCCGACCGCGGGCTCTCCCGCCATCCCTCACGCCTCCCGCACGCGCGGGTCGAGCACGACGTACAGGATGTCCGCCGCGGCGTTCGCGACGACGACGCCCAAGGTCGCGAGGAGGAAGATTCCGGACATCAGCGGGAAGTCCAGGTTGAGGACCGCGTCCCACTCGAGTCGGCCGATCCCCGGGAGGCTGAAGACGATCTCGATGAGGATCGCACCGGAGAGAACCCAGCCGAAGTAGAACGCGCCGACCGTGACGACGGGCAGGCGGGCGTTCGGGAGCGCGTGCCATCGCAGCTGCTCTCGGTCCGTGAGCCCTTTCGCCCTCGCGGTCAGCATGAAGTCCTCCGTCAGCACATCCGTCAGGGAGTTCCGCAGGGTCAGGGTGAAGATCGCGAAGTTCGAGATCACGAACGTCAGGATGGGCAGCGTCAGATGATAGAGCCGATCCGCGAGCTGTCCCAAGAAATCGAGGTCGCGGATGTTCGTCGAGGAATCGCCTCGGACGGGGAAGACCCCGATGTACACGGAGAAGAAGAAAAGGAGGACGAGGGAGATCCAGAACGTCGGCATGGAATACCCGACGAGGCCGCCCAGGGTGATCGCGAGGTCCGAGGGTCGGCCGCGTCTCCAGCCGGAGATCCGACCAAGGAGCAATCCGAACCACATCGTGATCGCGGTCGCGAGGCTGACCCAGCCGATTGTCGGTAGCAGACGTGGGAGGATTACGTCCAACACAGGGGTGCCCGGCCGGTACGTGATCGAGGTGCCCCAGTCCCCCTGGAGCAGGTTCGCGAAGTAGACGACGTACCGTTCGGTCGGCGGTCTGTCGAGTCCCCAGTCACGAATCAGTTGACACCGCAACCCCTGGTCGATGACGTTCGACAGCTGCGAACAGTACGCCGCGGGATCCTGGCACTCCGACTCCCCCGACGTCCCGCCGCCGCGGGGTGCGATGATCCGCGTCGGGCATCCGGGCAGGATCTGGAAAATGAACCAGTTCAAGGAGGCGATGAGGAAGACCGTGATCACGACGTACGCTACCTTGCGAAGCAGGTAACGGCGTAGGTTCATGGTCCCCGCTGTTCCCCCTCACCGCCTCGTCCGATTCCCTTCGGTGTCTTGGACTCCCGGCTCACGGCTTCGGCGGAAGTGGAGGCGGCGCCTCCCGCTCCTCCTTCTCCCGGCCACGTCTCATCGCTAGTACGGCGACCGCGGCGATTACCGCGATGACGAGGGCGATCCCAATGCCTAGGACGATCGGGTCGATCCCGGTCGGGCGCACGGGCACGGAGATCTCGATGTTCACCCGCGCGTTCGTCGAGGCCGCCTGTCCATCCGAGGCGTTCCCCGTCGCAAAGAACGAGCCTTCGACGTTGTACACGTGACTGAAGGTCACGGTCGTCACGGCATCCGCCACCACGTTCGACCGGGTCACCGAGTCCGTGTTCCCATCGTCGTAGCTGATCGTGAAGGTCAGCGTGCCGCCTTCCGCGTCGTGGGCGGACAGGGTGAAGTTCACACGCGTGCCGGGCGGGCCCGACGTCGGTTCCGCGAGGAGCGTCACCTGGTCTGGCCGAAGGTTTCCGACCGCCTGGATCGTCACGGTCCCGGTCGCGGTCCGCTGGTACGCGCCGTTGTCCGCGGTCAAACGGACCGTGTACGTGCCTTCGTCCGCGTACGTGTGGGTCTCCGAGACCGAAGTCGTGCCCGCATCGTACGTTCCCGTCGCGTCGGCCGAGGTGTCGCCGAATTCGAGCGTCCAGGTCCCGGACAGGGTGTCCGTGACGGTGCCGGTGATCGTCACTGCCTGCCCGGGTCGACCGCCCGAGTCGGACACGCTGACGTCCGGGGCCGCCGCCGGTCTCAGGTCGAGGAACAGCGGAGGGGCGGTCCAGAAGGCGTTCAGCTGGCGATACGGGTGCGCGGCCCAGTCGCCCCAGCCGACGAACCGGTCCGTCCGGTACGCCCACGTGCCCTCCTGGTAGATCAGGATGATGTACACGGCGCTCTCGTAGTGGACCTTCAGCGCATCGCGGACGATCTGCTGTCGCACGAGCGGGTCCTTCGCGGCCAGGTGGTCGATGTACAGCTGGTTGTACGTGGCATTGTTCCAGAAGTTGTCGCTCCACCCATCCAGGGTGAATCCCGACTGGATCGAGAGCAGGTAGTTCGGATCCGGGTCGCCGGACCAGTACCAGATGTAAGTCTCGATGTTCCCGCCGTACACGGCGTCGCTCAGGGCGGGCTCGAGCATGACTTGGTACGTCAGCTCGACGCCGACCAGGGCCCACGCCGCCTGGAGGTACCGCGCGGAGTCCTGCTCTTGGACGTACTCCTGTCGCACGCCCATGCGGAACGAGAGGCGCGTTCCGGCAGGCACCGTCTTCGTCTGGCTGGGGGCGAAGGGATCGGCACCGCCGGCGCCCCCGTCTTCTTTCACCTGGATGTTGCGGCTCGCCACGCGGATGCCATCGGCGCCTTTCAGGTCGTATCCGGCCGTATCGAGCATCGCGTTCGCCGCGACGACGTCGAACGTCAGGTTGACTCCCGCATCCGTCGAGGGATCGTAGTGCCACTGAGGCGTAATCGGCGACATGAGCGTCGAGCCGCGGACGCCCTTGCCCTGGTAGATCGTGTTTACCACGTAATCCTTGTTCGTCGCCATCGCGAGCGCTCGCCGGACGTTCTCGTCCCATCGCGCCGGGTTCAGCCGGTTGTTCACGTTAGGAAGGTCATACTGCTGGAACCCGACCTCGACCCAATACTGCGTGCTGACGAGGGACTCCTGGCGATCGATGTTCGGCGCGCCGGCGAGGGCCGCATACCCTGCCGGGCTGAACTCCGCAACGTCGATGGCGCCCGTGAGGATCGCGGACACCATCGTCGCTTCGTCCGAGAATGTCTCCAGATAGATGTCGTCAATCGCGGAGACGCCAAGGTGGTAGTTCGGGTTCTTGTGAAGGAGCAGCGGCTGCCCCTGCTGCCACTGTGTGCCCATGTTCGCGTCCGCCATGAAGACGCCCGTGCCGATCGGGTTCAGATTCTCGTAATTGTACTGGATCTGGGACGGCGAGAGGGTTCCCCACTGGGACTGCTTGATGATCGGGACGTACATCGCCTTCCCTCCCACGAAGGGCCGGTCGAAGTAGATCGTGACCTGGTTCGCTCCGGTGACCTGCGCGCCGCAGTTCGTCGTCTGCCCGCCGCCGCACTGCACGATCCGGTTCACATAGGGCTCGTACGCCCAGAGCTGGAAGAAGTTCTCCGTGTTCTTGTTGATCGAGAACGCGACGTCCTGGACAGTGAGGTCCGAGCCATCATGCCACTTCACGCCCGGGCGGATCGTGTACGTCCAATTTGCCCCGTACGCGTCCGGAGCCGCATCCGTCGCGATGTTCGGTCTTGGATTCCCATCCTCATCGAGGGCGAACAGGTAGTCATACAGGAGGCCGTACAACAGGTAGTCGGCGTCATTGATCCCGCGGAACGGGCTCAGGCTCTCGATCCCCGCGAGGAACCCGACGCGGAGGACGACAGGCCCCTGCGCCTGCGCGTTCTCGACCGCGGGTCCGGCCGCCATCAGGACGATCGCCAATACCGCTAGCGCACTGGCAAGAGCCACGCTCCACGACCGAATTAGAATCGCCTCCTCACCAAGCCGTGGGGCTCCGGCCCTCCTCCCCACGTATGTGAAAGTATGGCTCGGAGTCTTTATAACGATTCCCCCCGGGACGTTGGCAATTTGTGAGCAATTCGAAGCTCGTCCGAGATGCGATTCATCGATTCTATCGCGGATGATCCGGGATTTCGACATTTCCTGTCGGAACCTTTAAGAAAACCTCGGACTTCGGATTGTGCGACACGTCGACCGCGCGCACGTTCGCGCGGAGGGTGTCCACGATGAACGATCGGGATCCCGACCATCGAAACGAGGCGAGGCGAGATGGAGCTCTGGCTCGTCAGCGCCCTCCTCACGGTCGTGCTCTACGGCCTGGGCGAGGGGCTATCCAAGGAGCCGACGGTCCGGCTCGGGTCAGCTCGAATGCTCGTCCTGTACGCCCTCGCTAACGTCCCGATCTACGTCGCCTGGTTCTTCATCGGCCGCGGGTGGGAGGCCGTCACCCCCGTGGGGTTCGTCCTTGCGGTCGCGAGCGGCGTCAGCGGCTGCCTCGGGACCGTGTTCTGGTTCCGTGCGATGGAGTCCGGGACGGCGTCCGTCGTGAGCGGCTTCTCGGCCGCGTATCCCGTGATCACGGTCGCGGCCGCGGTCATGATCCTCGGCGCGACCCTCGTGCCCCTCCAGATTGTCGCGATCTTCTTCTTGATGATCGGCGCGGTCCTCCTCGGGATTTTCGAGAATCCCGGCCGCACGGGCGGTGGTCGCGCGTGGCTCGTCCCGATGCTCTTGGCCATCACGCTGTGGGGCGCGTGGGGCATCGTGGAGCGCCTGGCGATTGACGCGATCGGTTTCCCGGCGAACGCGGGGATCTACGTGCTCGTGTCGACGCCCCTCTATCTCGCCGTGTCCTGGCGGGGGATCCGCGATCCGCGGATCTGGGACCGCGCCGGGATGCGCGAGGCGATTCCGTGCCTCGTCCTGTTCGCCGTCGCGGGTGCGACGATTTTCCTGGCGATCGGACTCGGCCCCATCGCGATCGTCGTGCCCTTGACCACGGCGTACCCGGTCGTCGCGATCCTCGTTCGGCGATTCTGGATGGACGAGCGGATGACCTTCCCGCAGAAGTTTGCTGTCGGGCTCGCCGTGATCGGCGCGGCCCTCGCGAGCCTCTGAAGGCAGCGGCAGGCTTTTCCGGGACGGCCGTGTCCGGGCCGCACGATGTTCCGCCCGTGGCGCAGCTTCCCTACCATGGTCACCTCGGGGCTCGTGGTCGGCCTCACGACCGGCGGCTTCCCCGTCTTCTCCCAGGAGATCTCCCAGGCGGCCCTCGTCATCGCGATGACGTTCTCGCTGACGGAGATCTCGTTCGTCGGGATCTCCCCGAGGGACGAAGTCCGCGGGTTCCTCCTTGCGGTCCTGATGAGCTACGGCGTGCTGAGCGGGCTTGTTCTCGCCTTTGCGTATCTCGCGCCGGACGCCGCGATCCACGACGGATGGGTCCTCATGGCCGCCGTGCCTCCGGCCGTGGCCGTGATCCCGATCACGTCGATCCTCAGGGGCGACGTCCGCCGGGCGCTCATTTCCCTCGCCATTCTCTACCTGCTCGGCCTCGTCCTCGTGCCGGTCATCACACTCGCCTTCACGGACCAGCCAGCCCCCGTCTCGACCCTGGTCCTCCAGACGATCGTGCTGATTGGCGTGCCCCTCGTCGCCTCGCGTCCCCTGCGCCGCTGGCGCCCGATCGCGGACGCACGACCGACGGCCGTCAGCGTGTCGTTCTTCGTCCTGGTCCTCGCGATTGCGGGCTCCACCCGGGCCCCGCTCCTCGAGCGCCCCGAACTCGTGATTTCCCTGTCCGTCCTTTCGTTCGTGCGCACGTTCGGGCTCGGGCTTGCGGTCCTCGTCGTCGCGCGGGCCTTGCGGATCCGCCCGGAGGACCGAGTGGCCATGACGACGTTTTCCTCGTTCAAGAACCTCGGCCTCACGGTCGTCCTCGCGTTTTCCATGTTCGGCGCGGCGGCGACCCTACCTTCGATCTTCTCCCTCGTGTTCGAGATCCTCTGGCTCGCGGCCTTGCCGGTCCTCTTCGCGCGGATCGGGAGGCCTGCGGACGGCATCGAAAAATAGGGGAGCGGGAAGTCCGGAAGCCGTGAGGCCTGACGCCTGGATCGAGCGGCTCACTGGAAGTCGCGCGGGATCGCCTCGTCCCATGTCTTCTCGCGGACGCGCGTGCCATCCTTCCACAGTTCACGTGTATATCGATAGTGGAACGTCCGGCCGTCGCTGCGGAGTTCGAACGTCCCCCGCCACTCGAGGGTTCCCTGCGGCCGACGGACCGTCGTCCGCATGAGGCTCCGAACGGACGCGACCTCCGGATGGGCGTCCTCCACTTCGTGGACGATCGTCTCCTCGTGGTCCATCGCTCCCCAAGGGAACTCCGTTGCGGATGTCCCTCGCCATTCGACGGTCGACGCGTGGCGCAGTTCATCGCGCGTCACCGAGAACCGCCCAGGCCATGCGTCGCCGCGAGTCCGGACCTCCGGGACGGGCTCCGGTCGCTCGGGAGGCCGGAAGCGGGGTCGGCCCCGGCCGCCCCGAGGGACGACGGGCAGCAGGACCTTCGAAGCGCGCCGTCCTCCCAAGATGAGGGACGTCGTCATGAGATGCGGTGTCGGCCAGATCATCGGCCAGAGGGCGTTTGACACCGCGACACGGATCCGATGTCCCTTGGGGAAGACCCATGACGTGAAGTGCATCTCCACGTCGAGGCCGTACGCTTGTCGGGGGCGCAGAGGCGTCGGTCGTTCCGCGGACGCGCGGTGTGCGCCGTTCATGCCGGCCCCAGTCACGAGCGTCGACCGGCCATCCGGCGCGAGATCGCAGAGGCGCACGAACCAGTGGGCGAGGGGCGCAGTCGCGGATGCATGAAGGGCGGCACGCGGCATTCCGAGGATTTCCACGTCCCGGGTTAGCGGCGGGGAATCGTAGACGAGACTGTGGGCGTCGATGGGACGCTGGTCCGGGACGAGGTCCCCCCACCAGAAGCCCGCCACGGTCCCCGCCGAGGGCACGTAGCGAAGATCGTGGAGCGCCGCCGGCGGGGCGCGCGGGGAAAGCGTGTGGTCTCGCGTGAAGTACAAGGTGCGCGGTCGGATCCGCGCGATGGGCCAACCGTCCTCGGATCGCCACTCGCCCGGGATCGTCGTGAGTCCGAGCCCCGGAGGATGCGATTTCCGGACGTACACGGCGAGGGCCGGCTCGTCGAGGATGCCCGTGTCGCGGCCCTTGAGCCAGAGGTCCCACCACCGGACCGCCTCGTGTCTCCACTCCATGCCTGGACCTGGGACCGCGTCATGCGGAAACGAATGGTTCCACGGTCCCACGATTGCCTTCACCGGGACGCGGAGATGTTCGAGCATCCGCGGCACGCTGTCTCGATATCCGTCGAGCCAACCCGCAATCACGAAGACCGGGATGTTGATCGCCTCGTAGCGGGCGATGAGGGACGCCCGCTTCCAGAACGGTCCGTCGCGCTGGTGGTGCAGCCAGAGGAGCTTCCACGGCGGGCTGTCGAAGCGAGGTGCGAGGGTCGCCTCGTCCATGGGGAACTTCGGCGACGCGGTCATCGCGTTGTCGAGGTCCATCGCGAGCTCGTACTGGTCGACGTGCATCATCCCGTCGATGTAGTGGATGTCGTCCTGGAACAGGTCGTCCGTCGCCTCGATCGCGAGGATCGCCTTGAGGGCGGGCGGTCGGAGCATGGCGACCTGGATCGCGTTGAAACCGCCCCACGAGATGCCGAACATCCCGACGTTCCCGTTCGACCACGGCTGGCGGGAGAGCCAAGCGATCACCCCGAGGGCGTCCGAGTGTTCGACCTCGGAGTATTCGCGCTCCGGCGGAACCCCCTCGCTGCTTCCCGTGCCTCGGATGTCGACCCTCGCCCCGACGTACCCGCGCCGCGCAAAGTACGAATGGACGTCGCGGTCCCGCCGGTAGAACCAGTCGTCCTTGCGGTACGGCAGGTACTCGAGGAGAGCGGGAAAACGGTCCTCAGGCTGGGCGCCGTCCGGAAGGAAGAGGGTTGCGGCGAGCCGGACCCCATCCTCCATCGGAATCGACGTGCGCTCCAGATGCACGCCATACACGGGTGACGACGGCGATTGCCGGCGCGATGCGCGGCGGGCCTCCCGTCGTCCTCGCGCCACCAGGATTCCATCCCCTTGACCGAGCGAGGCCGATCCTCAGAGTTCCCCGATTTCCTCGCGCGAGATCACGAGCCTCTGGATCTGCGAAGTGCCCTCCCAGATCTGGAAGACCTTGGCGTCCCGCATCCACTTCTCGACCGGTTCGTCCTTCATGTAGCCCGCGCCGCCCATGATCTGCACGGCGTCGGTCGTCACCTCCATCGCCATGTCCGCGGCGTAGAGCTTCGCGATGCTCGCCTCCTTGTTCATCGGCATCCCCTGGTCGAGCATCCATGCGCTCCGCCACGTCAGGAGGCGCGCCGCATCGATCTTCGTCTTCATGTCCGCGAGCATGAACGCGATCGCCTGCTTCTTCGCGATTGGCTGGCCGAACGTCTTCCGCTTGCGCGCGTAGTCCAGCGCGTATTCGTACGCGGCGCGGGCGATCCCGATCGCCCCGGAGGCCACGAGAGGCCTCGAGGATTCCAGCGTCTTCATCGCGCCGTAGAAGGCGGTCGACTCGTCCGATCCGAGCATGTTGCCCGCGGGCACATGGCAGTTGTCCAGGACGACCTCTGCCGTGTGGCTCGAGCGGACGCCCATCTTGTCCTCGACCTTCCCCATCTTCAGCCCGGGGTTCCCGTGCTCCACGATGAACGCCCGGATGCCGAAGTAGCCGAGGCTCTTGTCCACGGTGGCGAAGACGACATGGATGTCTGCGATCCCGCCGTTCGTGATGAACCGCTTCACGCCGTTCAGGACCCACTCGTCCCCGTCCTTCCTCGCGCTCGTCGAGATGCTCGCGACATCGGACCCGGCGTCGGGCTCCGTGAGGCACAGCGCCCCGAGGCGGGCCTCCGGTCCCGTGAAGCGCGTGAGGAAGCGTTTCTTCTGATCCTCCGTGCCCATGTGGATGATCGGGAGGTATGCGAGGCCCGCGCCGATCAGGCCCGTGGCCATACCGGCACAGCCCCAGTTCAGTTCCTCCATCACGACGACCTGCGTGAGGACGGAAGCGATCCCGCCGCCCCCGTACGCCTCGGGGATGAACGCGGTGTCGAGCCCAAGCGCATGGGCCTTCTTGACGATGTCCCACGACATCTCGCCCTTCTTGTCGTAGTCGAGCGAGACGGGCCGCATCTCTCGGGCCGCGAACTCGTGGGCCGTCTTCTGCATGAGCTTCTGCTCTTCCGTGAGCTCAAAATCGACCATCGTGACCTCCCTGGAGTTCCTGCCGGAGGACGATGACCCGCGCGATATTTAATCGTTTGAGCAATATGACGCGGACATGCGCGTCTTCCTCGCGGGCACGACCGGGGTCCTCGGTCGCCGAATCGTGCGCCAACTCGTCGCGCAAGGTCATGAAGCCGTGGGGCTCGTCCGCGACGACGCGGGAAAGAGGACCGTGCGGTCCCTCGGCGGGGAGCCCCGGCGGGCCGACCTGTTCGATGCGGACGCTGTGACGAATGCGGCGGAGGGATGCGAGGTCGTCGTCCATGCCGCAACCGCGATTCCGGCGAAAGCCCGGACGAGTCTCAGAGACTGGGCGATGAACGCCCCCATCTGGCGCGACCGGACCCGTGCCCTCACGTCCGCTGCAGGCCGGATTGGGGCCCGCGCGTATCTTCAAAAGAGCGTCGTGTGGGCGGTCCGTAATCCTGGAGGACGATCATTCGACGAAGACTCGCCGCCCGTGGACGATCCGATCCTTGCCTCCGCCCTCGACGGCGGGCGCATGGCGCGGGACGCCGGTGCCGTGCACGGCTTTCGCGCCGCCGTGCTGCGCTGCGGCGTCTTCTATTCCGCGGACAGCTGGCAGACGAAGATTTTCGGCGAATCGCTCGCGCGCGGTCGACCCGTGCTCATGGGCCGAGGGGACGCGGTCTGGTCTCTCCTCCACGCGGAGGACGCCGCGAGCGCCTTCGTGACGGCATCCGAGACGCCGAAGACCGGTATATGACACGTCGTCGACGATCGCCCGGTCTCGATGTCGGAGCACCTCTCTGCACTCGCGAGGGAACTCAGCACTCGTCCTCCCCGCCGAATTCCGCGGTGGCTCGCGCGTCTCTTGCTGGGCCGTTAGAACTCCTTCGGCACCTGCTGCGCGACGAGCGTGATGCGGTTCAGCTGGCCCATGAGGGCCATGATCTTGGGCATGGAGCCCCGGAAGCGGATCTTCCCGCCCATTACCAGGCTCTGGAAATCCTTCTCGCCCTTCCCGAGCTGCGTCCACGCGTCGTAGTTCCCTTCGAACTTGAATTCCGCGGGCGCATCCGGCGCAACTTCGCTCACGGAGACCCTCCCGCCTTGGATGTCGAGGAGGAAGGACGCCTTGCGGTCGAAGCACGTGAGGACGACCTTCGCGGTCACGTTCATGGCCTTCTTGGTCCATTCCTCATCGGCGTGAAGACGGTTCGCGACCTGGTCGAAGAAGGCTTTCGTGAAGTACTGCGCCATTGGCGGCCCTCGGCCTACGGAACCGAGGGGATGGGAAAAACCCTTTGTCCGTACAGTTCGGCGGTCCAGCCGACGTGGTCGGCCGCCGGCCGGCACCGGATGAATCCGGAAGAGAATCTGGGCTAGGTTCATCTGGGCGGGTGTCCCTAGACGAAGCAGGATGTCGCATCGTGTCCCGCTCGTCGCGGTCGGGGTCCTCATCATTGCGGTAGGAATCGGGGCGGCGGACCATGTGGATCTCGCGGAGCTCGTGCAGATCGCCCCGTGGGACGGGTTGCACACGATTACGGAGCCCGCGTTCGACGACGAACCGTATGTCTACCCGGAGAACGAAGTGATTGGCGTGACGCTCGGGGACGAATCCCACACGTACCCGATCAAGCTCATGAACTACCACGAAGTCATCAATGACGTCGTTGGCGGTGTCCCAATCGTTGTTGCCTACTGCCCGCTGTGCGGAACCGCCATCGCGTACGAACGAACGGTGGAAGGCAATGTCCTCACATTCCGAACGTCCGGCCTGCTCTTCCGAAACAACAAGGTCCTCTTCGACGTGCAAACGTCGAGCCTGTGGCCGATGCTCCTCGGCGAGGCGATCAACGGCACGCACCATGGCACGCGGCTCCGCCTCGTGACGACCACGCGGATGCCCTTCTCCGAGTGGATTGCGCTGCACCCCGATGCGGTGACGGTCGCCCGCCCCTGGGGTCCCGTGCAGTGTCCGTCCCCGTGCCCCGTTCCTCCCGGGTTCGAAGGATACGACGTGAATCCCTATGCGACGTACCAGTCCGGCGATTCGACCCTTGCACCCATCCGGTATCCGGACGATCGCCTTCATCCGAAGGCCTATGTCGTGGGCGTGGCTCGCGAGGGAGACGCGTGGGCCGTCGCCTATGCCGACCTCGCGAGGGAGCGTGTGGTGAACGTGGCCGTCGGAGGCTTACCGATCGTCGTGGCCCTCGCCGCGGATCCTGCGGACTCGACCTTCCTCACGAGCGCCCACGTGTATCTCCGAGGAAATTCGACCTTCACGGTGGCCGCCGCCACGAACGAGCTCGTGGATGAGGAAGGCGAACGCTACTCGATCCGGACGGGGTTCGGTGGGTCGCTGGCGCTAACGCCCGTGGACTTCTTCTATGGTTTCTGGTTCGCGTGGCACGATTTCCATCCGGATACGCGACTCTACGCCGAATCGCAGAGTGTCGAGTCTGGGATTTCCGTGGAGCATCTCGCGCTCGCGGGACTCGTGGCCGTCGTGCTCATTGCGCTCGTCGCCGGCAAGGCGAGGCAGCATTCATCCGCGCGTTCGCCGCCGCCCGCTCGCGTCGAATCCGAGGAATCACGGGAAAAGCTTTAGGTGGCCCGGACTCTCCGCCGGGAGCGCGTGGGTAGCCAAGCTTGGTCAAAGGCGAGGGATTCAAAATCCCTTCCCGAAGGGGGTCCCAGGTTCGAATCCTGGCCCACGCATCTTTTTTGGTAGTTAACGACTTGGTTAGAATGGGAAGAGTTGCGGGAAGGTGGGACATCTGTTTGTCCCACTACCCACACATATTTATCCCACAAGCACCATGACGGTCCCGATGCCACGCACCAAGCTTGACGATCGGGGAAGGATTTCGATTCCTGCGTCGCTTCGCCGGGAGCTCGGGCTGGACGACGAGGGTGAACTGGTCGTAGAGCGGGAGGGTTCCAAACTGATCCTCCGCAAGGTCGCTCCCGAGATCCCGACGGTGAACTCCCGCGGAGGGTGGAAGAAGAAGCCCGTCGTCACCGCCTCGGAGGCCTTGGGTGGACCGTAAGTTCGTCGACGTGAACGCCATTGCAGTGTTCCTGGACGAGAGCCACGGCGGCCACCCCTACGTGCGGACGGCGCTGCGCCCGGGGCTGGAGGGGGCCTTCCAGATTGTCCTCGCATCCTATCTGCTCCTCCGCGCGCGTTGGGTCCTCGTCTCCCAGTGGGGAGTTCCAGGGCCCGACGCGGATCGGGCCGTGGCGGCGTTGGCGCGGCTGCGGTTCCCACGGTACGTCGACGGGGACGGGGCCGTCGTGGTTCGGGCGATTGAGCTCTCCCGGGAACTCCCCCACGACGTGTACGACTGTTTCCTCGTCGCCCTCGCGGAGAATGGGGAGGCGACCCATCTCGTGACGACTGACGCGGGTCTGCGCCGCGTCTGCGAGAAGGTGGGTATCCGGTACGAAAACCCGGTCCCTCGCAAGGTTCTTGCACAATTCGGTGCAACCGGGAGGCGTTCCTCCGGGACCTGAGAGACAACCTATACGTCCCCTCTGCCTTCGTCGCCTGGGTGTCCTCAGGGTGTAGGAGTACGGGTTCCGGACTGGCGGGAGTTGGGCGAATCTGATGGACCGGAAGCGGTTCGAGATGATCGATCTCGCCATGGACGAGGGCCTCGTGGCGTTCCCGCAGGGCCAGGGAGAAGACCGTGATTCCCTTCGAAGCCGAAATCTTCACCTGCAGACAGGCGCGTGAATCCTGGCCCACGCATCCTTCCGCTTGCCCATGTTCCGACGAGACTCCGTTGGCTCCGTTGGCTACCTTGCAGCGCGGCTTTGGACGCACCGACGCGGCAGGCCCAGCGGCGCACAGAAAGGGCTATGCGGCCACCCGTTTCTTCGCCCCCACGCGGAAGGTCGGGAGGTCGTACGGTTGACGAAACGGGCCGCCATGAACAAGCAGCCAAAGCCGTTTATCGTCCAGCCCGGCACGGGCAAGGACCTCCATGCCTTCGGGCATGTCGTTTCCGTGATGCTTCCCGGAGACCAGACCGGCGGCCCGCTTGCCGTGATGTTTGACATCACGCCGCCCGGCGGTGGTCCCCCACCCCATGTGCACGGGAACGAGGATGAGTTGTTCCTCGTTGTCGAGGGGCGCATTAGCTATTTTGTGGAAGGTCGATGGACGGAGGTGGGTGATGGTGGGGCGGTTTACCTTCCGAGGGGCATCGTGCATTGTTATCGCAACGTGGGGACGACTCCGAGCAGACAGTGGATACTCACAACTCCAGCAGGCTTTGAGAAATTCTTTGCCCGCTGTGCCGAAGAGTTCGCAAAAGCCGGTGGGCCTGATATGAATCGAATCGTTGCGATCAGTCGGGAACACGGCATCGAGTATGTTGAAGAGGGTCGGCACTGACCGGACGTCAATGATGATGCCACCAAACAAGTCGTCGAGCCGACAGCAACCGCGTTTCGCTTAGTCGCTCTGCTTGCATTCCGTTCAGAATCTCTTCTCTCCCACTACCGATCCATACATTTCATGTCGGCAGAGGGTATGACCCGGGTTCGAATCCCACCCTTAGGCAATCCATCTCTTCGCGCGCAGAAGGCTCATTCCTCGTGGCCACACGGTCGAAAGGATCCGACGAATGCACTCGACCACGATTGTGGTGTAATCCTGGCCCACGCACTGCCATTTCCGGTTCACACACAAGTTCTGGTATGAGTTTGCCGCCAAGTTCAGCTAGGGGGTCAATCCAGCATGCTGCCAAAATCGGCTTTCAGTTCGGCAACAATCATCTCGATGTCGGGTAGCGGCTCCGCGCTCAGCCTCGTAAGCCCGCGCTTCATGTGAGGCTTGAGTACATCAGGCAGATCATCAGGGAAAATCTGTGTCAAGCCGGTGAACTTGACATCTTTAGATTCGCACTTCTTCAGAACCAAATTCTTGATATCGCGTCCCTTGAAGTGCTTCATTTTCAGCAACCGCCAGACGTCGTAGTAGTCCTTTGCCTTGCCGCGCTCCACGAGGGCCCTAATTTTCTCCGCCAGAATGTTCTCGAGGCTGTAAACAGTAACGGAAAAACGCGGATAGTCGAAGAGCTGCGGCACCGACCTCCTCACGACCTCACCGACGACCGTCTCTCTTGAAATCTCCAGCTTCACGGTGTTCATGCTCACGGGTCCTCTGTACTGCAGGCGCCCTTGGAGATACTGCGGGTTTGTAAACGGCTTTTTCCTCATGATCATCGGGATCCCGCTCGCCGTCTCCACGAGTTCCGGGATTTCCTCCTTCAGAGCCTGCGCCACACCGTCCCACTCGGAATCGCCCAGGATGGTGAAGTCCAGATCCTCCGACAGCCTCCACTGGCCGGGGAAGTAGACCTTTGAGAGCGCCGAGCCGCCCTTGAAAGCAAGCTTCTTCGACAAGGAGCCTGACGCAATACCATAGAGCATCCACCCAAGCACGTAATCCTTCTCCACGAGATCCAGTGCCAGACGCTTTTCCCTCGCGACCTTTCTCAGTTCCTGCGGCGATATCATCTGCTCCACCTCGAGGGGTCGATGGGCGCGTTAACGAGCAGCTTCCACTTCTCCTTGATGTGGCCGCGCCGAGGGAGCGTCGAATCGAGAAGCGGATAGCCAGTCTTGAGCTCAGTCGACGAAAGCAGCTTAGAGCACTCCGTGAGTCCGATCGCATCGGATATGTACCCGAGCCTCTTCACAACGGCGTTGTTCCTGAGCTTTCCAGCGAAGTCCATAATCTTCTTCGCGTTCAGCTCGTCCTTTGCGAAATACAGCGCCTTGGCGACCTCCTCTGTGCCGCCGCAGTGCTCCGGATGATCAAGGCAGTCGACGATGGTCTTCTCGGGCGTCGAGAAACTGACCTTCCTACCTTCTATCTCGACCCCCTCGATTCCTAACATCTTGCGCTTCGGTATAGTTACGAACCTGAACTCCGTGTCTAGGATCCTGCGCGAGTGCCTGGGCCTGGTCGTCGCTACGAAGACGGCGGGAGGCGTCTGGTCAGTGAGCCCATGGTGGTTGAGAGCGCTCCAGTAGCCGATGTAGTAGGGCTTGACAAGGAGCGAAGCGATCACGTGGCTGTGTATGGTGAAAGCCTCTGCCCCCAGCTCGCCCGCCTCGAAGGGAGCCAGGACGTAGACGCCTTTCCTTATCTTGAGGATCCACCTCTTGCGCACCAGGTTGTTCAGGAAATCCTTCGTCTCGCCGACGAAATCCTTCACGTCGTCGGGGGTGAATATCGTCTTGCCGTTGTAGGCGAGGCTCGAGAGGACTCTGGCCTCCCTGTCCGACAGCGTTCTCCTATATCTTCTTGCTGATTTTCGGTCCGACATACGAATATCGACAAAACAATATAGGTCCCGGGGCTAATAAATGCGGCGCCACGCATCTAGCACTGCCAATTCCGACAATTCACGTCGGCAGAGAGTCTGACCTGGGTTCAAATCCCACCCTGAGCCAATCCGTCCTTTCGCGCGTAGATGCCCCATTCTTCGGGGGCGCAGGCTTTGCACTCATACCACTTTTGGCTGAGTACTGGCCCACGCACCCTTCTGTGAAGCC